>NZ_JBSEYF010000002.1:0-592326 GCF_053627655.1 Serratia sp. 121840015-1
ATGCCAATGGCATTGCCCGGTAGCTAAGTGCGGAAAAGATAAGCGCTGAAAGCATCTAAGCGCGAAACTTGCCTCAAGATGAGTCTTCCCTGGGCCTTCAAGGCCCCTGAAGGAACGTTTAAGACTAAGACGTTGATAGGCTGGGTGTGTAAGTGCAGCGATGCATTGAGCTAACCAGTACTAATGATCCGTGAGGCTTAACCTTACAACACCGAAGGTGTTTTGGTGAGACCGAGACAATATTCAGCTTGTTTACAGATTGGTTCTGATGGCTTTACGAGAGTGAAGCGGTTGGAATGAAACAGAATTTGCCTGGCGGCAATAGCGCGGTGGTCCCACCTGACCCCATGCCGAACTCAGAAGTGAAACGCCGTAGCGCCGATGGTAGTGTGGGGTCTCCCCATGCGAGAGTAGGACACTGCCAGGCATCAAATAAAACAACAAGCCTCATGCGAAAGCATGGGGCTTTTTGTTTTGTCTGTTATCTGGCGTTCTGCACGAGCATGGGCATGCGAAAGGCCCGTCGGGAACGGGCCTTAACGCCGCGTGCGGCGGCCCCGGAGGGGAGAGTCTCAGGATGAGACGAATTGTGTAGGACAAATCCGCCGGGAGCGGATTTGAACGTTGCGAAGCAACGGCCCGAAGGGGGGCGGGCAGGACGCCCGCCATAAACTGCCAGGCATCAAATAAAGCCGAAAGCCCTGAACTGACGTTCAGGGCTTTTTGCTATGCGTAAAACGCAAAAAAGCGCAGCTACGCTGCGCTGCTTTTCCCTGCTTCTCTCCGATAAACAGCCAGAGAAAAGGCCCCGAAGGGCCTTTGATTAGGGGGTGTTTGCTTTTTTCACTTATTATTCGGTTAATGCGAGCTGCCTTGAGAGATGCCCAGCCCGGTTTGCGAACGGACAAACTGAGCCCGGAAGCGTTCCCGCTCCTGCTGCCCGGCCAGCGAGCCGTCGGTGATCGAGAATAGCCAGGTACCGACAAAGGCCACGATCATCGAGAACAGCGCCGGATATTCATACGGGTAAATCGGCTTTTCATGGCCGAGGATCTGCACCCAGATCGTCGGGCCGAGGATCATCAGAATCACCGCCGTCAGCAGGCCCAGCCAGCCGCCAATCATTGCGCCGCGAGTGGTCAAACGCGACCAGTACATCGACAGGATGATGATAGGGAAGTTACAGCTGGCGGCGATCGAGAACGCCAATCCGACCATAAAGGCGATGTTCTGCTTCTCGAACAAAATCCCCAGCGCGATAGCGACCAGGCCGAGCACCACGACGGTGATCTTGGAGACCTTCAGCTCATCGCGCTCGGTCGCCTTGCCGTTTTTCATCACGCTGGCGTACAGATCGTGGGAAACGGCCGAGGCGCCGGCCAGCGTCAGGCCTGCAACGACCGCCAGAATGGTGGCGAAGGCCACCGCCGAGATAAAGCCGAGGAAGAAGTTGCCGCCAACGGCATTGGCCAGGTGCACCGCCGCCATGTTGGTGCCGCCCAGCAGCGCGCCGGTGGCGTCTTTGAACGCCGGATTGGCGCTGACCAGCAAGATGGCGCCGAAGCCGATGATAAAGGTCAGGATATAGAAGTAACCGATAAAACCGGTGGCGTAGAACACGCTCTTGCGCGCTTCTTTGGCGTCACTCACGGTAAAGAAGCGCATCAGGATGTGCGGCAAACCGGCGGTGCCGAACATCAGCGCCAGGCCGAGCGACAGCGCGGAAATCGGATCGGAGACCAGGCCGCCGGGGCTCATGATGGCGATGCCTTTCGGATGCACCTTCACCGCTTCGGCGAACAGGGTGTTGAAGTCGAAGTTGACCGACTTCATCACCATCAGCGCCATAAAGCTGGCGCCGGCCAGCAGCAGCACCGCCTTGATGATTTGCACCCAGGTGGTGGCCAGCATGCCGCCGAACAGCACGTACAACACCATCAGGATACCGACCAGGATCACCGCCACGTGGTAGTTGAGCCCGAACAGCAGCTGGATCAGCTTGCCGGCACCGACCATCTGCGCGATCAGATACAGCGCCACCACCACCAAAGAGCCACAGGCCGACAGGGTGCGGATCGGTTTCTGCTGCAGACGGTAAGAGGCGACATCGGCAAAGGTATAGCGGCCGAGGTTGCGCAGGCGCTCCGCGATCAGGAACAGAATGATCGGCCAGCCGATGAGGAAGCCGATGGAATAGATCAGGCCATCATAACCCGAGGTGTAAACCAGGGCGGAAATGCCGAGGAACGAAGCGGCGGACATGAAGTCGCCGGCGATCGCCAGGCCGTTTTGCAGGCCGGTGATGCGTCCACCCGCGGTGTAGTAGTCCTGGCGGGAACGGGTGCGTTTGGACGCCCAGTAGGTGATGTACAGTGTGGCGCCGACAAACAGGATAAACATCACGATCGCCTGGATGTTCAGCGGCTGACGATGCACTTCGCCGCCGATGGCGTCGGCATGGGCCAGACCGGGCAGCAACAGCAACGCGGCGGCGGAAAGGGCGGAGCATAAACGCTTCATTGTTTCACCTCACGCAGGATTTCTGCGGTGAGGCGATCGAACTCGCCGTTGGCGCGAAACACGTAGATCCCGGTCAAGACGAAAGAGATCACGATCAGCCCGACGCCGACCGGGATCCCGCGGGTGATGGTCGATCCGGCGGCGATCGGCGTGCCGAGCCATTGCGGATCGAAGGCGATCAACAGAATAAAGCCGACGTACAGCGCCAGCGTAATCAGCGAAAGCAGCCAGGCGAACCGGCCGCGTTTTCTCACCAGCTCTTTAAAGCGCGGGTTTTCTTCAATCCCTTGATAAATGGTGTCATTCATCAGAGTGTCTCCAGTAGGTATTGATAGAGTACGCCGCGCCAGGGCCGCTCAACGGCGCGTTATCCGAATGAGCGGCCTGAAGCGGCGTAAATTATGACGGCACTTTCATTGATTGTTTTTCTTCCAACAGCTTGTCGACTACGGCCGGATCCGCCAGCGTGGAGGTATCCCCCAGGTTGCTGGTGTCGCCGGCGGCAATTTTGCGCAGGATACGCCGCATGATCTTGCCGGAGCGCGTTTTGGGCAGCGAATCTGTCCAGTGCAGCACGTCCGGCGTGGCGATCGGCCCTATCTCTTTACGCACCCAGTTGCGCACTTCGGTATAGAGCTCCGGCGTCGGTTCTTCGCCGTGATTCAGCGTGATGTAGGCGTAGATCGCCTGGCCTTTGATGTTGTGAGGAATGCCGACCACTGCCGCTTCGGCGATTTTCGGGTGCGATACCAGCGCAGACTCGATCTCGGCGGTGCCCAGACGGTGGCCGGAGACGTTCAGCACGTCGTCGACGCGGCCGGTGATCCAGTAGTAACCGTCCTCGTCGCGGCGGGCGCCGTCACCGCTGAAGTACATGCCTTTGAAGGTCGAGAAGTAGGTTTGCTCGAAGCGGTCATGATCGCCAAACAGGGTACGCGCCTGGCCCGGCCAGGAGTCGACGATCACCAGGTTGCCTTCGCAGGCGCCTTCCTGCGGTGTGCCGACGTTATCGACCAGCGCCGGCTGTACGCCGAAGAAAGGCCGCGTGGCGGAACCGGCCTTCAGCTCGGTGGCGCCCGGCAGCGGGGTAATCATGAAGCCGCCGGTTTCGGTTTGCCACCAGGTATCGACGATCGGGCACTTTGCGTTGCCTATCTTGTTGTAATACCACTCCCATGCTTCCGGGTTGATCGGCTCGCCGACCGAGCCCATGATGCGCAGCGAATCGCGTCGGGTGCCCTCGATCGCCTTGTCGCCTTCGGCCATCAGGGCGCGAATGGCGGTCGGCGCGGTATACAGAATGTTGACCTGGTGTTTGTCGATCACATGCGACAGGCGATTGACGCCTGGATAGTTAGGCACGCCTTCGAACATCAGCGTGGTGGCGCCGCAGGCCAGCGGGCCGTACAGCAGATAGCTGTGGCCGGTGACCCAGCCCACGTCGGCGGTGCACCAATAAATGTCGCCGTCGTGGTAGTCGAACACATACTTAAAGGTCATCGCAGCGTACACCAGGTAGCCGCCGGTGGTGTGCAGCACGCCTTTCGGCTTGCCGGTCGAGCCGGAGGTATACAGGATAAACAGCGGGTCCTCGGCGTTCACTTCTTCCGGTGGGCAGTCGGCGGAGACGCCCTGGGTCAGTTCATGCCACCACAGATCGCGCCCTTCCTGCCAGTAACCCGGTTTGCCGGTGCGTTGGAATACCACCACGTTGTCCACGCTGACCACGCCGGGATTTTTCAGCGCATCGTCGACGTTCTTTTTCAGCGGCACGGCGCGGCCGGCGCGCAGGCCTTCATCGGCGGTAATGACCAGTTTGGCGTTGGAGTCGATAATGCGTCCGGCGACCGCTTCCGGCGAGAAGCCGCCGAAGATCACCGAATGTACGGCGCCGATGCGCGCACAGGCCAGCATCGCGACCGCCGCTTCCGGCACCATCGGCATATAGATAGCCACCACGTCGCCTTTTTTCACGCCGAGCTTTTTCAGCACGTTGGCGAACTGGCAGACGTCATGGTGCAGCTGTTTGTAAGTCACGTTCTTGGATTGGGTCGGGTCATCGCCTTCCCAGATAATGGCGGTCTGGTCGCCGCGCTCAGCCAGATGGCGGTCCAGACAGTTGGCAGACAGGTTCAGCGTGCCGTCTTCAAACCAACGAATGCTGACGTGGCCGGGATCGAACGACGTGTTTTTAACTTTGGTATAGGGTTTGATCCAGTCCAGGATTTTGCCATGCTCACCCCAGAAAGCCTCTGGGTCTTGAACCGACTGTTGATAATACTGTTGGTATTGTGCCGGATTAATCAGGGCGCGCTCTGCAATTGCAGAAGGAATAGCGTGTTTATGCAGTTGGCTCATAGCTTTTCTCCTTGAAGTTGTTAATGATATGTCAACTGAAGGTTAAGTATAGTTTGCTACGATTCTTTGTTTCTTTTTTGCGCGGCAGATCACGCAACAAAGATATTGATTTGTAATAGTTCTGTCGCATTTGCAGGACGTATCTATCTCTTTGGCGTTTAATTCATCATAAACCCGCGTTTTTAGCCAAAAACACTTATCTAAAGAACAAAAAAGAATAAAAAAAGACGAGACTGTTTGCCTCGTGATTAATCGCGTGGGAAAGGCCTGCGTTATTTCACGCTATAAATCTTTTTGGATTATTTTTCGCTATTAATATTCGAAGTTGATATTAACGCGATATAACGATGGACGGCACGCCGTGAAATAACGTTTTATTAACCTTTAATTCCTGATGAAAGGTCGGGTGATATCCTAGGGGATTCACTCTGCGCCATCGCTCGATTTTTAAGCTAAATATAAAGCGGTGCTGCATTTATGGTCGAAAATGTCACTCGGTCAATTCTCATTTATTTGACTTTTACGTAACAAAATATAAACATTTGATGCGGATTAAATATGCAGAATGGGCGAAAAATAACGCATTTTAATGGCGTTCAAAAAAACGTCGTCGGCGCGGTTATGTGCTTCATTGCATGAGAAATTATGTTTTTAATAACAAGTAATTATGCCATTTGAAATAGTAACGCGAAATTTTTGTTATTCGATTCAGCGCTCAACCCTGACAAATCAAGGCTTGCAGAGCATGCCGCCCGGATGATACAGATTTATACTGCGTCGCACCCAGGGCAGGTGAACGCTTCCACTGAATTAACATAAGCCTGTAATAAATGATTAAGTATTCTTTTCTCCGTGTTGCGACTTTGTACGGCGAAAAGAGTCTTTGAGGACTTTTTGGGTATGAAAAGTGTAAAAATTAGCCTGGCTTGGCAAATCCTGATCGCGTTGGTGCTGGGTATTATTGTTGGCGCGGTATTGCACAACCAGACAGAATCTCGTGAGTGGCTGGTCAGCAATATTCTCAGCCCGGCGGGTGATATCTTTATTCGCCTGATCAAGATGATTGTGGTACCGATCGTTATTTCCACGCTGATCGTCGGTATTGCCGGCGTGGGCGATGCGAAAAAGCTGGGCCGCATCGGATTGAAAACCATTATTTACTTCGAAGTGATCACCACCGTTGCCATCGTGGTGGGGTTGACGCTGGCCAACGTATTCCAACCCGGCCACGGCATCGATATGTCGACGCTGACCACGGTGGACATTTCGCAGTATGAGAAAACCACCGAACAGGTGCAAAGCGGTTCGCACAGTCTGGTGGCGACCATTCTGTCGCTGATCCCGTCGAACGTCTTCTCGTCGATGGCCAAGGGCGACATGCTGCCGATTATCTTCTTCTCGGTGCTGTTCGGTCTGGGGCTGTCGTCGTTGCCGAAAGAGACCAAAGAGCCGCTGCTGAAGGTGTTCAAGGCGGTGTCCGAGAGCATGTTCAAAGTCACCCACATGATCATGCGCTATGCGCCGATCGGGGTGTTTGGCCTGATTGCGGTCACGGTAGCCAACTTCGGTTTCGCCTCGCTGCTGCCGCTGGCCAAGCTGGTGGTGCTGGTGTACTTCGCCATCGCGTTCTTCGCCCTGGTGGTGCTGGGGGCTGTCGCCCGGCTGTGCAACCTGCGCATCTGGACGTTGATCCGTATCCTGAAAGACGAACTGATCCTGGCTTATTCCACCGCCAGCTCGGAAACGGTGCTGCCGCGCATCATCGAAAAGATGGAGGCCTACGGCGCGCCCAAGTCGATCACCAGCTTCGTGGTGCCGACCGGCTACTCCTTTAACCTGGATGGCTCGACGCTGTACCAGAGCATTGCCGCTATCTTTATCGCCCAGCTGTACGGCATCGAGCTGTCGTTGGGGCAGGAGATCGTGCTGGTGCTGACGCTGATGGTCACCTCGAAAGGGATCGCCGGCGTGCCGGGCGTCTCGTTCGTGGTGCTGCTGGCCACGCTGGGCAGCGTCGGCATTCCGTTGGAAGGCCTGGCGTTCATCGCCGGCGTGGACCGTATCCTGGATATGGCGCGCACCGCGCTGAACGTCGTGGGTAACGCACTGGCGGTGCTGGTGATCGCCAAGTGGGAACACCAGTTCGATCGCAAGAAGGCGCTGGCCTACGAAACGGAGTTTCTGGCGCAGAAGGTGAAGCCAGCCAATCAGGCCTAATCATCGAGCAGCTCTGATGTTAAAAACGCCCCGGGCAGCTGTGCCGGGGCGTTTTGTTTTTAGCCGTCTTCTCTCCGCCACTTTCTTTTCTCCGTCCCCACTGCGCGACTTGCATCCCCGCTTAACAGAATCTAAAGTGTTACCAAATTAATAGAAATGATAATAGATGTTATTATCATTTTCATTTGATGATGTATGGAGACACGCAAAAGCCGTTGAACGGCGGGTTACGCCCGTTCGGCGTCTTTATTCGGGCTTATCAAAGGTAGGTAACATGTCGGACACCGCTTTGGCCTCTGAATGGTTGCCGCTGGCGCCAGCGCAGCTTGATTTCTGGGAAGAACACACCTTGCACCCCGGGCAGACCCTGTCCACCGTCGCACACTGCACCGAACTGTGCGGCGCGGTAGAGGAAGAGACGCTCTGCCGGGCGATCGCCGCCACCCTCGCCGAGACGCAGGCGTTTGCCCTGCGCTTTGGCGAGCGGCATGGCGACTCTCCTCCGCCGTTACGGCACGATCCACAGCGTATACCGCCATTGCAACGCATCGATCTGCAAACGCACGGCGATCCCTGGCAGGCGGCGCAAAACCTGATGCGCGAAGATATCGCGCAGCGCCGGGCGCTGCACTGCGAGCCGTTAGCCGCCGCCTGGCTGATCAAGCTGGGGCCGGAGCGCTACCTCTGGTACGTACGTGCGCACCATATTCTGGTTGATGGTTTCGGTATGGCGCTAATTGAACACCGCTGCGCCGCGTTGTATGCACACTATCTGGGTGAAGGTAGCGCGGGCATGCCTCTGGGCGCCTTCGACGCCTTTCAACAGGCTGAGCTGGCCTACGCGGGTTCTGAGCGATGCGAGCGCGATCGGCGCTTTTGGCAGAGCTATCTGCCGCCGTCGCAGGCGCTGCCGACGGTGCGCAAGGGCGGTGAGGCCTATGGCGTGCGGCGTCTGAGCACCCACCACCGGCTGCCGGCGGCGGTATCGCAACGACTGGCGCAGCTGGCGGAGCGCAGCGGCATCAATTGGCCCGACTTGCTGGTGGCGCTGTCGGCGGCCTGGCTATTTCAGGTGATGCCCCGCGACACCCGGCAGGGCGAGGCGTTGCCGATGTGGATGCCAGCGATGAATCGCCGCGGGCAGGCCGCCACCAACGTGCCTTCGTTGGCGGTCAACACCCTGCCGCTGCTGGTGTCACCGCCGCAAGCGGAGACGCTGGGGGGCTTTCTCACCACTCTGACGCAGCAGCTGCGCGAGCTGCGCAGCCACGCCGGCTACCGCCTGCGCCAACTGGCCGCCGATCGCGGTGTGGATCCTGACTCGCGCTTCTTTATTTCCCCCTTCATCAACGTACAACCCTTCGATGCGCCTCGTTTTGTCGGCTGTAGCGGCACCCGCCGCGTATTGGCCGGCGGCTCGGGCGACGGTTTTAACCTGACTTATCGCGGCCGCACCGACGCCCGCGATCTGCAGGTGGATATCGATATTTATCTGGAGCAGTTCCCGACGGAGGATGCGCTGGACTATGGCGAGGCGCTGCAGGAATTCCTGTTGCGCGCGCTGCAGCGGGAAGCCTGGGAGCAGCCGCTGGCGGCCCTGACGGCGTTGCCCGCCTGATAAAATGCGGGCGGGGGATGTCCCCGCCCGAGTGGTGTGGTTTCAGTTGGCCAACAACGCCGCCACTTCGCGCGCGTTCTTGCACGGCAGGAGCGAACTGCTCACCAGCCGGGTACCGAAAGCGTCATTGAGGCGTTCCGCCACCTGTTTGATATGCGGCAGCTTCAGCCCCATGGCGATAAATGCCGTCTCTTCTCCCCATTCCGGGCGCGGTGCCACGCCGATCGCCTGCCAGTAAATGGTCAGGATCTCTGCGCTGCGCGCCAAAGGCGCGTTCGGCGGCGGGGCCGCACAGGCGTTCAGCGCCGGCGCGGTTTGCTGGTGGCTCAGGTCGGCACGGATGCGATGGCGGTCGGTTTTGCCGTTGGCGGACAGCGGCAGCGCCTCGGCATGGATAAAGCGTGTCGGAATATGGGTACAGGGCAGATAGCCGGTGGCGAAGGCGCGGATCTCGGACAGCGGCAGCGGTTTGCCGTCGCGGGTCAGATACAGGGCACCGAGCGCCGCCTCGTTGTTCTCTCCGCTGGGGTAATCCACCACCACCATGTCCTGGATCGCCGGATGGCGGCGCAGCACGTCTTCGATTTCCGGCAACGAGACGCGCACGCCGCGGATCTTCACATAGCCGTTCACCCGGGTGGCGAACATAATGTTGCCGTCCGCCCGGTAGTAGCCTTGATCGCCGGTGCGAAAAGCGCGCAGCGGTTGCCCATCCGGCCCTTCGAGGGTAACGAAATCGTGCTGCTTCAGCTCCCCCTGCTCCAGGTAGCCCAACGCCAGGTTGATCCCGGCGGTATGGATGCGGCCGACCACGCCGGCCGGGCAGTGGCTGCCGTCGTCATGGCAGATGAAGTAGCGGTTGGCCGGCAGCGGGCGGCCGTAAGGCACGGTGCCGTTCTCCTGCGGGGCGATCGGGTGCCAGATGCTCCAGATGGTGGTTTCGGTCGGTCCGCCGAGCGAGAACAGCGCGAGATCCGGGCGCAGGGTACGCAGGGTTTGTACCGTCGCCGGCTTGATGTAGTCGCCGCCTTGCGCCACCAGGCGCAGCGAACGCAGGCTGTCGGCCGTTTTGCAGGTGAGCAACATCTCCAGAATCGCGGGTACCGAACACCACAGGGTGACCCGATGCTTTTCTACCAGCTGGTTCCAGCTGATGGCGTCCTTTTCCTGATGCGGCGCCGGTAGCACCAGCGTAGCGCCGGCGCACAGCGAACCGAACAGATCGAACATCGACATGTCATGGTGCGGCGGCGTGACGGAAATGAAGACGTCGTCGGCGGTGACCGCCCAGCGCTGCTGGGTCTGGTGGACGACGTTGGCGGTGGCGCGGTTGTTGAGCACCACGCATTTGGGCTTACCGGTGGTACCGGAGGTATACAGGTAGTAGCTCGCGGCCTGGCTGGCGCTGCGTTCAACCAGCGTCTGCTCATCCGGCAGCGCAGGCGCGTGATCCGTCGGCGCCAGCAGGGTCGCCGGCGTCACGCCAATGGGCGTCTCCAGATCGCCGCCGTGCACCACCAGCGTCGGTCGGCAGTTCTCCAGCAGATAGGCGGTGCGTTCCGGCGGCGAGTTGATATCGACAGGCACCCAGATCACGCCCTGCAGGGCGCAGGCGAGGCTGAAGATGATCTGTTCCGGGCTGCGCGGCAGATACAGCGCGACCACGTTGCCCGGCTGCACGCCGCGGCTATGCAGATTGGCGATCGCCGTGGCGATCCGCTGGCCCAGCTCGCGGTAGGTCAGCGTCTGTTCGCCGCAGATCAGCGCGTTGCCGCCGCCTTGCGCGCCGAACAGCCGCTCGGCCAGCTGTGCCAGATAAGGATAAGGTGCGTAATTCGCTTCGCTGTCGTTGTGGCGATAATGCGCCAGATCGATGAAGTCCCGCGGCGCGATCGCCAGGTCGGCCCGTTGGCAGCTGTGCAGGATGCGTCGCTGCAATGCCGCCAGCATGGCTTCTACCTGTTCACCGTGCAGCGCCTGCTCGGCGTAGTCCACGCACAGCTGCAGGTTTTTTTCGCTGTCCAGCGTCAGGCGAATGTCGATGGCGACCTGCGGCGTTTGGGTCAGGCCGTCGTGGAAGCGCACCGGCGCCTCGGCCGGCAGCGTCTCCCAGCCCAGGCAGTTGGTCAGGATCACCGGCAGCGCCGGGCCGCCCTGGCTTTGGCCGAGCAACTGCCGCGCCAGATCGACGCCGGAAAACGTCAGGTGGTCGAGCGCGCCGAGCACGTCGTCCTGCAAGGCTTGTGCGCGCTGGATAAAATCTTCGCCGTGGCGCGAATAGCGTACCGCTACGAAGCTGGAGGCGTTGCCCAGTGCACCGTCGGCGGCGGGGAATGCCACCGGCACGCCGACGCACAGCTCGCCGTCAGTGGTCCAGTGGGCCAGCGTATCGAGGATCAGCGCCGACAGCAGGCTGTTACGCAGCAGCGCATGTGGCGATCCCAGGCGGCCGAGCTGTTTTATCGTATCGCGCGGCAGCGTCAGGGTGGCGCGGCGATAGCGCGACGAGGTGAGATTGGCGAGCGGGGCGCGCCACGGTAACGCTGACGGGGTGGTGACATCCTGCAGCTTGTCGCGCCAGTAGGCGGCATCGGCCTGGCGCTGCGCCGCAGGTGCAGCAGGGGGCGGCAGCGCAGCGGCGGTCGGCGCCAGAGGGCGATCGTCAAACAGGCGCGCGATCACGGTGGAGATCCCCTGGCCGTCGAGGATCAACGCATCGAAGCTGGTGAAGATCAGCGTATCGTACGACGATCCCGTCGGATCCTGCTGTTCGGCAAGTTGGAGCACGGCGATGCGCCACAGCGGTTGGCTCGGATCGTGGCGCTGGTGGGAGTAACGCGCGCGCAGCTGTTCGATCTGGCGCTGCGCCGCTTCGCCATCAAGGGCGCGCAAATCGTGGCGATCCAGATGCAGCGTCACCTCCGGGCGTACGTGCTGCGTGCCGCGCTGCACATTGATGCAGGTGCGCAACGCCGGGTAATGCTGTACCAGCTCGGTCAGGCGCGCTTCAAGGCGCGGTACGTCCAGCTGCCGGGCGCGGTATTCGCGAAAGTCGTGCATCGCCACGCCGCCGAGCGGCCATCGATCGCTGCGGCCCAGAAGATAGGCCTGCTGCAGTGCGGTTAAAGCTGTCTCCATGGTACTTCCCTATAGTCGCTAACCGATTAAAACGAGCCGGGCGCCGCGCGCCCGGAAACCGATCTCAGTGCTGCGGCGCCAGCGCGGCGAGCAGCGTTTTCGCATGCCTTCCTGCCTCGGGCGAGCGTTGGCAGATCAATGCCGCCAGCGCCGCAGGGGAGGAATGCGCCGCCAGATCCTGCGCCGTCAGCCCCGCCGCCAGATACTTGTTGAGCACCGTCAGCAGCGCGTTCACCCCGGCATCCGGCAAGGCCAAGCGGTGGATATCGTCGTGGTCGCGCAAGCCGGCCTCGGGGGCCACCCGCGCCAGCAGCCGATGCAGCACCTGGCGCACCGGCGCCTGCTGCGCCAGCGCGTCGGGCGTGCATTGCGCCAGCAGGTGCGACAGCGGGCGATCGAACGCCGCCGTTTGCCGCGCGGCCAGGTGCAGCAGCGCCCGGTAACAGGCCAGCAGGCGTGGCAGCACCTGCTCGGGGAACGCGTCGAGCCGCACGTCCCAGTTGATCAGAATGCCGTCGTCGACGTGGGCGACCTGCGCATCCAGCGCCACCTGCGGCCCCTGAGAGATGACCCAGCCGAGACGGCCGAAGGTGTCGGTGACCCGTTCGGAAAACAGCGTCTTGCCGCGGATGCCGAAACCGGCGGTAAACACCACCGGCGAAGGCTGCAGGCTGCCGTGCAGGCGCGACAGATCGCGCATCACGCTCACGCCGGGGTAATCCGCATGCTCGATCAGCTCCGCCAGCTGGGTCATCAGGCGCCGGCAGAAGGCGCTCAGGTTTTCCGTCGGGTTCAGCTCCACGCCGAGCAGCACCAGGTTAGAGAAATCGCCGATGAGGCGATGCGCGTCCTCCCGTTCGCTCTCGCGGTGGAACAGCGGCACGTTGAGCCGAAAGCGCGTCATGTTCCACCCCTGGCCGACGGCCAGGGCGAACAGTGCGAGAAACAGCGTCGAGAGCGAGGTGTGGTGCCGTTTGGCGACGTTCTCCAGCGCGCGGCTTTCCTCTGCGTCCAGCTGTATGGCCAGGCGATCGCTGCGGCAGCGGTCCGGCGTGCGCAGCAGGCGCGGCGCTGGTGGCACCTGCGCCAGACGCTCACGCCACCAACGCTGGCCGCGTTCGCGCCGCTGGCGCAGCGCCTCGTCGGCGTCACGTTGTGCGAGGTGATCGAAGTAGGCCGGCGGCGCGTCATGGGAGGGTACCGGTGGGCACTGGTGATAAAACGCCGTCAGATCTTCCATCAACAGGCGAAAGCTCATGGCATCGCCGGCGATCATATCGAGATCGACATGCAGGCGGCTGCGCCCTTCCGGCAACAGGCTCAGGCTGATATCGCAGGGCACGCCCTGTTCCAGCGGCAGCAGCTGGGTACTTTTTGCCTGGCGTTTGGCGGCGAGCGCGGCTGCCAGCGTCGCTGTATCGGCGTGCCGCCAGTCGTCGAGATGCAAGGTGTGCCGGGGGCCGGGAGGCGCGATCGTCTGCCGGCCATCATCGGTAATGCGCAGGCGTAACAGCGGATGACGCAGGTACAGCGCATCGACGGCCTGGCGCAGTCGGGCGAGATCCAGCTCGCCGCCGTCGAATTCCGCATACAGGTGGGCGGCCATGCCGCCGAGGGGAGGAGCGGACTGTCGGCCTACCCAATAGGCGGCCTGCATCGTGGTCAAAGCTTTCATCGGGTATCCATTTTGATTCAGCCAACGAGACTGCAAGAATATATCCAAATGTTAATAGGAATGAAAATTATTATTATTTAATCCATTTGACGCGAGGGTGCTATCTATAAGGGGTTTTAGCGAGGGCGGACGGGCGTATCGTTGGGTGTGAATAATTTATCTATATTATTCTTAGCATTGTAATGATTGCTTGTTATTGCAGCGCCTGTTTTACCTGCGAAAGTATAAGGTTTTCTGTCTGTTATCGCGGCTTTCCTCACACCTTTGTTGATAATGATTTGCATTAGAAAATGCAAAATATTATCATTCTTAACATTATTTTACGTTTTTATACAAGCCGCCGGCCGCTCCGCCGGCGGCTTGGCCGTGGACGGGGCCGCGCCCGTTCGGCCGCGCAAGGCATGGGTTTGTCGCAGGGATAAGCAACACAAAGGTCGGGAAGGCCGGAGCGTCATGGTCTGTGTGAGTGTCGATG
This sequence comes from Serratia sp. 121840015-1, assembly GCF_053627655.1. Lineage (NCBI taxonomy): Bacteria > Pseudomonadati > Pseudomonadota > Gammaproteobacteria > Enterobacterales > Yersiniaceae > Serratia > Serratia sp. 121840015-1. The sequence goes on from NZ_JBSEYF010000002.1 coordinate 14,002, forward strand.
TAGGTTGTGTAAAAAAAATCAAATTTTGTGCACCTCTGGGATGAAAGGAGAAGACATCTATGGGCAAGCATTTTGCGGCTCAACGGCATGAAAGCGTAGGAAACGGGGAAAAAGCGGGGTTGAAAGCCATTGGGGCGTTTTCCTCCGTATTTTTAGGGGTATGTTCACTGGCGATCGGTAACGTCAACGCGGCGGAAACCAAGAGCAACGAAACCTACCAGGACGCGGAAACGCTGCTGGTCACCGGTGAGAAGATCAAACGTTCCATTTTCGACACCGGTTCCAGCGTGCAGGTGTTCGACAGCAACCGCATCGCCTCGATGCCCGACGCAGTGCAGATCCCCGATCTGCTGCGCATGACCCCCAACGTGGTGGATCTGGGCATCGGCAACGAACTGCCGACCGTGCGCGGCATCGACGGCTCCGGCCCGAACGTCGGCGCCAACGCCTTCCTCAGCGGCACCCGCCCGCGCCTCAATCTGTCGTTGGACGGCCGTTCGCTGACCTATAACGAACAGGCATTCGGCCCGCAGTCGCTGTGGGATCTGGATCGCGTCGAAGTGTTCCTCGGCCCGCAAAGCTACATTCAGGGGCGTAACGCCATCGCCGGCGCCATCGTTATGGCCAGTAAAGATCCGACCTTCGAATGGGAAAGCGCCTTCAAGGGCGGGGCCGGCAACCAGCACTCTTCACAGCTGGCCGCCATGGCATCTGGCCCGCTGGTGGAAGATCAGCTGGCGTTCCGCGTCAGCGTCGATCGCCAGCGCCGCCGCAGCGAAGCCGATCTGCCGGCCTATGCGCCAGTGGGCGACCCGCGCGAAGTGGAAGCCACCACTGCCCGCGCCAAGCTGTTGTTCAACCCGGCCGGCCTGCGCGATCTGACCACCAAGCTGACCTTTAACCACTTCGGCAGCACCGCGCCACAGAACGAAAGCCTCAACCCGCAGCCGCACCCGACCAATCCGCGTCACGATCCGCGCCGCGCCGTGTTCAAAAGCAACATGAACAGCACCATCTGGGATCTGGCCTGGGAGGCCTCCGATGCGCTGACGTTTGAAAACCGCGTTATCTATACCGATTTCAATATCAATCGGCCGACCGCTTACAACATCCAATACGCCGAGATCGACGGCCAGGAAGTTCACGTAGAACCGGTGGTGCGCTTCGGCGGCGCGGACAGCCGCCTGCACGGGCTGGCAGGGCTGCGTTATTTCCACGGCACGCAGGATGAGTTCGTCAACATCTTCGGCGGATCGACCTTCAAAGATAAAACCGATACCCATTCGGCGTTCGCCGAGCTGACCTATGCGCTGACGCCGCAGGTGGACGTGACCGCCGCCAGCCGTCTGGAACGCGAACACCGTCGCCGCGACGGCGGCAGCCAGGCGGTGCGCATCGACTTCGACGAAACCTACACCGTGTTCCTGCCGAAGCTGGACGTGGCCTGGAAACCGACGGATACCCAAACCTACGGTGCCAAGATCGCCCGCGGCTATAACGCCGGCGGTGGTGGCATCACGATCGGTACGCCGGTGGTCAGCTATACCTACGGTTCCGAGTATGTGTGGAACTACGAGCTGTATACCCGCCATCACCTGAAAGACGCCAACGTGGTGCTGACGGGTAACATCTTCTACAACGATTACAAGGATATGCAGCTGCCTTATTCGTTGGGTGAGAACTCCAGCGTGATCCGCAACGCCGACAAGGTGGAAACCTACGGCGCGGAAATCGGCGCCACCTGGCAGCCGCGCTGGGACTTCGAGCTGTTCGGCAACCTCGGCCTGCTGAAAACCGACATCAAGAAGTTCTCGGGCAGCGGCGTGGAAGGGCATGAGCTGGCGCGCGCACCGGCTTACACCGCCAACATGGGTGCTAAATATCAGTTCCTGAAAGGGTGGGAGCTGAGCAGCAACGTGGCGTTTACCGACTCCTACTATTCGCAATACGACAACGATTCGCGCGGGCGCATCGGCTCCTATTGGACGGCCAACGCCCAGCTGGCTTACACCTTCGACTACGGTCGCGCCACGCTGTATGCGAAAAACCTGTTTGATTCAGACCGCCGCGAGATGGTCAGAAGCAACGACATCTACACGGCGACTCTTCAGCGAGGCCGTCTGGTCGGCGCAGCAGTTGAGCTGAATTTCTAACGCTATCGCGATGACGGGGGACGAATGTCCCCTTTTTTATGCGCTATCCCGGCACGGCCGGGCAAAGGAGATAACGCAGTGATCGGTGATTTTGACAGCATTCTGAGCGATGAAGAGGCCCAGCGGCTGGAGAGCGCGTTTCAGGCGCTGGGTGCGGCGTCGGCGGACGGCGAACGGCCGGTAAGCGAAGCCGAAGAGCGGGCGTGGTTCGCCCATCTGCAGCAGGGTGACGCACGCGGGCAGCGGGCGCTGGCCTGGCGCCTGACGGGGGACGTGGATATCGCCCGGCTGACGGCGGCGCTGCAGGCGCTGGTGCGGGAAACGCCTGGCGTGGACGTGCGCTACGTTTTTGATGACGAAAACGGTCTGGTGAAACGCCCCGCCGGCTCGGCGCCGTTGCCGGTGAGCCTTCGTCAGGTGGCGGACGAACAACACGCCATGGGTTGCCTGCTGCAGGCGCAGGCGGTGCCGTTTGAACTGGAAAACGAAGCGCCGCTGCGCTGCCTGCTGTTGCTCATGCCGGGCGATGACGTGATTTTGGGCGTGGTCTTGCATGACATCCTGGCGGAAACGCTGCCGTGGCGCCACCTGCCGGCGATGCTGTCCGCCCGTTATAACGGGGATGTGATGCCTCTGCCTTTCGCGGTGGCGCCGGTCGAGCTGGCGGAAACCCCGGAGCCGCAGCTGCCGTGGGTGCGCCAGGCCGTCTCGCTGCAGGATTACCGCAGCCCGGCGCAGCGCGCTGAAGCGTTGCCGCCGGTGGGCTCGCGCGTGGTCACGCGCATTGATCGCTCGCTGTTGCCCGCCAACGACACGCCGCGGGCCTTGCTGGCGGCGGTGGCGGCACGGTTTGCCGAGTTCGTCGCCGCGCAGGCCGGCGGCCAAGCGGTGCAGCTGTGCGTGCCGGCCGCAGAAACGGCGGAGTTCGTCGGCCTGGAGCTTGGCCTGACGGCGGCGCCGCTGATGCGCCTGACCGTGCAGCATGGCGAGGGCGACGTCGGGCAGCAGCTGCTGGCGCAGGCCGTGGCTGAACAGCCGGACTCGCAACGGGCGCAGCTGCTGGTGGCCTGGCGCGACGATCTGGCCGCAGAGTGGCGGCTGGAAGGCGTTCACGCCGAACGCCTGTTGCTGCCGCCGCTGCATACGCCGTTTGAACTGGCGCTGCTGCTGGGGTTGCCGGAGGCAGAAACGCTGACGCTGGAGCTGGTCACCGACCCGCGCCTGTCTCCCCATGTGGCGCCTTTCCTGCTGGAGCAGTTCAGCGCGTTCCTGGCCGGGCAGCGGATTGCCGTCGCCTTGCCGGCGGCTGAGGCCGCTTCCCCGTCGATGGCCGCGCCGGCGACGAACGGCGACGCGGACGAAAGCGTTGCACCGCTGATTTTGCAGGAGTTCCGTGAGGCGCTGGTGGCGCCGGAAATGACCCTGGATGAAGACTTCTTCGATCGCGGCGGCCATTCGCTGGTCGCCACCCGGGTGATCGGCCGTTTGCTCAGCCTGCATCAGATCGAAATCAACATTAACGATCTGTTCAGCCATCCGACGGCGCGCGGGTTGGCGGGCTACGCCAAACGCCTGAACGTCGCGCAGCCGAATGCCGCGGTGGCCACCGCCGACGATCATGATCGCGCGCAGGCGCCGCTGTCGCTGGCGCAGGAATCGCTGTGGAAGGTGTATGAAGCCTTCGGCCATGACGAGATTTTCAACCTGCCGTTCTCTCTGCGCTTCTTCGATGCGGTGGATGAAACGGCGCTGCGTCAGGCGTTTATCGACGTCATGACTCGCCATACCGTGCTGCGTTCACGCTTCGTCGAGCAGCAGGGCGAGGTGGTGCAGGTGGTGGTGCCGGCTGCCGAACTCGCGGACTACTCGTGGTTCCGCTTCTCCCACGAGACGCCGGCGGGTAATGCCGCCGCCCTGTTGGCCGACGCAGGCCAGCACCGGTTCGATCTGGCCGCCGAGCTGCCGCTGCGCGTCACGCTGCTGCGCGATGCGGACAACGGCCAACAGCTGCTGTCGCTGCTGTTCCACCATGTGGTGCTGGATGAATGGTCGCTCAACCTGATGATGGACGAGCTGGGCGTCGCCTATCGCCATCGCGTCGTCGGCCAGGCGCCGCAGTGGAGCGGGCAGCCGCCGCAGTTCCACACCTTCGCCCGGCAACAGCGGGCCTCGGGGGTGCAGCAGCAACATTTGGACTACTGGCTCGATGCGCTGCGCGGCGCGCCGGTCGGCCAGCCGATCTTCCGGCAAGAAGCGCCCACCCACCCGGCGGTGCCGGCACCGGCGGACGTCAACGGCGGCTGGCTGGAGTTCGAGGTCGATCCTGCCGTGGCGGAAGGCCTGTATCAGCTCGCCCGCCGCAACAACGCGTCGCTGTTCAACGTGGTGTATGCCGGGATTACCTCGGCGCTGCGCCTGCTCGGCGGCCCAGCGGATCTGCTGGTGGGCACCTCGACCTCCGGCCGTAACGACGCCGAGTTCTTCGATACCGTCGGCTACTTCACCACCGTAGTGGTGCACCGCGTGCGCTTCGATGAGGGGCTGACGGTGGCCGGGTTGGTCAGCCAGGTGAAAAACACCATCAACGGCTCGCTGCCGTACACCGATATTCCGATCGATCTGGTGGAGGAAGGGCTGTTCGGCGTGGACGCCGACCGCAAGAACCACATGTTCGAAGTGTTCATCCAGATCCACAGCCGCATCAAGCTGAACGGCGAGTTCCGGCTGCAGGACGGCAGTGCGATCGCCTACCGTCAGGTGGAGCCGGAGAAAGCCGAATCGCTGCTCGGCCTGCAGTTTGAGGTGATGGAAGACGATTTGGCCGGGAAGAAATCCCTGCGGGTGATGATGACCTACCGCCAGGACCACTACAGCCGGGAGCAGGCCAATCTGATCGCCGACGGCGTTCAGCACGTCTTTACCCAGTTTGCGCAGCACATCGCTGGCGATATCGCTCTGGCGGCGCTGCCGCCCGGGCCGCAGGCATGACGTTGTTTCACTCTAACCGAAAGCATGATTTTCAAGGAGATAAAAGGATGTCTGGAACCCTAGCAACCCCGCGCGCGTTACTGTCGCTGCTGGTGGCGGCCTCTCTGGTGGTCGCCGGCGCCGCGCAGGCGGACGATGTCGGCATCAAACCGCAGGACATCAAGCGCGAGGCGCTGTCATCGACGGTGGTGGAGATGGCCTACAGCACCTCGCAACAGGCGCTGTTCGTCAGCGCGCCGGACTGGAAGGAAGAGGCGCGCTCCCGCGTGCTGCGGCTGGATCCCAACACCCTGGCGATCAAGGCGGAGATCCCGCTGCAGGTGAAAGGCTTCGGCGTGGCGCTGAACGATGCGGGCAATCGCCTGTACCTGACGCAGGCTTTCAACGGCGAAGTTGGGGTGGTGGACACCACCACCAACCACGCGCTAGGCAGCATCAAGCTGCTGGACAAAGCGGTGCTGGAGCAGGCTTACAAGCAGGCGGGCATCAGCGGCAAGCGTCTGGATTTCCTGTTGGCGGAGCTGAAGAAGTTTAAAATCACCGAGGACTATCTGTACCGCCTCCGCGAGATCAAATATGACGCGCAAAGCGGCCGTTTGTTCCTGCCGGGGCTGGGCTTCGGCGTCGACAGCGTGCTGTACGTGGTCGATACCAAGGCCGGCAAGCTGGAGAAAGTGATCCCGGGCTTTGGCTACAACGCGGTGGGCATCACGCTGGATGAGAAGGGCCGCCGGGTGTTCGTCTCCAACATGCAGGGGCAGGTGATCACCCTGAACGCCGACACGCTGGCGATCACCGCCACGCACGAAGTGCAGGCCGATCAGCTGCTGAATCTGGTGTATGACCCGGCGAGCAATCGCCTGCTGGGCGTCGATCAGGGCATCGATCGCGACGACTACCGCAACCATCATCTGGGGCACGACTACGTGAAGCGCAGCAGCGGCCACCGGGTGTTTGCGCTGGATGCGGACAGCGGCAAGGTGTTGGCCAGCGAGCTGACGGATGAGGTGCCGATCGGCCTGCTGCTCGACGAGCGCAGTCAGCGGCTGTATGTCGCCAACCGCAAAGGCGTGCGCGTGGATCATGGCGCCGGGACGCTGACGGTGTTCGACGCCAAGACGCTCAAGCGCCTGCAAACCGTAGACCTGCCGCCGCACCCTAACAGCCTGGCGTTGGATCCGAAAGGCGACGCGCTGTTCGTGACGGTGAAAAACGACGGCGCTTCCACCAAGGCCGGCAAGCCGGAAAGCGTGGTGCGCATTCAGCTGCATACCAACTAACTGAATACAAATATAAAAAAGGGCGCCTCGGCGCCCTTTGTCGTTGGGTCATGTCATCAGAAGTGGGTGTTGATGCTCATGTAGTAGGTACGGCCCGGTTCGTTGTAGGTGGCCGCGCCCGCGCCGGCGATGTTGATCGCGCCGGTAATCGGGTCGCCCACGTTCTGCGCGTTACCGGCGCGGAACTGGCGTTTGTCGAACAGGTTGTCGATGCCGGCGGTGACGCTGACGTTTTTGGTCAGGTCATAGGTCGCGCTGGCGCCGACGACGGCATAAGGGCTGACCTCGCGGGTTTCGCCGCCGGTGGCCGGTTTACCCTGGTAGTTGTACTTCTTCGGCTTCTGACGGCCGTACCAGGTCAGGGTGGACTGCATCGACAGATCCTGCGTAGCCTGCCAGCTGAGGGTCGAGTTGACGGTGAACTTCGGGATCACCGACAGGTAATCGCCGGTGGTCTTGTTCTTGTTCTCGATCATGTAGGTGGCGTTGTTGCTCCAGGTGACGGTCTCGCTGACCGGCACGTTCAGCGAGCCTTCCAACCCCTGCACCACCGCTTTCGGTACGTTCTCCCACTGATAGACCGCCGTACCGGTGCTGCTGGTGGCGATGCGCGAGTTACCCGCTTCAATCTTGTTGTGGTAATCGTTGCGGAAGTAGGTTACGCCGGCCAGCCAGCCTTCGTTATGGAACTCCAGCCCGATCTCTTTGTTGACGCTGGTTTCCGCCTTCAGATCGTCGTTACCCAGCAGGTAGCAGCCGTTTCTGACATCGCTGCCCGCACACCCTTGGCCTTTGCTGTACAGCAGGTAGTTGCCGTTGGTCTGGTACAGGGTCGGTGCCTTGTAAGAACGGGCGATGCCCATTTTCAGCGTGAAGTAGTCGCCCAGTTCCTGCGACAGGTTCAGCGCCGGGCTCCAGTTGTTGCCGGATTCTGAATGCAGATCGTAACGCAGACCCGGCGTCAGCATGGTGGTGTCGGTCAGCTCAATGTTGTCTTCGGCGAACAGCGAGAAGATATGCGCGGAAGCGTAAGGGCTGCGCGTGCCGTTGCCCATGCCGGGAATAGTGCCGCCCATCAGCGTTTGGCTGGTGGAGGTGCCGTCTTTCATCCGCTGTTGGGTCCACTCGGTACCCAGGGTGGCGGTCTGTGAAACGCCCAGCTCAAACGGCACGCTGACTTCGCTGTGCGCCAGGAAGTCGTCCAGCTTGGTGGTGCCGAAACCGGTATTTTTGGTGTCGAAGATGCCTTCGGTTCCGCCGGCCAGGCCTTCGTTCAGGCGGGTATTGCGGGTGCGCTCGAACTGCACGTAGTTGTTGGTGCTCACGCCGTTGTCCCAGGCGCCGCGGTGGGTCAGGCCGAAGGTTTCACGGTAGATGCGGTTAGTCTCTTTGCCGTAGTTGCTCTGCACCAGGGCATTGGTATTGGTGTTCTGGGTATCGCCGGAATACAGGTTGCCCTGACGGCCGTAGGCATACTCGAACTCCAATGACTGCAGATGGGCGAAGTCCCAATGCAGCAAGGCGTCGATGTTTTTATCGACCACCCCTTCGCGCCCGGCGGGCAGGCTGTTGGCGTAGGCGCCTACGCGTTCGGATTTATGCGATTCGTTAATGTCCCAGGCGTCGGCCTGCGTTTTGCTGTAGCCGCCGAACAGGCGGAAGCTCAGGGAATCGCTCAGCGGGCCGGACAGGCTGAAGTCGGTGCGCTTGGTGGCGCCCTCCTGCTTGTGCTGCGGCACGTTGAAGTAGCCGTTCAGCGAGCCGTGCAGCGCATCGCCGGCCTTCTTGGTGATGATGTTGACCACGCCGCCCGCGGCGCCGTTGCCGTAGCGCGCGGCGGCCGGGCCGCGCAGCACTTCGATGCGTTCGATCATTTCCGGCGGCACCCAGGCGGTATCGCCGCGCGAGTCGCGCTCGCCGCGCCAGCCCTGACGCACCGAGTTGCGGCTGGAGGCCGGTTTGCCGTCGATCAGAATCAGGGTGTTTTCCGGGCCCATGCCGCGGATATCGATCTGGCGATTGTTGCCGCGCTGGCCGCTGGTGGAGTTGCCGGTCAGGTTAACCCCGGGCATGGTGCGGATCAGTTCGCTGATGTCGCGCGCCGGCGGGCGTTTTTTGATCTCTTCGGCGGTGATGGTGGACACCCCCGGCGCCTGCAGGTTCTGCCGGGCGGCGGTCACGACGATGGTGTCTTCGCCGCGCGGCTTTTTATCCGTGGTGCCGCTGTTTTCTTCCGTGGTGGTGGTGTCGGTCTGCTGCGCGGCGTTGGCGAACGCGGACGCGCCCAATCCCAAGCCGATAAGAGTGGCTAAAGAATAACGTGATAGCTTGCTTTTCATCTGAGTGTCCTACCTTGCTGCCATCCCTCGCCGAACGGGGGGAAGGGCGGTTGTAGTTTTTGTGTAGTCGGAAATAGAAAATCGGCTGCGGCAAGGGATGCCATTGATGTATCCCCGATCCCTGTCCGTTGCGCGCAATACCAGCACGATCTCCAAGCCTTACACACTATTGCAAATGCAAATTATTATCAATAGTATTTGGCGTACAGTGCGTTCGGGCGGTGGCCGGCGATAGGGAAAAGTCGACGTTCCCGGTGCCGCCAACTACAAAATGGGTAGGCGTTGTGAATACAGAACTACAGTCAGAAAGCAGCAGATTATTGGCCAGCAGCAATGCGGGCAGTCCAGGGTGGTGGTTGACGGTGGCACGACGCGGTACGCCATGGGTAGAACCGGCGGGTAACGGCCGTTGGCGAACCACCTTTTTCTGGCGCGATCCTCAGGGATGCGAATTGACCTCCGCCTACCGTCGCGTGTGGATCAACATCAACTGCCTGACCGACCATCATCAGCCGAATCCGCCGCAAAGCCTGCAGCGTTTGGCCGGCACCGACGTGTGGTACTGGCAGACCGAGCTGAGCGGCGCCTGGCGCGGCAGCTACTGCTTTATCCCCTGCTTTGACGAGCGGCCGCCGGCGTTCAGCGGCGACGATGCGCACGCCAACATGCACAACCTGCGCCACTGGTGGCACCAGGTGTTCGCCAGCGCCACCCCCGATCTGCTCAACCCGTATCGCTCCTGGCAAAGCGCCAGCGGCCACAGCGTCTCCGGCCTGCACATGCCGGATGCGCCGCCGCAGCCGGTATGGCGCTCGTTCGACGAGTACGAGATCGCCAGCGGGCGCTGTACGCCACCGCTGCCGGCGCGTTTGCAGCGCCATACCTGGCAAAGCGAGCGCCTGGGCAACAGCCGCGACGTCTGGATCTACACCACCGGTGACAGCAAGCCGGCCGAGCGTCCGTTGGCTATTCTGCTCGACGGCCAGTTCTGGGCGAAGCAGATGCCGGTTTGGGAGCCGCTGATGCAGCTGACCCGTGAAGGTGCATTGCCGGAAGCGGTGTATGTGCTGATCGACATTATCGATTTGCCGCACCGGTCGCGCGAACTGACCTGCAAGGACGACTTCTGGCTGGCGGTGCAGGAAGAACTGATGCCGCAGCTGGCCGACTGGGCACCGCACAGCGACAAACCGACCGATACGGTGGTGGCGGGGCAAAGCTTTGGCGGCCTGGCTTCCCTGTATGCCGGGCTGCGCTGGCCGCAGCGCTTCGGCGCGGTGATCACTCAGTCCGGTTCCTACTGGTGGCCGCGGCGCGACATGCTGCAGTTGCCGAGCATTCCCGACGACGCCTGCTGGTTGATGCAGCAGGTGGAACGGCATGGCCTGGGCAACCACGGCGCGCTGAAGGTATTTATGGAAGCCGGTTCGCAGGAAAAGCTGGTGCACCGGGTCAGCGGCGAAATGGCGGCGCGTCTGAGCGACGCCGGCCATCGGGTGCACTACCGGGTGGTGGAAGGCGGGCACGACGCGCTGTGCTGGCGCAGCGGCCTGACCGACGGGCTGCAGGCGGTCTGGGCTTCCGCTTTCGCCACCGCTTATCCGGCATCGGCGACGGCAACGGCACGAGGAACACATGACGGAAAGCCTGAATCCGTTCGATGATCAACAGCAGCGCAGCCTGGTGCTGCGCAACGTACAACAACAATACAGTTTGTGGCCGGATTTCCGCGCCATTCCGTCCGAGTGGACGATCGTCTTCGGCCCGGCGGCGCGCACTGCGTGCGCCGAATGGCTGGAACAGCATTGGCAAGACATTCTGCCGGTCGCAGCACGCGAGGCGTGACCGGCGCCAGGTAATCACGGGAGCAATAAGCAGTGTCACACACCCCTAACTCTCTCAGCGGCCCGGCGCTTGCGGGCGAATGGCCGCTGGTCGCGGCGCAACCCGGCATCTGGGTCGCCGATCAAATTTCCCCGCATCGCAATGCCTACGCGGTGGCCCACGCCATCGAACTCAACGGCCCCATTGCCGTAGAGCCTCTGCTGCAGGCCATTACCCAGGGCCTGGGCGAGGTGGATATGCTGCGCCTGCGTTTTGCGGAACGCGACGGCGTGCCGGTGCAATGGCTGGACGACGCGCTGGCGGTGCACGAGCCGGAACTCGTCGATCTGACGACGTCGCCGGACCCCGAAGCCGCCGCGCGCGCGCTGATGGATATCGATCTGGCGAGCGATCTGCGCGCCGGCAGCGGCGCGCCGCTGTATCGCCATGTGGTGATGCGCCTCGCGGATGACCGCTGGTTCTGGTATCAGCGCTATCACCATCTGCTGGTGGACGGTTTCAGCTTCACCGCCATCGCTCGCCGCGTGGCGGCGATTTACACCCATCTTTGCCGCGGCGACGCGCTGGAACCGACGCCTTTCACGGCGTTCAGCGACGTGGTGGCGGAATACCAGGCTTACCGGGAGGCGCCGGCCTGGCAGCGCGACGCCGATTTCTGGCTCGAAAAAGCGCGGCAGCTGCCGCCGCCGGCGACCCTTTGCCCGCAGCCGCTGGCCGGGCAAACCCCCACGCCGCGCATCCACCGGCTGGAACAGCGCTGCGATCCGCAGGCCTTTGCCGAACTGGTGCAGTGCGGCGCGCAGCAGAAGCTGAACGCCGCCGATATGGCGGTGGCGCTGGTGGCGCTGTGGGTATCGCGCCTGAGTGGCCAACCGAGCTTCAGCGCCGGTTTTATCTTCATGCGCCGTACCGGATCGGCCGCCCTGTGCGCCGCCGGCCCGGTGATCAACGTGCTGCCGATGGAGATGCACCTCGAGCCGCAGGCCACGCTGTATGAGGCCGCCGCCCGCATCAGCCGCGAGCTGAAAACGGTGCGCCGCCATCAGCGCTACGACGCCGAACAGGTGCAGCGCGATCTGGGGCGCATCGGCGACGGCGAACCGCTGTACGGCACGGTTTTCAACTTCAAAATGTTCGATTACCAGCTGGACTTCGCCGGTATTGAAGGCATCACCCACGATCTGGCCTCCGGGCCGGTGCGCGATCTGGAGATTGCGCTGTTTATCGACGAGCACCATCATCTGAAGGTGGAACTGCTGGCCAACGCCGAGCGATACAGCCGCCAGGAACTGCAGGCGCACCTGCAGCGGCTGCCGCTGCTGCTGGCGCAGTTCGCCGCGCAGGCAACGTTGCCGATCGGCGAAGCCGATATGCTGACCGCCGACGATCACGCGCTGCTGGCGCGGGTCAACGACACGGTGCACCCGGTGCCGGCGACCACGCTGAGCCAGCTGCTGGCGCAGCAGGCGCAAACCACGCCAGACGCGCCGGCGCTGGCGGATGCGCATTTCAGCTTTACCTACCGCGAAACGCGCGAGCAGGTCACGGCGCTGGCGCGCGAGCTGGTGGCGCAGGGCGTGCGGCCGGGCGACATCGTGGCGGTGGCGCTGCCGCGTTCGGTGTTCCTGTCGCTGGCGTTGATGGCGATCGTGGAAGCGGGCGCCGCCTATCTGCCGCTGGACACCGGTTATCCGGACGAGCGGCTGGCGATGATGCTGGAAGACGCCGCGCCGCGGCTGGTCATCACCAACCCGGCGCAGCAGGCGCGTTTCGCCGACAAGGGCGAAATCTTGCTGTATGACGCGCCGCTGACGGCCGATCACGCCGCCGGGGTGGCGATCGCGGGCCCGACGCCGGACCATGCGGCCTATATCATCTTTACCTCCGGCTCCACCGGGCGCCCGAAAGGCGTGCTGGTCGGCCATCAGGCGATCGTCAACCGCCTGCTGTGGATGCAACACCAGTATCCGCTGGGGGCGGACGACGCGGTGCTGCAGAAAACGCCGTGCAGTTTCGACGTCTCGGTGTGGGAATTCTTCTGGCCGCTGATGGTGGGCGCCCGGCTGGTGATGGCCCCGCCGGAGGCGCATCGCGATCCGCAGCAACTGCAACAGCTGATCGCGCAACACCGCATTACCACGCTGCACTTCGTGCCGTCGATGCTGGCGGCTTTCGTGGCCGCCCTGGACGACGACGCGGCGGTGGCGAGCTGCGCCGCGCTGCGCCAGGTGTTCTGCAGCGGCGAAGCGCTGCCGGCGGAGCTGTGCCGCCTGTGGCAAAGCCGCACGGCGGTGCCGTTGCACAACCTCTACGGCCCGACCGAAGCGGCGGTGGACGTGACCTGGCATCCGGCCTACGGCGAGGCGCTGGCGAAGGTGACCGGCGCCAACGTGCCGATCGGCCTGCCGGTGTGGAATACCGGGCTGCGCATTCTTGACGCGCGCCTGCGGCCGGTGCCGCCGGGCGTGGCGGGCGATCTGTATCTGACCGGCGTGCAGCTGGCGCACGGTTACCTTGGCCGGCCGGATCTGACCGCCAGCCGCTTTGTCGCCGATCCGTTCGGCGAGGGCGGGCGCATGTACCGCACCGGCGACGTGGCGCGCTGGCTGCCGGACGGCGCGGTGGAATATTTGGGCCGCAGCGACGATCAGCTGAAGATCCGCGGGCAGCGTATCGAGCTGAGCGAAATCGACCATGCCTTGCTGTCGCTGCCGGGCGTGCGCCAGGCGGTGACGCACGCGCTGGTGCTGCAGGGCACGCCGGTGGACGCCGGCGGCGATGCGCGCCAGCTGGTGGGCTATCTGGTGATGCAGCCTGGTGCGAACTTGGATGCGGAAACCCTGCGCGCGGCGCTGGCCGACCGTCTGCCGCCGCACATGGTGCCGGTGGCGCTGGTGGAAATGAGCGATTTGCCGCTGAGCGCCAACGGCAAGCTGGATCGCAAGGCCTTGCCGCAGCCGCAGGGCGGTGAACGCAAGGCAGGACGGCCGCCGCAGGCCGGGCTGGAAAGCGAGATCGCGGCGGTGTTCGCCCGCTTGCTGCAGCGCGAGCAAGTGTTCGCCGACGACGATTTCTTCGCGCTCGGCGGCCATTCGCTGCTGGCGATGCGTCTGGCGGCGGAGCTGCGCCGCGATCTGGGCAAGGCGGTGTCCGTCGGCCAGGTGATGGTGGCGTCGCGCGTTGAGCAGTTAGCGGCCTTGCTGGCGGAAGATCGCACGCAGGAAGAGGCCGATCGCAGCGGATTCGACAGCGTATTGCCGCTGCGCGTCACCGAGGGGCCGACGCTGTTCTGTCTGCACCCGGCGTCCGGTTTCTCGTGGCAGTTTAGCGTATTGTCGCGCTATCTCGATCAGCACTGGTCGCTGGTCGGTATCCAGTCGCCGCGGCCGGACGGCCCGCTGGCGCTGAGCGAAGATATGGATCAGGTGGTGGATGCCCACCTGCAGACGGTGTTGCAGGTACAGCCGCACGGGCCGTACCACTTCATCGGCTACTCGCTGGGCGGCACGCTGGCGCAGGGCATCGCCGCCCGGCTGCAGGCGCGCGGTGAGCAGGTGGCATTCCTCGGCCTGCTGGATACCTATCCGCCGGAGACCCAAAACTGGGACGTGATGCTGGACGACAACGTGTTGAAGGAAGTGCAGCGCGAGCGCGAGCAGTTCCTGGCGGTGTCGCAGGATACGCTCGATCCGGCGCTGGGCGAGACGCGCACCGCGATGTTCGACAACATCGAAGCCAACTACGCCGATTCGGTGCGGTTGCTGTCGCACACGCGCACCGCCCGCTTCCGCGGCCAGGCGACGCTGTTCGTCGCCAAACGTACGTTGCAGGAAGGCATGGACGTGCAGCAGACCTGGTCGCAGTACGTCGATGCGCTGCAGGCGCACGAGCTGGACTGCGCGCATGTCGATATCGTTTCGCCGGCGTCGTTCAAAGTGCTGGGGCCGCTGCTGAACCGGATCTTGCGCACGCTGTAATCGCGCTCGTCATCTCGCCGCCAGGCTCGGGGATTACCCCGCGTGTGGCGGCGTTTCTTGCGGTTGCTCACAATTGAATATCAATGATTTTTATTATCATTATTGATTTCGTCATCTGTGCTAGCATAGCGCTCCGCAACTGCAGAATCCCCGTTTAAAGATGTGGTGAACAACCGATGAGTAGCAAACCCTCCATCCTGCTTGATTTCAGCCTGTTGAAAACCAACCGGGCTTTCCGCGCGGTGTTCTGCGCGCGCTTTATCTCCATTGTGGCGCTGGGGTTGATGGCGATCGCCATCCCGGTGCAAATCCAGGCGCTGACCGGTTCCACCCTGCAGGTCGGGCTGGCGGTGACGCTGGCCGGCGGCGGCATGTTCGCCGGGCTGCTGATGGGGGGCGTATTGGCCGATCGCTATGAGCGGCGCCGGCTGATCCTGTTCGCGCGCTCCACCTGCGGCATCGGCTTCGTCGGCCTGTGTCTCAATGCCCTGTTGCCATCGCCTTCGCTGGCGGCCATTTATCTGTTGGCGGTGTGGGACGGTTTCTTCGGTGCGGTGGGGGTGACGGCGCTGCTGGCGGCCACGCCGGCGCTGGTGGGCCGCGAAAACATCGTGCAGGCGGGCGCCATCAGCATGCTGACGGTGCGCTTCGGCTCGATTCTTTCCCCGGCGATTGGCGGCCTGGTGATCGCCCATATGGGCATTGCCTGGAACTACGGCCTGGCGGCGTTCGGCACCCTGCTGACGCTGCTGCCGCTGCTGAGCCTGCCGCAGCTAATGCCGCCACCGCAGCCGCGTGAACATCCGCTGCGCGCGCTGGCGGGCGGCTTCGCCTTCCTGTTCCAGAACAAGGTGATCGGCATGGTGGCGCTGATCGGCGCGCTGCTGACCATGGCCAGCGCGGTGCGCGTGCTGTACCCGGCGATGGCGGAAAGCTGGCACATCGACGCTGCCCACCTCGGTTATATGTACGCCGCCGTGCCGCTCGGCGCGGCCATCGGCGCGTTCACCAGCGGGCGCGTGGCGCACGTGGCGCGCCCCGGCTGGGTGATGCTGCTGACGGCGATCGCGGCGTTCGCCGCCATTGGCCTGTTCGGCCTGATGCCGTGGTACAGCCTGGCGTTGCTGTGCCTGGTGGCGTTCGGCTACCTGAGCGCGCTGAACTCGCTGCTGCAATACGGCCTGATCCAGAGCCTGACGCCGGACAACTTCCTCGGCCGCATCAACGGCCTGTGGACGGCGCAAAACGTGGTGGGCGATGCGCTGGGCGCGTTGCTGTTGGGGGCGATGGGCGCCTTCATGCTGCCGGCGATGAGCGCCAGCGGTTTCGGCTTCGGCGCCGCGCTGCTCGGCATCCTGTTGCTGTTCGCCATGACCGGTTTGCGCCAGGTGACGTTGCACAAACCGGAGCCGCAGCCCGCCACAGAAAAGTAGTCGAACGCGTTAAGACAACGCTGTGGGATCAAATAGCAATGCTTATCATCGGCATGCGTAAAACCCACAGCGTTTATGTCATGATTTCGAAATGAAAGAAGTGCTTACGTTTATTGACATAGCAAATATCGGCGAGTAATTTAGCGCGGAATTAACTCAAATGATAATCATTATTATATTGGTTATCACTTCAAATCCTTGAGGGCGAAGCGATGGATACTGCCGTGAACGACATCAATCGAAAGGAAATGCAGGAGTGCGAAGAACACCGGTTCGCCGCTGATTTTTCTCCGGCGTCGGGCTTCTTCTTTACCTCTCCTTTCCGCAGCTTGACCACTACCGGTTGTTTCAGCCGCATTCGCCTGCCGGCCGCAGACGGCGCCGACCTGAACGGCGAGTTCCAGCGCAGCGTGCGGCAGGCGTTTGCCGAGGCCCGTCAGGCCGGTATCAAAAAACCGCTGCTGTGCGGCGCCATCCCGTTCGATACCCGGCAGCCTTCGGCGCTGTTTATTCCGCAGCAGAGCCGCTGGTTCGATCGCGCCGCCTTTATGGCCGGCGTTCGGCCGCCGGCGAACGGCCCTGAACTGGCCGGCGTGACGGAGCTGCCGCCGCAGCAGCCGTTTATGAAGATGGTCAGCGACGCCGTCGACGCGATGAAGGCCGGTGAGCTGGATAAAGTGGTCTTGTCGCGCCTGCTGGAGATCGAAACGCGCCAGCCGGTGGATCGCCATGCGCTGATGGCGCGCGTGATTGCCCAGAACCCGCATGGTTTCCATTTCCATGTGCCGCTGGAGCAGGGTGCGCTGTTGGGCGCCAGCCCAGAGCTGCTGCTGCGCCAGGACAACGGCCGTTTCTATTCTAACCCGCTGGCCGGTTCCGCCCGGCGCGAGGCCGACCCGCAGCGCGATCGCGAAGTGGGGGAGCGGCTGATGGCCTCGGCGAAAGATCGCCACGAGCATCGCATCGTCACCGAAAGCATGCGTGACGTGCTGGCCGGCCGCTGCCGCTACCTGAACGTGCCGCAAACCCCTGAACTGCTGACCACCACGACGCTGTGGCATCTCTCCACGCCGATCGACGGCGAGGCGGCGTCTCCAGACGAAAATGCCCTGTCGCTGGCCTGCCTGCTGCACCCGACGCCGGCGCTGTGCGGCATGCCGACGGCCGAGGCGCACGCCCTGATCGGCAAGCTGGAGCCGTTCGATCGCGGCCTGTTCGGCGGCATCGTCGGCTGGTGCGACGACGAAGGCAACGGCGAGTGGGTTGTGACTATCCGCTGCGGCACCGTTGACGGCAACCGGGTACGGCTGTTCGCCGGCGCCGGCATCGTGGAAGACTCTTCACCCGAATCTGAATGGCATGAAACAGGCACCAAACTCAGTACCATTCTGCGTGCCTTTGGTATGAATCAAGGATAACGACAAGATGAGCATTGCCTTTACCCCCTGGCCGGCGGAGTTCGCCAGCCGCTATCGCGAGCGCGGCTACTGGACTGACAAGCCGCTGACCGAGATCCTCGACCGCCAGGCCAACAACGACGCCCCGGCGATTATCGATGCCCAGGGCAGCCTGACCTACCGCGAGCTGCAGCAGCGCTCCGATCGCCTGGCGGCCGCTCTGCTGCGCCGCGGCGTGAAATCCGGCGATACCGCGTTGGTCCAACTGGGCAACGTGGCGGAGTTCTATATCGTGTTCTTCGCGCTGCTGAAGATTGGCGTGGCGCCGGTCAACGCGCTGTTCAGCCATCAGCGCAGCGAACTGAATGCCTATGCCGAGCAGATCAAGCCGGCGCTGCTGATCGCCGACCGCCAGCACGCGCTGTTTGCCGACGACCAATTCCTGAACGCCTTCCGCGATGCGCATCCTTCGCTGCGTGTCGTGGCGCTGCGCAGCCAGCCCGAGGGTGAGCTGGCGCTGGCCGCCTGGCTGGACGAAGCCAGCGACGGTTTCGTCGCGCAGCCTTCTGCGGCCGATCAGGTGGCGTTCTTCCAGCTTTCCGGCGGCAGCACCGGTACGCCGAAGCTGATCCCGCGTACCCACAATGACTACTACTACAGCATTCGCCGCAGCGTGGAGATCTGCCGTTTCGACGCGCAGACCCGCTATCTGTGCGCGCTGCCGGTGGCGCACAACTACCCGATGAGCTCGCCGGGCGTGTTGGGCGTGTTTTATGGCGCGGGGCTGGTGGTGTTCGCCGCCGATCCGGACGCCGGGCAGTGCTTCCGCCTGATCGAACAGCACCAAATCAACGTGACGGCGCTGGTGCCGCCGGCGGTCACGCTGTGGCTGCAGGCGATCGAAGAGTGGGGCGGCAATGCCCAGCTCGCCAGCCTGAAACTGCTGCAGGTGGGCGGCGCCAAGCTGGGCGAAACGCTGGCGGCGCGTATTCAGAACGAAATCGGCTGCCAACTGCAGCAGGTGTTCGGCATGGCTGAAGGGCTGGTGAACTACACCCGGCTGGACGACGACGAACGCCACATCCTGACGACGCAAGGGCGGCCGATGTCGCCGGACGACGAAGTGTGGGTGGCGGATGACGACGGCAATCCGTTGCCGGTGGGCGAGGTCGGGCGGTTGATGACGCGCGGGCCTTATACCTTCCGCGGTTACTACCAGAGCCCGGCGCACAACGCCGACGCCTTCGATGCCGACGGTTTCTACTGCTCCGGCGATCTGATCAGCATCAGCGAAGACGGCTACATCACCGTGCAGGGGCGGCAGAAAGACCAGATCAACCGCGGCGGGGAGAAGATCGCCGCCGAGGAGATCGAGAACCTGCTGCTGCGTCATCCGGACGTGATCAACGCCGCGCTGGTGTCGATGCCGGACGCGCTGATGGGGGAGAAGAGCTGCGCTTATATCATCGCCAACGCGCCGCTGAAGCCGGTGGTGCTGCGTCGCCACCTGCGCGAGCAGGGCGTGGCGGACTTCAAACTGCCGGATCGCTTTATTCAGGTGGACAGCCTGCCGCTGACCCCGGTCGGCAAAGTGGACAAAAAACGGCTGCGCCAGCAGCTCGACGCGCAACTACAGACTCAGGCTCAGGGAGATTAATCGATGGCCATTCCAAAACTTAATGATTACGCGCTGCCGACGGCGGACGAACTGCCGCAAAATAAAGTCACCTGGCAGGTAGAACCGCAGCGCGCCGCGCTGCTGATCCACGATATGCAGCAGTATTTCCTCAATTTCTGGGGCGAAGACAGCGCGCTGATTAAACAGGTGGTGGAGAACATCGCCAACCTGCGCCGCTACTGCAAACAGCAGGGCATTCCGGTGTTCTATACCGCGCAGCCGAACCAGCAGAGCGATGAAGACCGCGCGCTGTTGAACGACATGTGGGGGCCGGGCCTGAACAAACACCCCGAGCAGCAGGCGGTGACCGCCGCGCTGGCGCCGGACGAAGACGACACGGTGCTGGTGAAATGGCGCTACAGCGCCTTCCACCGCTCGCCGCTGCAGGAGATCCTGCAGGAGTCCGGCCGCGATCAGCTGATCATCTGCGGCGTGTATGCGCACATCGGCTGCCTGACCACCGCCATCGACGCCTTCATGCGCAACATCCAGCCGTTCATGGTGGCCGACGGCCTGGCGGACTTCTCGCGCGACGAACACCTGATGGCGCTGCGCTATACCGCCGGCCGCTGCGGCCGGGTGGTGACCACCGCGTCTCTGCTGCCGGCGGCCGGCATCGCCAGCATCGACGCGCTGCGTCAGCAGATCCTGCCGCTGCTGGACGAAGACAGCGAAGACATGGGCAACGATGAGAACCTGATCGATTACGGTCTGGATTCGGTGCGCATCATGGAGCTGGCGACCCGCTGGCGCAAGATCCGCGGCGACATCGACTTTATCGCGCTGGCGCGCAACCCGACCATCGACAGCTGGTGGGCGCTGCTTTCCGAAGAGAAAGCCTGATTTTAATAACGATGAGAGGGCGGCCGCTCGGCTGCCCCGTTGGCTCTATAAGGAGATTTCGATGAATACTTTGATCACCAAGGGAAAACGTGCGGCATTCCCGCTGATGCTGCTGTCCACACTGCTGTTCTCCAACTCGTTGCTGGCGCAGACCGCGCCGGAAGTGCTGCGCAAACCGGTCGGCAAGGGCGCCTATGAAATGGCCTACAGCCCGAGCGAGAACGCGCTCTACCTGGCGACGTCGCAGAGCCGCAAGCTGGACAAGGGCGGCATCGTTTACCGTCTGGATCCGACCACACTGGACGTGACCCAAATTATCCATAACGACATCAAACCGTTCGGCGCCGCCGTCAACGCCAAGACCGGCACGCTGTTCTTCGGCAACACCGTCAATAACTCGGTGACCGCCATCGACGCCAAGACCGGCGACGTGAAAGGCCGTCTGGTGCTGGACGCGCGCAAGCGTTCCGAGACCGTCAAGCCGCTGGCGCCGCGCGAACTGGTGGCGGATGCCGACAGCGATACCCTGTACATCACCGGGCTGGGTGAATCCAGCGTGGTGTGGGTGGTGGACGGCAAGGATCTGACCCTGCGCGCCACCGTGACCGACACCGGCAAATACGGCACCGGCCTGGCGCTGGACGCCGCCGCCAAGCGCCTGTACGTCACCAACGCCGACGGCGAGCTGGTGACCATCGACACCCAATCCAACAAGGTGCTGTCGCGCAAGAAGCTGGATGAGTCCAAAGAGCACTTCTTCCTGAACATCAGTCTGGATACCGCTACCCATCGTGCGTTCATCACCGATTCCAAGCAGCCGCAGGTGCTGGTGGTGGATACCCGCAACGGCAACATCCTGAGCAAGATCGACGTGCCGGAGTCGCTGGCGGTGCTGTTCAACCCGGCGCGCAATGAAGTTTACGTCACCCATCGCCAGGCGGGCGAAGTGAGCGTAATCGACGCCAAGAGCTACAAGGTGCTGAACACCATCAAGACGCCGACCCATCCGAACAGCCTGGCGCTGTCGCCGGACGGCCAGACGCTGTACGTCAGCGTCAAGCAGGCTTCCAGCCGCGAGAAAGAAGCCACCGCGCCGGACGACGTGATCCGCGTAGCGCTGAAATAATCCCGCTCAGGGTAAGCGCACACCGAACAGGCGAAGCGGCGACGCTCCGCCTGTTTTTTTTCGCCCCAGGATCTGCGGTATAAAGTGTGCATTGATCCGTTAACCCGAAGGAACGTTGGTTATGCCCGCCTCGCGCACCCCGCTGTTGTTGTTCGTTATCACCCTGCTGCTGCTGGCCGCGCTGATCCACAGCGGCATCCACCCTTACGATCGCACCACCTGGCTGATGGAGGTGGCGCCGGTATTGATCGCCTTGCCGCTGCTGTGGCTGACCCATCGCCGTTATCCGCTGACGCCGCTGCTCTATACGCTGATTTTCTTCCATGCGCTGATCCTGATTTTCGGCGGCATGTACAGTTACGCCCGCGTGCCGCTGGGGTTTGAGGTGCAGCAGTGGCTGGATCTTGGCCGCAACCCGTACGACAAACTGGGGCATTTCTTCCAGGGGCTGGTGCCGGCGCTGGTGGCGCGCGAAATCCTGCTGCGCGGCGGCTATGTGCAGGGGCGCAAGATGCTGGGCTTTGTGGTGTGCTGCATCGCGCTGGCCATCAGCGCCGTGTATGAGCTGATCGAGTGGTGGGCGGCGCTGGCGCTGGGCCAAGGCGCCGACGAGTTTCTCGGCACCCAGGGGGATCCGTGGGACACGCAGTCCGATATGTTCTGCGCCTTGCTCGGCGCGATAGCCGGCCAGTGGCTATTCGGTGGCTGGCAGGATCGGCAACTGCGGCGTTTAAAAGAGTAAGCCCTGCGGCGGTTGAGTCGGGTAAAAAGTGACAGTTTCTCGTGCTGCCCGGTATTTGCCGGGCGGCATTTTTAATGTCCACATTATAAAAAATCGACAATCATCAGTTAAATATTTGTCACCCTGTGATACAGCACAATGTTATTTCCTATATTTATGTTTATTTAGCTTTTTATGTGTTTTTCTAGGAATTTTCTTAACTCATGCCGTGTGCTACTATTCTCATGTTTAATAAGGGCTAATTATTATTAATTAGTTTTTTGAGCGGGGAATAATGAGATACATAATTAATAATAAGATTAAATATCATGAAGATAGATCAGAGTTGGTGGATCTAAACGCTGAGCTACCTCCTCAAACGCTCACCGCCACGCTGAACCGCCTGCTGTCCACGTTGGTCAGAAACAATAATCTGGTGGTCTCCCGCGATACCCTGCTGACGCAGGTATGGGAAGCGCACGGCCAGGTGGCCTCCGGTAATAACCTCAATAACACTATTTCCATCCTGCGCAAGATGTTCGCCGCCTTGGGCGAGGACGACATTATCGTCACGCTGCCGCGCCAGGGATTCATGTTTACCGCCGCTTCGTTGAAGACGACAGACAGCCTGGCGGAGAGTTTGCCGGAGATGCCGATCCCGGCGGCTGCAGAAAGCGCCTTGCCGACCAGGCCGCGGCGAACGCAGCGATTTAAGCGCTTCGGGTTGGCCGCTTTGCTGCTGTTGGCGGTGGGCAGCGGCATATGGGCCTGGCAGGACACCGGCTATGCGCCGCTCAGCGCGGTAAGCGTTGGCAATATCGGCAGCTGTGAAGTGAAGTTTATCGCTTCTTATCATAAGACCGGTTCCGGTAAGGCGGATTTGACGCACTTACAAACGTTGCTGGATAAAAGAAACCATATTCACTGTAGTGAGCCGGCGACGCTGCTTTATTACGACAGCCAGTCGGTGGTGCCCGGCAGCGCAGAACGCGTGCGATCTTCTTACTTCTTTTATTGTCCGCAGGCGGCGATGGCGGCGGGCAAAGCGCAATGCGAGAACTACTATGAAAGTCTGGAAAAATAACTGGATATGGCATTACCGTTACGCGCTGTTAGCCTTTGCGGCACTGGCCTGCTGTTGCGTCGCCGCTTATGTGCTGTTTGCTATGCCGCAGGTGCCGGAATGCCGGGCGTCGATGCGGGTGCATAATCAGGATAAAGATACGGCGATGGAGCGTGTGCTGCTGGTAAGCATAGTGCCTGAGGGGGCGCGGCAGCTCACTATGTTGATGAGCGGCAGTTTTTTTGATGGTGATACACGTTATGTGGTCGATCGCTCCGTGGAAATGAGTTACCAGCGTCGCGGCAGCAACTACACCATGTGGGTAACGAAAAATACCCGCAAGCCGCAGGACTCTATCGTTCGCGAGGATATGAATCGCCGGTTGCCTATCGCCGGGCAGCAGTTGCATATGCGCATCGAGCGTATCGATCCGCATCACTATCTGTTTACTGATAACCATTCGCCGCTTTTTGTCTGCGTGACTGGTGCATAACGGTCCCCCCCAGAATTACCGGGGGGCCGATGTTGTCTCTGACCCTGGGTGTCAAGAGCGAAAAGATTAAGGTTGATTGCCGGCTAGATAGTTATCTTTATGCAAGGGCTGTTGCCGGAGCGTGGGCAGTAGGTGACCTGCTGCTCGTCCTGGTTAGTGCTCTCATTAAGAATGTTAGCGTAATAATAGACGTCTGCCCGCGTACGGCAATTGAAGCCCGCCTGTTGTATCACCTGCTTGATGTTCTCCAAGCTGCCTCCACCTAAAGTCATGCTGTACACCTGGCAGCTTTGGTAATTCCCAAGTGGATAAACGCTGATGCGCGTGCTGTTTTGGTACAACACAATGATGGCAAAAGGCACCAGACAGGCAGCGGCAATCATTATTAAGCGTTGTAATGCCCGTCGGATACCGGGGGGAGAATTCCCGGGGGGCGGCGTAGAAGCAATTTCCACCTCCCGTTGTTGTTCCTTTCTATATATCTCATCCTTATTTTCATTCGCTTCATGAATACTTTTGGCGGTGAATTTAAACCCCTGGCGGGGATAAGTGACGATAATCTCCTCGGCGCCAAACTGCGCCAGTGATTTACGTAACCCGGAAACGTAATTGTTTAAATTATTGTTGGAGGCTTTCAGCCCATGATCGACCCAAACATCATTAAGTAACCTCTCTCGCAACAACAGCTTGTTATTATTCTTGATGAACAACGAAAGCAGTCTGCTGGTTGGCTTCAGTAAAGCTATTTTATTGCTGGCATTATCGACATGCATCAATGTGCCTTCCTCCTCATTATAGAGGATGCTCTCATTTATAATGAAAATCATTTTATTTACCCGTCAACTTTCCTGTCGAGAGATTATTCTGAGACCTCTTTTTATTTTTTTCAATCCCTTGGGCTGCAGGGCAATAGGATTTTTCTCTTTATTCGTATAATTGAAATGAAATGTTTATCTGCTTACAAGTTTTTTAATATAAATATTGATAATTAAATTCTATTTATCGGAATTTTAATCTATTTAATTATTATGTTATCGATAATTATCCCGTGTTTTTTGTATTTTGCGATATAACGTTTCAAGTTGAGAGCGCTAAGTGTAAATTTGTTTCCACTGATACGGGGCGCGGAAACGCAGCGTATTAGCCACGGAGACAATGCGCAGGAATCTCAGGAATAAAGCTGCCGCATTGCATGCGTGACTTAAGGATTTAATTCTTCCCACTACTTACTAAGGAATGTAAGGAATCTCTATGAAACTGAACAAAATTATGATTGCAGCGGTATTGGCCTTCGGCGCTTCTTCTATGATGGCCCAGGCTGCGAATCAGGGTAGCGGTACCGTCACTTTCACCGGTGAAATCATCGATGCGCCATGCTCTATCGCTCCGGGCGATATCGATCAAACTATTAAAATGGGGCAGATCTCCAACCTGAGCCTGAAGGACGGCCGTGAGTCTCAATTAAAACAGCCGGTTACCATTAAGCTGCAAGACTGCACCAGCGCCACACAGAAGACAGTGCAGACCACCTTCACCGGTCAGCCTGGCGGCGCGGCTGGCACGGATAATAAAATGATCGGGTTTGGCAGCGGCAGCACTGCTAAAGGGGCGAGTATCGTTATGACCGATGACGAAAACGGTAATGCCGTGATTGAGTTGGGCAAGGCGACCGCAGGTCAGGGTATTAAAGCAGGCCAGGAAACAGCTGACCTGAAATTCACCGCCTTCCTGAAAGGTAATGGTGGCGCTTTGGATACTATCGTTCCGGGTGCATTCACTAGCGTGGTTAACTTCGCGCTGAACTATCAATAAGCGCTTTATCTGAATAATGCCAGCATGCGGGGTAGCCCGCATGCTTTTCCCCAGAATGGATTCCTGTTTGCAAGGGATAATCTCTATGGCCCTTATTGGCAAAAATGTAGTGGCGCCTTCCCTATTGGTCGCGATTTTTACGGCCCAGGCGATGCCGGCAACGGCTTCGGTTATTGGCTGGGGAAGAGTCAATATGGAAGGCGCTATTGTCAACGCGGCCTGCGCCCTTGAGTCGGCCAGCCGTGATCAAACCATCGACATGAAAACTTTGCCGGTGGAACAAATTTCCCGCGATGGGCACGGGCTAACCCGCCCCTTTACGCTGAAATTAGTGAACTGTGGGTTGTCGGGTGATAATTCCGCTAATTCTGGACGCCAGCATTTCCGCATGATATTTGACGGTAATGCAGAAGGAAAAAACTTCGGCGTCATCGGCGACGCCCGCGGTATTGCATTGCGCATTGTCGATAGCATCGGTGCGGATATTTACCCTGGGGTGCCGATGTCAATAGAAAATACCCTAACAAAAGATTATCGCTTGAATTATTCAATGCAGCTGGTGGCTAACAGCCAGGTATTGCGCGCAGGGGATTACCGCTCCGCCATTCGTTTTAAATTGGATTACTACTGATTATAAATAAGTTAAAGGTTGGCGGGATCATGGATGCGAGAAAATTTAAATCGGGGGCACTCCCGTTAAGTTTATTAGGGATATGTATTTCTCTGGCTCTCTGCGGCTTGGCCTTTCAGGGGCGGGCGGATGATGCAATTCAGTTCAACACCGACATCCTGGATATCAACGATCGTAAAAATATCGATCTCGGCCGCTTTTCCAAAGGCGCCTACATTATGCCGGGCAAGTACAGCATGACGGTATTGGTGAACAAGCAGTCATTGGATGAGCAGCCGGTGGCTTTTTATCCGCCGGAAAACGATCCCGATGGCAGTGCGGCCTGCGTCTCGCCGCAGCTGGTTGAAAAACTGGGCCTTAAAACCGAGTTTCTCAAGCAGCTGCGCTGGTGGCATAACGAGCAGTGCCTGGATCTGACCAGCCTCAAGGGCATTGAGGCCAGGGGCGATCTGGCGGTGTCGGCGCTGTATCTGAACATTCCCCAGGCCTATTTAGAGTACTCCACACCGGATTGGGATCCGCCGGCGCGCTGGGATAACGGCATTCCCGGCCTGCTGCTGGACTACAACCTGAACGGCCAGGTGCAGAAGAACCGCAACGGTGGCGGCCAGACGCAGCGCCTGGGCGGCAATGGTGCGGTGGGTGCCAACCTGGGAGCCTGGCGGCTGCGGGCCGACTGGCAGACCAGCCTCAATCACCAGACCGGCTCAGGGGAATCGAGCCAGAGAACGTTTGACTGGAGCCGCTATTATGCTTTCCGCGCGTTGCCGCAGTGGGGCGCGCGCCTGGCGCTGGGGGAGGATTCGCTGCAGAGCAACCTGTTCGACAGCTTCCGCTTTACCGGCTTCAGCCTGGTGTCGGACGACAACATGCTGCCGCCTAACCTGCGCGGCTATGCGCCGGAGGTGACCGGCATCGCCAAAACCAACGCCAAAGTCACCATCAGCCAGCAGGGCCGCGTGCTGTATGAGGCGCAGGTCGCCGCCGGGCCGTTCCGCATCCAGGATCTGAGCGATTCGGTGATGGGCAAGCTGGACGTCAAGGTTGAGGAACAAGACGGCAGCGTGCAGCAGTTTCAGGTGGACACCGCCAACATTCCTTACCTGACGCGCCCCGGCATGGTGCGCTTCAAGTTTGCCGGCGGCCGGCCGTCGAACTGGGAGCACCATGTGCAAGGGCCAACCTTCGCCGCTGGTGAATTCTCCTGGGGGATCAGCAATGGTTGGTCGCTGTACGGCGGGGCCATCGCCGGTGGCGATTATAACGCGCTGTCGCTGGGGCTGGGGCGCGATCTGCTGGTGCTCGGCGCGCTGTCGTTTGATACCACGTATTCGCGGGCCAGATTGCCGATCGACGACGGCACCAAAAAAGGCGGCTCGTACCGCTTGAGCTATTCGAAAAGCTTTGATGAATACGACAGCCAAATCACCTTCGCCGGTTATCGCTTCTCGGAAGAAAATTTTATGACCATGAGCGAATACCTGGACGCGCGCTATCACGGCCTGCGGAACGGCAAAAGTCGGGAAATGTACACCATTACGTTCAACAAGCAGTTCCGCGATCTGGGGATCAGTACCTATCTCAACTACGACCACCAGACTTACTGGGATAAGCCGACCGACGAACGCTACAGCCTGGCGCTGTCGCGCTATTTCAACCTGGGAGCGTGGAAAAATCTGAGCGCCTCACTCTCGGCCTATCGCAATAAGTCCAGAGGGACCAACGACGACGGTATGTATCTGAGCCTGACGGTGCCGTGGGGAGGGGATGCCAACCTCAGCTACAGCAGCTCGTGGAACCGTAACAATAACAACCAGCGGGTGGGTTACTACCAACGGCTGGATGAACACAACAACTACCAGTTGACTGCCGGCACCTCGCGCAGCGGTGAATCCGCCAGCGCGTTTTACAGCCACGACGGCGACGCGGCGCGTATCGATACCAACGTGAGTTATCAGAGCGGCCAGTATTCCTCGTTAGGCATGAGTCTGCAAGGGGGCGCCACGCTGACCGCCCAGGGGGCGGCGCTGCACCGCAGTGGGAACTTTGGTGGCACCCGTCTGCTGTTGGACACCGATGGCGTGGCCGGGGTACCGGTACGCGGCTATGGCGCCACGAGCCGTACCAACATGTTTGGCAAAGCGGTGGTGACGGACGTCGGCAACTTTTACCGCAGCCGGGCGAGCATCGATCTGACCAACTTATCGGACGAGGCTGAAGCGACGCAGTCGGTGGTGCAGGCGACGCTCACCGAAGGGGCGATTGGCTACCGGCGCTTCAACGTGATTTCCGGCCAGAAAGCCATGGCGATGATCCGCCTGGCGGACGGCAGCACACCGCCGTTTGGCGCCGAGGTGTTCAACCGCCGCAGGCAGCAAACCGGGATTGTGAATGACGGCGGCAGCGTTTACCTCAGCGGTATCCGCGCCGGTGAACAAATGACGGTGCATTGGGAAGGGAAGGCGCAATGTGAAATCGATCTGCCGGCGTTGCGCACGGATGTTGCTCTGAGCGATCTGCTGCTGCCGTGCCGGCGCGTGGCCGCAGGCAGTGAAGGCCAGGCAGATGCCCCGGAAAATCCGTAAATGCAATTTTTGACCAAATGGAAGCTTATTATGCGAAACAACACTGTAAAAACGCTGTCGGTAGCCGGCCTGCTGACCACCACCTTGCTGAGCGGCCAGGCGCAGGCTGCCATCGCGCTGGATCGCACCCGCGTGATTTTAAACGGCGGCGATAGCTCGGTCAGCATGAACATCACCAATAAAAACACGCAGCTGCCTTATCTGGCCCAGGGCTGGCTGGAGAATGAGCAGGGTGAAAAAATCAACAGCCCGCTGATCGTGTTGCCGCCGGTGCAGCGGGTGGAGCCGGGCGCGCAAAGCCAGGTCAAGGTGCAGGCGCTGCCGGCCGCCAAGGCGCTGCCGCAGGATCGCGAGAGCCTGTTCTACTTCAATCTGCGCGAGATCCCGCCGAAGAGCACCAAGGCCAACACGCTGCAGATCGCGCTGCAGACCCGCATCAAGCTGTTTTACCGCCCGGCGGCGATCGTGCCGAACAAAAACTCCGCGTTCAACCCATGGCAAGAACAGCTGACGCTGACCCGCCAGGGCGCGGGCTTTAAAGCCAATAACCCGACCCCGTATTACATCACGCTGGTCGATGCCCGCAGCAGCAAGAGCGGTAAAACCGCCGCCGGTTTTGAACCGCTGATGGTGCCGCCGAAAGGTAGCGTCATGTTAGGCGCCACTGGCCTGGGCAATGCACCGGTGCTGACTTATATCAATGACTACGGCGGCCGCCCGGATCTGACCTTCAAGTGTGGCGCCGGCGATTGTCAGGCGATGCCTGAGAAGCAAGGATAATCGGCGCCGGCAGCGGCGCTCCATCAGTTGAAGCGGCAGGGAAACTCATGCAAAGAATCGATAACGGCTGCAATAGCCAGGGAAGAGACGCTTTAACGCGACGGGCAGGCCAGACGGCGTTATTGGCGCTGGTTTTGCTGACGAGCCAGGGGAGCCGGGCAGAGCCTGGTAACCACGGCATGTTGTTTGTGCATGGCGCGCTGACCGAAGGCGCCTGCCTGCTGGAGATGTCTTCGGCCTACCAGGATATCTGGCTGGGTGAAACCACTACGAGCAGCTTGGCAGTGCCCGGCAACCGCACGCAGCCAGTGGCCTTCCAACTGCGGTTGCGCGACTGCACGCGCATGGGGGCAGCCATCAGAGACACTCGCCTCGGTTACCGGCTGTGGGATGCCTACCAGCCGGCAGTAACGGTGAGCTTCACCGCCCCGGCCGATGCGGATAACCCGCAGCTGGTGCAGGTGCAGGGCGCCGAAGGCCTGGGGTTGCGGCTGTTGGATGCGGATAACCGCGATGTGCGGCTGGGCAGCCGCAGCCGGCCGCAGCTGTTGGCGCTGGGCGATAACGGGCTGCAGTTTTATGTGATGGCGGAGCGTACGCGTGCGCCGCTGTTGGCGGGTGCCTACCGCGCGGCGATCGATTTCCGGCTGAACTATGACTGAGGTGGATGGTATGGGCGATACAGGGCGACGCACGCTGGCCATCGGCGGCGAATATCTCCTTCTGGGCTGCGCGCTGGCGGCCAGCACCGCTGCCGCTTCGGCGCTCACCCTGCTGGCGGTGCTGAGTTTTGGCCAGCTGGCGCAGGCTGCGACGGTGAATGTCACGGTGAAAGGCGAAGTGCTCGCGAAACCAAAGTGTGAAATCAACGGCGGCAATGACATCGATGTGCCCTTCGGCGAACTGAA
Organism: Serratia sp. 121840015-1; assembly: GCF_053627655.1. Lineage (NCBI taxonomy): Bacteria > Pseudomonadati > Pseudomonadota > Gammaproteobacteria > Enterobacterales > Yersiniaceae > Serratia > Serratia sp. 121840015-1. The sequence continues at coordinate 44,054 of NZ_JBSEYF010000002.1, forward strand.
TATCGCAGACATTGACGGCGTTAACTACGGCAAGAAAAAGATCCCCTATAGCGTGAGCTGCAGCGGCGATACCTCCGGCTCGAACGGAAATATGAAAGTGTCATTGCAGGGCGAGAACTCAAATTTTGGCGTCGGTTTACTGCGTACCCGCGAGAAGGACGATTTGGCGATCAAGCTGCTGTTCGAAAATGGCCAGCAGCTAAAGCTGAACGAGTGGCATAACTTTTTTTATCCCAATTATCCACTGCTCTATGCCATACCGGTCAAACGCGGCGGCGCCAGGTTGAGTGGCGGGGATTTTTCCAGTTCCGCCACATTATTAGTCGAGGTTCAATAAGGAGATGAAGATGAAATATATTCCAGGGCTGGTCGCCTTGGCCTGCATGGGGTTGCTGACCAGCGGCGCGGCGCAGGCGATAAATGTGAACTTTACCGGGAAGCTGGTGGCGGCACCCGACTGCGTCCTCAACACGGGTAAAGATATCAGCGTTGATTTTGCGGAAGTGGTGAGCAATAAAGTGGATGGCGTCGGCTACAAAAAAATGGAGATCCCCTACACCATTTCCTGCTCCGGCGGTTCGCCAAATAGTGGCCAGCTTAAGGTAATGCTGGAATATACGACCGTACCATGGGGCGACTACAACGCGATCCAAGCCCAACCTACCCCGCAGTTTAATAATTTTGGGTTACGTGTTGTTCAGGGCACCGGAGATACCACCTATGTGCCTAAAAGCAAGCTGACAATCGCTGATATAAATAACCCGACCAAGCTTTACGCTGTACCGATCGGCAAACCTAGCGCGGGTTTACCCGAGGGGAGTTTCAACGCCACGGCGACCATGACCGCTATGTATGAGTAAAGCGTTAGACCGGCACCGAAGCTGCACTGCTCCGGTGCCGGGCTGCAGCAGCAATAAAGCCGCCGCGTTATAAACTCGGTGGAAAGAGGCGCACCGACGGCACTTAACCGGCGGAATATTTTCGCCATTGGCGAGGTCGGATAATTCATTTTGCCGGCAGGGTAACCAGATGAAAAAGATTTTTTTAGTGTTAATCGTATTTTTCGGCGGCACGAATGTGGCCAGCTCCGCTAATTTTGAGGCTATTCCTCGTATAGAGTATATAACCCCTTACAATGCTTTCCTCTCTTTTACATTTCTCCGTATTTTACCGGAGTCGCAGGAACCCAACCCATGTTATGGGCAAAGAGACTGCAATTTATCTGTGGTAATGACCTTATCGAGCTCCCCACGTGTAGGTGTGGCATTGGTTGAGACCAACAGCAGCTGCAACACGGCGGATTGCAAGACCAGCACGAAAACGGCCAAAACCATGGGGGAGCTTGCGCCGTTAGTCAGGTATTTAGGGCGCAATGGAACGAACTCGGCCAGAGATATAAATCAGATTAACAACTGGCCTCTTAGACTCTGCTTCGGTGTGTCAATTAACGGTAAATGGAGTGGCCCTTTCGGCTGTTCCCCAGAGATACCCAGGACGAACAGCTGCGATATTCTTGACACGAATGCCATCGTTGACTTTGGCTCATTCAGCAGCGACGTTACGGCCCGGCAGGCCACGGGAAGCATTAAGGTAAATTGTGCCAGCGAGGCTTACTTACGCGTTAAGTTTAATTCCAATGTCACCAACATGTCGTTAAGCCAGGACGGGCGGATGACCGCCAGCCTGAAGTTTAGAGACCTGATCACCGGCGTGGGCGAGGATTATATAAAAGTGCCTGGCGGCAATAGAGAAATCTTTATCGACGGTGATCTCAGGAATAATAATACGTCGCATACCGGCCCGTTTTCTGTGCCTGTGGTAGCGATAGTAGAAATCATATAACAGTGACTAAACGGCCAGCCCCCATTTTTAATGGGAGCGGGCGTTATGAATGTGTTACCCCGTTAGGAATGCGATTTTCAGCGAGACGTTTCATTAGGCGCTGTTATTCTTGGTCCTTCCGCTGAAAGTATTTTTAGCGGAAGGCTGCGTAAAATGAATAACGGTAGGGGCAAAATTTACCGGGCTGTTTATCAGGAATGGTTTCTCGTTTGGCAAATAAGGGGAAATAGGCCTACAGGAGGCTCAGACAATGAAACCAATCAATATTGTGATTGATGACGAAAACCGCTATTTTGCCGCCGGCTTGCGGTTAAGCATTGCGAGATATGCGCAGCAGTATAATAAAGTCGCGCATTTCCTGCCGCCAGGCAGTGATGAGTGGCCTGACATCGTGTTGACCTCGCAGATCCGGCGCACCCGGTGCTGGGCTACCTATTCAAAGGCACACGTCGTCACCATTAAAGAAAGGCAGACCCTTGTCGCCAGGCGTACAAGCCGGGTGTTGTACCGCACTGACGATCAGCAATACCTGTTTACGCTGCTGACCGATGCCCTGGCCAATCCCGGCCCGGTATGCCATTTTTCCGGTCAGGCGCTGACCCCCCGTGAGCGGCAGGTTATCGGCTATATGCGGCGTGGGTTGGATCAATCGCAAACCGCCAGAATAATGGGGGTGAGCGTTAAAACGGTGCACAGCCATAAACGTTCGGTAATGGGTAAGCTGATGTTAAACCGCAGCCATGATTTTATGTATTGGTTACTATCGCCAGAGGCAGAGTATTCCTAACCGTGATGGGGGATAATTTTAATTATTCCCATCTGTTATCTTTAGAGCGCTAAAGGATAGTGGATTATGATTAAAATTTATCAGGGGAATATTAATTCTTGTTTTATTCATTTATTAAATAACAAAAAGGGAAAGTTATGAAAAAGACGACAGCTTTGCTTCTCGGCGCCTGCATCATGATGGCGTCTTATGCTCATGCCGGTTTTAATGGCAATCAGAGCGTGCAGGGTAATAATGGCAACGCCAGCGGCGCCGGCAATAGCGATTTTGGCCAATGCATCAATGGTCAGGGGAAAAAGGGTGGGCAATGTGCGGGCAACACCAACACAGGCGCCAAGCCTAAAGAAAAAGATAAAGGCGAAGTAATGAATGCGATCTGTGAATCGCCGTTTATGAAAAAATACTCGCCGCTATGCCAGTAATATTTATTTTTAAATGACAAGCAGGGTTATCCTCCCTGCTTTTTTTGTGGCTATTGATTAAATATCCTGTTGTTCCGACTCAAAATATAAGTTCGGTGAATTATTATCGTTGGCAGTGATGGTAGCTGTACGTAATTTACGTTGGGTATTATCTACACCAAGGGAAAGGTTAAGTGGATTTGTTTTATTTCGCGATATTCTTGTTCTGTTTAAGCATCTATTCATTCTACAAACATGCGCAGCGGATGAAGAAAAGGCAGTTATCTATTCAAGGACTCGGCCATTCTTCCCGTCGGTTGGCATCATGGCGTCATCATTGACGCTGCTTCGGCATTGTATGGCGTAGCGTTTTTACCAGAGAGTAGTGCCCGCCTCAACGAAATTGGGTATTGCTCGCCTGGCATCGCCATTTTCACGCTTAATGCCAAGAATACGGTAATCCGGTTACCCTGGAGCCAACGTCTCTGAGAGGACACCTTAAGCAGACAAGGAAGCATTCGTCATGTATCGCTGGCCCGCAGGGTGAGGCCTTTGGCCGAATAATCGAACGCAGTTCGATGGAGAGTCCAGTCCCTGAAAAGCAAAAACCCAGCCATAGGCTGGGTTCTCTAAATAGTGGTGCCCGGACTCGGAATCGAACCAAGGACACGGGGATTTTCAATCCCCTGCTCTACCGACTGAGCTATCCGGGCAACGGGCAGCATTAAACCGTATTGGCTGATAGTCGTCAACGGCTTTATGCGTGAAAGACGTTAAAATGCCTCCGGTTGCTGGCTTTTCAGGCAAAGGGCGCAAAAAATGCGCCTGTTCCGGCTATCGCCTTGGGCTATCAGCGCCGTAAGCGCGGCTCGCTCAGCTCAGCGCCCCGTTGCGGCGGCACTGTGCCACCTGCAAGATGTCTTCCGCCAGCCGTTTGGCGACCGATACGTCCTGGAGCTGGCGTTTTATCAGCAGTTTGCTCAGGCAGCCTTCCTGAATCAATTCCATTTGCTGCGCCACCATGTCGGCATCGTCGGCGTCCATGTCGCGCAGCAGTTCGCGGGTCAGCTCCAGCGAGGTCAGCTTTTGCTGCTCCGCCAACTGGTGGATCGGGTGATCCGTTTCCGGGAAGAAGCTGCAGGCGGCGATAAACAGGCAGCCGGGGTAGCGGTCTTGCTGCACGTATTCCGCCAGCACGTCATAGCGCGCCAGCAGCTTTTGCTGCGGGCTCAGGTTTTCGTCCAGCAGCAACTGGCGGCGCCAGGTGTCAATCTGTTGGCCGTGGTAGCGCAGGCAGTCGTACAGCAGCGCTTCGCGATCCGGCCAGAACCGTTTGAGATCGCCGGGCTGAACGTCGAGTTTTTCCGCCAGCATCTCTAATGTGGCGGTCGCCAGGCCCTGTTGTTCCAACAGGCCCAGCGCGGTATCAAGGACGTGTTCACGTTGCACTTGTGCTTCCTCCCATTCGCTTCCGATCTTCAGTGTCATTTATCGCATCACTTTCTGCAAATGCGCGTTGAAGGCTTCCGCCTTCATAAAACCGGTGACCCGCTGGGCCGTCAGCTCCTGGCCGGCCGGATCGAAGAACAGGATCGTCGGCAACCCCAGCACCTGCAGATGCTTCAGCAGCGCCGCCTGTTCCGCACCGTTGGCGGTGACGTCCGCCTGCAGCAGCACCGCGTTGGCCAGGCTCGCCTGCACCGCCGCATCGCTGAAGGTATATTTCTCGAACTCTTTACAGGCTACGCACCAGTCGGCGTACAGGTCCAGCATCACCGGCTTGCCGCGCGCCTGTTGCAGCGCCAGATCTAACTGCTCGACGTTGTTGATACGGGTAAACGTCAGGTGCGGCTGAGCCGCCTGCTGCGCCTGATCGGCGCCGAAGGCCCAGTCCTGCAGCGGCCGCGCGGCGATCACCGCCGCCGCCAGCAGCAGAAGCTGCAGGGCGCGTGCCCAGCCGCGCGCACTTCTCAGGCTCAGGGCGAAGGCCCAGCCGAAGAATGCCAGGCCGAGCAGGCTCCACAGGCGCAGGCCCCACAGGTCGCCGATCACCCGCTCCAGCAGGAACACCGGTAGCGCCAGAATGACGAAGCCGAAGGCCTCTTTCACGTACTGCATCCACGGGCCGCTGCGCGGCAGCAGGCGGTTGCCGAACAGGGTGACGATCACCAGCGGAATGCCCATTCCCAGCGCGTACAGGTACAGCGTGCCGCCGCCGGCCCACAGATTACCGCTCTGGGCGATATACAGCAGGATGGCGCTGAGCGGCGCGGTGGTGCAGGGGGAACAGATCAGCCCGGCCAGGGCGCCCATCAGGAACACGCCGGTCAGTGAGCCGCCGCGCTGGGTGTTGCTCCAGTTCGCCAGCCGGGTTTGCAGCGCCGAGGGCAGCTGCAGGGAATAGAGGCCGAACATCGACAGCGCCAGCGCGATGAACAGCACCGACAGGCCAATCAGGACGTAAGGATGCTGCAGCGCCGCCTGGAACTGCAATCCGGCGGCGGCCACCACCAAGCCCAGCAAGGTGTAGGTGAGCGCCATGCCCTGCACGTAAACCACCGCCAGCGCCAGAATGCGGCCGCTGTTTTGCGGCTGGTCGCGGCCGAGGATGATGCCGGAGATCAGCGGATACATCGGCAGTACGCACGGGGTGAAGGCGATGCCGATGCCGATCAGCAATGCCCACAGCGGCGAGAACGGCAGGCTGGCCGGTGCGGCGGGGGCTTCAACTGGTGCAGCGGCCGAGAGCGGCGCGGCTGCGGTGGCGCTGACCGCGTCCAGCGGGATGGTTCGGGTTTCCGGTGGATAGCAGAAGCCGGCCTCGGCACAGCCCTGATAGGTGACGCTGAGGCTGGCGTTGGCCGCCGCCTGTTGCAGCGGCACCTGCAGATTCAGCTGCTGTTTGAAAATCGCCACTTCGCCGAAGAACTCGTCCTTGTGGCTCACCCCTTCGGGCAGGGTAAATGCGCCGAGCGTCGCCTGCTGCGGCACCAGTTTGATCTGCTGGCGATACAGGTAGTAGCCGGGGCGGATCTGCCAGTTCAGCGTTACCTGGCTGCCTTGCTGTTTGAAATCGAAGGCGAAGGCCTGATCGACAGGCACGAACTGGCTGCCGCCTTTCGGCGCGAACAGCGAAGCCTGCGCCGCCTGCGGCAGGAAGAACAGGCTGCACAGCAGCAAAATCAGTTTAAGGAGGCGTTGATCCATAACAGGTAGTCTTTATCTCCGGCCATCACCGGCAAGACCAGCAACTCGGGCGTCTGGTAGGGGTGATGTTGTTTCAGGGTGTCGAGCAGGGCCTGCTGACGGCGGCGATCGCTTTTGAACAGCATCTGCACTTCGTATTCCTGTTCCAGTTTCCCTTCCCAGTAATACAGCGAGGTGGCGCCGGGCAGCAGTGTGGCGCAGGCCGCCAGCTTATCGCCCAAGACCCGCGCCGCCAGTTCCTGGGCGCTGGCTTCATCGGGTGCGGTACAGAGTATGACGACAGCTTCGCAATCAGACATCTTCAGCCCTCTCATCGATTCGAATGGGCACTATACCCTGAAGGCGGATTGGCTAGAAGGCGAGTTTATCGCCAAAAGGAAAACCGGGGCCGCAGCCCCGGTCGAAGCCTTACAGCATGACGCTGCCGAGCAGGAAGCCGAATACCACCGCGAAGATCACGCCCATGGTGCCGGGAATGAAGAACGGATGGTTGAACACGAAGCGGCCGATGCGCGTGGTGCCGGTGTCGTCCATCTGCACCGCGGCGACCAGCGTTGGGTAGGTCGGCAGGATGAACAGGCCGGAGACGGCGGCGAAGGAGGCGACGGCGGTCAGCGGCGATACGTTCAGCGCCAGCGCCATTGGCATCAGCGCCTTGGCGGTAGCGGCCTGCGAGTACAGCAGCGCCGAGCAGAAGAAGAAGATCACCGCCAGCAGCCACGGGTGCGCCTGAATGACGCTGCCGGCCGTCTCTTTGATCCAGTCGATGTTGGCCTGCACGAAGGTATCGCCCAGCCAGGCGACGCCGAGGATACAAATACAGGCGCTCATGCCGGCCTTGAAGGTGCTGGAGTTCAGCACCATGTCGGTGTCGACGCGGCACAGCAGGGTGGTCAGCGTGGCGACGCTCAGCATGATGATCAGGATGGCGTTGGTGGTGTTCATCAGCGGCTTGGCCACCAGGCCCAAGCCCGGGCTGTTGATGATGGCATAGGCGACAACGCACAGCACGCCCAGCAGGAACAGCAGCACCGAGGCTTTGGCGCGCGGTTTGATCTCCAGCGCGTTGTTGCCGCGCAGGGTGATCAGGCCTTCTTCCAGGCGTTTCAGGTACACCGGATCGTTAGACAGCTTGGAGTCGAACAGCCAGGTCACCAGCAGCGACATCACCAGCACGGCGCAGAAGGTGGACGGGATCACCACCATCAGCAGGTGCAGGTAGCTGACGCCGTGGCCTTCCATCACCGAAGACATGTACACCACCGCGGCGGAGATCGGCGAGGCGGTGATGGCGATCTGGGCGGACACCACGGCGGTGGACAGCGGCCGGCAAGGCTTGATGCCCTGTTCTTTCGCCACTTCGGCGATCACCGGCAGCGCCGAGAGCGAGATGTTGCCGGTGCCGGCGAAGATGGTCAGGAAGTAGGTGACGATAGGGGCGAGAATGGTGATGTGCTTGGGGTTCTTGCGCAGCAGCTTTTCGGTCTGCTGCACCAGATAGTCCATCCCCCCGGCGACCTGCATCGCGGAGATCGCCGCGATCACCGCCATGATGATGGAAATCACGTCGAAGGGAATGCTGCCCGGCTTGACGCCGATCAGCGCCAGGACCAGAACGCCCAATCCCCCCGCGAACCCGATACCGATACCGCCCAACCTGGCCCCTAAAAAGATGGCCAGCAGAACGATAACCAATTCCAAGGCTAGCATAGTGTTTACTCCTTAAAATGAGAGAAATTGAAAATCAAACGTTAAAATTTTGTGGGCGCCGGAAAGTAAAAAGGCACGCTATCCAGAGGATTTAGCGTGCCTTTCAGGGCTACCGGGTAGGTCTGTTATTGTTCATTTTCATCCGTATAGCGTTTGGCTTTATAGGCCGGGTGCATCAGGTTCTCCACGGAGAAGATGTCATCCAGCTCGGCTTCGGTCAGCAGGCCGCGTTCCAGCACCACTTCACGCACGCTCTTGCCGGTTTCGGCGCAGATCTTCCCGACGATGTCACCGTTATGGTGGCCGATGAACGGGTTCAGATAGGTGACGATACCGACCGAGTTGAAGACGTAGTGTTCGCAGACTTCTTTATTCGCGGTGATGCCGTTAATGCATTTTTCCAGCAGGTTGTAGCAGGCGTTGGTCAGGATGTGGATCGACTCGAACATCGCCTGGCCGATCACCGGCTCCATCACGTTCAACTGCAGCTGGCCCGCTTCGGCCGCCATGGTAACGCAAGTGTCGTTGCCAATCACCTTGAAACACACCTGATTGACCACTTCCGGCACGACCGGGTTCACTTTGGCCGGCATGATGGACGATCCCGCCTGCAGCTCAGGCAGGTTGATTTCGTTCAGGCCGGCGCGCGGGCCGGAGGAGAGCAGGCGCAGGTCGTTGCAGATTTTGGACAGTTTCACCGCCAGGCGTTTGAGCGCGCTGTGCACCATCACGTAGGCGCCGCAGTCGGAGGTGGCCTCGATCAGGTCTTCCGCCGGCACCACCGGCAGGCCGCTGACTTCCGCCAGTTTTTGCACCGCCAGCGGCTGATAGCCTTCCGGGGTGTTGAGTGCGGTGCCGATGGCGGTGGCGCCCAGGTTCACTTCCAGCAGCAGCTCCGCGGTGCGGTGCAGGTTGCGGGTCTCTTCGTTCAGCAGCACGCTGAAGGCGTGGAACTCCTGGCCGAGGGTCATCGGCACTGCGTCCTGCAGCTGGGTGCGGCCCATTTTCAGGATGGTTTCGAACTCTTTCGCCTTGCGGTCGAAGCCTTCACGCAGCTGGTTGATGGCGTCGATCAGTTTCTGGTTGGAGGCGTACACCGCGATGCGGAACCCGGTCGGGTAGGCGTCGTTGGTGGACTGGCACTTATTGAGGTGATCGTTCGGGTTCAGGTACTGGTATTCGCCTTTTTGATGGCCCATCAGCTCCAGGCCGATGTTCGCCAGCACTTCGTTGGTGTTCATGTTCAGCGAGGTGCCTGCGCCGCCCTGGAACACGTCCACCGGGAACTGATCCATGCATTTGCCTTTATCCAGCACCTCGTCGCAGGCCTGGATGATCACGTCGGCGATTTTGCGCGGGATGGTTTTGAGTTCTTTGTTGGCCATCGCCGCGGCCTTTTTCACCATCACCATGCCGCGAACGAACTCGGGGACATCGCTGATTTTGCTGTTGCTGATGTAGAAGTTTTCAATCGCACGCAGAGTGTGAACTCCGTAGTAAGCGTCTGCGGGGACTTCACGTGTTCCTAACAGGTCTTCTTCGATACGAATGTTGTTTGACATGAGAACCTTCTCTATGTGTTGCTGCCGAATTAATAATTTGTCAGGTCAAGGCTAGTAAGGGCACAGCCTAAATTAATATTGCCGAAGGCTTGGGGCGTGAAACGATTAACCAAATCGCCCGTTGCTGCCCAGATCATATGCTGGTTGGTAAGAAATGACTGAATCCAGATCACCTTATGGTGTTTAAGGATATGCCCTTTTCCGGTTCTGTGACTTCTTTCACGTTTGTGAACTTTAGCAATAAAAACCGGCTCTCGGTTGAAATGGTGGGGTGATGCCCTCATTGTAATGGTGTCGGCCGTTTACGGCCTCTTTTTTCGCGCCGTCGCCCCGTGGCGGCCGCGCTTTACCTACCGATAGGAGAACCAGGTGCGCTGGTTACCGCTACTGCTGATATTTCTGCTGGCTTACATAGAAATATCCATCTTTATCAAAGTCGCCGCCGTGCTCGGCGTGGCTGTCACCCTGCTGCTGGTGGTGTTCAGCTCCTGCGTCGGCATCTCGCTGGTGCGCAATCAGGGCATGAAAACCTTCGTGCAGATGCAGCAAAAACTGGCGGCCGGCGAAAGCCCGGCGGCGGAAATGGTGAAAAGCGTTTCGCTGGTGCTGGCGGGCTTCCTGCTGCTGATTCCGGGCTTCTTTACCGACTTCCTCGGCCTGCTGCTGCTGCTGCCGCCGGTGCAAAAATCGTTGACGCTGAAGCTGATGCCGCACCTGTCGGTTTATCGCCCCGGCGGTTGGACGGGCGGCGACGCCGCCAACGGCAACACCTTCGACGGCGAATTTCAGCGCAAGGACGACGAACGCCCGGTGCTGGAACACCGCCCGGACGAGGAGCGCAATCCCCGCGATCGTTAAGCAAACGCGGCTCAGGCCGCGTTTTTCATCTCTGTAGCACCCGCGCGACCAAAAATGCGAAATTTTTTTCGCTAGCCCCCTTGAAGGGGGCTGGAACGCCCCCATCTCAAATCCCACGAGGCCGGTAATAACAACCATCCGGTGTACAACCCTAAATCTGATAGAGACCTTCTTACAGGAGAGCGTTCAATGAGTATTCGTCCATTGCATGACCGCGTTATCGTCAAGCGCAAAGAAGTTGAATCAAAATCTGCTGGCGGCATCGTCCTGACTGGCTCTGCGGCGGGTAAATCCACTCGCGGTGAAGTGGTTGCAGTGGGTAAAGGGCGTGTGCTGGAAAGCGGCAACATCCAACCGCTGGATGTGAAAGTTGGCGATATCGTGATTTTCAACGACGGCTACGGCGTGAAAGCAGAGAAGATCGACAATGAAGAAGTGTTGATCATGTCCGAAAGCGACATTCTGGCAATTGTTGAAGCGTAATTGCGCTTTATCTTCTGAACTGAACGAGTTGAAGGGAAATACCAATGGCAGCTAAAGACGTAAAATTCGGCAATGACGCTCGCGTGAAAATGCTCCGCGGCGTGAATGTTCTCGCTGATGCAGTAAAAGTGACTCTGGGCCCGAAAGGTCGCAACGTAGTGCTGGATAAATCTTTCGGCGCACCGACCATCACCAAAGACGGCGTTTCCGTTGCGCGTGAAATCGAACTGGAAGACAAGTTCGAGAACATGGGCGCACAGATGGTGAAAGAAGTGGCCTCCAAAGCGAACGACGCGGCGGGCGACGGCACCACCACGGCAACCGTACTGGCGCAATCCATCATCACCGAAGGTCTGAAAGCGGTTGCTGCAGGCATGAACCCGATGGATCTGAAGCGCGGCATCGACAAAGCGGTTGTCGCTGCAGTTGAAGAACTGAAAAAACTGTCCGTACCTTGCTCCGATTCCAAAGCTATCGCTCAGGTAGGCACCATCTCCGCCAACTCCGACGAAACCGTGGGTAAACTGATCGCGGAAGCGATGGAGAAAGTGGGCAAAGAAGGCGTTATCACCGTTGAAGAAGGCACCGGCCTGCAAGACGAGCTGGACGTGGTTGAAGGTATGCAGTTCGACCGCGGTTACCTGTCCCCATACTTCATCAACAAGCCGGAAACCGGTTCTGTTGAGCTGGAAAGCCCGTTCATCCTGCTGGCTGACAAAAAGATCTCCAACATCCGCGAAATGCTGCCGGTGCTGGAAGCCGTTGCCAAAGCAGGCAAACCGCTGCTGATCATCGCTGAAGACGTAGAAGGCGAAGCGCTGGCGACCCTGGTGGTCAACACCATGCGCGGCATCGTGAAAGTGGCTGCCGTTAAGGCGCCTGGCTTCGGCGACCGTCGTAAAGCCATGCTGCAGGACATCGCGACCCTGACTGCCGGTACCGTTATCTCTGAAGAGATCGGTCTGGAGCTGGAAAAAGCCACCCTGGAAGACCTGGGCCAGGCAAAACGCGTTGTGATCAACAAAGACACTACCATCATCATCGATGGCGTGGGCGACGAAGCGACCATCCAGGGCCGCGTTGCTCAAATTCGTCAGCAGATCGAAGAAGCGACCTCTGACTACGATCGTGAAAAACTGCAGGAGCGCGTAGCGAAACTGGCCGGCGGCGTTGCCGTTATCAAGGTTGGCGCAGCCACTGAAGTTGAAATGAAAGAGAAGAAAGCCCGCGTTGAAGACGCCCTGCACGCGACCCGCGCTGCAGTGGAAGAAGGCGTGGTGGCCGGCGGTGGCGTAGCGCTGATCCGCGTTGCAGGCAAAATCGCCGCGCTGAAAGGCGACAACGAAGACCAGAACGTGGGTATCAAAGTTGCGCTGCGCGCAATGGAAGCCCCTCTGCGTCAGATCGTGGTCAACGCCGGTGAAGAAGCTTCCGTTATCGCCAACCAGGTGAAAGCGGGCGAAGGCAGCTACGGCTACAACGCTTACTCTGAAGAATACGGCGACATGATCGCGATGGGTATCCTGGATCCAACCAAAGTGACCCGTTCTGCTCTGCAGTACGCGGCTTCCGTGGCTGGCCTGATGATCACCACCGAATGCATGGTCACCGACCTGCCGAAGGCTGACGCACCGGATCTGGGCGCAGCAGGCGGCATGGGTGGCATGGGCGGCATGGGCGGCATGATGTAATCATCCCCCACACGCTTGTGTGCTGAGAACCCCGGTCAAACGACCGGGGTTTTTTTTATCTTAAAAATCAATAAAAAGAATGTTTATTTAGCTTGTTATTAGTTTACTGAATGAATTATTGCATTATTTTGCTTTTACCCTAAACCGTTGTCGTTTCGTACCGATATAGCCCCTACCAGGCGGGGAATTTTCCCTCGCCGGTGTGACTGTCAACGGAGACGACTTATGCTGAAAAATATGAAAATAGCCACCTGGCTGATGTTGATGCTGTTGCTGTTGGGCTTGATGCCCATGGGAACCGGCGCCATCGCCTTCTATTTCATGCAGCAAAACGGCAACAGCATCGGCAGGATGAGCACTTTCTCCGACGAGGAAGCCGCGCTGAACCGCAGTTGGCGTGCTTTGCTGCAAACGCAGACGCTGATCGACAACATGGCGTTCGAGCGCATGGCGCAGACGGACGCCGCCGATATCCGGCAGGGCATCATTGAGGCACGTAACGAGCTGCGCAGCGCCGACGTCGCGTTCAACCTGTTCTGGGAGACGCCGGGCCTGACGGTATCGCGCCCGGATCTGGGCGAGGCGATGAAAAAGGTCTACCTGGCGCAGCAGGCGGTGCTGAAGCAAGAGCTGACGCTGTTGGCCGACACGCCGCAGGTGGCGCTGATCGAGCGGCTGCACGCTATGGCGGCAGAGAAGCGCCAGGTGCGCCAGCGGCTGGATAGCCAGTTTGCCGACTACATGCGGGCCACGGTGGCCGCCCATCGTCTGGCGGTGGAAGAGGCGGAGCAGACCCAAAAAGTCTTTGCACGCCTGCTGAGCGGCACCCTGGCGGCGATCCTGCTGCTGCTGGTCGCCGTGCAACGTGATTTCCGCCGGCGCTTGATCCTGCCGCTGCGCCAGATCGCCGAACACTTGCAAAAGGTTGGGCGCGGCGATCTGCGCTGCGAGATCGCGGTACGCAACAACAATGAGATCGGCATGCTGTTTGCCAGCCTGCGAACGATGCAGCAGGAACTGAGCGCCACCGTGCAGCAGGTGCGTGACGGCGTGGAGTCGATCAACCACGGTACGCACGAGATCGCCGTCGGCAACGCCGATCTTTCCAGCCGCACGGAAGAACAGGCCAGCGCGCTGACGGAAACCGCCGCCAGCATGGAACAGATCACCGCGACGGTGCGGCAAAACGCCGATAACGCCAACCAGGCCGCCGGGATGGTCAATCAGACCGCCGGCATTGCCCGCAACGGCGAAACGCTGATGGCCAGCGCGGTCGACAAGATGCGGGCGATCAACGACAGCGCGCGTCAGGTGGGGGATATTACCAGCGTGATCGACGGCATCGCCTTCCAGACCAATATCCTGGCGCTGAACGCCGCCGTGGAGGCCGCGCGGGCCGGTGAACAGGGGCGGGGTTTTGCGGTGGTGGCCGGCGAGGTGCGCAATCTGGCGCAGCGCTGCGCGACTTCGGCCAAGGAAATCAGCAGTTTGGTCGACGGCGTGACCGGCGATATCGCCGCCGGCGTGCGCTTGGTGGAGCAGGCAGGCGAGACGATGAATGCCATCGTTGGCTCGGTGAACCAGGTGACGTCGCTGATGGATAACATCTCGTACGCGTCGGAAGAGCAAAGCAAGGGCGTCGAGCAGGTCGGGGTAGCGGTGACCCAGATGGATCAGGTGACCCAGCAGAACGCCGCGCTGGTGGAGGAGGTGGCGACCACCGCCGTCGGCGTGGAGGAGCAGGCGGCCCTGCTGGCGCAGGCGGTGGCGGTATTCCAACTGGCGGAGGGGGAACCGCACCAGGGCGACGTGGAGGCGCAGGCATCGGCGGCCGTTGCCGCTTGGGCCTAACGCCGCCGCACTGTATTTGATGATATTTTTGCCGCCCGGGGCGATTTAGCTGGTAAACTGGTAAGTCATCAGCTGTCGCTCAAGACGTTGGCCCGCTCGCGTGGCAACGGATGCTTAAGAGATGGCATCGCTTTCTGATAAGCTTTTGCGTAATTCTCAACATCGAATGGGGAACAAGATGCGGATTAAAGCCTTACTGGGTCTCTCGGCAGCGATGCTGCTGGCGGGTTGCAGCACCACTCATGAACTGACCGCTGCGGGTCAGCAGATCAAGTTCACCGACAGCAAGCCGGCGGCGGAATGCCAGCTGCTGGGGGAAGTGACCGGCACCCAGAGCAACTGGCTGTCCGGCAACGGCGGTGAAGGCAGCTCCATGCGCGGTGCGGCCAACGATCTGCGCAACAAGGCGGCGGCCATGGGCGGCAACGTAATCTACGGCGCCAACAGCCCGAGCCAGAATCTGCTCTCCAGCTTCGCACCGCTGGACAGCAAAATGGTCGGCCAGGTTTACAAGTGCCCGTAAGGCGCTGAGGCCGTAGCCGCAAAGAGATAAAAAAAGAGGAATGCCACGGCATTCCTCTTTTCGTTGGGGGACTTGGCGCGCGTCACTCCTGCATCAGGCGCAGATCGATCGGCGTTTTGCTCGGTTCGCCGCCCACTTCGCGCGTCAGGCGCGGCACCAGATAGCCGGACACCTTGCTCAGCAGCGCTTGCATGATGGCGCGCGCTTCATCGTCGCTGACCATGAAGTGCGCCGCGCCCTGCACCTTGTCCAGCACGTGGATGTAGTAAGGCAGGATACCGGCGTCGAACAGCGCGTTGCTGAGCGCCGCCAGCGTGTCGGCATCGTCGTTGACGTCGCGCAGCAGCACGCTCTGGTTGAGCAGCGTGACGCCGGCGAGGCGCAGCTGCGCCATGGCGCTTTGCAGATCGCGGTCAATTTCGTTGGCGTGGTTGATGTGCGTGACCATCAGCACCTGCAGGCGCGAGGCCGACAGCAGGCGGCACAGCGCCGGCGTGATGCGCGCCGGGATCACCACCGGCAAGCGGGTGTGAATGCGCAGGCGTTTCAGGTGCGGGATGGCCTCCAGTTCGCCAACCAGCCATTCCAGCTCGCTGTCTTTGGCCATCAGCGGATCGCCGCCGGAAAAAATGATCTCGTCCAGTTCCGGGTGTTGGCGGATATAATCCAGTGCCTGCCGCCAGTTGTTCTTATTGCCCTGATTATCCTGATAGGGGAAGTGGCGGCGGAAGCAGTAACGGCAGTTGACCGCACAGCCGCCCTTGACCAGCAGCAGTGCGCGATTGCGGTATTTGTGCAGCAGGCCCGGCACCACGCTGCGCTGCTCATCGAGCGGATCGGTGGTGAACCCTGGGGCGTTGATGAACTCCTCTCTGGCGGTCAGCACCTGGCGCAGCAGCGGGTCGTTGGCATCCCCGGGGCGCATGCGTGCGGCGAAGGCGCGCGGCACGCGCAGGGCGAACAGCCGGCGGGCATCGCGCCCCTGCGGCAGTTCCGGGTGCGTATTCAGTGACAAAAGCTGCAGTAATTCATCAGGATCGGTAATAACATCGGCGAGTTGATGCAACCAATCTTCTCTATGTGCCGTACTTTGGGTTATAATGTGTGCCATTTTTTTGGCTAAGCTACCAGTTCAAATATTCAGAGGGCCATCATGGCGACTTATTCTAGCAACGATTTCCGTCCGGGTCTTAAAATCATGTTCGAGGGCGAACCTTACGCCGTCGAAGCCAGTGAGTTCGTTAAGCCGGGCAAAGGCCAGGCGTTTGCACGCGTGAAAATGCGTCGTCTGCTGACCGGCACCCGCGTGGAAAAAACCTTCAAGTCTACCGATTCTTGCGAAGGCGCAGACGTGATGGACACCAACATGAACTACCTGTACAGCGACGGTGAGTTCTACCACTTCATGCACCCTGAGTCTTTTGAACAGCATCAGGTTGACGGCAAAACCGTAGGCGATGCGGCCAAATGGCTGCAGGACAACGCAGAGTGCATCATCACCCTGTGGGATGGCCGTCCAATCGCCGTTCAGCCGCCGAACTTCATCGAAGCGGAAATCACCGATACCGATCCGGGCCTGAAAGGCGATACCGCAGGGACTGGCGGCAAGCCGGCTACCCTGAGCACCGGCGCCGTGGTTAAAGTGCCGTTGTTCGTCCAGATCGGCGAAGTGATCAAAGTTGACACTCGCTCTGGCGAATACGTCTCTCGCGTTAAATAAGTTTCAAAGCAGAGGAACCCCCGCGGTTCCTCTGTTTTATCCCATCCCCGTTCGTTGGCAGAAAACCCGCATGTTCAAGAAAACGTTGTTGGCCGTGCTCTCCCTGTTGTTCCTTTTCTCCCTTAGCGGTTGCAATACGTTTCGCGGTTTCGGCGAAGACGTTCAGCATCTCGGCGGCGCCATCTCCCGCACGGCCAGCTGATCCCGTCCTTTAACCCGATGTATTTGCGCCACAAAGCCGGTGGCGATCCCACTCTCTGCGCCAATTTTGACTAAGCTTAGAAAGCCGTACTTTTTCATCAACGACAAATAAGGACTTTCTTATGCTGAAGAAAAGTATTATCGCGATCTTCTCTTTGATGATTTTGACCTCGTTGACCGCCTGTAACACCACCCGCGGCGTGGGTGAGGACATTCAGGCCGGCGGCAAGGCCATTCAGCGCAGCGCGGAATAATCCGTTCTCCACCCGGCGGCGTTCCGCGCGCGGAGGGCCGCCGCATTTCCTCCTCTTGCCTGAGCGTTAACGCTGCTGCTATCCTGCCGCAGTGCGGGTGAGGTTACCCGCCGTTCATCACCCCGCTGAACGGGACGACCCGTTTACGCGTCATTATATCGGGGACGACCCCAGTGGTAGGGAGGCCGTCTCATGGCCTGGATTATTCTGCTTATCGCCGGTTTGCTCGAAGTGGTTTGGGCTATCGGTCTGAAATACACCCACGGTTTTACCCGGCTGACGCCGAGCATCATCACCATCGCCGCGATGGTGGTCAGCATGTTGCTGTTGGCCAACGCCATGAAAACGCTGCCCGCCGGTACCGCCTATGCGGTATGGACCGGCATCGGCGCGGTGGGCGCGGCCATCATGGGCATGGTGCTGTTGGGCGAGTCGACCAATATCGCGCGTATCATCAGCCTGTGCCTGATCGTGGTCGGCATTCTCGGGCTGAAGTTCAGCAGTCACTGATCGGCGGACTGTTGCACCCAGATCAGCGCATCGGTGGCGAAACCGTAGCCCTTGGCCGTCTGCAATAAGCTGTCGCGCACGCCGGCGTCAAGCGTCGGGGTGCGCGACAGGATCCACAGATAGTCGCGGTTTGGGCCACAAACCAGCGCGTAGCGGTAGTCCGGGTCCAGGGCAATCACGTTATAGCCGCCGTAGAAGGGGCCGAAGAACGACACTTTCAACGCCGCGACCTGTGGTGAGCCGATAAAGTAGGCTTTGCCTTCGCTTTCTTGCCATTGCTGTTTCTGCGGATTGAAGCCGCGATTGATGACTTTCAGTCCGCCGTCGGCGCGTGGGCTGTAGTGGGCGGTCACCTGCTGCAAACCGCGTTCAAAACGATGATCCAGACGCGCGATTTCGTACCAGGTGCCGAGATAGCGCTGACTGTCGAAATTGTTTACGACCTTGATGTCTTTGGGCGGGGAGACGCTGCAAGCGACGGAGAGCAGGGCGGAAAGCATGACGCTAAGCTTTGACCATAAACGCATCGGTGACTCCTGTTTACCGGGGGCGAGTAGACAGTGTAGCCGATGAGAAAAGGGCGGCCAACGGGCGTTGGCCGCCTGAGCGGTTTACAGGGTGACGACGCCGATAACGGTGACCACGCTGAGGATCGCCGCCAGACCGTAGAACACCCATTTGCCGGCCGGTACGTGGATCTTCAGATCGTGCATCGCATGGTGGATGCGGTGCAGGCCGCACCACAGCGGCAGAATGATCATCAGCAGCAGGAACAGGCGGCCGATCAGGCTCTGGCAGAACGCCAGCACGCGCTCGTAACCCAGTGCTTCACCGGGGAACAGCCCCAATGGCAGCAGAATGCCGACCAGCAGCACGATGGCCGGTGCGACGATCGCGCCCCACATGCCACCGGCGCCGAACAATCCCCAGAAAACCGGCTCGTCGGAGCGTTTAGGTGCTTGATTTATCATGTTTCCTCCGGATTAGATCAGGGCCACGGCCAGGATGACCACGCTGACGACGACCGTGACGGCCCACAGCCCTTTCACGATGGGGCCCGGCCCCATTTTCTCGCTGTTGACCACGATATTGGCGGCCTTCGGCGCCAGATCGAACCAGGTTTTGGTGTGCAGCGCCGCCGCCAGCAGGGCTACGACGTTGACCAACAGCACCAGCGGGTTCTGCAAGAAGCCGACGAAGCCGGCCCAGCTCTCGGCGCCGCCCTTCAGCGCGAACACGCCGTAGAGCAGCACGATGCTGAACCACACCGCCAGCACTGAGGTGCCTTCACGCAGCATGTAGAAACGGTAGAAGCCGAGCTTTTGCCACCAGGTGGGCGTCATGGTGCGCACATAGGGCTTACGTTGAGTTGTCATGGCAATTTTTCTCCCTTATTGCGGCTTCAGCATGGCGATCATGAAGTCTTTGGCGCTCTCCACCTTGCCCTGCTGGATGGCGGCGGCGGGATCGACGTGTTTCGGACAGACTTCGGAGCAATAGCCGACGAAGGTGCAGCTCCAGACGCCGTTTTGGCCGTTAAGCTGCGGCATGCGCTGTTTCTTGCCGTGGTCGCGGTTGTCCAGGTTGTAGCGGTGCGCCAGCGTGATCGCCGCCGGGCCGATAAACTCGGGGTTGAGGCCGAACTGCGGGCACGCGGCGTAGCACAGGCCGCAGTTGATGCAGCCGGAGAACTGGTGATACTTGGCCATCTGCGCCGGGGTCTGCACGTTCGGGCCGTCTTCCGGTTTGCGATCGTTGCCGATGATGTAAGGCTTGATCGCCTCCAGGCTTTCGATGAAGTGGGTCATGTCGACCACCAGATCGCGCTCGATCGGGAAGTTGCCCAGCGCTTCGACCTTCATGCCGCCGACGTAATCGCGCAGGAAGGTTTTGCACGCCAGCTTCGGCACGCGGTTGACCATCATGCCGCAGGAGCCGCAGATCGCCATGCGGCAGGACCAGCGGTAGGAGAGATCCGGCGCCAGGTTGTCCTTGATGTAGCCCAGCGCGTCGAGCAGCGAGGTCTGTTCGTCGTAAGGCACGGCGTAGGTGACGAAATGCGGCTCGGCGTCGCGTTCCGGGTTATAGCGCATGACTTCGATCTTCAGGGTTTGCATCTCAGCCATTTGCCTGCTCCTTATTCTTTTTCTCCTGCGCTTCGGCTTCTGCGCCGTAGACGCGTTTGGCCGGCGGCAGCTTGGTGATTTTCACGTCGCTGTATTCGAGGCGTGGTGCACCCTGCGGGTTATGGAACGCCAGCGTATGCTTGAGGAAGTTGACGTCGTCACGCTCGGTGCAGCCTTCGTCCAGGCGTTGGTGAGCGCCGCGCGACTCTTTGCGGTTAAACGCGGAGTGCGCCATGCATTCGGCGACGTCCAGGCCGTAGCCCAGCTCGATGGTGTACAGCAGATCGGTATTGAACACGCTGGAGTTGTCGGTGATGTTGACGCGCTTGAAGCGCTCTTTCAGCTCCGCCAGCTTATCGATGGTTTTTTGCATCAGCTCCGGCGTGCGGTAGATGCCGCAGCCTTCTTCCATCGACAGCCCCATTTCGTCGCGGATCTTCGCCCAGTTTTCGTTGCCTTCCTGCTTCATCAGGTTGCTCAGGCGGGTTTCGACGTCGCGGGTTTGCGCATCCAGCGCGCTGCCGTTGGCCGGCGCGGTTTCCAGCGCGCGGCGGGCCGCTTGCTCACCGGCGACGCGGCCGAACACCACCAGTTCTGCCAGCGAGTTGGAGCCGAGACGGTTGGCGCCGTGCAGGCCGACGGAGGAACATTCGCCGACTGCGAACAGCCCCTTGATGCGGGTTTCGCAGTTCTGGTCGGTTTCAATGCCGCCCATGGTGTAGTGCGCGGTAGGGCGCACCGGGATCGGATCTTTCACCGGGTCGACGCCGACGTAGGCCTTGGCCAGTTCACAGATGAACGGCAGCCGCTCCAGCAGCTTTTTCTCGCCCAGGTGGCGCAGATCGAGGTAGACCACGTCGCCGCGCGGGGTGGCGATGGTGCGGCCGGCGCGCCATTCGTGCCAGAAGGCCTGGGACACTTTGTCGCGCGGGCCCAGCTCCATGTATTTGTTCTTCGGCTCGCCCAGCGGGGTTTCCGGGCCCATGCCGTAATCTTGCAGGTAACGGTAGCCGTCCTTGTTCACCAGGATGCCGCCTTCGCCGCGGCAGCCCTCGGTCATCAGGATGCCGGAACCGGGCAGGCCGGTCGGGTGATATTGCACGAACTCCATGTCGCGCAGCGGCACGCCGTGGTGGAACGCCATGCCCATGCCGTCGCCGGTAACGATGCCGCCGTTGGTGTTGTAGCGGTAGACGCGCCCGGCGCCGCCGGTGGCCATCACCACCGCGTTGGCGCGGATCTGCACGCGGGTGCCTTCCATCATGTTGAGCGCCACCAGGCCACGCGCCTGGCCGTCATCCACCAGGATATCCAGCACGAAGTGCTCGTCGAAGCGTTGGATCTGCGGGTATTTCAGCGAGGTCTGGAACAGGGTGTGCAGCATGTGGAAGCCGGTCTTGTCGGCGGCGAACCAGGTGCGTTCGATCTTCATGCCGCCGAAGCGCCGCACGTTGACCGACCCGTCCGGTTTGCGGCTCCACGGGCAGCCCCACTGCTCGAGCTGGGTCATCTCGCGCGGGCACTGATGCACGAAGTGATCGACCACGTCCTGTTCACACAGCCAGTCGCCGCCGGCGACGGTGTCGTGGAAGTGGTAGTCGAAGGTATCGTGATCCTGGGTGACGGCGGCGGAGCCCCCCTCGGCGGCGACCGTGTGGCTGCGCATCGGGTAGACCTTAGAGATCAGCGCGATTTTCAGTTGGGGATTGGCTTCCGCTGCGGCTATTGCTGCACGTAAACCAGCGCCCCCGGCCCCAATAATGGCAAGATCGGCGTTAAAGGTTTGCACTGCATTCCTCCAATGTTCTTATTAAGAACGGCAAGTTAAATATCTATGCTTAAAATTTAGCGAACTCTTCGGGTGCTAACTAATTGAACCGATTAATGTTGCTTAAAGGTTAAGGATAGATATCTCCCACCAATAATGGGGAATTAACTATACCTAAAGTTAAGTAGTCGAAATTTGATGTGATCGATTGTTTTGTCGATTAACGCTCGACCAACAGGCTTGCCTGCCTTTTCGCGTGTTCGGCGTGCTTTACCCTTTTTAACGCGCTTTTGCCGCCTATTTATCGGAAATTGGCGTTATGGCCGGTTGTGTATCGTGAAGAATTTGTTTGGCTGCAAGGATGCGAGTAGACTGCATCCCCTGTTTGATTTCGGAGTTAATTACCATGAGCGAAACGGCAAGCTGGCAGCCTAGTGCACCCATCGCCAATTTGTTGAAACGCGCAGCGATTCTGGCTGAGATCCGGCGTTTCTTCGCCGATCGTGGCGTGCTGGAAGTTGAGACGCCCACTATGAGCCAGGCGACGGTCACCGACGTTCACCTGTTCCCGTTCGAGACGCGTTTCGTCGGGCCGGGGGCGGCAGAGGGCCTGACGCTATACATGATGACCAGCCCGGAATATCACATGAAGCGCCTGCTGGCGGCGGGCAGCGGCCCGATCTACCAAATGGGGCGCAGCTTCCGCAATGAAGAAGCCGGGCGGCATCACAACCCGGAATTCACCATGCTGGAGTGGTACCGTCCGCACTACGACATGTACCGCCTGATGAACGAAGTGGACGATCTGCTGCAACAGGTGCTGGACTGCGAGAGCGCGGAGACCCTGTCTTATCAGCAGGCCTTCCTGCGCCATCTGGACATCGATCCGCTGTCGGCGGAGAAGGCGCAGCTGCGCGAAGCGGCGGCCAAACTCGACTTGAGCAACATCGCCGATACCGAAGAAGATCGCGATACGCTGCTGCAGCTGCTGTTCACCGTGGGCGTGGAGCCGCATATCGGCCGTGAAAAGCCGGCGTTCGTTTACCACTTCCCGGCCAGCCAGGCGGCGTTGGCGGAGATCAGCACCGAGGACCATCGCGTGGCGGAGCGTTTTGAGGTGTACTTCAAGGGCATCGAGCTGGCGAACGGTTTCCGCGAGCTGACCGACGGCCGTGAACAGCAGCAGCGCTTCGAGCAGGACAACCGTAAGCGCGCGGAGCGCGGCCTGCCGCAGCAGCCGATCGACTATAACCTGCTGGCGGCGTTGCAGCACGGCATGCCGGAGTGTTCCGGCGTGGCGCTGGGCGTGGATCGCCTGGTGATGCTGGCGCTGGGCGCCGAGAGCCTGAGCGACGTATTGGCCTTCCCGGTCGGGATCGCCTGACGTTTCAGGCGGTAAGAAAAGCAAAAAGGGCCGGCATTTGCCGGCCCTTTTTTTATCGCGAGAACCGCTTACAGGCTCCCGGCGTCGCGCTTGGTGTTCGGCGCCGGCGTAGACGGCGGCGTACGGCCGTTGTTGGTCAGCCGCGACAGCGTCTCGGTGCGCACCTGGAACGGCGGGTACGGCAGCGTGATGCCGTGCTCGCGGTAGCCCGCCAGGATCAGCTGGTGGATCTCGTGGCGCAGCGGCATGCGGTGGCCCATCTCGGCGGCGTAAATACGCATCTCGAAGATCTGGATACCTTGCTGCAGATCGACCAGGTAAACCTCCGGCGCCGGGTTATCCAGCACCAGCGAGCAGCGTTCGGCGGCGTTCATCAGGATCTTGGTCACCTCTTCGCTGTTGGCTTCGCCCGGTGCCGGCACGGTCAGCACCACACGGGTCAGGTTATCCGACAGCGACCAGTTGACGAACTGTTCGGTGATGAAGGCTTTGTTCGGCACGATGATCTCTTTGCGGTCCCAATCCGAAATGGTGGTGGCGCGGGTGTTGATCTTGGTGACGGTGCCGGTCAGGTTGCGGATCGTCACGGTGTCGCCGATGCGGATCGGTTTCTCGAACAGGATGATCAGGCCGGAGATGAAGTTGGAGAAGATCTCCTGCATGCCGAAGCCCAACCCCAGGCTGAGTGCGGTAACCACCCACTGCAGTTTCGACCACTCGATGCCGATCCAGGCGAAGCTGAGCACCGCGCCGAACACCAGCAGCAGGTACTTGGTGATGGTGGTGATGGCGTAGCCGGTGCCCGGCGTCAGATCCAGGTGCTGCAGCACCGCCAGCTCCAGCAGTGCCGGCAGGTTGCGCACCAGCTGCATGGTGATGATCAACACCAGAATGGCAATCAGGACCGCGCCGAGGGTGATCGGATGGGCGGTCTCCACGCCGTTCACCGTCGAGGTCACATCCCACAGCGAGATGTTTTCCAGGAAAGCGAACGCGGAGTGGATCTCCGACCACAGCACGATCACCGACACCAGCGCGATCAGCGTCAGGATCGAACGCACCAGCCGCAGCGACTGGGCGCTGATGGTGTCCAGATCGAAGTCCGAATCGTCCGGATCGATGGATCCTTCGGTGCTGTTCGGGGTGTGCGAAGTTTCGTCTTCGCCGCGGGCGCGCTGGGCCAGGATGTCGGCACGGCGCTGTTTGGCGCGATCGAAGGCGATGCGTCGCCGCTGGATCAGCATCCAACGGCGGATGATGTGGTAGACAACCAGCAGCAGGAACCAGATCGCCACCGAGGTTTCCAGGCGCGCCAACAGCGCCTGCGCGGTGGTGAGGTAACCGACGGTCGAGGCCAGCGCCGCCAGCAGCGGCGCCGACAGCAGCAGCCCCCAGAAGGCGCTGTTGAGCATGTTGTCGCCCGAGCCGTTTTTATCCAGATACAGCGGGATGCCGGCGCGCTTCAGGCTGTGGGTGACCAGCGCCAGCGCCAGACACAGCAGGATGAAGCACAGCCGCCCCAGGGTGTTGGCGAATTCGCGCTCTTTCAGGCTATCGAAGGTGATCAGCGCCATGATCAGCGGCACGATCAGCCAGATCGACATCTTATAGTAACGCATGGCGCGCGAAACCTGCTTCGCCGGCCAGCGGAAGTGCACGATGAACAACCCCTGCGGATGGGCGAAAGCGGCGCAGATCATGCAGATCCACAGGATCGGCAGCGTGGCGGTCACCCCTTTGCCGATCGCTTCCGCCACCGGGTAGTTCCAGGCGCTCTGCAGGCCGTAGCCGAGCGCGGCCCACAGCACCGGCAGCGGCATCGCCACCAGAATCGACCAGAACACGGTGCGCACCGTCAGGAAGAATTCGTCCTGCGTCACCTTGCCGACGCGGCTGCTGGCGCGCTCGAGGAAGGCGTGATAGTGCTTGCGCGAACTGATGCTGAAAATCACCAGCAGCAGGGCGCCGAAGATCGGGATCAGCGTTTCGCGGCTGGTCACCATCATCATGAAAGCGCCGCCGAGCTGTGACAGCGTGTCCAGCGACAGGACGCGCGTCAGATCGTGCGCCACGTTGAGCGGATAAGAGAAGTTGATCGGATTGACGTCCGGCACCCAGAACAGATAGCGGTGGGTGGCGTCGCGAATTTCGTTCAACGCTTCGATCAGTTGGGTGTTGGCCACCTTCAGCTTGGTCAGCTCGAGGATTTGGGTGTCGCAACCGGACAGCAGCGAGTTCAGCAGCTCGCGCTGGGTGCGCAGCTGGGCATCGACGATGCGCTGCTCCTGGTTGGTCAGCGCGCTGCCGTCGTCGCGTTTGAATTCGCGTTGCGACAGTTTTTCCAGCTGGTTTTCAAACTGCAGGCGCTGCACGCGCAGCTGGGCCATGTCGCCGTCCAGCTGTTGCGGCTTGGGCATCTCCGGCAGCGTCGCCACCTGGGCGCGCAGGGTTTCCCCCAGCGCCGACGACGAGCCGAGCCACTGGGCCTGTTCGATGATAGTACTCAGCGCCTGGCGCACCTGCAGCGTCTGCGCCGCCGCCTGCCGCTGCTGCGACGAAATCAGATCCATGCGCTGCGCCTGGCTGTTCAGCGCGGCGGACAGTTCGCGGTTGATCTGCAGCTGTTGGCTGATGCTTTTTGGCAAGTCGCCGTTCTGCTCGGCCAGCTGCTCGGTTTTTTCCAGCGCCAGTTCCGCTTCGCGTTGGCGCTGGGCGTTGAGGTTGTTGCGCAGCGCCTGCAGCTGAACGTCTATTTTCTCGTGGCGCTTTTTATAGACCTCGGCGCGCATGCGCGCCAGCTCCTGACGGTTGTTGGCCGACAGCTGCGCCAGCTCCAGCTCGTCCACTTTGGCTTTGCGCGCCGCGGCTTCGGTCTGCAGCAGGGCCAGGGCGGCCTGCGCGTACGGGGTGGTCGGGTTGGCGGGCTGCGCCTGCAGACGGCGCTGCACTTCGGTCAGCGCGCGGCGGGCGTCGGTCTGCTGCTGCGGCAGCTGGCCGAGGGAATCGCTGATTTCCCGCGTGCGATCCTGCTCTTGTTGCAGCAGGCGCGCCTGTTCCAGCAGCAGGCTGCTGGTTTGCAGGATCTGCTGTTCCAGCTCGGCGGCCGGCAGATCGTCGCCGTTCGGCAGGATCTTGTTGCTTTCCAGCACCAGCTGACGGCGCAGTTCCTGCGTCATCTTCGGGAAATCGTCGATCACCTTCTGATACTGTTCAGAGCGAGTCTGCGACTCTTTACGCTCCGTCAGCCAGTTGAGGGCGCTTTGCAGCGCCTCGGTGGTCTCCGCCTGATTTGGCGCGTTTTTGCTGCTTTCCGCCTGCTTCAGCTCCTGTTTGAGCTGGTTCTCGGTCGGCACGGGGGCGGCCAGCGCCGGTTGCCACAGCAGGCAACCGAGCAAAAGCGTGATGATCAGGCGCACGGCGTCGATTCCTTTAGAGCGGGGTCTGTGGTGTTTCAGCGGCGGCCGGGATTTCGGCGAAGGCCTCACCCATGCGGGTGACGGTGCCGTTATGCAGCTGCGGCGCGAACTGCACGCTGCCTGCGGTAAACAGGTTGATCACCGTGGAGCCGAGTTTGAAGCGGCCCATCTCGGCGCCTTTTTCCAGCGCGATGGCGCCTTCTTCACCGGCGGCCGGGTAGGTCCAGCGTTTGATGATGCCTTCGCGCGGCGGCGTGACGGTGCCGGCCCAGACGGTCTCGATGCTGCCGACGATGGTGGCGCCGACCAGGATTTGCACCATTGGCCCGATGTCGGTGTCGAACACGCAGATCACGCGCTCGTTGCGCGCGAACAGGTTAGGCACGTTGGCGGCGGTGAGCGGGTTGACCGAGAACAGATCGCCCGGCACATAGATCATCTCGCGCAGCACGCCGGCGCACGGCATGTGCACGCGGTGGTAGTCGCGCGGCGCCAGATAGGTGGTGGCGAACAGGCCGTTGCGGAACGGCTCGGCCAGCAGGTAGTTGCCGGCCAGCAGCGCTTCCAGGCTGTAGTGGTGGCCTTTGGCCTGGAAGATTTGATCGTCGCGGATCGGGCCGAGCTGGCTGATGGCGCCATCGGCAGGCAGCGCCAGCCAGTTGGCGTCGGCGACGATCGGGCGCGCGCCGTCGCGCAGCGGGCGCACGAAGAAGTCGTTGAAGGTGGCGTAAGACGCCAGGTCCGGATTTTGCGCTTCCTGCATGTCTACGCGGTAGAAGCGGGCGAAGGCCTTGACCACCAGTTGGGTCAGCCAGCCGGCCCGTTTGTCGGCGCCCCAGCCTGCCAGGCGGGTCAGCGCCAGCTTCGGCAACCAATATTGCAATTTAATCTTGATGCTATCCAGCACGTTAACCTCGTGAATCAGGGTAAAGGGCGCGCATTGTAACGAGGGCTCCGCCGTCGTCAATGCCCGCCCGTCAGTGTCAGTCTGCGGCGTCCGTGAAGTTCTTGCGAACCTTCACCTGCGCCATGCTTTCCAGAATGCGGTGATAGTTGTCGAAACGCTCTTCCGCGATATCGCCTTTCTCCATCGCCGCGCGGATGGCGCAGCCGGGATCGGTATCGTGGCGGCAGTCGCGGAATTTGCAACCGCCTAAATAATCACGGAATTCGACAAATCCGCGGGTGATTTGTTCCGGCTCCAGATGCCACAGGCCAAACTCGCGCACCCCCGGGGAGTCGATCACGTCGCCGCCGTGCTGGAAATGGTACAGCCGCGCGGCGGTGGTGGTATGTTGCCCGAGGCCCGAAACGTCGGAAACCTGATTTACCAGAATTTGCTCTTCGGACGGCGGCAGCAGCGCATTCAGCAGGCTGGACTTGCCGACCCCCGACTGGCCGGCGAAGATGCTGATGCGCCCCGCCAGCGCCTGTTCGAATTCCGCCATGCCTTCCCGCGTCTGGCTGGAAACTTCCAACACCCGGTAGCCAATCTTGCGATAGATATCCATCATGCCGTCGACCAGCTTGCGCGCTTCGGCGTCCAGCAGGTCAATTTTGTTGAGCACGATCAGCGGCTCGACTTCGAGCGTTTCGCAGGCCACCAGATAACGGTCGATGATGTTCAGCGACAGCTCGGGCAGGATCGCCGACACGATGACGATCTGATTGATATTGGCGGCGATCGGCTTCACGCCGTCGTAGAAGTCTGGGCGCGTCAGCACCGAGGTGCGCTCGTGCACCGCTTCCACGATGCCTTTTACCCCTTCATGGGTGCCCAGGCCGGGGCGCCACACCACGCGATCGCCGGTGACCAGCGAACGCAGCGTGCGGCGGATGTTGCAGCGGTGCTGAGTGCCATCCGGCGCCTCAACGTCGGCGTGCATGCCGAAACGGCTGATGACGACGCCTTCCTGCGGCTCGCCCAGCTGGGAATCATCCGGTTCCGGTTTGTTATCAGCGCGCTTCAGACGGCGCTGATGGTTCGCCTGCACGCGGCGTTGCTGGCCTTTGGACAGTTTGTTCTTACTCACTGCGCCTCACTTGAATCGGTTTTATACCTTTACGTATACGCACAGCTGCGGCGGGGGACTTGCCCCGGGCGCAGCCTTGAACCCGTCAGGGTATATGTCGCCCAGGGCGACCAAAAAGACTATGATACACGCTATTTTATATTAAATAACCGTTGTTAGCCGCCGGCTGCGGCGCGTCGCCAGCGGCGGCGCCCGTCGTCTCGTCCGCACAGCGTTTTTCTCTCGGCTTTTAGGCAGGAAACATCATGACAGGAAACGAAAATAACCTGATTTGGATCGATTTGGAGATGACCGGGCTGGATCCCGAGCGTGACCGCATTATCGAGATCGCCACGCTGGTCACCGACGCCAACCTGAACATCCTGGCGGAAGGGCCGGTGATCGCCGTGCACCAATCCGACGAGCAGCTGGCCTTGATGGATGAGTGGAACGTGCGCACCCATACCGGCAGCGGGCTGGTGGAGCGGGTGAAAGCCAGCCGCCAGGACGATCGCGCCGCCGAGCTGGAAACGATAGCCTTTCTGCAGCAGTGGGTGCCGGCCGGCAAATCGCCGATCTGCGGCAACAGCGTGGGCCAGGACCGCCGTTTCCTGTTCCGCTACATGCCGGAGCTGGAGGCCTACTTCCATTATCGCTATCTGGACGTCAGCACGTTGAAGGAACTGGCGCGCCGTTGGAAGCCGGAAATTCTCGCCGGCTTTAAGAAGCAGGGCACCCATCAGGCGCTGGACGACATCCGCGAATCGGTGGCCGAGCTGGCTTATTACCGCGAACATTTCATTCAGCTTTAAGGCGATGGCGGCCCCTGCGGGGAAAAAACGCCGTTTTTAGCCGCTTAATTCGCCAAACTGGCGCTTTAATCGGCAATCAAACAAAAATCGCGTTTTTTTGCTTTCAGGGGCTTGCGACAAAAAGGATTTCTCGTATAATGCGCACCCCGTACCGATGAAGAATTTCGTAACGTTCCACCATCGATACGCCGGGCGGGAATAGCTCAGTTGGTAGAGCACGACCTTGCCAAGGTCGGGGTCGCGAGTTCGAGTCTCGTTTCCCGCTCCAAATTCAACAATGTCGCGATGCGGCATGATGAATAAATAAAGCAGTATCAAGCAGTACCTATGCGACGCGGGAATAGCTCAGTTGGTAGAGCGCAACCTTGCCAAGGTTGAGGTCGCGAGTTCGAGCCTCGTTTCCCGCTCCAAAAATTCAAAGGTCACGCCAGTGTTTGGTGACCGGATGCCAAAAGCATCTCAATGCGGGAATAGCTCAGTTGGTAGAGCACGACCTTGCCAAGGTCGGGGTCGCGAGTTCGAGTCTCGTTTCCCGCTCCAATTTTCTCTTCGTTTCAAATTCAAATCCAACGCCTTATCCGGCGCGGGTTTTTGTCCCGTTTTACACGCCTGGTAAAAATGTTGTAAACAGAGTTATCCACAGCCTCTGTACATAAACCCGCCTGCCTGAAAAATCAACGTCATACAGATTAAATATTTATCTATTTGATTTATAAGTTTATTTATTTATCCCAAAACGTTATGCCGATCACTTGCTCTTTTTGTTGCAGTTGAAAGACAACGTGTTTTTATTTTTATGCACAAATCCACAGAGTGAGACATCCGGTGAAATAGCCGCGCGGCGCACGCCGTTAGGCGTCCCTCGGCAAACCTTTTTCCACAGCCCGTATCAGCCGTTTTTTCTGCGCCGTCTGCACCTCGATGCCCTGCGCCTCGCGGCGGGCAAGCTGTTGCGCCAGCGCCCAGTGGATATGTTCGTCCAGCATGGCGTCCTGGCCCAGGCGCGTGCGCAGCGCGAGCACAATGCCGTCCTCGTAGGGCGCATTGCCCAGCGCCACGGCGATATTGCGCAGCCAGCGCAGGTGGCCGATGCGGCGTATTGCTGAGCCTTCGGTGATGCGCAGGAATTTTTCTTCCGTCCAGTTGAACAGATCGATCAGTTGCGGTGCATGCAGCGCGGCGCGTGGGCTGAAGTCGTCTTCGTCGGTGAGCTGCGAAAAGCGGTTCCACGGGCAGATCAGCTGGCAGTCGTCGCAGCCGTAGATGCGGTTGCCGAGCAGCGGCCGGAATTCCTCCGGGATCGCGCCTTCCAGCTCGATGGTCAGGTAGGAGATGCAGCGCCGGGCGTCTACGGTATAGGGGGCGACGATGGCGCCGGTCGGGCAGGTGGTGATGCAGGCGACGCAGCGGCCGCACTGCTCTTCCTGCGGCTTATCCACCGGCAGCGGCAGGTCGATCAGCAGCTCGCCGAGGAAAAACCACGACCCGGCTTCGCGGTTGAGAATTAGTGAGTGTTTACCAACCCAGCCGATGCCCGCCTTGGCGGCCAGCGCGCGTTCCATCACCGGCGCGGAATCGACAAAGGGGCGGAAATTCAACTCGCCGCAGTAGGCCTGGATCTGATCGCCCAGCTTTTTCAGGCGCTGGCGCAACAGTTTGTGATAGTCGCGCCCCAGCGCGTAGCGGCTGACGTAACCCAGCTGCGGATTTTGCAAGGTGCTGGCAAACGCCGCCTTGGCCGGCAGGTAGTTCATGCGTACGCTGATCACCCGCAGCGTGCCCGGCAACAGTTCGTGAGGGCGCGCGCGCAGCATGCCGTGGCGCGCCATCCATTCCATCTCGCCGTGGTACTGCTTGTCGAGCCAGGCCTGCAGCTTCGGCTCTTCGAGGCTCAGGTCGGTATCGCAGATGCCAACCTGTTGGAATCCTAGCGATTGCCCCCATTGCTTGATATGTTGGGCGAGTTGATGGAGATCGAGGGGGTGCGTCATGACGGGCCACAGTGAAAAAGCATACGCTGACAGTTTACCACACTCTGTCTGGCCTGCGGATTGGATCCGTCGCTCGGAACCCGCGGCGGCGGCCTCACTCGGTATTTCTCTTTACGATTTGATGCAGCGCGCCGGTCAGGCGGCCTACGCATTGGCGCGCAACGCGTACCCCTCCCGCGACCACTGGCTGGTGCTGTGCGGCCACGGCAACAACGGCGGCGACGGCTATGTGATGGCGCGCCTGGCGAAGGCGGCGGGCCTGCAGGTGACGTTGATCGCCTGCGAAGGCGCACGGCCTTTGCCACCGGAAGCCGCAGCGGCCCGTCAGGCCTGGCTGGCCGCCGGCGGTGATATTCTGCCGGCGAACAGCCGCTGGCCGGCGTCTGTCTCTCTCATTATCGACGGCCTGTTAGGCACTGGCCTTGGCAGCGCGCCGCGTGCGCCTTACGACGCGCTGATCGAGGCCGCCAACCGCCACTCGGCGCCGGTGGTCGCGCTCGATATCCCGTCCGGCCTGCTGGCGGAAAGCGGCGCGGTGCCGGGCGCGGTCGTGCGTGCCGCGCACACCGTCACGTTCATCGGCCTCAAACCGGGATTGCTGACCGGCCAGGCGCGTGACTGGGTCGGGCAACTTCATCAGAATGCGCTAGGCTTATCGGGTTGGCTGGCGAAGCAACCGGAACAGATTCAGCGGCTTACCGCCGAGGCGTTGCCGCGCTGGCTGCATCCGCGCCGCCCCTGCGCCCATAAGGGCGAGCATGGCCGCCTGCTGTTGGTGGGCGGTGACCGCGGATTCGGCGGCGCCATTCGCATGGCGGCGGAAGCGGCGCTGCGCAGCGGGGCGGGATTGGTGCGAGTGCTTACTCACATTGAACACGTCGCACCGCTGCTGGCGGCCCGGCCGGAGTTGATGGCGCAGGCGCTGGACGAGGCGACGCTGCGGCAGGCGATGCAATGGGCGGATGTGCTGGTGATTGGCCCGGGGCTGGGCCAGGCTGAATGGGGCAAAAACGCCTTGAACGTGCTGCAAACCAGCGATAAACCGGCCTTGTGGGACGCCGATGCGCTGAACTTGCTGGCATTAAATCCCGAGAAACGGCAGAATCGCGTGATGACTCCGCATCCTGGAGAGGCGGCGCGGCTGTTGAGCTGCAGCACTGCCGACATCGAGAGTGATCGCTTACTTGCCGTGCGCAAGCTGACGGCGCGCTACGGCGGCGTGGCGGTGCTGAAAGGCGCCGGCACGCTGATTGCCGATGAGCAGGGGCAGATGGCGATCGCCGACGTCGGCAACGCCGGCATGGCCTCCGGCGGCATGGGCGATGTGCTGTCGGGTATCATCGGCGGTTTGCTGGCGCAAAAGCTCCCGCTGTATGATGCCGCCTGTGCGGGCTGCGTCGTACACGGCGCGGCCGGCGATCGCGTAGCGGAAAGACAAGGAACAAGAGGCATGTTGGCGACCGATTTACTGCCGGACATCCTTCATTTCGTTAACCCTGAGTGGGCAAAATAGACTTTATCGAATGAAAGAACTCGTTTTACCTCTGCCGGACGAGGCAGCGACTGTCGCTTTGGGCACCACTTTGGCCAAGGCCTGCGATCGCGCCAGCGTCATCTATCTCTACGGCGACCTAGGCGCCGGTAAAACCACCTTCAGCCGTGGTTTCCTGCAGGCGTTAGGGCATCAGGGCAACGTCAAAAGCCCGACCTACACGCTGGTGGAACCCTATGCCTTGCAGCCGCTGGCGGTGTATCACTTCGATCTGTATCGCCTGGCCGATCCTGAAGAGCTTGAATTCATGGGCATTCGCGATTACTTCGCGCAAGACGCCATCTGCCTGGTCGAATGGCCGCAACAGGGTACCGGCGTGCTGCCGGAGCCGGATCTGGCGCTGCATCTTTGCTATCAGGGCGAGGGGCGAGAGGCGAAGATCGAGGCGATTTCCACTTACGGCAGCCAGCTGTTAGACCGCATTCATGGATCACAGGGATGATGCCGCAATGACGCACGTGTTGAAAAAATTTGCGGTCATCATGCTGATCGCCGTGCTGGGGCCACTCGGCGCGCTGAACGCGCTGGCGGCGTCTTCGCTGTCCGATATCAAAGTGTCCAACGCCCAGCGTGAAGCGACGGTGTCGGTGAGCTTCAATGGCCCGCCGGACTACGCGTTTTTCCCGCTGCACGGCCCGGATCGCGTGGTGCTGGACGTTAACCAGAAGGGCAAGGTCGGCGGCCTGCCGCTCAATTTCAGCGGCCAAAACCTGGTGAAAAGCATTCGCTCCAGCGCGCCGAAAGACGCTCAGAGCGTGCGCCTGGTGTTTGATCTGACCCAGCGCGCCAAAACCCGCGTCTCCACCCGCCAGAACGGCAGCGTGCATACCGTGGTGTTCACCATTACGGCCGAAGGCAGTGCCAATACGGTGGCGCGCAAGGCACCGGTGCAAACGCCTGTGCCGGTTGCGGTCAACCCACCGCCGCGTCAGGCGCCGGTCGCGGTGCGTGAAGCGCCGGAGCCGCCGCTGCGCAAAGCGCCGACGGGATCGAATCCCTTTACCAATAAACAGACCGTCGTCGCAGGCACCGCCACCGAAGTCACGCCGCGCAGCAGCCGCGTTTCCGCCGGTTCCGGCGATCGGGTGGTGGTGGCGATCGACGCTGGCCACGGCGGCCAGGATCCGGGCGCCATTGGCCCGAGCGGGCTGAAAGAAAAGAATGTCACCATCGCCATTGCGCGCCGCCTGCAGGCGATGCTGGACGCCGATCCGCAGTTCAAACCGGTGCTGACGCGTACCGGCGACTACTTCATCTCGGTGATGGGGCGCTCCGACGTTGCGCGCAAACAGGGCGCCAACGTGCTGGTCTCCATCCACGCCGACGCAGCGCCAAACCGCAGCGCCAGCGGGGCCTCCGTTTGGGTGCTGTCCAATCGCCGCGCCAACAGCGAAATGGCCGGCTGGCTCGAACAGCATGAGAAACAATCCGAACTGCTCGGCGGCGCCGGCGATCTGCTGGCCAACAGCCAGGCAGACCCTTACCTGAGCCAGGCGGTGCTGGATCTGCAGTTCGGCCACTCGCAGCGCGTCGGGTATGACGTGGCGGTGAAAGTGCTGCAGCAGCTGCAGAGCGTCGGATCGCTGCACAAACGCCGGCCGGAACATGCCAGCCTGGGCGTGCTGCGCTCACCGGATATTCCCTCGCTGCTGGTGGAAACCGGATTTATCAGTAATAGCACGGAGGAGCGGCTGCTGGGCAGTAGCGCGTATCAGGAGAAGATTGCCAAGGCCATTCATAACGGCCTGCGCAGCTACTTCCTGGCGCATCCGCTGCAAGCCGACCCAAAGGTGGAAAACCGACCGCTGGACGTCGCAGCGGCGGTTAACACCTCAACACCAGACGTGCGCCAGCCAGAGCCTATCGTTAGCTCGGCCGGCGCGAGCCGCAGCGTAAGCGGCAAGACCCAGATCCACGTGGTGAAGCGGGCGGAAACGCTGTCCGGCATCGCCGACAGCTACGGCACCACCATGGCGGCGCTGCGGGATCTGAACAAACTGAAAAAAGACGACGTGTGGGTCGGGCAACGCCTGAAGGTGCCGGCGGGGAAAACCGCCGCCGTCACCACCGTCGCCAAGGCGAAAACGCCGGCCAAGAAGCCGTCTAAACATAAAGTGGCCCGCGGGGATACGCTCTCCTCCATCGCTTCTCGCTATGGGGTCAGCGTCGGCGATCTGAAACGGGTCAATAATCTGAAGTCGGACGTCGCGCCGCTGGATCGGACGCTGACCATTCCGCAGGCCTAGCGCCATCGCTACAGGAGTCAGCATGCCTATCCAGGTGTTACCGCCACAGCTCGCCAACCAGATCGCCGCCGGAGAGGTGGTTGAACGCCCCGCGTCGGTCGTCAAGGAGCTGGTGGAAAATAGCCTGGACGCCGGCGCGACGCGCATCGATATCGACATTGAACGCGGCGGCGCCAAGCTTATCCGCATTCGCGACAACGGCTGCGGCATTGGCAAGGACGATCTGGCACTGGCGCTGGCGCGGCACGCCACCAGTAAAATCAGCACGCTCGACGACCTGGAGGCGATCGTCAGCCTCGGTTTTCGCGGCGAAGCGCTGGCCAGTATCAGCTCGGTTTCCCGTTTGACCCTGACGTCGCGCACCGCCGAGCAGAGCGAGGCGTGGCAAGCCTATGCCGAAGGGCGCGAGCAGGCGGTGACGGTCAAACCTGCCGCGCACCCGGTCGGCAGCACGCTGGAAGTGCTGGATCTGTTTTACAACACCCCGGCGCGCCGTAAGTTCATGCGCACCGAGAAAACCGAATTCGGCCATATCGACGAAGTGGTGCGGCGCATCGCGCTGGCGCGTTTCGATGTGGCGATCAACCTCAGCCACAACGGCAAACTGATCCGTCAATACCGGGCGGCGAAAGAAGAGAGCCAGCACGAGCGCCGTTTGGGCAGCATCTGCGGCCCGGCATTTTTGCAGCATGCGCTGAACATCGACTGGCAGCACGGCGATCTGAGCATCCGCGGTTGGGTGGCGGATCCGGCCGGGGCGCGCCAGCTGGGTGAAATGCAGTACTGCTACGTCAACTGCCGCATGATGCGCGATCGCTTGATCAACCACGCCATTCGTCAGGCCTATCAGGATCAGCTGAAAGACGATCAGCAGCCCGCTTACGTGCTGTATCTGGAGGTCGATCCGCACCAGGTGGACGTCAACGTTCATCCCGCCAAGCACGAGGTGCGTTTCCATCAGGCGCGGCTGGTGCACGATTTTATCTACCAGGCGGTAACCACCGTGCTGCAGCAGGCCGGTCAGACGCCGCCGCTGCCGCTGGCGGAAACGCCTGACGAAGCGTCTGCGCCGGTCTGGCAGCCGGAAAACCGCGTCGCCGCCGGCGGCAATCATTTTTCTCAGCCTGCGCCGCGTCGCGAAACGCCGCTACCGGCCGGCGTCGCCCGCGAGCGCGCACCGCAGCCGGGTTGGCAAACGGCGGGCAGTTACCAGAAACGCGAAGGCGAGCTGTACGGTAAACTGATGCAGCCCGCCGCCGAGCCGCAGGCCGATGCGGCGTCGGAAGTTTCGAGCAAGCCGCCGCTGTTCCCGCCGGCGAAAGCCGCAGCGGAAACGCCGTTGGCGAGCGGCCAGCACAGTTTTGGCCGGGTGCTGATGATCCACCCGCCGTGCTACGCGTTGATTGAACAGCGCCAGCAGCCGGCGTTGCTCAATCTGACGGTGGCCGAGCGCTGGCTGCGCCAGGCGCAGCTCAACCCGCCGACGGAAGGGCTGCGGCCGCAGCCGCTGCTGATCCCAGTCAAGCTGACGTTGGACAAGCGCGAAGTGGCGGCCATCGCGCGGCATCAGGCGCTGCTGACGATGATGGGGCTGGATCTGCAGGCGGATCACGGCCGTGTGACGCTGCGCGCAGTGCCTTTACCATTACGCCAACAAAATTTACAAAAACTGATACCCGAACTGTTAGGCTATCTGGCCGAACATCAGGAGATGTCGTCCGCGGTGCTGGCCACCTGGCTCGCTCGCCGCCTTGGCAGCGAACATGAACAGTGGAACACCTCGCAAGCGATACAATTGCTGACCGACGTTGAACGACTTTGCCCGCAGCTGGTCAAATCGCCACCGAGCGGACTTTTACAACCCGTTGATTTACAGGCCGCACTGGCGGCCCTCAAGCATGACTGAAACTGAAATGACACCACGTCCCCCGGCTATTTTCATCATGGGGCCGACCGCCTCGGGCAAGACCGCGCTGGCGATCGCGCTGCGCGAACGCCTGCCGGTGGAACTGATCAGCGTCGATTCCGCGCTGATTTATCGCGGCATGGATATCGGCACCGCCAAGCCGAGCGCTGAAGAATTGGCGCAGGCGCCGCATCGGCTGATCGATATTCGCGATCCCGCCGAAGCTTACTCGGCCGCGGAGTTTCGCGCCGACGCGCTGAAGGAGATGGCCGACATCACCGCCGCCGGGCGCATTCCGCTGCTGGTCGGCGGCACCATGTTGTATTTCAAGGCGTTGTTGGAAGGATTGTCGCCGCTGCCGTCTGCCGATCCCGCGGTGCGCGAGCGCATCGAACGGCAAGCGGCGGAGCAGGGTTGGGAGGCGTTGCACCGTCAGTTACAGGCGATCGATCCGGTCGCGGCATTGAGAATTCATCCGAATGATCCGCAGAGACTGTCCAGAGCACTGGAAGTTTTTTTTATTTCGGGTAAAACTTTAACGGAACTGACTAAAATTTCGGGTGAATCGTTACCGTATCAAGTTCACCAATTTGCGATAGCGCCGACCAGCCGTGAGTTGATCCATCAACGCATCGAGCTGCGGTACCATCAAATGTTGGCGGCGGGTTTTGAGACGGAAGCGCGTGCACTTTTCGCACGGGGTGATTTGCATACGGACTTGCCCTCCATTCGCTGTGTCGGTTACCGCCAGATGTGGTCATACTTGTCTGGTGAAATTAGTTACGATGAGATGGTTTATCGTGGTATTTGCGCAACACGTCAGTTGGCTAAACGCCAGATGACCTGGTTACGGGGTTGGGAGTCGGTCCATTGGTTGGACAGTGAAAAGCCGGGAGAGGCTTTGGACTCGGTGACACAGGTTGTTAGTGCATAGGTTGGGTGATTGTGTACAATTGCTGAGTATTCAGCGCGCAAATTTTTTACGTCGTTTATTTTAGAGCCGACAGGTTCTTAGTTACAAACAACAAGCAAATAAGGAAAAGATAGAATGGCTAAGGGGCAATCTTTGCAAGATCCGTTCCTGAACGCATTGCGTCGTGAACGTGTTCCGGTTTCTATTTATTTGGTGAATGGTATTAAGCTGCAAGGCCAGATTGAGTCTTTTGACCAGTTTGTCATCCTGTTGAAGAACACGGTTAGCCAGATGGTGTACAAGCACGCTATCTCTACCGTTGTCCCGTCACGTCCGGTTTCGCATCACAGCAACAACCCGAGCGGCGGTTCAAGCAACTATCACCATGGCAACAATCCGTCTGCGCAGCAACAGCCGCAGCAGGAAAGCGATGACGCTGAATAAAGCGCGTTGCAAGTCAACCATGACGGGGAGCATAAGCAGCCGCGGGCTGTTTATGTCCCCCAAACTCACGGTGAGTGTCCGTTTGAGAGGTTGCACGCTTGTTTGACCGTTATGAAGCCGGTGAGCAGGCCGTACTGGTTCATATCTATTTCTCGCAAGACAAAGATACGGAAGACCTCAACGAGTTCGAATCGTTGGTTTCCTCAGCCGGTGTCGAAGCTTTGCAAGTGGTGACTGGTAGCCGCAAAGCCCCGCATCCGAAGTACTTTGTCGGCGAAGGAAAGGCCGAAGAAATTGCAGATGCGGTGAAAGCCAGCGGCGCGTCTGTTGTCCTGTTTGATCATTCCCTTTCCCCGGCGCAGGAAAGAAACCTCGAGCGCCTGTGCGAATGCCGGGTGATCGATCGCACCGGGCTGATTTTAGACATCTTCGCCCAGCGTGCCCGCACCCATGAAGGTAAGCTGCAGGTGGAGCTGGCGCAGTTGCGTCACATCGCCACGCGTCTGGTACGCGGCTGGACGCACCTGGAGCGGCAAAAAGGGGGGATTGGCCTGCGCGGGCCGGGGGAAACCCAGCTTGAGACCGACCGTCGCCTGTTACGCGATCGCATCAGCTTGATTCTGCGCCGCCTGGAGCGGGTAGAAAAGCAGCGTGAACAAGGCCGACGCGCGCGGACCCGCGCCGATGTGCCGACCG
Organism: Serratia sp. 121840015-1; assembly: GCF_053627655.1. Classification (NCBI taxonomy): domain Bacteria; kingdom Pseudomonadati; phylum Pseudomonadota; class Gammaproteobacteria; order Enterobacterales; family Yersiniaceae; genus Serratia; species Serratia sp. 121840015-1. The sequence continues at coordinate 82,920 of NZ_JBSEYF010000002.1, forward strand.
TATCGCTGGTGGGCTACACCAACGCCGGCAAATCCACCCTGTTTAACCGAATAACGTCTGCCGAGGTGTATGCGGCGGACCAGCTATTTGCCACCCTGGATCCTACGTTGCGGCGCATTGACGTGCCGGACGTGGGGGATACCGTGTTGGCGGATACCGTAGGCTTTATCCGGCACCTGCCGCACGATCTGGTGGCCGCCTTCAAGGCGACGCTGCAGGAAACGCGCCAGGCATCTCTGCTGCTGCACGTCATCGATGCCGCAGATCCGCGCGTCGATGAGAACATCGAAGCGGTGAACACCGTGCTGGCGGAGATAGACTCGGATGAAATCCCTACACTGTTAGTGATGAACAAAATAGATATGCTGGACGATTTTGTGCCGCGTATCGACCGCAACGACGAAAACCTGCCGATCCGGGTGTGGCTGTCCGCCGCCAGCGGAGAGGGTATTCCGTTGCTGTATCAGGCGTTGACGGAGCGCTTATCGGGGGAGATCGCGCATTACGAATTGCGCTTACCGCCACGGGCAGGCCGTCTTCGCAGCCGTTTTTACCAGCTTCAGGCGATTGAAAAAGAGTGGAACGAAGAGGACGGCAGCATTGGCGTGGTGGTGCGAATGCCGATCGTCGAATGGCGTCGTCTCTGCAAGCAAGAACAGGACCTGATTGACTTTATCGTATGATCATATCCTGTTACATTTATGCTTCGCGAAAGCCTGAAGTACCCAATCACAGAATATGGAGCTAAAACATGGCGTGGAATCAGCCCGGTAATAACGGACAGGACCGCGACCCGTGGGGGAGCAGCAATAACAATGGCGGCAACTCTGGCGGTAACAACAAAGGCGGTCGTGATCAAGGGCCACCTGATTTGGACGATATCTTCCGTAAACTGAGCAAGAAATTGAGCGGTTTTGGCGGGGGCAAAGGCTCCAACAGCAATAGCGGCGGCACCGGCACCTCTGGTCCGGGCTTCAGCGGCCGCATTATCGGTATCGCGGCGGTGGCCGTGGTGGTGATCTGGGCCGCCAGCGGCTTCTACACCATCAAGGAAGCTGAGCGCGGCGTCGTGACGCGTTTCGGCAAGTTCAGCCACCTGGTGCAGCCGGGTCTGAACTGGAAGCCGACCTTCATCGACGACGTGCGTCCGGTGAACGTGGAATCCGTGCGCGAGCTGGCGGCGTCCGGCGTGATGCTGACCTCCGATGAAAACGTGGTGCGCGTGGAAATGAACGTGCAGTACCGCGTGACCAACCCGGAAGCGTACCTGTTCAGCGTCGTCAATGCCGACGACAGCCTGAGCCAGGCGACCGACAGCGCCCTGCGCGGCGTGATCGGCAAATACTCGATGGACCGCATCCTGACCGAAGGCCGTACCGTGGTGCGTAACGATACGCAGCGCATGCTGGAAGAGACCATTCGTCCTTACAACATGGGCATCACGCTGCTGGACGTCAACTTCCAGGCGGCGCGTCCGCCGGAAGAGGTGAAGGCGTCGTTCGACGATGCGATCGCCGCGCGTGAGAACGAGCAGCAATACATCCGTGAGGCGGAAGCTTACGCCAACGAAGTTCAGCCGCGTGCGAACGGCCAGGCGCAGCGTCTGCTGGAAGATTCCAAGGCTTATAAAGACCGTACCATCCTGGAAGCGCAGGGTGAGGTGGCGCGCTTTGCCAAGCTGTTGCCGGAATACAAGTCCGCTCCGCAGATCACCCGCGAGCGTCTGTATATCGAAACCATGGAAAAAGTGCTGGGCCATACCCGTAAGGTGTTGGTGAGCGACAAAGGCAACAACCTGATGGTGCTGCCGCTGGATCAGATGCTGCGCGGTCAAGGCGCGGCGCCGGAGAGCGGCAACAAGGATACCAGCCTGATTCGCCTCAATCCGAATCCTGCGCCGGCTGCCAACAGCAGCACTCCGCGTACCAGCGGCGGTTCGATTATGGATCAGCGCCGGGCGAATGCGCAGCGTGACGACACCACTCGCGTAGGGAGAGAGTAATCAATGCGTAAGTCTTTTGTAGTTATTGTCCTCGCGGTGCTGGTGGTGCTGTACGCTTCGCTGTTCGTGGTGCAGGAAGGCCAGCGCGGCATCGTGCTGCGCTTCGGCAAGGTTCTGCGCGACGGCGAAAACAAGCCGCTGGTGTATGCGCCGGGTCTGCACCTCAAGATCCCGTTCATCGAGACCGTGAAGAACCTGGATGCGCGTATCCAGACTATGGATAACCAGGCCGATCGTTTCGTGACCAGCGAGAAGAAAGACCTGATCGTCGACTCCTATCTGAAGTGGCGCATCAGCGACTTCAGCCGTTACTATCTGGCGACCGGCGGCGGCGACGTCTCCCAGGCCGAAGTGCTGCTGAAGCGTAAGTTCAGCGACCGTCTGCGTTCCGAAATCGGCCGCCTGGACGTGAAAGACATCGTGACCGACTCGCGCGGCAAGCTGATGTCCGACGTGCGTGACGCGCTGAACACCGGCACCGTGGGTGACGGCGAAGAAGTGGCGACCACCGAAGCCGATGACGCTATCGCCTCTGCGGCGGCGCGCGTTGAGCGGGAAACCACCGGCAAACAGCCGCAGGTGAACCCGAACAGCATGGCGGCGCTGGGCATCGAAGTGATCGACGTGCGTATCAAGCAGATCAACCTGCCGGCGGAAGTGTCCGACGCCATCTACCAGCGTATGCGCGCCGAGCGTGAAGCGGTAGCCCGTCGTCTGCGCTCGCAGGGCCAGGAAGAAGCCGAGAAGCTGCGCGCCAGCGCGGACTACGAAGTGACCCGTACCCTGGCGGAAGCCGAGCGTCAGGCGCGTATCACCCGCGGTGAAGGCGATGCCGAAGCGGCCAAGCTTTTCGCCAACGCGTTCAGCCAGGATCCGGACTTCTATGCCTTTATCCGCAGCCTGCGTGCCTATGAAGCCAGCTTCAAGGACAACCAGGACGTGCTGGTACTGAGCCCGGACAGCGATTTCTTCCGCTACATGAAGTCGCCTGATACCCTGCGCAAGTAAGCGCGGCAGGCAATCTGATCGAGGGCCCGTTTACGCGGGCCCTTTCTCGTTTTTGGGGGATGCATGAACTCAACGATTTGGCTGGCGCTCGGGCTGGTTCTGGTGCTGGAAGGATTAGGGCCGATGCTGTTTCCGCAGGCCTGGCGCAAAATGATTGTGGCGATGTCGCAACTGCCGGACGCGACGCTGCGGCGATTTGGCGGCGGAATAGTGGTTGCGGGCTGCGTGATCTACTACATGTTGAGCGGCCGCACGGGTCTTTAAAGTCTAGCCCAAAATTTATGCAATCGTATGCTAAAAGTGCTGAAAATCGAAAATTACGGTGGTAGAATCCATTTTTAAGCAATCGGTGATTTTGAAAAATGGGTAAGAACGTCGTCGTACTGGGCACCCAATGGGGTGACGAAGGTAAAGGCAAGGTTGTAGACCTGCTGACTGAACGGGCTCAATATGTTGTGCGCTACCAAGGTGGCCATAACGCTGGCCACACTCTGGTAATCAACGGTGAAAAAACCGTCCTTCATTTAATTCCTTCAGGTATTCTGCGTGAAAACGTCACCAGCATCATCGGCAACGGTGTTGTTCTGGCGCCGGACGCATTGATGAAAGAAATGGGTGAACTCGAAGCGCGTGGCATCCCGGTACGCGAACGTCTGTTACTCTCTGAAGCTTGCCCGCTGATCCTGCCTTACCACGTCGCGTTGGACAACGCGCGTGAGAAAGCGCGCGGCGCGAAAGCGATCGGTACCACCGGTCGCGGCATCGGCCCGGCTTACGAAGATAAAGTGGCTCGGCGCGGCCTGCGCGTCAGCGACCTGTTCAACAAAGAAACCTTCGCCGTTAAGCTCAAAGAGATCGTCGATTACCACAACTTCCAGCTGGTCAACTACTACAAAGTTGAAGCCGTCGATTATCAGGCGACGCTGGACTACGTGCTGTCTATCGCCGACATCCTGACCGCCATGGTGGTTGACGTTTCCGAACTGCTGGACGGCGCGCGCAAGCGTGGCGACCTGATCATGTTCGAAGGCGCTCAGGGCACCCTGCTGGATATCGACCACGGTACTTACCCGTACGTCACCTCTTCCAACACCACCGCCGGCGGCGTGGCTACCGGTTCCGGCATCGGCCCGCGTTATGTGGACTACGTGCTGGGCATCGTGAAAGCCTACTCCACTCGCGTGGGTGCAGGCCCGTTCCCAACCGAACTGTTCGATGAAACCGGCGAGTACCTGTGCAAGCAGGGTAACGAGTTCGGCGCCACCACCGGCCGTCGTCGTCGTACCGGCTGGCTGGACGCGGTAGCGGTGCGTCGCGCCGTGCAGATCAACTCCTTGTCCGGCTTCTGCCTGACCAAGCTGGATGTCCTGGACGGCCTGAAAGAAGTGAAGATCTGCGTGGGCTACCGCATGCCGGACGGCCGCGAAGTGGATACCACTCCGCTGGCGGCTGAAGGCTGGGAAGGTATCGAGCCTATCTACGAAACCATGCCGGGCTGGAGCGAAACCACCTTTGGCGTGAAAGAGCACAGCAAGCTGCCTCAGGCTGCGCTGAACTACATCAAGCGCATCGAAGAAGTGACCGGCGTACCGGTAGATATCATCTCTACCGGCCCGGATCGCAGCGAAACCATGATCCTGCGCGACCCGTTCGACGCATAATCAGGCTTTGCGGCAGTAAACAAACCGGGCGCGTCCCGGTTTGTTTTTATCCTGACTCCCTCCGATTGCGGTTTCACGTCAAAAAATCCTTTCATAAACCCGCCTTAGGGCGCGGGATTCGCTAAATAATTAGCGACGAACTCTCCGGCTGGTTTATTATCCAATGAGTAATCTTTTGAATAGCGCCGAAAAGCGGCGTATCAGACGGGTAAAACGATACCCAGAGGTAAGATGTGCAGTTAACAAGTTTTACTGATTATGGCCTGCGGGCGTTGATCTACATGGCCTCGTTGCCGCAGGACAAGATGACCAGTATCTCGGAAGTGACCGAGGTTTACGGCGTGTCTCGCAACCATATGGTGAAGATCATCAATCAGTTGAGCCGGGTCGGTTTTGTCACGGCGGTGCGCGGCAAGCATGGCGGCATCCGTTTGGGCAAACCGGCCGAGAGCATTCGCCTCGGCGACGTGGTGCGGGCGCTGGAGCCGCTTGCGCTGGTTAACTGCAGCAGCGAGTTTTGCCACATCACCCCTGCCTGCCGACTGAAGCAGGTGCTCCAACAGGGCGTACAGAATTTCCTTGAAGAGCTGGATAAGCATACGTTGGCCGATATGGTCGAAGACAATCCGCCGCTCTACAAGCTATTGCTTGTCGAATAAAACGACGTTGAGAAGACAAGGCTCAACGTCATCCTGCTGATGACAACGGAGGAACCGCAATGTCACAAGATCCATTCCTGGAACGAGAAGCAGAAAAATACGAATCCCCCATCCCCAGTCGTGAATATATCCTGGCCCATTTGGCGAAACGTGAAACGCCGGCCAGCCGCGAAGAACTGGGCAACGAACTGGGCCTCAGCGGTGAAGAGCAGCTGGAAGCGCTGCGCCGCCGCCTGCGCGCCATGGAGCGCGATGGCCAGCTGGTGTTTACCCGCCGCCAGTGCTACGCGCTGCCGGAACGTCTGGATCTGCTGCGCGGCACGGTGATCGGCCACCGCGACGGCTACGGCTTCCTGCGCGTGGAAGGCAGCAAAGACGATCTGTACCTGTCTGCTGAACAGATGAAAATGGCGATCCACGGTGACGTGGTGCTGGCGCAGGCCTTGGGCGCGGATCGCAAAGGGCGCCGCGAAGCGCGCATCGTGCGCGTGCTGGTGCCGAAAACCAGCCAGATCGTCGGCCGCTTCTTCATGGATGCCGGTACCGGTTTCGTGGTGCCGGACGACAGCCGTCTGAGCTTCGATATTCTGATCCCGGCGGACAGCGTCAGCGGCGCGCGCATGGGCTTTATGGTGGTGGTGGAGCTGACGCAGCGTCCGACCCGCCGCACCAAGGCGGTCGGCAAGATCGTCGAGATCCTCGGCGACAAGATGGGCACCAGCATGGCGGTGGACATCGCGCTGCGCACCCATGAGATCCCGCATACCTGGCCGCCGCAGGTGGAAAAGCAGGTGGCCGATCTCAGTGAGCAGGTGCCGGAAGCGGCCAAGAAGGGCCGCGTCGATCTGCGCAAGCTGCCGTTGGTCACCATCGACGGTGAAGACGCACGCGACTTCGATGACGCCGTGTACTGCGAGAAAAAACGCGGCGGCGGCTGGCGCCTGTGGGTCGCGATCGCCGACGTCAGTTACTATGTGCGCCCGCGCACCGCGCTGGACGATGAAGCGCGCAGCCGCGGCAACTCGGTGTACTTCCCGTCGCAGGTGATCCCGATGCTGCCGGAAGTGCTGTCCAACGGGCTGTGCTCCCTGAACCCACAGGTCGATCGCCTGTGCATGGTGTGCGAGATGACCATCTCCGCCCAGGGGCGCCTGTCCACGGCCAAGTTCTACGAAGCGGTGATGAGCTCGCACGCTCGCCTGACCTATAACAAGGTGTGGCACATTCTGCAGGGCGATCAGGAGCTGCGCGAGCACTACCATCCGCTGGTCAAGCACCTGGAAGAGCTGCACGCGATGTATAAGGTGCTGGATAAGGCGCGCGCCGAGCGCGGCGGTATCGCGTTTGAAACCGAAGAAGCCAAGTTCATCTTTAACGCCGAACGCCGCATCGAGCGCGTGGAGCCGACGGTGCGCAACGACGCCCACAAGCTGATCGAAGAGTGCATGATCATGGCCAACGTAGCGGCCGCGCGCTTCGTCGAGAAACGCAACGAGCCGGCGCTGTACCGTGTGCACGATCGTCCGAGCGACGACCACATCTCCGCGCTGCGCAGCGTGCTGAGCGAGCTGGGGCTGACGCTGGGCGGCGGCAACAAGCCGCAGCCGAAGGACTATGCGGTGCTGATGGATGAAGTGTCCGAGCGCCCTGACCACGAAATGCTGCAAACCATGTTGCTGCGTTCGATGAAGCAGGCGATTTACGATCCGGAAAACCGCGGCCACTTCGGCCTGGCGCTGGCGTCTTACGGCCACTTCACCTCGCCGATCCGCCGTTATCCGGATCTGGCGCTGCACCGCGCGATCAAATATCAGCTGGCCAAAGAACACGGCGAGCCGAAAGAGCGCTGGACGCCGACCGGCGGCTGGCACAGCGAATTCGAAGAGATGCTGCAGCTGGGCGAACACTGCTCGATGACCGAGCGCCGCGCGGACGAAGCGACGCGCAACGTCGCCGACTGGCTGAAGTGCGACTTCATGCAGGATCACGTCGGTGAAGTGTTCAGCGGCATCATCTCCAGCGTGACCGGCTTCGGCTTCTTCGTGCGCCTGAACGATCTGTTCATCGACGGGCTGGTGCACGTATCAACGCTGGATAATGATTACTATCGCTACGATAATATCGGCCAGCGCCTGATCGGCGAGTCTTCCGGCACGGTCTATCGCCTGGGGGATACGGTGGAGATCCGCGTGGACGCGGTGCATATGGACGAGCGCAAGATCGACTTCGCGCTGGTGTCCAGCACCCGCAAAGCGCGCGGTGAAGGCAAAACCGAGCGCGATCGCGCCAAGAAGGGCGGCCAGCGCACGCTGCGCGACAGCGGTAGCGCGGGGCGCGGCAAGCGCCGCGGCGGCAAACCGCCGGCCAACTTCGAGCCGGACAGCGCCTTCCGCAAGCAGGATGACGCCAAGCCCGCGGACAACGTGAAGAAGGCGAAGAAGAAAGCCAAGAAAGCGTCCGACAAAACGCGGAAAATCGCGGCGGCGACCAAAGCCAAACGCGCAGCCAAGAAGAAAGGTGCCGAGCAGGCTTAACCTGCCGCACATCGTTACCATCGGCCGGTTATCGCCGGCCGCACGAATTTAAAAGAGCATCATGAGCGAAATTATTTACGGCATTCACGCCGTCAAAGCCCTGTTAGAGCGCGATCCGCAACGCTTCCTGGAAGTGTTTATCCTGAAAGGCCGCGAAGATCGCCGCCTGCAACCGCTGATCGCCGAGCTGGAAGCGACCGGCATCGTGATCCAGGTGGCGAGCCGCCAGTGGCTGGATGACAAGGTTGAAGGCGCGGTACACCAGGGGATCATTGCCCGGGTGCGCGAAGGGCGTCAGTATCAGGAAAACGATCTGCCAGGCCTGTTGGAGAGCGTGGAAACGCCATTCCTGCTGGTGCTGGACGGCGTGACCGACCCGCATAACCTCGGCGCCTGCCTGCGCAGCGCCGACGCTGCCGGCGTGCACGCGGTGATCGTGCCGCGCGACCGTTCTGCCCAACTGAACGCCACCGCCAAGAAAGTGGCCTGCGGCGCCGCCGAGAGCGTGCCGCTGATCCGCGTGACCAACCTGGCGCGCACGCTGCGCCTGCTGCAGGAAATGAACGTCTGGGTGGTGGGTACCGCCGGCGAAGCCGACCATACGCTGTATCAGAGCAAAATGACCGGCCCGATGGCGCTGGTGATGGGCGCGGAAGGCGAAGGCATGCGTCGTCTGACCCGCGAACACTGCGACGAGCTGATCAGTATCCCGATGGCCGGTACCGTCTCTTCGCTGAACGTGTCGGTCGCCACCGGCATTTGCCTGTTCGAAGCGGTGCGTCAGCGCGGCTGATCCTCCTGACGGGGGCCCTGAGCCCCCGTTAATTCCCCCTCTTGTGATCCCGCCTTCGGCAGAAATCTCTGCGCCGACCATACTTACTCCTGACGCTTTTCTCAGGGAGCACTCTCATGGTCTGGACTACGCACACCGTTTTTAACCAACCCAAGCCGCTGGGCAACAGCAACCTGTTTCTCTCCGATACGCCGCTGCGCGAAGCGTTGCAGCGCGAGCAGGGCGGCTGGGACGCCGAGGTATTGGCTTCGCTGGGCCAGCAGCTTGGCACCCAGGAGTCGCTGGAGCTGGGCCGCCTGGCCAACGCCAACCCGCCGGAGCTGCTGCGCTACGACGCCACTGGCCAGCGGCTGGACGACGTTCGCTTTCATCCCGCCTGGCATATCCTGATGCAGGGGCTGATCGCCAACCGGGTGCACAACCTGCCCTGGCAGGAGGATGCGCGCATCGGTTCCTTCGTGGCGCGCGCCGCGCGCTTTATGCTGCATGCACAGGTTGAGGCCGGTACGCTGTGCCCGGTGACCATGACCTTCGGCGCTACGCCGCTGTTGCTGCAGGCGTTGCCGGTCGAGTTTCGCTCCTGGCTGACGCCGCTGCTGTCGGATCGTTATGACGCTCACCTACTGCCGGGCGGGCAAAAGCGCGGCCTGCTGATCGGCATGGGCATGACGGAGAAGCAGGGCGGTTCCGACGTTTTGAGCAATACCACTACCGCCGCGCCGCTCGGCGCGCGCGGGCCGGGTGAAGCCTACCGGCTGGTGGGGCACAAGTGGTTCTTCTCGGTGCCGCAGAGCGATGCGCACCTGGTGCTGGCGCAGGCCGAAGGCGGGTTGTCCTGTTTCTTCCTGCCGCGCATTTTGCCGGACGGCAGCCGCAACGCCATTCGCCTGGAGCGATTGAAAGACAAGCTGGGTAACCGCTCCAACGCCAGCAGCGAAGTGGAGTTTCAGGACGCCACCGCCTGGCTGTTGGGGGATGAGGGTGACGGCGTGCGGCATATCCTGAAGATGGGCGGCCTGACCCGTTTCGACTGCTCGCTTGGCAGCCACGGCCTGATGCGCCGCGGGCTGTCGGTGGCGCTGTATCATGCGCTGCAGCGGCAGGCGTTCGGCAAGCTCTTGATCGAACAACCGCTGATGCGCCAGGTTTTGGCGCGCATGGCGCTGCGGCTGGAAGGGCATACCGCGTTGCTGTTCCGGCTGGCCCGCGCCTGGGAAAGCCGCAGCAATGAGGGCGAACTGATCTACAGCCGCCTGCTGACCCCGGCGGCCAAATACAGCATCTGTCGCCAGGGCATGCCGTTCATCGCCGAGGCGATGGAGGTGCTGGGCGGTATCGGCTACTGCGAAGAGAGCGAGCTGCCACGCTTGTATCGCGAGATGCCGGTCAACAGCATCTGGGAAGGTTCCGGCAACATCATGTGTCTGGACGTGTTGCGCAGCCTGCACAAGCTGCCGGGCGCGCTCGAAATGCTGCAGTTCGAGCTGCAGCCGGTGCGCGGCCAGAATCGCTTGTTCGATCACGCCTGGCGGCAGTGGCAGCAGCGTGCCCGGCAACCGCATGAAGAGATGGGGCGGCTGCTGACCCAGCAGCTGTTCGACCTGTGCTGTGCCGCGCAGCTGCTGCAGCATGCCAGCCCGCAGATAGCCGACGCCTGGTGCCACCTGACGCTGGATCACCGCGGCGAGAGCCTGCTGTCGGCCGAGGTGTGCGAACTGCTGCTCAACCGCGCTATCGGCGGTTAGGGAAAAGGGTGGCGCGCGGCGGCGAAAACCTTTTTAATTCAGCCTCACTCTGACAGGAAAATGCACATGGATATTCTCAGCGCGTTGGCGGCGTTCGCCTCTTATTTCTTCAGCGGTTTCGCCATGATTTTGGTGTTTCTGTTCGTCTATACCCGCATCACTCCTCACGATGAATGGGCGCTGATCAAGGCCGATAATCAATCCGCCGCCTTTGCTTTCATCGGCGCTTGCCTGGGATATGTGATCCCGTTGGCCAGCGCGGCGATCAACTCGATCAGCCTGCTGGATTACCTGCTGTGGGGCGTAGTGGCGCTGGTGGTGCAACTGCTGCTGTTCGCGGCCGTGAAGATCTACATGCCACGCATCAGCGACAAGATCGAAGCGAACCACCTGGCCGCCGGGATTTTCCTGGGGGGCGTCTCCGTCAGCGGCGGCGTGTTGAATGCGGCTTGCATGAGCTACTAAAGGTATAAGATGGCCGAGGCGCGCCAGCCAAGCGGGTGCGCCTGTTCTTCCATCCGCAGGATGCGGTAATAGCTGGCGCCGTGTTGGCCGGCGGTGCGAGCGATGGCCTGCTCCGCCTCCTGCGGTGAACCGGGCAGATCGTTAAAGGTGATCTCGGCGATTTCACTGAGCGGCGTCACGCGATCGGCGGGCGCCAGCTCGGCGGACTGTGCGCCGGTGCTGAGCAGCCCTACTGAAAGCAGGAGGGAGGTGAGTGCGGTGGAGCGTTTCATGGCGTTCCCCTTCGTCAGATCCTGAATCGCACCCGCAACATGCGGCATGCTGTCCGACAGTGTGCAATACCCTACTTCAGCCTGTGCAAAGCCAGTGTAAATCTGCTTAAAAAATCCCCGCCTTACCGATACAGGATCGCCTGGGAATACCATTGGCCCGGCACGATGGTTTCGCTGTTCATGATGATCACGTAATACCGGGCGCCGGCGGCGGTGGCCTTGCGCTGGATCTCCGCTTCCACGTCCATCGGGCTGCCGCGCACCACGGCGGTGACGGTACCTATCTTCACCAGCTCGGCGGTCTGTGCGCGGACGATCTCCTGCGCCTGTGCGGTGGGCGGTGGCGGCGGTTTCGGCGTGGTGGTCATGATGCCGCAGGCGGAAAGCTGTGCGGCCAGCGTCAGGGCGATGAGTGTGCGGACAAGCGTCATGGTGACCTCGAAAGAGCCGGTACGATGGCTTCAGTGTAACGCAATATAAGCTGGAACAGATTGAGCTAACGCTGGCTGGCGCAAGTTTGTCATGATGAATGCCAACAGGTGAGTTGAGGATGAACGGATGATCGAAATTCATGACGAGCGGGCGGGCGATGTTGCGGTGATCCATGCCGTCCCCGCAGGGCACTATCAGCGGCCCTTGCCGACGGTGTTCTTCTGTCATGGCTATACCTCGTCGAAAGAGGTGTACGCCTACTTCGCCTATGCGCTGGCGCGCGCCGGTTTTCGGGTGATATTGCCGGATGCCGATCGGCACGGCGAGCGGTTCGACGGCGATGAGGCGCGGCGTCTGGCCACGTTTTGGGAGATCCTGCGCAGCAATATCGACGAGCTGCCGCAGATCAAGGCGCATTTCGAGCGGCTCGGCCTGATTGCCGACGGGCGTATCGGCGTCGCCGGTGCCTCTATGGGGGGCATGACCGCGCTTGGCGCCTTCGCGCGCTTCCCGTGGATCCGGGCGGCCGCCAGCCTGATGGGTTCCGGCTATTACCGTGCGCTGGCGCAAACGCTGTATCCGCCGTTGGGCGAAGAGGGCGAGGCGCTCTCGCCGCCAGCGTTTGCGGCGCGCACGGCCGTGCTGGCGGAGTATGAGCTGGAAGGGCGTTTGGCGGCGATCGCCGGGCGGCCGCTGCTGCTGTGGCACGGCGAGACGGACGACGTGGTGCCGGCGGCGGACAGCCTGCGTTTGGCGGCTGAACTGCGGCAGCAAGGCGCGGACGGCCGTTTGACGTCGCTCATCGAACCGGGGGTGAAGCACCGCATCACGCCGCTGGCGCTGTCCGCCACGGCCGACTTCTTCCGCCGCGAACTGTAATGCTCCGCCGGGCGCGATGCCAGGAATTGCACCGCTCTGTGCCTGCTGTTTCGGCCATCGTTTGGCCGAATGAAGGGGAGAATGTCAGCGTGAATTCTTTCAGGGCAGCAAGGAGCAGAGGGCATGATAAAAAGCATCGGCAGTACGGCCGGTTTAATGGGAACGATGAAAGCGCGCGCCGAGCTTAACTCAGCGGCCTTCAGTGAGATGTTGGGGGCCGCCGACGGCAAGGCGCGGCAAAACCAGGCGAATCCGCTGTCGCGCATCACGGCGCAGACGGTGCAAAACATGACGGCGTTGTTCGCCTCCGCGCCGAAAGCGGCAGCCACTCACACCGCAGCGGCCGATACGCTCTCGTTCGAACAGCGGGCGACCCTGACGGGTAGCGCCGAGCTGTTGCAAACGCGGACAAATTATCTGCAGATGGCGCTGCAATTGCATAATCCGGGCAAGGCGTTCAGCATGCCGGCGCTGCTCAAGCTGTGATGAGGGAAGCGGAGCGCCCAACGGGCGGCGCTCCGGTGCGGACTGAACGGGCTTTCTGATGAAGCCCTGGGGATTTCCCTGGCGTGGCGTGCGTTTTTAGCGGTACAGCTCAGCGCTGACGTGCATCGTGCTGTTGTCGCCCGGTTCGTGCAGGGCGATGATGCGATAAGAACTTGCGCCGCGTTGATCGGCGATTTTGCTGACCTGGCTGCTGGCGTCATCCGGCGAAACCACGTTCTGGTTCAGGGTGACGAAGCCGACGCTCTGGCGTTGATCGGCCTGGTGCGAGGTGATCTCCGTTGCGGCCATTAGGTTGGCGGAAAACAGGGCGGCCAGCGCCGTTGCGAGCATGATGCGTTTCATAGTGCCTCTCTTAACCCTTTGCCGTTACGGCCTGACAGCGAATGTCGCTGCGGCAAAAAGTCATTTATCTGCATTGAATAACCTGAAATCTTTTTCGTCGCGCTGTCTGCGGCGGATATGGTTAATTTTAGTCCGTTGCGGCGGATTAAAAAGCGGGGGCTTTTGATGACCTCTTTCAAAAAAAGTGAAATAGATTTGTGACTCAGCGCTGATTTCATTGAAAGATTTTTGAAACCGATGGATCGGCGTACATAGGTTCTCCCACGAGCAAATTGTGCTATTTCCCATAGCGCCTCGCATTAACGCGAATAAAACCCACGCAGTCCTTGAGTTTCCCGCCCTGCGTCAGTATGATTACGCGTCATTTTTCAGCCGCACACTAAACACGTTCCTTGCTTCCATGGGCCGCGGTTGACCCTGACAGGAGGCTGAATAATCCGTAAGGAGCAATTCGATGCGTCATTACGAAATCGTTTTTATGGTCCATCCTGACCAAAGCGAACAGGTTCCGGGCATGATCGAGCGTTACAGTGCTACCATCACTAACGCGCAAGGTCAGATTCACCGTCTGGAAGACTGGGGCCGCCGTCAGCTGGCTTATCCGATCAACAAACTGCACAAGGCTCACTACGTTCTGCTGAACGTTGAAGCGCCGCAGGAAGCGATCGATGAGCTGGAAACTAACTTCCGCTTCAACGACGCCGTTATCCGCAGCATGGTTATGCGCGTTAAGCACGCGGTAACTGAAGCATCTCCGATGGTTAAAGCGAAAGACGAACGTCGTGGCGATCGCCGCGAAGACTTCGCTAACGAAACCGCAGATGATGCAGATGCTGGGGATTCTGAAGAGTAATTGCCGCCGTGACGGCTAATCGTCTGGTTTTGTCGGGCACTGTGTGCAAGGCGCCGGTTCGAAAAGTGAGTCCTTCCGGGATACCGCACTGCCAATTTGTGCTAGAGCACCGTTCGCAGCAGATGGAAGCCGGATTCAGCAGACAAGCATGGTGCCGAATGCCCGTGGTTGTCAGCGGACAACAGTCACAAGCACTAACTCAAAGATTAACGGTCGGCAGTCAGATTACCGTGCAAGGCTTTGTAAGCTGCCATCAAGGGCGCAACGGGCTGAGCAAATTGGTTCTGCATGCCGAGCAGATTGAATTGATAGATTCTGGAGACTAGCCAAATGGCACGTTATTTCCGTCGTCGCAAGTTCTGCCGTTTCACCGCGGAAGGCGTTCAAGAGATTGACTATAAAGACATCGCTACGCTGAAAAACTACATCACCGAAAGTGGTAAAATTGTACCGAGCCGTATCACCGGTACTCGTGCAAAATATCAGCGCCAGCTGGCCCGTGCTATCAAGCGCGCGCGCTACCTGTCTTTGTTGCCGTACACTGATCGTCATCAGTAATCGGCCACTGTCCATTAACGACTTTGAGAGGATAAGGTAATGCAAGTTATTCTGCTTGATAAAGTAGCAAACCTGGGCAGCCTGGGTGATCAAGTTAACGTTAAAGCGGGCTACGCTCGTAACTTCCTGGTACCACAGGGCAAAGCTGTTCCTGCTACCAAGAAAAACGTTGAGTTCTTCGAAGCACGCCGTGCTGAACTGGAAGCCAAACTGGCTGACGTTCTGGCTGCTGCTGAAGCTCGCGCAACCAAGATCAACGAACTGGGTTCAGTCACCATCGCTTCCAAATCTGGCGACGAAGGTAAACTGTTCGGCTCTATCGGCACCCGCGACATCGCTGACGCAGTGACTGCGGCAGGCGTTGAAGTTGCCAAGAGCGAAGTTCGTCTGCCGAACGGCGTTCTGCGTACCACTGGTGAGCACGAAGTGCACTTCCAGGTACACAGCGACGTGTTCGCACAGCTGAATGTAGTTGTGGTTGCAGAAGCGTAATTTACGCTGCTGTTAACCCGGTTAAAACGCCAGCCTCGCGCTGGCGTTTTGCTTTTCTGCGCCCGGCAAAACGCGCTACGCTTGAAGACGGGATGAAAAGGAGAGCGTGCGATGGCAAAGATTACGCTACAGCGGGTTTATGATTTCAGCGCGCCGGCGCCGGAACACTGTTATCTGATAGACAGGCTATGGCCGCGCGGCATCAGCAAGGCGCGGCTGACGGGCGTGCAGTGGCTGAAACAGGTGGCGCCGGATGACGAACTGCGCAAGTGGTTCCATCAGCATACCGACCAGTGGGCGGTCTTCGAGGCGCGTTACCGCCAACAGCTGGCGGCCAACGACGCCTGGCAGCCGCTGGTGGCGCTGTTACGGCAGGGGCAAACGCTGACGCTGCTGTATGGCAGCAAAGATACCGAGCACAACCAGGGCGTGGTGCTGCGCGAGTTTTTGCTGGCGCAGCTGTAGGGATTAGCGTTCCCGGCGGTAGCTGCCGTCGGCCTGGCGGCGGAACAGCGCCTGGCTGTTGTCCACCGTGGTAACCGACAGCGCGTTAATCACGCCGTTGGCGTCGCGTTCGATGCGCACTTCCTGGCCGGCTTTCATGTTGCTCAGCGGCTTGTCGCCGCCTTCCACCTGCGCCATGGCGAACACTTCATTCACCGGCAGATTGTTGTCGCGAAACAGCTGGGCCAGGGTCTGGCCGGGCTGGATCTGATAACGCTGCCAGTTGCCCGCCGGCGTTGGTTCGTTGGTAGACGTGGTGCCGCCGTTTTGCAGATCGGCCTGCAGCGGCACGCTGGTTTCCTGCTGGGAAACCGGGAACGGCTGTCTTTCGGGCGAGTACGGCCACAGCAGGGCCAGCAGCAGGATGATGCCGAAGATCAGCACCCAGCGGCGGTGGAAGTAGGGCAGTGGCTCCATCCAATGGAAACCGTCCGGCAGATGCCAGACTTTGGCCAGCAGCGCTTTGACCTGCTGCATTTTGTCGTTGGCCGGCGGTGGCTCCGATGGCGGTTCCGCGCCTTCAGACGTGGGTGCGGCGCCCGGTTTCAGGCGCTGGCTGACATTCAGCCAGGTGCGCAGCAGCGGCTGGTAGATGCGGGTGGTTTTCCTTCTCCTGGGCGCGATTCTGCCCATGGTGACCTCTCTTCGACGGCGTAGTAATTAGCGCGGCGCGGCAAGCGCCTCGCCTGCCCGATATCCTGCTTTCAGTATAGTCCGCTAACTGATTGAAGCGAAAGGCAGCTGAGCGGCAGAGCCGCGGTTTGCGGCTGCGGGCGTTAACAGAAGGTTATTGTTTCTTTTTCTACGACAAAAGTCATCATTCTCCACACAAGATTTTACCCGGCATTGACGCGCTGTTATGCTGCGCTTTCGACTTTTTACAGACTTAAGGAAAACCCCATGACAACCCCTTCTTTTGACAGCGTTGAAGCGCAAGCAAGTTACGGGATTGGTTTACAGGTCGGCCAGCAGCTGCAAGAGTCCGGGCTGGAAGGTTTGCAACCGGAAGCTTTGCTGGCGGGTCTGCGTGACGCGCTGGAAGGGAATGCCCCGGCGGTTCCGGTAGACGTGGTGCACCGTGCGCTGCGTGAGATCCACGAGCGTGCGGACGCGGTGCGCCGCGAGCGCCAGCAGGCGATGGCCGTTGAAGGCCAGAAATTCCTGGACGACAACGCCAAGCGCGACGACGTGACGCTGACCGAGTCCGGCCTGCAGTTCTCCGTGCTGGAGCAGGGCAACGGCCCGATCCCGTCCCGTCAGGACCGCGTGCGTGTGCACTACACCGGTCGTCTGATCAACGGCGACGTGTTCGACAGCTCGGTCGAGCGCGGCCAGCCGGCAGAATTCCCGGTCAGCGGCGTGATCCCAGGCTGGATCGAAGCGCTGACCCTGATGCCGGTCGGCTCCAAATGGCAGCTGTATATCCCGCACAACCTGGCCTATGGCGAGCGTGGCGCTGGCGCGTCCATCCCGCCGTTCAGCGCGCTGGTGTTCGACGTCGAGCTGCTGGAAATCCTGTAATCCCACCGAGGATTGCTCTGGGCGCCTTCGTGGCGCCCTTATTTTATGCGCCGCGCAGCGCGCGCGGGAACAGCAGATTGTTTTCCAGGCTGATGTGCTCCATCAGATCGCCGATGAACTCGTCGATGCCGGTGTACAGCGCTCGCCAGGTGGTGCAGGCGCCCTCCGGCGGCGTGACGTTATCGGTGAGGAACTTCACCACTTCCAGCTGCTCACCCGCCTCGTCATGTTCATGCTCCATCACCGAGATCGGTCCGGCGGCCTGCGGCCCCATGCCCTGTTTGATCAGCGGGAACAGGATCTGCTCCTCTTTCATCATGTGATTCTCCAGATCCAGGCGGATCAGGTTCAGCTGCTTCGCCAACCCGCGCGGGCAGCTGGGCTTGTCGCCGTGCACGCGTTCGACCTTTTCCGCCATCAGCACCAGTTCTGCCAGCTGCTCGCGGTGTCGCTGATGAAAGCGCGGCAGAATGTAATCGATCACCTCACCGAGCGGCGCCGTGCGCCAGTCCCGGCTTGGCTCCGGCGTGGCGGCCAGGGCGGCCAGTTCGTTTTCCAGCCTGTCGATATCTAACCCTTTGCGCTCGGCGGCGCGTGCCAGCGATTGCCGGCCGCCGCAGCAGAAATCCAGCTGATGCTGGCGAAACAGACGGGATGCACGGGGAATGGCGATAGCGAGCGCGCCAAGGGATTGATTGCGGTAATCCATGGTAGTGCCTCTTTAAACGAAGGAATCCTATAACATGCATTTTAAATGCAATTTAAAGGGCGCGCCAGCGGGAAAATCGAAGAGAAGGTGGCCGGGGCTGGGGACCCCGGCCGGGTGATTATTTCGCGCTAAGATCGATGCGATACACCGCGAAACCGATGCGGTCATTGCCTTCGGCGGTCATCGGATATTGAGCGTGCTCCTTGATAAACGCCGTCGCTTTGTCCGACGGCGAGGTCTCGAAGCGGATATCCAGCGGTTGCTGGCTGCTGAAGGTCGCCAAACGCCAGTTGTTGTCCGCCTGCGGATGCACCGCGCCGTGTTGCTGGGTTTCGGCGCTGATGTAGGCCGCCAGCACTGAACGGTTTTCATCCGGCGAAGCGAAGGCGATGTGTTTGTCGCCGGTGCCGGCAAATTTGCCGCCGTAGGCGCGGTAATTGTTGGTGGCGACCAGGAAGGTGGCGTTCGGATCGATCGGCTTGCCGTTGAAGGTCAACTGCTTGATGCGCTCCGCCTTATCGTTGATCAGCTGGCATTCACCGTCGTAGCGCGCCGGCTGGCTGACGTCGATCTGGTAATTGACGCCGTCGATCACGTCGAAGTTATAGGTGCGGAAGCCGTCCCAGTTGATCAAGCCCTGCGGCTTGGCGCTGTTGACGTCGATCTGGTTGAACTGGCCGGCGGAGCACTCCAGCCACTCTTTCACCTCTTTGCCGCTGGCCTTCACCACCACCAGGGTATTGGGGTAGAGATAGAGATCGGCGGCGTTGCGGAAGGTGAGTTGGCCCTTTTCCACTTCGACGAAGCTGGCCGGATCGTTCTTGCGGCCGCCGACCTTGAACGGCGCCGCCGCCGACAGCACCGGCAGATCGGCCAGATCCGGATCGCCCTGAATGTAATGTTCAACGTAGGCCTTCTGCGCATTGTTGACGATCTGCACCGTCGGATCGTCCTGCACCAGCGCCAGGTAGCTGTACATGTTGCCGTCGGATTTGCCGATCGGCTGGCTGACGAACTCGCGCGTGCCCTTGTGATCGTCCGCCAACACTTTCACCAGCGCGGCGTCTTCCGCCGCCAGCGATTTCTTGTTCTCTTTGTCGTAGATCGGCCGTGCTTCCGCTTTGGCGGCGGTCACTTTCCAGCTACCGCTATCGTTGTTGAGCTGCAGGTCGACCACGCCGAGATGATCGCCCCATTGGCCCGGCATCACCGCCGGTACGCCGTTCAGCAGGCCCTTATCGATATCCGCGCCTTTGATATTGGCGAAGTCCTTGCTCGGGAACACCGCATGGGCGTGGCCGAACATGATGGCGTCGATGCCCGGTACCTGGCTGAGGTAGTAGACCGAGTTTTCCGCCATTGCCTTGTAAGGCTCGCTGGACAGCCCGGAATGCGGGATCGCCACCACCAGATCGGCGCCCTGTTTACGCATTTCCGGCACGTAGCGTTTGGCGGTGGCGGTGATGTCGTCCACCGTCACCTTGCCCTGCAGGTTAGCCTTGTCCCACACCAGGATCTGCGGCGGCACGAAGCCGATGTAGCCGATGCGCAGCGTATGCGCCTTGCCGTCGCGGTCTTTCACCGGCGTATCGACGATGATGTACGGCGTGAACAGCGGTTTTTGCGTTTTGGCGTCGATGACGTTGGCGTTGATATACGGGAACTTGGCGCCGGCGATGGCGTTCTTCAGGTAGTCCAGCCCGTAGTTGAATTCATGGTTGCCGATGTTGCCGACCACATAGTTCAGCGTATTCATCGCCTTATAGACCGGATGCACGTCGCCCGGTTTCAGCCCCTTGGCCGCCATGTAGTCGCCGAGCGGGCTGCCCTGAATGATGTCGCCGTTGTCCACCAACACTGCGTTGGTAGCCTGTTGGCGCGCCTGCTGGATCAGGCTGGCGGTGCGCACCAGGCCGAATTTATCGGTCGGCGTGTCCTTGTAGTAATCGAAGTCCATCATGTTGCTGTGCAGGTCGGTGGTTTCCAGCACGCGCAGGTCGACGGTGGCCGCCTGCGCCGAGGCGCACACCAGCAGCGCAAGCGCGGACAGCGTCAGGGGATGCTTCATCATTTTGGGCTCTCTCCATTCCATTATTCGAGTGTTATCGCAGAGGGAAATGTAATTAACATTGCTTGCCACAGCAAACTGTGAAGTGTGGCAGAAAACGGCGGCAGGTAACGCGGGGAAGTTCACAGTTGTGCCCAACAAGATCTGAGGAATTCCCGGGGGTTAGCCGGTTGAGATGGATATTCAGCGTAAAAAAAACTAGTCTGCTAGCAGAGACAGGGGGAAATTTCCCACGGAGATGCAGAGTTGAGGTGCATGATGTTAGAGCGAATTTGCCAACTGTCCCGCGAGGCGGGGGCGGCGATCATGGCGGTGTACGACGGTGAACAACCGCTTGATGTCGCACAGAAGAAAGATGATTCACCGGTGACGGCGGCCGATCTGGCGGCACATCACATCATCAAGCGCGGCCTGGCGGTGCTGACGCCCGAGGTGCCGCTGCTGTCGGAAGAAGATCCGCCGGCGTGGGAAGAACGCCGCAACTGGACGCGCTACTGGCTGGTCGATCCGTTGGACGGCACTAAAGAGTTCTTGCACCGCAACGGTGAGTTCACGGTCAATATCGCCCTGATTGAAGACGGGCAGGCGGTGATGGGGGTGGTGTACGCCCCGGCGATCGACGTGCTGTATCTGGCGGAGCGCGGCAAGGCCTGGAAAGAAGAGAAGGGCGTGCGGCAGGCGATCGGCGTCAGCAACGCGCATCCGCCGCTGGTGGTGGTGAGCCGCTCGCATATCGACGACGAACTGAAAGACTATTTGCAGCAGCTGGGTGAGCACCAGACCGTGTCCGTCGGCTCCTCGCTGAAGTTCTGCCTGGTGGCGGAAGGCAAGGCGCAGCTCTATCCGCGCTTCGGGCCGACCAACATTTGGGATACCGCCGCAGGGCATGCGGTGGCGGTGGCCGCCGGGGCGCAAATTCACGATTGGCAGGGCAAGCCGTTGCTCTATACCCCGCGTGAATCTTTCCTCAACCCCGGCTTCCGGGTGTCGCTGTTCTGAGTTAGTTTGCCAACAGCTGGTGCAGCTTGGACATCACCTGCTGCACCTCTTCCGGCGTCAGCGCGCCGTCTTTGGCGAACTGAATGCGCCCTTGCTTATCCAGCACCACAATAGCTGAGCCTTTCGGCTGCAGATCCCAGGCTTTGCGCACGTTGCCGTCGCTGTCGACGATAAACTGCGACCACGGGAACTCCTTCTTGCTGTCCTCAATGCTGCTGCGCACGAACATCGCGGTGCCCATCAGGGCATCGTCGGTGTTGACGATTGTCGTCGTTTGGTAACGATCGTGTGGTAGCTTCGCCTTCTTGATCGCTTCAATCAGTGGGTCGTTCATGTCTTTGGCGGAGCTGCGGCCGGCAATATGTTGTATCACTCGCACTTTTCCACTGAGCTGCGCGCTGTTCCAGTTCTGGTAGCTAAAATTACCGTCAGCGTAATTGAGCTCTCCTTTGTCGCTGACGCCGACCGGCGCTACGCGCTGCTCGAGCTGGAAGTTGTGCGCGGAAGCGAAAAGCGGGGCGAGCAGCAGGGATACCATCAGCATGCGACTTGTTTTCATGCTTTCTCCTTGTAATGAGTGGAATTTGTGCGACAGCACTTCGACAGCCTAAAGCATAGGATGTGATAAGAGGTCTGTCCTGTTAACCGGATCGCAGATTTTCCCTTGGTTCGCTAATCATCAGATTTTGAAGGGATATACTGAAAACGTTATAAATTATCATATACAATTCTGTCAAAAAGTGTAAATCCAGCGTAGATCACCGGGCAGAAGTGAACGTTCTGGTCTTTACTGGGTCTACTACATGCAATCAAGTTGCGTTCTGAATTTCGAGGCTGCCACCTTTGGCGGCTCGCTGAGCGCATGGATCAACGGGAGGAGCGTAAAAGAATGAGAATCTTCCAGCGTTATAACCCTTTGAAAGTGGCAAAGTACGTTAAGACCCTGTTTCGCGGAAGGCTGTATATCAAGGACGTGGGCGCATTTGAATTCGACGAGGGGAAAATCCTGCCGCCGAAGATTCGTGACAAGCGCCATTTCAGCGTGATGTCTGAAGTAAACCGCCAGGTGCTGCTGTTGCAGGCCGAGTTTGGCTGAACACTGCGCTGACAGCGGTAAAAAAAATGCGGCCCCGATGGGGCCGCTGATGTTTTTGCCGGCTGGCGTCAAGCCGCCGGGGTGTCTTCCGGGGCTTTCGGCAGAACCGCCGCCGGTTTGTCGCTCAGCCGGGTGACCAGCAGCTGGTCTATCTTGTAGCTGTCGATATCCACCACTTCGAACTTGTAGCCGGCGTATTTGACGAAGTCGGTGCGTTTCGGGATCTTGCGCAGCATATACATCATAAAGCCGCCGATGGTCTCGTAGTTGCCCGCCTGCGGGAACTCGTCGATGTCCAGCACGCGCATCACGTCGTCGATCGGCGTGCCGCCTTCAATCAGCCATGAGCTTTCGTCGCGCGCCACGATCTGCTCTTCCTGGCCTTGGCCTACCAGATCGCCCATCAGCGTGGTCATCACGTCGTTAAGGGTGATGATGCCCACCACCAACGCATATTCATTGAGGATCACCGCGAAGTCTTCGCCGGCGGTCTTGAAGCTTTCCAACGCTTCGGACAGCGTCAGCGTATCCGGCACGATCAGCGCCGAGCGGATCTGCACGCCGCTGCTCAGCACCAGGCTCTGGTTGCCCAGCACGCGGTTCAGCAGGTCTTTGGAATCGACGTAGCCGACCACCTGATCGATATGGCCGTCGCACACCAGGAACTTGGAGTGCGGATGGGTCGAGACCTTCTCCTTGATGCTCTCTTCGCTTTCGCGCAGGTCGAAGTACACCACGCTTTCACGCGAGGTCATCGAAGACGGCACGGTGCGCGATTCCAGTTCGAACACGTTTTCAATCAGCTCGTGTTCCTGCTTGCGCAGCACACCCGCCAGGGCGCCGGCTTCCACCACTGCGTAGATGTCGTCGGAGGTGATGTCGTCCTTACGCACCATCGGCAGCTTGAACATGCGGAAGATCAGGTTGGCCATGCCGTTGAAGAACCACACCAGCGGGCGGAAGATCATGATGGAGAAACGCATCGGGTTGATGATCCGGACGGCGACCGTCTCTGGTGCAATCATACCGATGCGCTTCGGGGTCAAATCGGCGAACAGGATAAACAGGCTGGTCACCAGCACGAAGGAGCAGATGAAGCTGACCTGTTCCGCCAGTTCGGGCGACAGGAAACGATCGAACAACACCTTGAAAGTGGGAGAAAAAGCCGCATCGCCGACGATACCGCCGAGGATGGCCACGGCGTTCAGGCCGATCTGCACCACGGTGAAGAAGATGCCTGGGGTTTCTTGCAGTTTAAGCACTCTGGCGGCGTTGATGTTGCCTTCGTCCGCCATCAGCTTCAGTTTGATCTTGCGCGAGGCGGCCAGAGAGATTTCCGACAGTGAGAAGAACGCACTCACCGCGATCAGAAAAAGAATCAGTAAAATAC
Source organism: Serratia sp. 121840015-1 (assembly GCF_053627655.1). NCBI lineage: Bacteria > Pseudomonadati > Pseudomonadota > Gammaproteobacteria > Enterobacterales > Yersiniaceae > Serratia > Serratia sp. 121840015-1. The sequence goes on from NZ_JBSEYF010000002.1 coordinate 106,409, forward strand.
TGTTTAACATAATCTATCCATACGTGCCGACGGGATGCCGGCGCTCTTGAGGAAGGGTAGTACATAGTAAAAAAAGCAGCGATAACAACCAGAAGGGAAGCTATCGGGCCGCAGAAGCGGCCCGCATAGTATAGCAGTTGCCCCACAGGGGCCGCCAGCGGTTAAAAAAGTGCCGCCGGCCGGCATCGGATTAGCCCTGCGGCGGCAGGCAAACGCCGATGCCACCCAGCCCGCAGTAGCCTTCCGGATTCTTGAACAGGTACTGCTGATGATCGTCCTCCGCGTAATAGAACGGCAGCGCCGGCGCGATCTCGGTAGTGATGACGCGCTTGTCGCCCGCCGCGTCCATCGCCTGCTGGAAGCGCTGCAGGCTGCTTTCCGCCTCGGCCTGCTGCTCCGGGCTCAGCGTGTAAATCGCCGAGCGGTACTGCGTGCCGACGTCGCCGCCCTGGCGCATGCCCTGCGCAGGATCGTGATTTTCCCAGAATACCTGCAGCAGCTGTTTGTAGCTGATGACCTGCGGATCGAACACCACGCGCACCACTTCGGCGTGGCCGGTCTGGCCGCTGCACACTTCGCGGTAGGTCGGGTTCGGCGTGTAGCCGCCGCTGTAGCCGGCGGCGGTGCTGTAGACGCCCGGCTGCTGCCAGAACAGGCGCTCAACGCCCCAGAAACAGCCCATGGCGAAGATCGCCACTTCCATGCCTGCCGGCACCTGGGTCATCGAGTGTTCGGTGACCACGTTGAGCGTTGCGACAGGCATTGGCGTGGTGCGGCCAGGCAGCGCGCTTGCCTTATCGACGGTTTGTGATTTATCAAAAAATGGCACCACGGTTGACTCCTGTTGTCACAGTAAGAATTGACCCTACATGGGGGCGGTTCGGTTGTATCTCACCGCGTCTTTGCCCACAATAAGTGGCAAGTTGGGTTTATGTATAAGCTTAACGCAGTATTTTGAGCGCCAAAAGTGAAGAATTCGCCTGTTGCGCGGCGGTGGCAAAGCGCGGCGGGCGGCGTCCGGAACAAGGCTGAAGAGGGCTGCCGTCATGATAGCGCGGAGTCTGCCCTGGCCCCGGAGCGAACACCATAACAGGAAAGTAAAATCAATAAGGAGAACACGTGCCAAAGTACCCGGTCATGTGCTTGATAGCTGTGTTGCTTGCGGCACCTGCAGCCTACGCGGCGAACGTGCGGTTGCAGGTAGAAGGGTTAAGCGGAGAGTTGGAAAAAAACGTTCGGGTGCGCCTGTCGTCGATCACGCCTGAAGAGGTCGGCACCGACGGTCGCTTCCGCGCACGGGTGGATGAGGCAGTGCGCCAGGGGCTGCGCGCGCTCGGCTATTACCAGCCAACCATCGAATTTACGCTGGACGATCGGCCGGGGATGTCGCGCCCGGTGCTGCATGCCAAGGTCAATCCGGGCGAACCGGTGCGTATCGCCGGCGCCAACATCGTGCTGGAAGGCGGCGCGAAGACCGATGAGGACTACCTGGCGCTGGTAAAGAAGGACCGGCCGACCATCGGCGAGATCCTTAACCACGGCAAGTATGACAGTTTCAAAGGCTCGCTCACCGGCCTGGCGCTGCGCAAAGGCTATTTCGATGCCGACATGACCAAAAGCCAGCTCGGCGTGGCCGAAGATCTGCACAAGGCGTTTTGGGATATCGATTTTAACAGCGGCGAACGTTACCGCTTCGGCAAGGTAAAATTCACCGGCTCGCAAATCCGCGAAGACTATCTGCAAAATCTGGTGCCCTTTCATCAGGGGGATTACTACAGTTCGGAGGATTTGGCCGAGCTGAACCGCCGTTTGTCCGCCACCAACTGGTTCAACTCGGTGGTGGTATCCCCTGATTTCAACGATGCCAAAGAGAACAAGATTTTGCCGTTGGACGCGCTGGTTACGCCGCGCACGCGCAACACCGTCGAAACCGGTATCGGTTACTCCACCGACGTCGGCCCGCGGGTGAAAGGCACCTGGAAAAAGCCCTGGCTCAACGATCGCGGGCATAGCCTGGAAACCAGCGCCAGCGTGTCGGCGCCGGAGCAGCAACTGGATCTGACCTACAAGATCCCGCTGCTCAAGAACCCGCTGGAGCAGTATTACCTGCTGCAGGGCGGCCTCAAGAACGTCAATCTTAACGACACCAAGTCCGTCACCTCCAAAGTGGTGGCCTCGCGCAACTGGGATCTCTCCAGCGGCTGGCAGCGGGCGATCAACCTGACCTGGCGCTGGGATAACTTTACCCAGGGTAACGTCAGCAACACCACCATGCTGCTGTATCCCGGCGTCAGCTTCAACCGCACCCGCTCGCGCGGCGGCCTGATGCCGACCTGGGGCGACAGCCAGCGCTACTCTATCGACGTGTCCGACACCACCTGGGGGTCCGGCGTGGACTTCGCGCTGATGCAGGCGCAGAACGTGTGGATCCGCACGCTGGCCGACAAGCACCGTTTCGTGGCGCGCGGCCAGGTGGGCTGGATCGAAACCAACGACTTCGACAAGGTGCCGCCGGATCTGCGCTTCTTCGCCGGCGGTGACCGCAGCATTCGCGGCTACAAGTACAAAGACATTTCGCCGCGCGATGGCGACGGCAAGCTGACCGGCGCCTCCAAGATGCTGACCGGCTCGCTGGAGTACCAGTACAACGTGACCGGCAAATGGTGGGGGGCGATGTTCGTCGACTCCGGTGAAGCGGTGAACGATATCAAGAAAAGCAACTTCAAGACCGGCGCCGGCGTAGGCGTGCGCTGGCAGTCGCCGGTGGGGCCGGTGAAGCTGGATATCGCCGCGCCTGTGGGAGACAAGGACACCCACGGGATGCAGTTCTACATCGGTTTGGGGCCTGAACTATGAGCCTGGTTAAAAAGATTTGTCTCGGATTTCTGGTCGTTCTGCTGTTGCTGATCGGCGGCCTGGCCTTCCTGATAGGCACCACCACCGGTTTGCATATGGTCATCAACGGCGCGGCGCGCTGGGTGCCGGGGCTGGAGATCGCCGGCGTCAGCGGCGGCTGGCGCGATCTGACGCTGAAGGGCGTGAAATATCAGATGCCGGGTGTGACGGTCAACGCCGGGCAGTTCCATCTCTCCCTTGACCTGTCCTGCTTTAAACGCAGCTCGCTGTGCGTCAATGCCTTGACCGCCCAGGATGTGGACGTGGCGGTGAACACCAAAGAGATGGCGCCTTCCGCGCCGGTGGAGGAGAGCAGTGAGCCGACCACCAATCTCAGCACGCCTTATCCGATCACGCTGCGCCTGTTGGCGTTGAACAACGTCAAGGTCACCGTCGACGACACCGCCATCTCTCTGGCCGAGTTCCGCACCGGCGCGCAGTGGCAAGAGCGCGCGCTGACGCTGATGCCGACCAAGATCGGCTCGCTGCTGATCGCCTTGCCGAAAACGCCGCAAAACCCGTTGCCGGAAGCGGTGCAGCCGGCGGTCGAGGTGGCGAAAAAGGTCGGCGAGCAGGTTACCGACGCGGCGAAGCCGGCACCTCAGCCGGAAGAGAAGCCGCTGGGCGAAACGCTGAAAGAACTGTTCGCCAAACCGCTGTTGCCGGATCTGCCGGACATCCGCCTGCCGTTGGATATCACCGTCAAAGAGATCAGCGGCGAGCAGCTGCGCTTGACCGGCGATACCGACGTGCTAATCACGAGCCTGTTACTGCAGGCCAGCACGCAGGATCAGCATATCCAACTGGATAACTTCGACGTGAAGTCGCCTCAGGGCACGCTGTCAGTGCAGGGGCAGGCAACCCTGACCGGCGACTGGCCGGTGGCCCTGACCGCCAACAGCGCGCTGAATATCGAACCGCTGAAGGGCGAGAAGGTGAAGCTGAACATCGGCGGTGGGTTGCGTGACGAGCTGAAGGTGGCGCTGAACCTGTCCGGCCCGGTCGGCGCCCAGCTCGATGTGCAAACCCGGCTGGCCGAAGCCGGCCTGCCGCTGGCGCTGACGTTGCAGAGCAAGCAGCTGAAATGGCCGCTGAGCGGCGAGGCGCAGTATCAGGTCAATGACTTCCGCCTGCGCTTTAACGGCAAGGCGACCGACTACGCGCTGTCGACGCGCGCCAATCTGAAAGGCCAGGACTTGCCGCCGGCGGTGCTGACGCTGGACGGCAAAGGCAACGTCGAGCAGTTCAAGCTGGAGCGCCTGCGCCTGGCGGCGCTGCAGGGCAATACCGATCTTACCGCGCTGGTGGACTGGAGCAAAGCCATCAGCTGGACCTCGCAATTGACGCTGAGCGGCATCAATACCGCCAAGCAGTGGCCGGAATGGCCGGCGAAGCTGGATGGGAAGATCACCACGCGCGGCAGCCTGCACGGCGGCAGCTGGCAGCTGCAGGTGCCGGTATTGCAGCTGGACGGCAACGTGAAGCAGAACAAGGTCACGGCGCGCGGTACACTGAGCGGCAACGCCGCCGGGCAGTGGAAAATCCCCGGTATCGATCTGGCGCTGGGGCGCAACCAACTGAACGTCAAAGGGCAGCTGGACGAGAAGAGCTGGAACCTGGACGCCAACATCGACGCGCCGCGTCTGGACGGCGCGCTGCCGGGCCTGGGCGGCACCGCCAAAGGGCTGCTGAAGCTGCGCGGCAATCTGCAGGCGCCGCAGCTGCTGGCGGATTTGACCGCTTCCGGCTTGCAGTGGCAGGCGCTGCGCATCAACCGCGTGAAGATCGATGGCGACGTGCGCTCCACGGATCAGATCCAGGGGCAGCTGGCGGTACGCGTCGAACAACTGAAGCAGGATGCGCTGGAGGTCAGCCTGCTGACCCTCGACGCCAAAGGCAGCGAGAAGCAGCACCAGCTGCAGCTGAAGATTGACGGCAAGCCGGTCTCCGGCCAGCTGGCGCTGCAGGGCAGCTTCGATCGTCAGCAGCAGCGCTGGCGCGGCAATCTGAACAACACCCGTTTCGATACGCCGGTCGGGGAATGGCGCCTGACGCGCGCCATCGCGCTGGACTACCTGAACACCGAGCAGAAAGTCAGCGTCGGGCCGCACTGTTGGCAGAACCCGAACGCCGAGCTGTGCGTGCCTAAGACCATTGAAGCCGGCCAGAGCGGCCAGGCCAGCGTGGTGCTCAACCGGTTCGACCTGGCGATGGTCAAGCCGTTCCTCGGCCCGGACACCGCCCTGAGCGGCGTGTTCACCGGCCGGGCCGACGTCAGCTGGAAGCCGGGCGGCGCGCTGCCGGAGGCGAAAGTCACGCTGGCCGGCAACGGCGTCAAGGTGGTGCAGCAGGTGCAGGGCAACGCGCTGCCGATCGCCTTCGATACGCTGACCCTCAACGCCGGCTTGAACAACGGCCGCGCGCAGGCCGACTGGCGGATCAAACTGACCAACAACGGCCAGTTCGACGGCAATATCCAGGTGGCGGATCCGCAGGTGCGGCGCACCATCAGCGGCAACGTCAATATCACCAACATCTCGCTGGCGCTGATCAACCCGGCGCTGATGAAGGGCGAAAGCGCGGCGGGCATGCTGAACGCCAACCTGCGCCTAGGCGGCAGCGCGCAGAAGCCGCTGGTGTTCGGGCGCCTGGCGTTGGATCGGGCGAAGGTGCAGGGGCACTGGATGCCGTTCGACATGACCGACGCGCGGCTGGCGGTGAATTTCAACGGCATGACCTCGACGCTGGAAGGGTTGCTCAGCACCACGCGCGGCCAGCTGAATCTGGCGGGCGATGCCGACTGGCGCGATATCAACGCCTGGCGCGCGCGCATTGCCGCCAAGGGCGACAAGCTGCGGGTGACGGTGCCGCCGATGATCCGCATCGACGTGTCGCCGGATCTGGTGTTTGAAGCCACGCCGCAGCTGTTCTCGCTCAACGGCAAGGTCGACATTCCCTGGGCGCGCATCACGGTGCAGGAGCTGCCGGAAAGCGCGGTGGGCGTCTCTTCCGACGAGGTGATGCTGGACGACCAGCTGAAGCCGATTCAACCGAAGACCGCGTCGATCCCGATCAACAGCAATCTGATGATCCACGTCGGCAACGACGTGCGGCTGGACGCCTTTGGCCTGAAAGCCCGCTTGAAGGGCGATCTGAAGGTGGTGCAGGACAAGAAAGGGCTGGGCCTCAACGGCCAGATTGACATCCCTTCCGGCCGATTCCATGCTTATGGTCAGGATTTGATCGTGCGTAAAGGGCAGCTGATGTTCTCCGGCCCGCCGGATCAGCCGCTGCTGAATATCGAGGCGATCCGCAACCCGGAATCCACCGAGGACGATGTGACCGCCGGCGTGCGCGTGACCGGCCTGGCGGATGCGCCGAAGCTGGAAGTGTTCTCCGATCCGGCCAAATCGCAGCAAGAAGCCTTGTCTTATCTGCTGCGCGGCCAGGGCTTGAGCAGCTCCGGCGCCGACGGCAACGCCATGACCTCGATGTTAATCGGCATGGGGGTTGCACAAAGTGGTCAACTTGTGGGTAAAATCGGCGAGGCATTCGGCGTGAGTAATTTGGCTCTGGACACTCAGGGGGTTGGCGACAATTCCCAGGTTGTCGTGAGCGGCTATGTCCTCCCAGGCTTACAAGTAAAATATGGGGTGGGCATTTTCGACTCGCTGGCCACGCTGACGTTGCGTTATCGCCTAATGCCTAAGTTGTATCTTGAAGCGGTGTCTGGTCTCGACCAGGCATTAGATTTGCTCTATCAGTTTGAGTTTTAGCGATGCGAATAATTGTCTACGGCAGTTTACGGCGCAAACAGGGAAACAGCCATTGGATGACCAACGCCCAATGGCTCGGCGAGCACGAGCTCGAAGGCTATCAGATTTATAATCTGGGCCATTACCCGGCGGCGATCCCTGGAGAGGGCACGATACATTGCGAGGTGTATCGTATTAACTCATCGATTCTGGCAGAGCTGGACGAACTGAAAAGCAACACCAAGGACTATAAGCGCGAGCTGATTCAGACGCCTTATGGGAGTGCGTGGATCTACCTGTACAAACACAGCGTGGACGGTTACCCGCGGATTACCAGCGGCGACTGGCTGAAGCGTCTCGACGAACAGTAAGAAAAAAAACACCGCTCAATGAGCGGTGTTTTTTCATCGGACGGCGGCTGGCATTACTTCTTGGCAGCGCGTTCGAAGGAGGCGATGATTTCCGCTTTAGCCGCGGCAGCGTCTGCCCAGCCTTCCACTTTCACCCATTTGCCTTTTTCCAGATCTTTGTAGTGCTCGAAGAAGTGAGCGATCTGGGCTTTCAGCAGTTCCGGCAGGTCGTTCACGTCTTTCACGTGATCGTACTCTTTGGTCAGCTTGCTGTGCGGTACCGCAACCAGCTTGGCGTCTTCACCGGCTTCGTCGGTCATCTTCAGCACGCCAACCGGACGGCAGCGGATCACGGAGCCCGGCTGCAGCGGGTATGGGGTTGGGACCAGCACGTCAACCGGGTCACCGTCCAGAGACAGGGTGTGGTTGATGTAGCCGTAGTTGCACGGGTAGAACATCGCGGTGGACATGAAACGGTCAACGAACAGTGCGCCGGTTTCTTTGTCGATTTCGTATTTGATTGGATCGGCGTTGGCCGGGATTTCGATTACTACGTAGATGTCTTCCGGCAGGTCTTTGCCAGCAGGGACCAGATTCAAGCTCATGTCGGTTTCCTTTAATCATCAAACCAGAAATGGAGTGGCGGCTATTATAGCGGACTCTTTTGCGATTTCCTGCCCTTTTCATCGTTGAAAACCCAGCGTGCCGGCGCACGGAGAATTTCCAGATTAATCCCGCCGCGGCATGAAGTTTTGCCTTCGCCTGCCGATAACTTCAACAAACAATAATGAGCCAGCAAAGCTGGCTCCGCGTTTTGCCACCCCTACTACGTCTGATCTCACTATTCTGAAGCCGGGAAGAACTCATGCTAAAAAAGATTACGGTGAAGGCTGGGCTGATCGCCCTGCTGAGCCTGATGACCATGCTGCTGATCATGGTCAGCGTTATTGGCGTCAACGCGATTAACGAAGGATCGCGCTCGATCCATACCCTTAACCAGATCCTCGGCGAAGAGCTGGGCTCGCTGGCCAACAGCTCCAACCTGACGCTGCGCGCCCGAACCGCCGCTTCGCTGGCGGTGCGCCAACGGGAGATCGGCCAGGTCGATGTCTCCGACGCCACCGTGGGCCGCATCTACGGTTACCTCGAGCAGTCGAACAAGGAAATGGCGCGCTTTGTCGGCGTCGGCACCGTGACCGATCGCGGCCGTGAACTCTCCAACCGCCTGCAAAACAGCTACCGTGCCTATCTGGAGCAGGGCGTGAAGCCGATGGCCGCCGCCATTAAGGCCGGCAAGATCGATGAGTATTATCACATCCAGGAAACGCGCATCTCCGCGCTGAGCATCGCGTTCGAAAAGGATCTCACCGATTTCCGCAGCTTCGCGATGAAGCTTGGCGCGCAGCAGGTGTATGACGCGGAAAACAACGCCAGCACCAAGATCTCGCTGATCGTGGTGGCGGGCCTGCTGAGCGTGCTGCTGGCGGTGCTGGCCTGGTTCGCGCTGCGGGTGATCATTCTGCGCCCGCTGGACGAGTCCATCGCGCAGCTGGAACACATCGCCGGCGGCGATCTGACCCATGAGATCCGCGGTGAGGGCGATACCGAGATGGGCCGCCTGGTGCGGGCGATGCAGCGCATGCAGCAGGCGCTGGCCAGTTCGGTCAGCAAAGTGCGTGACGCCAGCAGCCAGATCGACACCGGTTCACGCGAACTGGCGGCCGGCAACCTGCATCTGGCGCAGCGCACCGAAGAATCGGCCGCGTCGCTGGAAGAGACCGCCGCCAGCATGGAGCAGCTGACCTCGACGGTGAAAATGAACGCCGAGAACTGCGAACAGGCCAACCAACTGGCGCTGAGCGTGTCCGATATCGCCAACCAGGGCAGCGACGTGGTCAGCCAGGTGATGAGCAAGATGCAGGCGATCACCGACAGCTCGCGCCGCATCGCCGACATCATCAGCGTGATGGACGGCATCGCCTTCCAGACCAATATCCTGGCGCTGAACGCGGCGGTAGAGGCGGCGCGTGCCGGCGAACAGGGCCGCGGTTTCGCGGTGGTGGCCGGCGAAGTGCGCAATCTGGCGCAGCGCAGCGCCCAGTCGGCGAAAGAGATCAAAGGGTTGATCGAAGCGTCGCAAAACCGGGTGCAGGAAGGCGAGCAGATGGTGGAGTCGGCGGCGCAGACCATGAGCGGCATCACCGGCGAAGTGGGCCGGGTCACGGCGCTGATGCGTGAGATCTCGGCGGCGACGCGGGAACAAAGCAGCGGCATCGAACAGGTGAACCTGGCGGTGGCGCAGATGGATCAGGTGGCGCAGCAGAATGCGGCGCTGGTGGAAGAGTCGGCGGCGGCGACGCGCTCGCTGGAAGATCAGGCTCAGCTGCTGGCGCAGAGCATGGCGGCGTTCAAGCTGTAAGGCGATAAGGGTTCGGCGCGGCGCCGAACCCTTGCAAAGAACGCGTTACTCGTCCGGGTTTTCGGCGATGAAGCGTTCTGCGTCTTCTACCATCGACTTGGTGCCGACGAAGAATGGCGCGCGCTGGTGCAGTTTCACCGGCGTGATGTCCAGAATGCGGTTTTTGCCGTCGCTGGCCTTACCGCCGGCCTGTTCGGCCAGGAACGCCATCGGGTTGCATTCGTACAGCAGACGCAGCTTGCCTTGCGGGTGGCTGGCGGTGCTTGGGTAGATGTAGATGCCGCCTTTCAGCAGGTTGCGGTGGAAGTCCGCTACCAGAGAACCGATGTAGCGCGAGGTGTAAGGGCGCTGCGTCGCTTCATCCTGCTCCTGGCAGTATTTGATGTATTTCTTCACGCCGAGAGGGAACTTGATGTAGTTGCCTTCGTTGATGGAATACATGTTGCCGCTCGCCGGGAAGCGCACTTTCTCGTGGGAGAGGCAGAATACGCCCAGAGACGGGTCATAAGTAAAGGCGTGGACGCCGTAACCGGTGGTGTACACCAGCATGGTGGACGAACCGTAAACCACATAACCCGCTGCGACCTGGGCGCTGCCCGGCTGCAGGAAGTCTTCTTCGGTCACCGGCGTGCCGACCGGCGTGATGCGACGGTAGATAGAGAAAATCGTACCGACCGAGACGTTGACATCGATGTTGGACGAACCGTCCAACGGATCCATCAAAACGACATACTTGGCATTTTCAGCTCGCTCGCCGTCGAATATCACGATTTCATCTTCTTCTTCGGAAGCGATACCCGCAACTTCACCACGCGCTTTCAACGCCGCTTTCAGTTTTTCGTTCGCGTACAGGTCCAGTTTCATCTGAACTTCGCCCTGTACGTTGGACACCCCGCTGGTTCCCAGAATATCAACCAGGCCGGCCTTGTTGATGTCGCGGTGGATGATTTTGGCGCCCAGTTTAATTGCAGAAAGTAACGCGGTCAGCTCGCCGGTGGCGTGCGAGAAGTCGTGCTGTTTCTCGACGATAAATTCGCCTAACGTTTTCATGACACAATCCCTGAATCTACGGATGGATAGCGGCCTGTTAACAAACCGCCAACGTTTTCGCGTGCAGTGTAGCCCAAAGATGCGCGCCATTCATAGGCAAATCCATTTCTTCTGGACGATTCTGAGCGTTAGAATATGCCGACATTCGATGCACTCACATGAGAAACCTATGCGCATTCACATTCTTGGGATCTGTGGCACCTTTATGGGCGGGTTGGCGATGCTGGCGCGCTCACTGGGGCATGACGTCACCGGTTCGGACGCCAACGTCTATCCGCCGATGAGCACGCTGCTGGAGAACCAGGGGATCGATCTTATTCAGGGTTATGATCCAGCCCAGCTGGATCCGGCGCCGGATCTGGTGATCATCGGCAACGCCATGACGCGCGGCAACCCGTGCGTGGAGGCGGTGCTGGAGCGTGGCATTCCTTACGTTTCCGGCCCGCAGTGGCTGCACGACGCCGTATTGCGCGATCGCTGGGTACTGGCGGTTGCCGGCACCCACGGCAAAACCACCACCGCCGGCATGGCGACCTGGATCCTCGAGGCCTGCGGCTACCAGCCCGGCTTCGTTATCGGCGGCGTGCCCGGCAACTTCGACGTTTCGGCTCGCCTTGGCGGCAGCCCGTTCTTCGTGATCGAGGCCGACGAGTATGACTGCGCGTTCTTCGACAAGCGCTCCAAGTTCGTGCACTACAGCCCGCGCACGCTGATCATGAATAACCTGGAGTTCGATCACGCCGATATCTTCGACGATCTGAAAGCCATCCAGAAACAGTTCCACCACCTGGTGCGTCTGGTGCCGGGCAAAGGCAAGATCATCCTGCCGGACAACGACAGCCACCTGAAGCAGGTGATGGCGATGGGCTGCTGGAGCGAGCAGGAGCTGGTGGGGGAAGAGGGTACCTGGCGCGCGCAGAAGCTGACGCCGGACGCCAGCCATTACGCGGTGTTCCTCGACGGCGAACAGGTCGGCGAAGTGAACTGGGCGCTGGTGGGCGAGCACAACATGCATAACGGCCTGATGGCCATCGCCGCTACCCGCCATGTCGGCGTGCAGCCGGCGGACGCCTGCCGCGCGTTGGGCGATTTCATCAACGCCCGCCGCCGTCTGGAACTGCGTGGCGAAGCCAACGGCGTCACGGTTTACGACGACTTCGCACACCACCCGACGGCGATCCTCGCCACTCTGGCCGCGCTGCGCGGCAAGGTCGGCGGCACGGCGCGCATTCTGGCGGTGCTGGAACCGCGCTCCAACACCATGAAAATGGGCATCAGCAAAAACGATCTGGCGCCTTCGCTCGGCCGCGCCGACGAAGTGTTCCTGTTCCAGCCGCACCACATTCCGTGGCAGGTGGCGGAAGTGGCGGATGCCTGCGTGCAGCCGGCGCACTGGAGCGCGGATCTCGACACGCTGGTGGACATGGTGGTGAAAACCGCACAGCCGGGCGATCACATTCTGGTGATGAGCAACGGCGGCTTCGGCGGCATTCACGATCGCCTGCTGGACGCGCTGGCGAAAAAGCAGGAACCGAAAGTCACCTACTGATCGCTCAGCCGCATCAGACAATCCAAGGGCCGCATTCGCGGCCTTTTTTACGTCCATAAAAAAGCCCTCGCGAGCGAGGGCAACGGGGTTCGTCGGATAGGACGACGAGAGGGTCTCTGGGAAATCGGCGTTTGCGTCAGAACTCGGCAGTGGCAGTGACGAGGGTAATCAGCTCTGCAAAGCCGTTCCCAGAGTTGTTATTTGTAAATCTCGGCGGTGGCGTGGTAGTTGCCTTCATTACGCGCTTCGATCACGCGGTAGGCGGTCGCACCTTTCGCGTCGGCTTTTTCCGACAACGCCTGGCGAATGTCGGTCGGCGCGCCGTCGATGCCGCTGACGGTAATGGTGCCGATAGATTGCAGGTTGGCGGTCTGATCGTTAGTCACCAACTGGGCGGCAGAAGCGCCGAAGGAGATGACAGACAGCAGGCCGAGTGCAGCAACAGTAGTTTTCATGTTCATGATAGCGATCCTTGGTCATAACAGCCTGGAAGGGCTTGGCAGCGATTTTTATTCTTGAAGGCCGTTACGACAGCGTTTGATTCCAGAGATGTATTGCCCGTTGCCGGGTAATGCCGGTACTTATTTGTAGATTTCAGCGGTCGCGTGGAAGTTGCCGTCATTGCGGGCTTCGATCACGCGGTAAGCGGTTGCCCCTTTGGCGTCAGCTTTGTCGGACAGCGCCTGGCGAATGTCGGAAGGCGCTGCGGCAACGCCGCTCACGGTGATCACACCGGCCGGCTGCAGTTTTGCGGCCTGAGTTGCGTCAACAGATTGTGCTGCGAATGCACCAAATGAAAGCATGGACAGAACGCTCAGGGTTGCAACGGTAGTTTTAATTTTCATCATCTCACCTCATCGTATTCTTTTATCAGTTCCAACGAACTGTGATTCAGTTCACGAAAATGAGTATACAGCTAGTAACGCGAAAAATTAATAGTTAGCTAACAGTTGCTAGTGAAACTTTAACCTCATGATCCTTATTTTTTATAACCATAAGGAATAAAAAACGCTCATAAAACGATCTTTTGATGTTAAATTTATGTAATTTCAATGAGGTAAGTGCTTTTGACCAAAAGTGCGGAAGATCACAGTGGGTACTGCTGGTTACATAGAGATGTCATGGAAATGTGTTGCTGAGGGATAAAAAAGCAGTGTTAAACGCGGTTGAAGGCAGGGAAGGTAACGCGGGGGTTAAAGAAGCGCTAACAAAGTGCGGGCTACAGCCGCACTTTGTTAGCGCCAGGTTTCACAGCTCTTGCTCGAACACGCCCAGAATAGCTTCATGCAGTTTCTGAGCGGTAAAGCCGTTGGAGGGGGTGACGAAAATCGTATCGTCGCCGGCAATTGTGCCGAGGATGCCCTGGGATTTACCCAATGAGTCGAGCAGGCGAGCGATCAGCTGCGCGGCGCCCGGGCTGGTGTGGATCACCACGACGGCGTCGTTATGGTCGACGTCCAGCACCAGATTCTTCAATGGGCTGGTGGTGGTCGGCACGCCGAGTTCGGCAGGAAGGCAATACACCATTTCCATTTTGGCATTGCGCGTACGTACCGCGCCGAACTTGGTCAGCATGCGCGATACTTTGGATTGGTTAATGTTTTCGAAGCCTTCTTCTTGCAGCGCCAAAACGATCTCGCCTTGAGAACTGAATTTTTCTTCTTTCAATAACGCTTTGAACGTCTTGATCAGATCTTCCTGTTTTGCGGGATTACGCATTTTGCACCGTGGAATGTTGATAGTGGAAGTCATGATTATGCATATAGATGAATTTTTATGCAACAAAGGCCGACCCAAAGAAAATAAACATGACCGGGCGGCGAGGAAAGGACGGCATTTTAACAAAATCCGGCAGCGATGAATATGCCCTTTTGACGACGGAAAATCGGCCTGCGGTGGTAAATAAAATGTTATTAAAATGATGTTGTTCTGATGTTGCGTAAGGGTGTAATGTAACGGCCGGTTAACTTGCTCGTGAATAACCTCGCACTATTTTTGATTAATGTGCGCTATGCCCTTCATGCGTAAGCGATTTAATCTAAAATGGGCGCGACAGCGGCCGTTTTATTACACCTGCAGGCAAGAATTGGCTAATTTATTGTTTTTAAAGGTGTAATAACTTAAGGTCCGTAACCAACACATTCACGGCGCTTTATATATTTAAGATAATAAAGGAGTATAGGATGAAAGTTGCAGTTCTCGGTGCTGCTGGCGGTATCGGCCAGGCCCTCGCCCTTCTACTCAAAACCCAGCTTCCTTCAGGTTCTGAACTCTCTCTCTACGACATTGCCCCCGTTACCCCAGGCGTTGCCGTCGACTTAAGCCACATCCCAACCGCAGTTAAAATCAAAGGCTTCAGCGGCGAAGACGCGACCCCGGCTCTGCACGGTGCGGACGTGGTGCTGATTTCCGCCGGCGTGGCCCGTAAGCCTGGCATGGATCGCTCTGACCTGTTCAACGTTAACGCCGGCATCGTGCGTAACCTGATTGAGCAAGTGGCGAAAACCTGCCCGAAAGCCTGCATCGGTATCATCACCAACCCGGTTAACACCACGGTCGCCATCGCGGCGGAAGTGCTGAAAAAAGCCGGCGTTTACGACAAGAACAAACTGTTCGGCGTGACTTCGCTGGATATCATCCGTTCCAACACCTTCGTGGCCGAGCTGAAAGGTAAACAGCCGGAAGAGCTGAACGTGCCGGTCATCGGCGGCCACTCTGGCGTGACCATCCTGCCTCTGCTGTCGCAGATCCCAGGCGTGAGCTTCACCGATCAGGAAGTGGCGGATCTGACTAAACGCATTCAGAACGCCGGCACCGAAGTGGTGGAAGCCAAAGCCGGCGGCGGGTCTGCAACGCTGTCCATGGGCCAGGCGGCCGCACGTTTCGGTCTGTCTCTGGTGCGTGCGCTGCAGGGCGAGAAAGGCGTGGTGGAATGCGCTTACGTTGAAGGCGACGGCAAATACGCTCGCTTCTTCGCACAACCGCTGGTACTGGGCAAAAACGGCGTTGAAGAGCGCAAAGATATCGGCACCCTGAGCGCCTTCGAGCAGAAAGCGCTGAACGAGATGCTGGACGTGCTGCACAAAGATATCGAGCTGGGCGAGAAGTTCATCAATAACTGATCGTTGCCGATAGTCAGCCGATAAACGCCGCCGGACGCTGTTCCGGCGGTTTTTTTTGCCCCGCGTTCACGATTTGATGCGTGCCTTGCGATCCAGCAGGCAATCGCTGCGCGGATCGTAATAGCGGCTTGGCCAGATCTCCGAAGGGTGGATGCCTATCGCTTCGGCGATCAGCCACTCCCCCTTTGGCCACGGGCGCGACAGCGCGTTGGCCAGCGTTGATGAGCTTAATCCGGCCTTGCGCGACACTGCCGCCAGCGTGGTGCCCTGCTTGCGGAGCGCCGCGATGATATCTGCCGGATGCCAATCTGGGTTCCTTGAATTCATGTTTACATTCCTTTTCTGATTAGCCAAAGTTGCGTTAGTGGTATAACTAACGGGTCAAGGTTAGGCGTTTGCACAACGTGAATCGCTTATTCAGAAACCAGAATACCATTAAATTTCCAAAAAAATACCCAAGTAATTTCCAAAAATGACGTTGCCCACTATTGCCCAGAGATGATGGCCATGAAAAACGAGTGGTTTGCCGCCAAGGAACTGACAGGCATCGCAGGATTACCTTCCTCACCACAGGGAATTAATCTGATGGCCCGGCGCGAAGGCTGGATCAGCCGCAGGCGTAAAGGCGTGCAGGGAAAAGCGTTGGAGTACCATATCGACAGCCTGCCTTCAAACGTGCGTAACCTGCTGGTGCTGAAGGAGGACGGGGCGGTATATGACGTAGAGCGTCAGGATCCGTTGGCGGTCTGGATCGAGTATTACTACCATTTGACGGAGAGCGAGCGCGAGAAAATGGTGGCTTTCCTGATGCGGGAAGGGATCGGCGGCCTGTTGGCGCGCATCGACGAAGAGAGCAATAGCTAGGCAGGCCCGCGTACGCGGGCCTGATGGTTTTTAAGAAATATTAATTTCTTAAAAGTCGCGTTGCACCGCCAGATGGGCCAGGCCCTCCAGCGCCGTACGGTGCTCCGATGCCGGCAAGACCTGCAGCGCGGCGATCGCCTTGTCGGCTTCTTCTTCGGCGCGTTTGCGGGTGTACTCCAGCGAACCGCATTGTTGCATCGCCTGCAGTACCGGCTCCAACAGATGACGACCGTTACCTTGCTCAATCGCACCGCGGATCATGTCACGCTGCGCGTCGTCGCCGTTGTGCATCGCGTGCAGCAGCGGCAGGGTCGGTTTCCCTTCGTTCAGATCGTCGCCGGTGTTTTTGCCCAGGGTGCTGCCGTCGGCGCTGTAGTCGAGCAGATCGTCGATCAGCTGGAAAGCGGTGCCGAGGTAGCGGCCATAGTCTTGCAGCGCCTGCTCTTGTTCGGCGCTGGCACCGGACAGGATCGCCGACGATTGCGCCGCTGCCTCGAACAGGCGGGCGGTTTTGCTGTAGATCACCCGCATATAGCTTTCTTCGCTGATGTCGGGATCGTGCACGTTCATCAACTGCAGCACTTCGCCTTCGGCGATGACGTTGACCGCCTCCGACATCAGAGCCAGCACGCGCAGGGATTCCAGGCTGGTCATCATCTGGAAGGCGCGGGTATAGATAAAGTCGCCGACCAGCACGCTGGCGGCGTTGCCGAACGCCGCGTTGGCGGTGGCTTTGCCGCGGCGCATGTCCGATTCGTCGACGACGTCGTCATGCAGCAGCGTGGCGGTATGAATGAATTCGATCAGGGCGGCAACGGTGACGTGCTTGTTGCCTTCATAGCCCAACGCCCGCGCCGCCAGGACGGCGATCATCGGCCGGATGCGCTTACCGCCACCGCTGATAATGTAATAGCCAAGCTGATTGATGAGCGTGACATCGGAATTCAGCTGTTCGAGAATTGTTGCGTTCACGGCCGCCATATCTTGCGCGGTTAACTCGGTAATTTGATCTAGGTTCATTGTGTTTTTTTCAGCTGTGTTTCTCTTCACCGCGTTGAGATCGCTGCTCACATCGGTACATGGCGGTAACTGTCCCTATGATTGTACTTGAAAAACGGTTCAGATAAACGCCACGAAAGAAACTGCGCTTTTTTTCTTCTTTTTTCTCCTTCTGGTCTTATTCTGCTCTTGTCATGCGCTGCTTTTTTGCGTAGAATTCGCGCCCTATTGTGAATATTTATAGCGCGCTCTGAACTAACACAGTCGGGCACGCGGAAAGCGGAGTTTTATATGTACGCGGTTTTCCAAAGTGGTGGTAAACAACACCGAGTAAGCGAAGGTCAGACCGTTCGCTTGGAAAAGCTGGACATCGCAACTGGTGAAGCGGTTGAGTTTGACCAGATTCTGATGATCGCTAATGGCGAAGATATCAAAATCGGCGTTCCTTTCGTCGATGGCGGCAAGATCAAAGCTGAAGTCGTTGCTCACGGTCGTGGCGAGAAAATTAAGATTGTTAAGTTTCGTCGTCGTAAGCACCACCGTAAGCAGCAGGGCCACCGTCAGTGGTTCACTGACGTTAAAATCACCGGCATCAGCGCTTAAGTTAGGAGAGCGGATTAATGGCACACAAAAAGGCTGGCGGCTCGACTCGTAACGGTCGCGATTCAGAAGCTAAACGTCTGGGCGTAAAACGCTTTGGCGGCGAAGCAGTACTGGCAGGCAGCATCATCGTTCGTCAGCGCGGCACCAAATTCCACGCTGGTACCAACGTGGGTTGCGGCAAAGACCACACTCTGTTTGCTTTGAAAGACGGTAAAGTCAAATTCGAAGTTAAAGGCCCGAGCAATCGTAAATTCATCAGCATCGAAGCTGAATAATTTTTCGAGCCTTACGAAATAGATGTAAGCCCCGCAATTCGTTGCGGGGCTTTTTACATTTATGGGCTGCCTGGGGGTTGGCCTGTCAGCGTTGGCGAAGGTGATATGGATACGAAGCAGCAGGTCGGCGTTGGTATTTCCCTGGCGTTAACCACGGCGGTTTGCTGGGGTGCGTTGCCGATCGCGATGAAAGAAGTGTTGACGGTGATGGAGCCGTTTACCGTCGTTTGGTATCGCTTTACCATGGCCGCCATCGGTTTGGGCGCGATCCTCGCGGTGCGCGGCAAGCTGCCGCCGCTGACGATGTTCCGCCAGCCGCGCTGGCTGCTGCTGTTGGCGATCGCGACGGCGGGGCTGCTGGGCAACTTTGTGTTCTTCAGCTCCTCGCTGCAATACCTGAGCCCGACGGCGTCGCAGGTGATTGGCCAGCTGTCGCCGGTGGGCATGATGTTCGCCAGCGTGCTGATTTTAAAAGAACGCATGCGTATCACCCAGGTCATTGGCGCCCTGATGCTGATCGGCGGGCTGATGCTGTTTTTCAACGTCAGTCTGATAGAGATCTTCACCCGGCTGACGGACTACACGCTGGGCGTTATGCTGGGCGTGTGTGCGGCGATGGTTTGGGTGAGCTACGGCGTGGCGCAGAAGGTATTGCTGCGCCGGCTGGCTTCGCCGCAGATCCTGGTTATGTTGTACACTTTATGTGCGATAGCGTTGTTCCCTCTGGCCAAACCCGAGGTGATTTTCCAGCTTAGCGGCTGGCAATTGGCGTGCCTGCTGTTTTGCGGCGCCAACACGCTGATCGGCTATGGTGCGTTGGCAGAGGCGATGGCGCGCTGGCAGGCGGCGCAGGTGAGCGCGTTGGTGACGCTGACCCCGCTGTTTACCCTGCTGTTTTCAGATTTATTGGCGTTGGCCTGGCCCCAGGCATTCGCCGCGCCGACGTTGAATGTCGTCGGCTATGTTGGTGCGTTTGTGGTCGTGGCGGGCGCCATGTTTTCCGCAATTGGTCACCGGTGGTGGCCGCGACGGGCAGAACCCCCCCTGGTTGCTCCTTTGAAGCAGCCCGGTGAATGATTTACGGAGACGGTAAATGAAGTTTGTAGATGAAGCAGCGATTCTGGTCGTTGCAGGCGACGGCGGCAACGGATGCGTCAGCTTCCGCCGCGAAAAATATATCCCGAACGGTGGGCCTGACGGCGGTGACGGCGGCGACGGCGGCGACGTCTACCTGCTGGCGGACGAGAACCTCAACACCCTGATCGACTACCGTTTTGAGAAGTCTTTCCGCGCCGAGCGCGGCCAGAATGGCCAGAGCCGCGACTGTACAGGTAAACGCGGGAAAGACGTCATCATCAAGGTGCCGGTCGGCACGCGCGTGAAGGATCAGGGCACCGGCGAGATCCTCGGCGACATGACCCGCCACGAGCAAAAGCTGATGGTCGCCAAGGGCGGCTGGCATGGCTTGGGCAACACCCGTTTCAAATCTTCGGTCAACCGTGCACCGCGTCAGAAGACGCTGGGTACCGCTGGCGAAGCGCGCGACCTGTTGCTGGAACTGTTGCTGCTGGCCGATGTGGGCATGCTGGGCCTGCCGAACGCCGGCAAATCGACCTTCATCCGCGCGGTGTCCGCCGCCAAGCCGAAGGTGGCCGACTATCCGTTTACCACGCTGGTGCCGAGCCTGGGCGTGGTGCGTATGGACCACGAGCAGAGCTTTGTGGTCGCCGACATTCCGGGGCTGATCGAGGGCGCATCCGAAGGCGCGGGCCTGGGCATTCGCTTCCTGAAACACCTGGAGCGTTGCCGCGTGCTGCTGCACCTGGTGGACATCGCGCCGATCGACGAATCCGATCCGGTGGAAAACGCCAAAGTCATCATCAACGAGTTGAACCAATACAGCGAAAATCTGGCGCAGAAGCCACGCTGGCTGGTGTTCAACAAAATTGATGTGATTGGTGAGGAAGAAGCCGCCGAACGCGCCAAGGCGATTGTGGAAGGCATGGGCTGGGAAGGGAAGTACTACATGATCTCCGCCGCCAACCGCGAAGGCGTCAACGCGCTGTGCTGGGACGTAATGAACTTCATCAACACCCAGCCGAAAGCGATGGCGATCGAAGAAAGCGCGCCGGAAAAAGTCGAATTCATGTGGGATGACTACCACCGCGAGCAAATCGCGGAAGTGGAAGCCGAAGCAGAAGATGACTGGGATGACGACTGGGACGAAGACGACGACGAAGGCGTCGAAATCATTTACCAGAAGTAATTCGGTGATAAAGGGCTCAGCAACGCTGGGCCCTTGTTATTTGAGCGCCTTTTCCGGCAGCCAGCACTGGGCGTTCAGGCCGCGGGCATCGCGGCGGTTTTCCAGCGTCAAACGCCCCTGGTGCAACTGCACGATGCGGATCACGATATTCAAGCCCAGCCCGCTGCCGCCGTAGCGTTGATCCATGCGGCGAAACGCCTGCGTCAGCTCCCCGACCATCTCTTCCTTGATCCCCGGGCCATCGTCGATGACCTGCAGCAGATAGCCGCTGTCCTGCGGCGTTAACCGCACCTGTATCGCGCCGCCTTCCGGGCCGTAACGGTGGGCGTTTTCGACCAGGTTGCGCAGCAGCAGCCGCAGCAGCACCGGATCGCCGTTCACCGCAGCGGTGGCCGGCAATTGCCAGTCCAGCGTCTGCGCGCGTTGGGCGGTCATTTCGCCGAGTTCTTCCTGCAGCGGCTGAATCACATCGGCCACCCAATCGAAATGCTGGTAATGACCGCTGGCGAAGTCTTGCCCGGCGCGCGACAGCATCAGCAGTTGCTCAACGGTGTGCATCAGCTGATCGATGCGGGCGATCAGCGCCTGGCTGCCTTTGACGCCCTGTTTCTCCATCAGTTCCAGATGCAGGCGAATGCCGGCCAGCGGCGTGCGCAGCTCGTGGGCCGCATCGGCGGTGAACAGGCGCTCTTGCTGGATGGTGTTGTCCAGCCGCGAGAACAGCTGATTGAGCGCATTGGTGACTGCCACCATTTCCAGGCTGTCGCTGTTGATTGGCAGCGGCGTCAGGTTATCGGCAGAGCGCTTTTCCAGCCGCTGCTGCAATTGGTTGAGCGGGCGGGTGATCCAGCTGATGGCCCAGAATGACGCCAGCAGCGTGACGATCATCATGATCAGCGAAGGCGCCAGCAGCGACGCGATGGCCTCGGCTATCTCGGTATCGACGCGCTCGCTGCGCACTTTGGCGGACAAGGTTTCGTCCACCAGGAAGCTGATCTGTTCCTGGCTTTCGTGCCACAGCCAGAAGGCGCTGATGAGCTGCGTGACCAGCAGGATCAGCGCCAGCATCAGCAGCAGGCGGCGGCGCATGCTGATCATGAAGAAGGTTCCAGACGATAGCCGATGCCGCGCACGGTGCGGATGCGATCCTTGCCCAGCTTGCGGCGCAGGTTGTGGATATGCACTTCCAGCGTGTTGGAGCCCAAGTCGTCTTGCCAGGTGTAGAGATCCTGCTGCAGGAGTTCACGGTTGACCGTTTGGCCGGCACGCATGATAAGACGCGCCAGAATGGCGAACTCTTTCGGCGTAACCTCCACCGGCTGCTGCTGCAGGTAGACCTGCTGGCTGGAGAGGTTCAGCTGCAGGTCATCCACCTGCATCAGATTGTCGCTGTGGCCCTGGTAGCGCCGCAGGAGGGCGCGCACGCGTGCCTGCAGTTCAACCAGCGCGAAGGGTTTGACCAGGTAGTCGTCGGCGCCGGCGTCCAGCCCGTCGACGCGATCTTCCAGGGCGTCGCGGGCGGTCAGGATCAGCACCGGCAGATCGATCTGCTGGCGGCGCCACTGCCGCAGCAGCGCGGCGCCGTCCATGTCCGGCAGGCCGAGATCCAGGATCACCATGCTGTATTGGCTGGTGATGAGCAAGCTGTTGGCCTCCGCCGCCGTGGCGGCGCAGTCGCAGACGTAGCCTTCGCCGGTCAGCGCCAGCGCCAGCCCCTGTTGCAGCAGTTCATCATCCTCAACGACCAACAGCTTCATGACGATCCTCAGTTGTTTTGGTAAATATCCCGATACAGGCGGCTTTCGAAGCGTACCAGCGGTGCGCGGCGCTGTTTCTGATCTTCCGGCGGTACGGCGTAGCCGGAAAGATACTGCACGAAGGCCATGCGCTGGCCGCTGGCGGTGGTGATGAAGCCCGCCAGGTTGTACACGCC
Organism: Serratia sp. 121840015-1; assembly: GCF_053627655.1. NCBI lineage: Bacteria > Pseudomonadati > Pseudomonadota > Gammaproteobacteria > Enterobacterales > Yersiniaceae > Serratia > Serratia sp. 121840015-1. The sequence continues at coordinate 128,489 of NZ_JBSEYF010000002.1, forward strand.
CTGCAGCGCGCCGGTCTTGGCCGACACTTTGCCGTCGACGCCGGCTTCGTGCAGGCCGCCGCGGTAGCGCAAGGTGCCGTCATAACCGGACAGCGGCAGCATCGAGATGAAGTTCAGCTCGTTGTCGTGCTGCGCGATGTACTGCAGCGCCTGCATCATGGTCGCCGGCGCCAGCAGGTTGTGGCGTGACAGGCCGGAACCGTCGGCGATGATGGTATTGCCCAGATCGATGCCGGCCTTCTGGCGCAGCACCTGCCGTACCGCATCGGAACCGGCTCGCCAGGTGCCCGGCACGCCGAAGCGTTCGTGGCCGATGGTGCGGAAGACGGTATCGGCGATCATATTGTCCGATTTCTTCAGCATGATCTTTAACAGATCGTGCAGCGGCGCTGACTGGGTTTGCGCGATCACCGTGCCGGTGATGCCAGGGCGCGTCTGGCGTTTCAAATGTCCGTCGATCTGGATGCCGGCCTGCGTCAGCTCGTCTTTCAGGATGGCGCCCGCGTAGCTGGCACCGTCCTGGATGGCGAAGGCCAACGGCAGCGGTTCGCTGCGCTGCGTCAGGCAGCCGGTCAGGGTAAAGCGGTTCAGCTCGCCCGGCACCACGTCCAGTTCGCAGTACTGCGCGTCAGCGGAGCCGCGTGCCAGGGTGCGCACCTGGCTAAACATATTGACCGGATAATAGGAGGCGACGCGGATAAACGCCATGTCGCCCGGGTTCGGCGCGCTGTAGAGCGAGACCGAGAAACAGTTGCGATCGACGATGGCGGCGGCCGGCGGCGCGCTGAAGCACTGCGTCAGATCGTTCCACGGCCAGCCGGGCGCCTTGTCATGGCTGGCGAAGACCGAGGTGTCGACCAGCACGTCGCCGCTGATTTGGCGCACGCCCTGCTTCTTCAGGACGGCCACCATATTGCGCAGGCTCTGGCGTTTGAAAGTCGGATCGCCGCTGAAGCGGGCAATCAGGTTGCCGCGCAGCACGCCGTCGCGAATATCGCCCTGGCTCTCCAGCGTGGTGGTGAAACGGTAATCGGGCCCGAGTTGCAATAGCGCAGCCAGCGCCGTCAGCACTTTTTGGGTACTGGCCGGCAGCGCCATCTGCTGAGAGTGGTAATCGATCGTCGGCGCGCTGGCGCCGATCTTCTGAACGACCAGGGCAAGGTTGGCCCCATCAGGCAGATATTGTGTGTACTCTTCAACCGGGGCCGCATTCGCATTCAGAACAAATGCGCAAGCCAATGCACTGACAATTCGTGAAAAACGCATAATCTCGGGATAACAGCTGGATAACGTGCCGTCATACTACGGTGCAATCAGGGAAAAAGTAAACGATGACCCTCAAGGAACTCTAGGCTAAAATGCGTATCAAAATGCAAAACCGATCTTGGCTTGGGCCCCGTTCCGAGTCAGGTTTCTTTTGTTTGTCGCCTGGAGGCGGGTGGCGGTATGCCAACCGTGTTTTCATACGAATACGTCAGGATGACGGTTATTTGAACAGGAAAGATTTAGAGGTATTTATACGATGAACCAAATTCCGATGACCTTGTTTGGCGCTGAAAAACTGCGCGAAGAGCTCGAATATCTGAAAAGCGTGCGCCGTCCGAAAATCATTGCGGACATCGCGGAAGCGCGCGAACACGGCGATTTGAAAGAGAATGCCGAGTACCACGCCGCCCGCGAACAGCAGGGTTTCTGCGAAGGTCGCATTCAGGAAATCGAAGCCAAGCTGTCCAATGCTCAGGTGATCGATATCACCAAGATGCCGAACACCGGCCGGGTGATCTTCGGCGCCACCGTATCGGTGATGAATCTGGACAGTGAAGAAGAAGTGACTTACCGCATCGTTGGCGACGATGAGGCCGATTTCAAGAAAAATCTGATTTCGGTAAACTCGCCGATGGCGCGCGGCCTGATCGGCAAAGAGCAAGACGATGTGGTGGTGATCAAAACCCCTGGCGGCGACGTCGAGTATGAGATCCTGAAGGTTGAGTATCTCTGATCGAGGCCGTTGGTCATTAATGCGCCAACGTTTTGTAAAGATAGGAAAAAGGCCGCAAGCGGCCTTTTATCTTGGTCAGGCGCATGGCACCTTTTCGTTAACCTGATGGTTATTAACGCGGTAGACTGATCTTGCGCTCTTTCGACGGGCGGTAAAGAATAAGCGTGCTGCCGATAACTTGCACATTGCAGGCGCCCGTTTCACGCACAATAGCGTCGGCGATCAGGGTTTTGGTTTCGCGATCTTCAGCGGCGATTTTCACCTTGATCAGCTCATGATGCTCCAGAGCCTGTTCAATTTCAGCCAGCACCCCTTCGGTAAGACCGTTATTGCCCAGCATCACCACCGGTTTTAACGGATGCGCCAGGCCTTTCAGGTGCTGTTTTTGTTTATTATTCAGATTCATTGTCTTTTTTGCTTAAGTTGGGATTGAAAACGGTACATTCTACCGCCATCTCATGTATATCACCAAATCGGTCTTCACCGGTGTGAGTCTACGTGAGCAGCGACCCTGACATAAGACTCTTTTTATGATAGTTGGAAAACGAGATGGCTAATAAAAAGCGTTCGGCTAGCTCCAGTCGCTGGTTACAAGAACACTTTAGCGATAAATATGTACAGCAGGCACAGAAAAAGGGACTGCGTTCCCGTGCCTGGTTTAAACTTGATGAAATACAGCAGAGCGACAAACTGTTCAAACCGGGCATGACCGTGGTTGACCTGGGTGCCGCACCGGGCGGCTGGTCGCAGTATGTGGTCACCCAAATCGGTGGTACCGGGCGCATCATCGCCTGTGATATTTTGCCAATGGATCCTATCGTTGGCGTCGATTTCCTTCAGGGCGATTTTCGTGATGAACTGGTGCTGAAGGCGCTGTTGGAACGAGTAGGCGAGAGTAAGGTTCAGGTGGTCATGTCCGATATGGCCCCGAATATGAGTGGCACCCCGGCGGTCGATATTCCAAGGTCGATGTATCTGGTGGAGTTGGCGCTGGATATGTGTCGTGATGTCCTCGCACCAGGCGGAAGTTTCCTGGTGAAGGTGTTCCAGGGAGATGGCTTTGACGAGTACCTACGGGAAATTCGCTCCCTGTTTACGAAGGTTAAGATTCGTAAGCCAGACGCTTCCCGCGCCCGTTCGCGCGAAGTGTACATTGTAGCGACAGGGCGCAAACTGTAGTACCCTAACGCTGTTTGTTAACACAGTTGTAAGATGAGGTTAATCCCTTGAGTGACATGGCGAAAAACCTAATTCTCTGGTTAGTCATCGCGGTAGTGTTGATGTCTGTATTCCAGAGCTTTGGGCCCAGCGAGTCGAATGGCCGTAGGGTGGATTACTCTACCTTCATGTCCGAACTGACCCAGGACCAGGTTCGCGAAGCGCGAATCAACGGACGTGAAATTAACGTTACCAAGAAAGACAGTAACAAATACACGACCTACATCCCTGTCAACGATCCTAAGTTGCTGGATACGTTGTTAACGAAGAATGTGAAAGTGGTCGGCGAGCCGCCTGAAGAGCCGAGCCTGCTGGCTTCTATCTTTATCTCCTGGTTCCCGATGCTGTTGCTGATCGGGGTCTGGATCTTCTTTATGCGGCAAATGCAGGGCGGCGGCGGCAAGGGCGCGATGTCCTTCGGCAAGAGCAAGGCCCGCATGCTGACGGAAGACCAGATCAAGACCACTTTCGCCGATGTCGCCGGTTGTGACGAAGCGAAAGAAGAGGTGAGCGAACTGGTGGAATACCTGCGCGAGCCGAGCCGTTTCCAGAAATTGGGCGGCAAGATCCCGAAAGGCGTGCTGATGGTTGGCCCGCCGGGGACCGGTAAAACGCTGCTGGCGAAAGCGATCGCCGGCGAAGCGAAGGTGCCGTTCTTCACCATTTCCGGTTCTGACTTCGTCGAAATGTTCGTCGGTGTGGGTGCATCCCGCGTGCGCGACATGTTCGAACAAGCGAAGAAAGCCGCGCCGTGCATCATCTTCATCGATGAAATCGACGCCGTCGGCCGCCAGCGTGGCGCCGGCCTGGGTGGCGGTCACGATGAGCGCGAGCAGACTCTGAACCAGATGCTGGTTGAGATGGACGGTTTCGAAGGCAACGAAGGCATCATCGTCATCGCGGCCACCAACCGTCCTGACGTGCTTGACCCTGCGCTGCTGCGTCCGGGCCGCTTCGACCGTCAGGTCGTGGTCGGGCTGCCGGATGTGCGTGGCCGTGAGCAGATCCTGAAGGTGCACATGCGCCGCGTGCCGTTGGCTGCCGACATCGACGCCTCCGTCATTGCGCGCGGAACGCCGGGCTTCTCCGGTGCCGACCTGGCTAACCTGGTCAACGAAGCGGCGCTGTTCGCTGCCCGCGGCAACAAGCGCGTGGTGTCGATGGTGGAGTTCGAGAAAGCCAAAGACAAGATCATGATGGGTGCGGAACGTCGCTCCATGGTGATGACCGAAGCGCAGAAAGAGTCGACCGCGTATCACGAAGCGGGCCACGCCATCATTGGCCGCCTGGTTCCTGAACACGATCCGGTACACAAGGTGACGATCATTCCTCGTGGCCGTGCGCTCGGCGTGACCTTCTTCCTGCCGGAAGGGGATGCGATCAGCGCCAGCCGTCAGAAGCTGGAGAGCCAAATCTCCACTCTGTATGGCGGCCGTCTGGCGGAAGAGATCATCTACGGGCCGGAAAAAGTCTCTACCGGTGCGTCGAACGACATCAAAGTGGCGACCTCCATCGCCCGCAACATGGTGACCCAATGGGGCTTCTCCGAGAAGCTGGGGCCGCTGCTGTATGCGGAAGAAGAGGGCGAAGTGTTCCTGGGCCGTTCCGTGGCCAAGGCGAAGCACATGTCGGATGAAACCGCGCGCATCATCGACCAGGAAGTGAAGTCGCTGATCGAGCGTAACTACACGCGTGCTCGCTCGCTGTTGATGGAAAACATGGACATCCTGCACTCGATGAAGGATGCGCTGATGAAGTACGAAACCATCGATGCGCCGCAGATCGACGATCTGATGAACCGCAAAGACGTGCGTCCGCCGGCGGGTTGGGACGATGCGAACAAAGGCAACAGCTCCGACAACGGCGGCACCCCGAAAGCCCCGACGCCGGTAGATGAGCCGCGTACCCCAACGCCGGGCAACACCATGTCCGAACAGCTCGACAAGTAACAGCGGCTGTGTAATAACATCAAACCCCGGTACGCCGGGGTTTTTTTTGCCCGGCGGGCAGTGAACCAGGCAACAGTAAGGTGGACCAACCATGCAGTTAACCGTGCGCGACATGACGCTCAACCTCTCCCATCCGCAGGTGATGGGTATCCTCAACGTGACGCCGGATTCGTTTTCCGACGGCGGCCGCCACAACACCCTGAACCAGGCGCTGCTGCACGCGCATGCGCTGATTTCGGCCGGTGCCACGATGATCGACATCGGCGGTGAATCGACCCGGCCGGGGGCGGCGGAGGTGAGTGAAGAGGAAGAATTGGAACGGGTCGTGCCGGTGGTGGAAGCGCTGGCGCAGCGCTTCGAAGTCTTCATCTCGGTCGATACCTCGAAAGCGGGCGTGATCCGCGAATCGGCGCACGCCGGCGCACACCTGATCAACGACATTCGCTCGCTGCAGGAGCCAGGTGCTCTCGCGGCGGCGGCGGAAAGCGGCCTGCCGGTTTGCCTGATGCACATGCAAGGGCAGCCGCGCACCATGCAGCAGGCGCCGCATTACGACGATCTGATCGCTGACGTTCAGGCGTTTTTCGAGCACCATATTCGGCGCTGCAACGAGGCGGGGATAACAAATCAGAAATTGCTGCTCGACCCAGGCTTCGGTTTCGGTAAAAATTTGGCGCACAACTATCAGCTTCTGGCCCGGTTGTCGGAGTTTCATCGTTTCGGTTTGCCGCTGCTGGTCGGCATGTCGCGCAAATCGATGATAGGACAACTGCTGAACGTGCCGCCGGATCAACGGGTTATCGGCAGCGTGGCCTGCGCGGTGATCGCAGCGATGCAGGGCGCGCAGATTGTCAGAGTGCATGACGTTAAAGAAACCGTCGAGGCGATGCGTGTCGTCGAGGCAACACTTTCAGCTAAGGGACAGTAGAGACATGAGCGAGCGCAAATATTTTGGCACCGACGGCATCCGTGGCAAGGTCGGGGACAGCCCCATCACGCCGGACTTCGTGCTGAAGCTGGGCTGGGCGGCGGGTAAAGTGCTGGCGCGTCACGGTTCGCGCAAAATCATCATCGGTAAGGACACGCGCATCTCCGGCTATATGCTGGAGTCCGCGCTGGAGGCCGGCCTGGCGGCCGCAGGATTGTCCGCCTCCTTCACCGGGCCGATGCCCACCCCGGCGGTGGCTTATCTGACGCGCACCTTCCGCGCCGAAGCCGGCATCGTCATCTCCGCGTCGCATAACCCGTTTTATGACAACGGCATCAAGTTCTTCTCGATCGACGGCGCCAAGCTGCCGGACAACGTCGAAGAAGCGATCGAAGCCGAGATGGAAAAGCCGCTGACCTGCGTGGAGTCCGCCGAGCTGGGTAAAGCCAGCCGCATCATCGACGCCGCCGGCCGCTACATCGAATTTTGCAAAGGCACCTTCCCGAGCGAGCTGAGCCTGAAGGGGCTGAAAATCGTGGTTGACTGCGCCAACGGGGCGACTTACCACATCGCGCCGAGCGTGCTGCGCGAGCTGGGCGCCACGGTGATCGCCATCGGCGTTGAGCCGGACGGCATGAACATCAACGAAAAATGCGGCGCTACCGACGTGCGTCAGCTGCAGGAGCGCGTACTCAAGGAAAAAGCGCACGTGGGCCTGGCGTTCGACGGCGACGGCGATCGCGTGATGATGGTGGACCATCTGGGCAACAAGGTGGACGGCGATCAGATCCTGTACATCATCGCCCGTGAAGGCCTGCGTCAGGGCCAGCTGCGCGGCGGCGCAGTCGGCACCCTGATGAGCAATATGGGACTGGAGCTGGCGCTGAAACAGCTGGGCATTCCGTTCGCTCGCGCCAAAGTGGGTGACCGTTACGTGCTGGAGAAGCTGCAGGAGCTGGGTTGGCGCATCGGTGCGGAAAACTCCGGCCATGTGATCCTGCTGGACAAAACCACCACCGGCGACGGCATCGTGGCCGGGCTGCAGGTGCTGACCGCCATGGTGCGCAACCACATGAGCCTGCATGACCTGTGCAGCGGCATGAAGCTGCTGCCGCAGATCCTGGTCAACGTGCGCTTCGCCGGCGATCACAACCCGCTGGAGTCCGACGCGGTGCGTAAAGTCACCGAGCAGGTGGAAGCCGAACTGGCCGGCCGCGGCCGGGTGCTGCTGCGCAAATCGGGCACCGAACCGCTGATCCGCGTGATGGTGGAAGGCGAGGACGAACAGCAGGTGACCGCGCTGGCGCATCGCATCGCCGACGCGGTGAAATCCGCTGGTTAAAACAGACAGTTAGCCGCCGGGCTCGGCAAAGCTGAGCCCGGAGAGGCGATTGTTGGCGTTTTTTTCCGCAAACGCGCCGGCGGCTGCAAATTGCCCTTGCGCGGGTTGGCGGCTTTGGTTAGTATTCACACCCGCTTCAGTAGGCAGTTTATAAAAACGCCTGCTTGATGAGTGTGAAGCATTTGGCATGCGGTGAGGCCGCAAGGATACGGGTACTACTATGTACGAAGCTCTTCTGGTAATTTTCCTGCTGATCTCAATCGGGCTGGTCGCTCTGATTATGCTGCAGCAAGGTAAAGGCGCTGATATGGGAGCCTCTTTCGGAGCAGGTGCATCAGGCACGTTGTTCGGTTCGAGTGGTTCCGGTAACTTTATGACCCGCATGACTGCTGTGCTGGCGACGCTGTTCTTCGTCATCAGCCTGATTCTGGGCAACCTCAGCAGCAACCAAAGCAAGAAAGGCAGCGAGTGGGAAAACCTGGGTCAGCCAGTGAAAACTGAGCAGACAACCGCGCCGGCAGCACCTGCCAAGCCGAGCAGCGATATCCCGCAGTAAGCCGCAACAAAGTTTGAAAACGGTGGTTGTGAACTCGAAAGAACAACGGCCGTTAGCAGTAAGAATCAGTACCGAGGTGGTGGAATTGGTAGACACGCTACCTTGAGGTGGTAGTGCCCTAACGGGCTTGTGGGTTCGAGTCCCATCCTCGGTACCAAATCCCAGAGATAACTTGCAATTTTGCGATTATCGGCGTAGTATTTGCCACGTTTTCGGACGCGGGGTGGAGCAGCCTGGTAGCTCGTCGGGCTCATAACCCGAAGGTCGTCGGTTCAAATCCGGCCCCCGCAACCACTTTCCTTTAAGTGTTTATTTTCAAATACACTTTTCGATTGAAACCCGCTTTTCTCGATCAACATTTGAAAATGACACTTGCTCGAAAGTTGTACCGAGGCCGCCTAGCGGCAAACAGGGTCCAGTTGCATAAAGCCCCGATTTTTCGGGGTTTTTTGTTATTTGGCAACAGAATCACTGGGCTATTTAGCCCTTTTTTTATGTCTTGGGGGTGGGCTTGTCCACATTAGAGCAACAGTTAACAGAGATGCTTTCGGCACCGGTAGAAGCGTTGGGCTTTGAGCTTGTAGGCATCGAATTCATTCGTGCGCGCCAATCGACGCTCCGCATCTATATTGATAGTGATAACGGCATCAATGTTGATGATTGCGCTGATGTCAGCCACCAGGTCAGCGCTGTATTGGACGTCGAAGATCCAATCACGGTCGCTTACAACTTGGAAGTCTCCTCTCCTGGCCTTGATCGCCCGATGTTCACCGCTGAGCACTATACGCGTTTCCTCGGTGAAGAAGTCAGCCTGGTCCTGCGCATGGCGGTACAAAACCGTCGCAAGTGGCAGGGTATTATCAAGTCTGTCGAAGGCGAGATGATCACGGTTACTGTGGAAGGGAAAGATGAAGTGTTCGCGCTGAGCAACATCCAGAAAGCGAACCTGGTACCCCACTTTTAAAGTTTGGAAGAGGCAACTAGGATGAACAAAGAGATTCTGGCTGTTGTTGAAGCAGTTTCCAATGAAAAATCCCTTCCGCGCGAGAAGATTTTCGAAGCGCTGGAAACTGCATTAGCCACCGCAACCAAGAAAAAATACGAGCAGGAAATCGACGTGCGCGTCAGCATTGACCGCAGAACCGGCGATTTCGATACCTTCCGCCGTTGGGTCGCCGTAGATGAAGTGACTCAGCCAACGCGTGAAATCACGCTGGAAGCCGCTCAGTTTGAAGACCCGAGCATCGAGCTCGGCGGCTACGTCGAAGATCAGATCGAGTCCGTGACCTTCGACCGTATCACCACCCAAACCGCCAAGCAGGTTATCGTGCAGAAAGTGCGCGAAGCCGAGCGTGCGATGGTGGTCGACGCTTTCCGTGAACACGAAGGTGAGATCGTCACCGGCGTGGTGAAGAAAGTGAACCGTGACAGCATCGCGCTGGATCTGGGCAACAACGCCGAAGCGGTGATTGGCCGTGAAGACATGCTGCCGCGCGAAAACTTCCGTCCGGGCGACCGCATTCGCGGCGTACTGTACGCCGTGCGTCCTGAAGCTCGCGGCGCGCAGCTGTTCGTCAGCCGTTCCAGCTCGGAAATGCTGAAAGAACTGTTCCGCATCGAAGTGCCGGAAATCGGCGAAGAAGTGATTGAAATTAAAGCGGCAGCCCGCGATCCTGGCTCCCGCGCGAAAATTGCAGTGAAAACCAACGACAAGCGCATCGACCCGGTCGGCGCCTGCGTAGGTATGCGCGGTGCGCGCGTTCAGGCCGTGTCGAGCGAGCTCGGCGGCGAACGCATCGACATCATCCTGTGGGATGATAACCCAGCGCAATTCGTCATCAACGCCATGGCGCCGGCCGACGTCGCGTCGATCGTGGTAGACGAAGATAACTGCACCATGGATATCGCCGTTGAAGCCAGCAACCTGGCGCAGGCGATCGGCCGTAACGGCCAAAACGTGCGTTTGGCTTCCCAGCTGCTGAAACAACACCGCGGCGACGATCGTTGGGAACTGAACGTGATGACGGCGGACGACCTGCAGGCCAAGCACCAGGCCGAGGCTCATGCCGCTATTGATACCTTCACCAAGTATCTTGATATCGACGAAGATTTCGCCACCGTACTGGTTGAAGAAGGCTTCTCCACGCTGGAAGAGCTGGCCTACGTGCCGATCAAAGAGCTGTTGGAAATCGACGGTCTGGATGAAGATACGGTTGAAGCATTGCGCGAACGCGCCAAAGCTGCATTGACCACGCTGGCCCTGGCACAAGAAGAAAGCCTGGGCGACAACAAACCGGCCGACGATTTGCTCAACCTGCCGGGTCTTGAGCGCAGCATGGCCTTTAAACTGGCCGCGCGTGGGGTTTGTACGCTGGAAGATCTTGCCGAGCAGGGTGTTGACGATCTGGCTGATATTGAAGGGCTTAGCGACGAGCAAGCCGGTGAGCTGATCATGGCTGCACGCAATATCTGTTGGTTTGGCGACAACGCGTAATAACTGTAGCAGGAAGGAACAGCATGACGACAGATGTAACCGTAAAATCGCTGGCAGCAGAGATTCAGACTCCGGTTGATCGCCTGGTACAGCAGTTTGCTGATGCAGGGATCAACAAGTCCGAGTCGGACTCTGTTACCCAGCAAGAAAAAGAAACATTGCTGGCGCACCTGAACCGTGAACACGGCAGCGCGCCGGGTAAACTCACTTTGCAGCGCAAAACGCGCAGCACCTTGAATATCCCGAGCACCGGCGGTAAAAGTAAATCGGTGCAAATTGAGGTCCGCAAGAAACGCACTTATGTAAATCGCGATACGCAGGAAGCCCAGTTGGCTGAAGCGGCAGAGCAGGCACAGCGTGAAGCGGAAGAGCAGGCACGGCGCGAAGCGGAAGAGCTCGCAAAACGCGAAGCGGAAGCGAAGCGCGCTGCCGAAGAGCAAGCCAAACGTGAGGCCGCGGAGATTGCTAAGCGTAATTCAGCGGAAAAAGAAAAAGTGACCAATCAACATACCGACGAAATGACCAAGCCAGCTCAGGCGGAAAAAGCACGCCGTGAAGCCGAAGCCGCTGAACTGAAACGCAAAGCGGAAGAGGAAGTGCGCCGCAAGGTTGAAGAGGAAGCCAAGCGCGTGGCGGAAGAAGCCCGTCGCATGGCCGAAGAGAACGGCGAGAAGTGGGCCCAGGCAGACGCGGCAAGCGCCGCGGTTGAAAGCGCCGACTATCACGTGACCACCTCTCAGCACGCCCGTGCCGCAGAAGACGAGAACGACGCCAAAGTTGAAGGCGATCGTCGCAGCCGCACCCGCGGCGGCAAAGCCACCAAGCAGAAGAAAGGCAACAAGCTGTCCGAGTCCAAAGCGGACCGCGAAGAAGCGCGTGCCGTTACCCGTGGCGGTAAAGGCAAACGCAAGCCTAGCGCTCTGCAGCAGGGCTTCAACAAGCCGGCGCAGGTGGTTAACCGTGACGTGGTGATCGGCGAAACCATCACCGTGGCCGAGCTGGCCAACAAGATGGCGGTAAAAGGTTCTCAGGTCATCAAAGTGATGATGAAGCTGGGCGCCATGGCCACCATCAACCAGGTTATCGATCAGGAAACCGCACAGCTGGTTGCCGAAGAGATGGGCCACAAAGTTATCCTGCGTCGTGAAAACGAGCTGGAAGAAGCGCTGATGAGCGACCGTGATACGGGCGCTGCGGCCGAGCCGCGCGCGCCGGTCGTGACCATCATGGGCCACGTTGACCACGGTAAAACCTCTCTGCTGGACTACATCCGCTCCACCAAAGTGGCGGCGGGCGAAGCCGGCGGCATTACCCAGCACATCGGTGCCTACCACGTAGAAACCGAGAACGGCATGATCACCTTCCTGGATACCCCGGGCCACGCCGCGTTTACCTCGATGCGTGCTCGCGGTGCTCAGGCGACTGACATCGTGGTTCTGGTGGTGGCGGCCGACGACGGCGTGATGCCACAGACCATCGAAGCTATCCAGCACGCGAAAGCGGCGCAGGTGCCGTTGGTGGTTGCGGTGAACAAAATCGACAAGCCGGAAGCCGATCCGGACCGCGTTAAGCAGGAACTGTCTCAGTACGGCGTTATGCCGGAAGAGTGGGGCGGCGAAGCGCAGTTCGTCCACGTGTCCGCGAAAGCCGGTACCGGTATCGACGAGCTGCTGCAGGCTATCCTGCTGCAGGCCGAAGTGCTGGAGCTGAAAGCGGTTCGCAGCGGCATGGCGAGCGGCGTGGTGATCGAGTCCTTCCTGGATAAAGGCCGTGGCCCTGTGGCTACCGTGCTGGTTCAGGAAGGTACGCTGAACAAGGGCGATATCGTCCTGTGCGGCTTCGAATACGGCCGTGTGCGTGCGATGCGCGACGAGCTGGGCCGTGAAGTGACCTCCGCCGGTCCGTCTATCCCTGTGGAAATCCTGGGTCTGTCCAGCGTGCCTGCAGCGGGTGACGAAGCGACCGTGGTGCGTGACGAGAAGAAAGCGCGTGAAGTGGCGCTGTACCGTCAGGGCAAGTTCCGCGAAGTCAAACTGGCGCGTCAGCAGAAGTCCAAGCTGGAAAACATGTTCGCCAACATGACCGACGGCGAAGTGTCCGAGCTGAACATCGTACTGAAGTCCGACGTACAGGGTTCTTGCGAAGCGATCAGCGACTCGCTGCTGAAACTCTCCACCGACGAAGTGAAGGTGAAGATTGTCGGCTCCGGCGTAGGTGGTATCACCGAAACCGACGCGACGCTGGCTGCGGCTTCCAACGCCATCATCCTGGGCTTCAACGTGCGTGCCGACGCTTCTGCGCGCCGCGTAATCGAAGCGGAAAGCCTGGATCTGCGTTACTACTCTGTGATCTATAACTTGATCGACGAAGTGAAGCAGGCGATGAGCGGTATGCTGGCGCCGGAATACAAGCAGCAGATCATCGGCCTGGCCGAAGTGCGCGACGTGTTCAAATCGCCTAAGTTCGGTGCTATCGCCGGCTGTATGGTTACCGAAGGGACCATCAAGCGTCACAACCCAATCCGCGTACTGCGCGACAACGTGGTTATCTATGAAGGCGAGCTGGAATCCCTGCGCCGCTTCAAAGATGACGTTAACGAAGTCCGTAACGGCATGGAATGTGGTATCGGCGTTAAGAACTATAACGACGTGCGCGTCGGCGACATGATCGAAGTGTTCGAAATCATTGAGATCCAACGCACCATCGCTTAACGATTGCACATCTGCTTATATCTGTTTACGGGGGGCCTTTGTGCCCCCCGATTTGTCTGGAGAATCCAAAATGGCAAAAGAATTCAGCCGCGGTCAACGCGTGGCGCAAGAGATGCAGAAAGAGATTGCGATCATTCTGCAGCGTGAAGTGAAAGATCCGCGCGTCGGCATGGCGACCGTTTCCGGCGTGGAAGTGTCCCGCGACCTGGCGTATGCCAAGGTTTACGTCACCTTCCTGAACGTGCTGACCGAGAACCACGATCCGGATCTGGTCACCAACGGCATTAAAGCGTTGCAGGACGCTTCCGGCTACATCCGCACCCTGCTGGGCAAAGCGATGCGCCTGCGCGTGGTGCCGGAGCTGACCTTCGCCTACGACAACTCCCTGGTGGAAGGCATGCGCATGTCCAACCTGGTGACCAACGTGGTGAAGAACGACGCCGAGCGCCGTTCCGCCTCAGGCGATGACAAGGAGGATTAATGAGTCGCCCTCGTCGCCGCGGCCGTGATATCCACGGCGTGCTGTTGCTGGACAAGCCGCAGGGCTTGTCATCCAACGATGCGCTGCAAAAAGTAAAACGCCTGTACAACGCCAACCGAGCGGGCCACACCGGCGCGCTCGATCCGTTGGCGACCGGCATGCTGCCTATCTGCCTGGGCGAAGCGACCAAGTTTTCGCAATACCTGCTCGACTCCGACAAGCGTTATCGGGTGATCGCCAAGCTGGGGCAGCGTACCGATACCTCCGACGCCGACGGCCAGATCGTGCAGGTGCGCCCGGTGAATTTTACCCAGGCGCAGCTCGACGCGGCGCTGGACACCTTCCGCGGCGATATCCAGCAGGTGCCGTCGATGTATTCGGCGCTGAAATACCAGGGCAAGAAACTCTACGAGTATGCGCGCCAGGGGATTGAAGTGCCGCGCGAAGCGCGCAGCATCACGGTGTACGAACTGCAGTTTATCCGCTGGGAAGGGGATGAGCTGGAGCTGGAGATCCACTGCTCGAAAGGCACCTACATCCGCACCATCACCGACGATCTCGGCGAGCTGCTGGGCTGCGGCGCGCACGTGATCTATCTGCGCCGCCTGCAGGTGGCGACTTATCCGATCGCGCGCATGGTGACGCTGGAACAGCTGAACGCTTTGCTGGCGCAGGCGCAGGAACAAGACATCGCGCCCGGCGAACTGCTCGATCCGCTGCTGATGCCGATGGACAGCCCGGTTGAGAACTATCCGGAAGTGAATTTGCTGCCGGTGGTGGCGGGCTACGTCAAGCAGGGGCAACCGGTGCAAGTGGCCGGCGCGCCGGCTTCCGGCCTGGTGCGTATCACCGAGGGTGAAGAGCGGAAATTCATCGGCGTTGGCGACATCGCCGAGGACGGTCGCGTGGCGCCGCGCCGCCTGGTGGTCGAGCATTTCGACTGACGGCGGGGCACTGCGTCGCCTTGCGATCGCACTGCGCTAAGAGTAGAATGGCGCAGCTTATGCATTGGGTTGCTGAATTAGAGATCGGCGCCTGTTTTTATTATCTATAATCTGGAGTATTACAATGTCTCTAAGTGTTGAAGCTAAAGCTCAAATCGTAGCTGATTTCGGTCGTGGTACTAACGACAGCGGTTCTACCGAAGTTCAGGTTGCCCTGCTGACTGCGCAGATCAACCATCTGCAAGGCCACTTCTCCGAGCACAAAAAAGATCACCACAGCCGTCGTGGTCTGCTGCGTATGGTTTCTCAGCGTCGTAAGCTGCTGGACTACCTGAAGCGTAAAGATGTAGCACGTTACACCAGCCTGATCGAGCGTCTGGGTCTGCGTCGCTAATCTAGCAAGTTTCAGTGGAAAGGGGCCTATTTTGGCCCCTTTCTTCTAGGAAGCATAAGCAAATCAGGTTAATGTATTACTGATGTTTCCAAACAGGTTCTTCCGTTACAGAGGTTCGCGCGGCTAATGAGAGGCTTTATCTCCTGCCTGAGATAAGGATTGTCATTAGTCGCGAGGATGTAGTGAGAAGGCAAATCGAGTCACAGGCGTGTCGAGTCGTCAATGCGATTGCGCGCCGCTAATCAAGGATATAATTTTGCTGACACCGATCATTCGCAAATTCCAGTATGGCCAGCATACCGTCACCATCGAAACCGGGATGATGGCTCGTCAAGCCACCGCTGCCGTTATGGTGAGCATGGATGACACCGCCGTCTTCGTTACCGTCGTTGGCCAGAAAAAAGCCAAGCCGGGCCAGAGCTTCTTCCCGCTGACCGTTAACTACCAAGAGCGTACTTACGCCGCCGGCCGTATCCCGGGCAGCTTCTTCCGTCGCGAAGGCCGTCCGAGCGAAGGCGAGACGCTGACTTCCCGTCTGATTGACCGTCCGATCCGCCCACTGTTCCCGGACAGCTTCCTGAACGAAGTTCAGGTGATCGCGACCGTGGTTTCCGTTAACCCGCAGGTGAACCCGGACATCGTTGCGATGATCGGTGCTTCCGCGGCCCTGAGCCTGTCCGGTATTCCGTTCAACGGCCCAATCGGCGCAGCGCGCGTGGGTTACATCAACGACCAGTACGTACTGAACCCAACGACTGACGAACTGAAAGAAAGCCGTCTGGATCTGGTGGTTGCCGGTACTGCGGGTGCGGTGCTGATGGTTGAATCCGAAGCGGACGTGCTGAGCGAAGACCAGATGCTGGGCGCCGTGGTGTTCGGCCACGACCAGCAGCAAGTGGTTATCGAAAACATCAACGCGCTGGTTGCCGAAGCCGGCAAGCCGAAGTGGGATTGGCAGGCGCCTGCGGTCAACGAAGCGCTGCACGCGCGCGTGGCCGAACTGGCCGAAGCTCGCCTGGGCGACGCTTACCACATCACCGAAAAACAAGAGCGCTACGCTCAGGTTGACGCGATCAAAGACAGCGTCGTTGAAACCCTGCTGGCGCAGGACGAGACTCTGGATGCCTCTGAAATTCAAGACATCCTGGGCAACGTCGAGAAAAACGTGGTGCGCAGCCGCGTACTGCGTGGCGAGCCGCGTATCGACGGCCGTGAAAAAGACATGATCCGTGGCCTGGACGTGCGCACCGGCGTACTGCCGCGCACCCACGGTTCCGCGCTGTTCACCCGTGGCGAAACTCAGGCGCTGGTTACCGCGACCCTGGGCACCGCGCGCGACGCACAGAACCTGGACGAGCTGATGGGCGAAAAGACCGACAGCTTCCTGTTCCACTACAACTTCCCTCCGTACTCCGTGGGCGAAACCGGCATGGTCGGTTCACCTAAGCGTCGTGAAATCGGTCACGGTCGCCTGGCGAAACGCGGCGTATTGGCTATGATGCCTAAACCAGAAGATTTCCCGTACACCGTTCGCGTGGTGTCTGAAATCACCGAATCCAACGGTTCTTCTTCCATGGCTTCCGTGTGCGGCGCGTCTCTGGCGCTGATGGACGCTGGCGTGCCAATCAAGGCTGCCGTTGCGGGTATCGCGATGGGCCTGGTGAAAGAAGCCGATAACTTTGTGGTTCTGTCCGACATTCTGGGTGACGAAGATCACCTGGGCGACATGGATTTCAAAGTGGCCGGTAGCCGCGACGGTATCACCGCGCTGCAGATGGACATCAAAATCGAAGGCATCACCCGCGAAATCATGCAGGTGGCTCTGAACCAGGCCAAGGGCGCGCGTCTGCACATCCTGGGCGTGATGGAACAGGCTATCAGCACCCCGCGCGGCGATATCTCCGAATTCGCACCGCGTATTCATACTATCCGCATCAACCCGGATAAAATCAAAGACGTGATCGGTAAGGGCGGTTCCGTTATCCGCGCACTGACCGAAGAGACTGGCACTACCATCGAAATCGAAGATGATGGTACAGTTAAAATCGCTGCGACCGACGGTGAGAAGGCGAAATTCGCTATCCGTCGTATCGAAGAGATCACGGCAGAGATCGAAGTGGGCCGTATCTATCAGGGTAAAGTGACCCGTATCGTTGATTTCGGCGCGTTCGTCGCTATCGGCGGTGGTAAAGAAGGTCTGGTACACATTTCTCAGATCGCCGACAAGCGCGTCGAGAAAGTGACCGACTATCTGCAGATGGGTCAGGAAGTGCCGGTTAAGGTGCTGGAAGTTGACCGTCAGGGCCGCGTGCGTCTGAGCATCAAAGAAGCGATGGCGCCGGAAGCGGGTTCACCTGCGCCTGAAGCAGAATAACTGTATAGATAGTTTTACAGCTCCCCACCATGGGGTTGGGAGCTGTTCGTATCGCGCGGGTAGGATGCCCGCGTTTTAGCAAACGGAGGACAGGACGTTCATCCAATGTTTGTCTTCGGGAGTGGGAAATGAAGCCTTTCTTGCGCTGGTGTTACGTTGCGACAGCACTCATGCTGGCAGGATGCAGCAACCATGATTGGCGTAAAGACGAAGTTTTGGCAATCCCGTTGCAGCCAACGTTGCAGCAGGAAGTGATCCTGGCGCGCATGGAACAAATTCTTGCCAGCCGGGCACTGACGGACGACGAACGCGCACAGCTTTTATATGAGCGCGGTGTGCTGTATGATAGCCTCGGGTTACGTGCATTAGCGCGCAATGATTTCTCGCAGGCGCTGGCGATACGTCCCGACATGCCGGAAGTTTTCAACTACCTGGGCATTTACTTAACGCAGGCAGGCAATTTTGATGCTGCCTATGAAGCGTTTGATTCTGTACTAGAGCTTGATCCAACTTACAATTACGCGCGTTTAAACCGGGGCATCGCACTGTATTATGGCGGCCGCTTCCCGTTGGCGCAGGATGATCTGCAGGCGTTTTATCAAGACGACCCAAACGATCCCTTCCGTTCGTTATGGCTGTATCTGGTGGAGCGAGAAATCGATCCCAAGAAGGCCGAGGTAGCGCTTCAGCAGCGCTATGACAAAGCGGACAGAGGGCAATGGGGATGGAATATTGTCGAATTCTACCTGGGCAAGATCAGCGAAAAAACGCTGATGGAACGCCTCAAGGCAGATGCAACGGATAACACTTCGCTCGCTGAGCATCTCAGTGAAACTGACTTCTATTTGGGTAAACACTACCTGAGTCTGGGGGACAAGGACACCGCTTCGGCGCTGTTCAAACTGACGGTGTCTAACAACGTTCACAACTTTGTTGAGCACCGCTATGCATTGTTGGAATTGGCGCTTTTGGGCCAAGAGCAAGACGACCTATCGGAATCGGACCAGCAATAGCTGACGAACACCTATCAGCCTGATGGACATTGGTTTTTAACCAAAGTTATCGCCTTCACGGGCGAGGGCTTTTTTGTTCGTTTTATAATCTAATTTGAGCCGGTTCACACTTTTCAATGAAAATGACTGAAAATTTTCTCGACGAGTTATGTAGACTGGCTGCCATTATTAATGAGGCACGTGTACATGACGACTGAGTTTGAAACCTCTTTTGCTGATCTGGGGCTGTCTGCTCCAATCATTTCCGCCCTGAACGATCTGGGCTATGAAAAACCATCTCCGATCCAGGCTGAGTGTATTCCTCACCTGTTGAACGGCCGCGACGTGCTGGGCATGGCACAGACCGGTAGTGGTAAAACTGCAGCGTTCTCGCTGCCGCTGCTGCACAACCTGCAGGCAGACCTGAAAGCACCTCAGATCCTGGTGCTGGCACCGACCCGCGAACTGGCGGTTCAGGTTGCTGAAGCGATGACCGATTTCTCCAAACACATGAACGGCGTCAACGTGGTAGCCCTGTACGGCGGCCAGCGTTACGACGTGCAGCTGCGCGCTCTGCGCCAGGGCCCGCAAATCGTTGTGGGTACCCCAGGCCGCCTGCTGGACCACCTGAAGCGCGGCACCCTGAACCTCTCTAACCTGAGCGGTCTGGTGCTGGATGAAGCCGACGAAATGCTGCGCATGGGCTTTATCGAAGACGTAGAAACCATCATGGCTGAGATCCCGGCTGAACATCAGACCGCGCTGTTCTCCGCCACCATGCCGGAAGCGATCCGTCGCATCACCCGCCGCTTCATGAAAGAGCCGCAGGAAGTGCGCATCCAGTCCAGCGTGACCACCCGTCCGGACATCAGCCAGAGCTACTGGTCGGTCTACGGCATGCGTAAAAACGAAGCGCTGGTGCGTTTCCTGGAAGCTGAAGATTTTGACGCGGCGATCATCTTCGTCCGTACCAAGAACGCGACCCTGGAAGTGGCCGAAGCGCTGGAGCGCAGCGGTTACAGCAGCGCCGCGCTGAACGGCGACATGAACCAGGCGCTGCGTGAGCAGACCCTGGAGCGTCTGAAAGACGGTCGTCTGGATATCCTGATCGCGACCGACGTTGCGGCCCGTGGCCTGGACGTTGAGCGCATCAGCCTGGTTGTCAACTATGACATCCCGATGGACTCCGAGTCTTACGTTCACCGTATCGGCCGTACCGGTCGTGCGGGCCGCGCCGGCCGCGCGCTGCTGTTCGTGGAAAACCGCGAACGCCGCCTGCTGCGCAACATTGAACGCACCATGAAGCTGACCATCCCGGAAGTGGAACTGCCGAACGCAGAACTGCTGGGTGAGCGTCGTCTGGCCAAGTTCGCCGCAAAAGTTCAGCAGCAGCTGGAAAGCAGCGATCTGGATCTGTACCGCGCACTGCTGACCAAACTGCAGCCGGAAGAAGAGCTGGATATGGAAACCCTGGCCGCAGCGCTGCTGAAAATGGCACAGGGCGAACGTCCGCTGATCCTGCCGCCGGATCCGGTCTTCAAGCCGCGTCAGCGTCGCGAGTTCAACGACCGTGACGATCGTCGCGGTGATCGTGGCGACCGTCGCGACAGCCGTGACGGCGACCGTCCGCGTCGCGAACGTCGTGACGTTGGCGAAATGCAGCTGTACCGCATCGAAGTGGGCCGTGACGATGGCGTAGAAGTCCGTCACATCGTTGGCGCTATCGCTAACGAAGGCGACATCAGCAGCCGTTACATCGGTAACATCAAGCTGTTCGCTTCCCACTCCACCATCGAGCTGCCAAAAGGCATGCCGGGCGAGATCCTGAATCACTTCACTCGCACCCGCATCCTGAACAAGCCGATGAACATGCAGCTGCTGGGCGATGCACAGCCGTTCGAACGTCGCGAGCGTCGTGACGGTGGCAACGGCGGCGAGCGTCGTGGCAACGGCAACGGTCGTCCGTTCAACGGCGAACGTCGCGAAGGCGGCCCACGTCGTTCCTTCGGCGAACGTCGTGAAGGCGGTAACGGCGGCGAGCGTCGTGGCGGTAACTTCAACCGTGACGGTAAGCCAGCGCCACGCCGTGATGACGCAGCACCTGCCGCACCACGTCGTCGTTTCGGCGACGCGTAATCGCTGATTCACTGTTCGCGGTGAAGCGCTCTGAAAAACCAGCCTGCGGGCTGGTTTTTTTATGCCTGAAAGTTGCCGTCAAACGCCCCTGAATGGCGTATCATTCATAAGGTTTTTTCTTATGGATGATATGCACGGGAGATGCCATGAGTTGGCAGCAGTTCAAATCTCAATACCTGGTGCGCTTTTGGGCACCGCTGCCGGCGGTGATCGCCGCCGGGATCCTTTCTACCTACTACTTCGGCATGACCGGCACCTTCTGGGCGGTGACCGGCGAATTCACGCGCTGGGGCGGCCATGTGCTGCAGTGGTTCGGCCTGCACCCTGAGCAGTGGGGCTATTTCAAGGTTATCGGCCTGCAGGGCACGCCGCTGGAGCGCATCGACGGGCGCATGATCATCGGTATGTTCGCCGGCTGCATCGCCGCCGCGCTGTGGGCCAACAACATCAAACTGCGCCAGCCGCAGCACCGCATTCGCATCGTGCAGGCGCTGCTGGGCGGCATTATCGCCGGCTTCGGCGCGCGCCTGGCGATGGGTTGCAACCTGGCGGCGTTTTTCACCGGTATTCCGCAGTTCTCGCTGCACGCCTGGTTCTTCGCGCTGGCGACCGCCGCGGGTTCGTACTTCGGCGCCAAATTCACGCTGCTGCCGATGTTCCGCATCCCGGTCAAATTGCAAAAGGTGAAGGCCGCCGCGCCGCTGACGCAGAAACCTGAGCAGGCGCGCCGCCGCTTCCGGTTGGGCATGGCGGTCTTCGGCCTGGCGGTGGCCTGGTCGCTGTGGACGCTGTTCGATGCGCCGAAGCTCGGTATCGCCATGCTGTTCGGCATCGGCTTCGGTCTGCTGATCGAACGCGCGCAGATCTGCTTTACCTCGGCGTTCCGCGATCTGTGGATCACCGGCCGCACCCACATGGCGAAAGCCATCATCATCGGCATGGCGGTGAGCGCCATCGGCATCTTCAGCTACGTGCAGCTCGGCGTGGCGCCGAAAATCATGTGGGCCGGCCCGAATGCGGTGCTGGGCGGCTTGCTGTTCGGCTTCGGCATCGTGCTGGCCGGCGGTTGCGAGACCGGCTGGATGTACCGCGCGGTGGAAGGGCAGGTGCACTACTGGTGGGTGGGGCTGGGCAACATCATCGGCGCTACGCTGCTGGCCTATTACTGGGACGATCTGGCGCCGGCGCTGGCGACCGACTACGACAAGATCAACCTGCTCGACACCTTCGGCCCGATCGGCGGCCTGCTGGTGACCTACCTGCTGCTGGCGCTGGCCTTCGCCGCCATGCTGTGGTGGGAGAAACGCTTTTTCCGCGCCCGGCCTGAGGCGCAGGTGGTGAATTTGAGGAGCATACCATGAAAGAGACGACGATAGTGCCGGACTACCGGCTGGACATGCTGGGCGAGCCTTGCCCGTACCCGGCGGTGGCGACGCTGGAGGCGATGCCGCAGCTGAAGCCGGGGGAAATCCTGGAGGTGATCAGCGATTGCCCGCAGTCGATCAACAACATCCCGCTTGATGCGCGCAACCACGGCTACAAGGTGCTGGATATCCAGCAGGACGGGCCGACCATCCGCTATCTGATCCAGCGTTAACGCCGAGGCGGTGGGGTTCCCCACCGCCTTTTCGCGTTTTATCCCTTCACGACGTCGCCTTTCACTCCGGCGACAATCTCGAACGAACGCAGCCGCGCCTGATGATCGAAGATCTGGCCGTTGACCATGATCTCGTCGGCATCGGTTTCACGCAGCAGCGTTTGCAGCCCGTGGCGCACGGTTTTTTCATCGCCGACGATCGACATCCGCAGCGCCTGCTCGACGCCGTATTGCTCACCGGCGGTCCACAGCGCGTGGATGTTATCCACCGGCGGCGGCAGCGGGCCGGGCGAACCGCGGCGCAGGTTGATGAACTGCTGCTGCATCGAGCTGAACAGGAAGCGCGCATCGCTATCGCTGTCGGCGGCGATCACGTTGACGCACACCATGGCGTGCGGCTGCGCCAGCTGTTTGGACGGTTTGAAGTTCTCGCGGTACAGCTGCAGCGCCTGGAACAGCATATCCGGGGCGAAGTGCGAGGCGAAGGCGAACGGCAGGCCGAGCTGCGCCGCCAGCTGCGCGCTATAGAGGCTGGAGCCGAGCAGCCAGAGCGGCACGTGCAGCCCCTGGCCCGGCACCGCCTGCACCGGCTGGCCGGGCTGCGCGTCGCAGAAGTAGTTTTGCAGCTCCTGCACGTCGCGCGGGAAGGTATCCACATCGCCGGACAGGTGGCGACGCAACGCCATCATGGTGCGCTGATCGGTGCCGGGCGCGCGGCCCAGGCCCAGATCGATGCGGCCAGGGTAGAGCGACTCCAGCGTGCCGAACTGTTCGGCGATCACCAGCGGCGCATGGTTCGGCAGCATCACGCCGCCGGAGCCGAGGCGAATGCTTTGGGTGCCGGCGGCCAAATAGCCCAGCAGCACCGAAGTGGCGGCGCTGCCGATGCCGGTCATGTTGTGGTGCTCGGCCAGCCAGTAGCGCCGGTAACCCCAGCGTTCGGCGTGCTGCGCCAGATCCAGCGAACAGTGGAAAGCGTCGCGCGCTTTGGCCCCTTGCGGGATTGGCGATAAATCCAGTACCGACAGCGGTACGGCAGTGTTTTCAGTCATGACATCGTCCATCAGAGAGTGGATCGCTTAAAGGGCGATTGCAGGAGTCTGCATACCAAAAAGCCGAAAGTGATGCTTTTTAGTGTTAAAAGCATAATCCAATTTATAGTTATAAAAGAGGAGATATGTGCTTGTGATATCCTCATGAGAGCAATGGTGTTTTTTGGAGCAATTTGAGATATGGAAATGATGATCCCCGCCCGCCGCTTACCGTTCCGGGAGCCGATATAATGAAAAAAAAGACGTTGTTTACCCTGTTGCTGATGATGGTGGCGATCGCATTGGCGATCCTGTTCCGCGCGCATAATCAGGATCTGTTACTGCAGGGTGAAGTAGACGCCCCCGAAGTGATCGTCGCTTCCAAAGCGAAAGGCCGGGTGGTTGAACGCCTGATCGAACGCGGCGACGACGTGAAAAGCGGCCAGCTGATTATTCAGCTCGACAGCCCCGAACTGATGGCGCAGCTGCGTTCCGCGCAGGCGACGCGCGACGAAGCCAAGGCGCAGCTCGATCAGTCGCTGCACGGCACCCGTGAAGAGAGCATCCGCAACCTGCGAGCCAACCTGGCGCAGGCCGAGGCGCAGTACCGCAACGCGCAAAACGACTACAACCGCAACCTGAGCGTGTCCGGCAAGGGTTATATCTCGAAGTCCGAGCTGGACGCTTCGCGCCGGTCGCGCGATACCGCCTTCCAGCAGGTGCAGGCGGCCAAGGCCAACCTGGACGAAGGTATCAACGGCGACCGCGTCGAGCTGCGGCAACAATACGCGGCGGCGCTGCGGGCGGCGGAAGAGAACCTGCTGCAGATCCAGGCGCAGAGCGACGATCTGCAGGTGAAAGCGCCGGTAGACGGCGAAGTGGGGCCGATCCCGGCCGAAGTGGGCGAATTGCTGAACGCCGGCAGCCCGCTGGTGACGCTGATCCGGGTGCCGGACGCCTACTTCGTGTTTAACCTGCGCGAAGACATCCTGGCCCACGTGCGCAAAGGCGACAAGGTCAAGCTGCGGGTGCCGGCGCTGAAGGACAAAATGATCGACACCGAGGTGCGCTACATCGCGCCGCTGGGGGATTACGCCACCAAACGCGCCACCCGCGCCACCGGCGACTTCGACCTGAAAACCTTCGAAGTGCGCCTGTATCCGTCACAGCCGGTGGACGGCCTGCGTCCGGGGATGAGCACCTTATGGCAATGGAAAGAGTAAGGGCCGGCTGGCGCTGCTTCAGTCACGCGTTCGACAAAGAGTGTCGCGTCGCCTTTCGCAGCCCGGTGGTGCACTGGCTGAGCTGGATCTTTCCGCTGATCCTGTTTGGGCTGATCAGCAGCAACTTCTCCGAAGGCACGCTGCTCGATCTGCCGGTCTCAGTGGTGGACAGCGATCACAGCCCGCTGTCCAAGTCGCTGACGCGGCGGCTGGACGCCGGGTCACACGCCCACGTCGAGGCCTACGGCGGCGGGCTGCCGGAGTCGCTGAACCGCCTGCGCAGCGCGCAGGATTACGCGTTGCTGTACATCCCGCCGGACTTTGAGGCCAACGCGCTGTCGGGCAAGCAGCCGAGCGTGGTGATGTACTACAACGCGTTGTTCTACGGCGCCGGGCTGTACTCCACCCAGGACTTCGGCGGCCTGATGAATGAAATCAACGCCAGCACCCGCAGCATCATCGCCACCGAGATGGGCAAATCGCTGCCGCCGCTGGCGGACGTAACGCTCTCTTACGGCAGCCTGTTCAACGCCAGCGGCAGCTATATCTATTATCAGCAGTTTGCCGCCACCATTCACCTGCTGCAGCTGTTCGTGGTGACCTGCATGATCTACGTGCTGGCGCGCAGCAAATCGCTGCTGCAGGCCAAGCCGTTCAGCCTGGCGCTGCTCGGCAAGCTGGCGCCTTACACGCTGTGTTTCACCACCCTGCTGATGGTGGAGATCGCGGCGCTGGTGGGCATCTTTGACGCCCGCGTCAGCGGCAACCCGCTGTTTATGCTGATGATCGGCCTGTTTTACGTGATGGCGGCGCAGAGCATCGGCCTGTTGCTGTACACCTTTACCGGCAGCACCATCACCGCGTACAGCCTGATCGGTATTTTGGTCAGTATCGCGATGACCTTCTCCGGCATGGCGGTGCCTGAGCTGTCGATGCCGCTGCCGGCGCGCATCATTTCCAACATCGAACCGCTGACCCACGCGCTGTACGCGATGTTCGACGTGTTCCTGCGGCAGGTGCACGCCAGCGCCATCTTCAGCGTGTGTGCGCTGCTGGCGGTCTACCCGCTGGTGGCCGCGCTGCTGGTGCGTAATCGCCTGCCGGCGCGGCTGGAAAAAGAGGGGAACGCTGGATGAAGCTCTATTGGCAAACCTTCGTTAAGGTGCTGCTCGGCATGCTCGAGCGGCCGGTGTGGCTGATGCTGATCCTGTCGCTGTGCATCATGAGCATGGTGTACGCCAACCGCACGGTGTGGGATCTGCCGGTGGGGGTGGTCGATCAGGACCACAGCACCGCCAGCCGGAAGCTGATCCGTCAGCTGGACGCCACCTCCAAGATAGCGATTGAAACCTACGACAGCCTGGAACAGGCGCAGCGCGATCTCGGCTGGCGCAAGCTGTTTGCGGTGATCATCATGCCGGTGGATCTGGAGAAGAAGATCCTCAGCGGGCAGAACATCGTGGTGCCGGTGTACGGCGACGCCACCAACCGCCTGGCCAACGGCCAGATCCAACAGGACGTGGTGGCGGCCTACCAGCAGCTGTTGACGGAGTACAACAACGGGCTGCTGCTGCGCAGCGGCTTCAGCGAACGGCAGGCGCAGATACTGTTGACGCCGATACTGGGACAAACGCTGGACGTGTTTAACCCCGGCATCAGCTTCGCGGCGATCATCTTCCCGGGCCTGCTGGTGATGCTGTTACAGCACTCGCTATTGATCGCCTGTATCCGCGTCAATATCGCCATGAAGAGCATGCCCGGCGGCAAGGCGCCGCTGGCGGCGCACCTCGGTGGGCTGACGGCGCTGCTGCCGATCTGGCTGTTCCTGTCTATCGTGCTGTTCGTGCTGTGGCCGTGGGTATTGGGCTATCGGCAGACGGCGAACATCGCCGAACTGCTGCTGCTGACCTTCCCGTTCCTGCTGGCGGTACTGGGGCTGGGCAAGCTGGTGACCGAGTGCCTACGCAGCGTCGAAATGATCTACCTGACGCTGGCGTTCATCACCACGCCGATCTTCTACCTGTCCGGCACCATCTGGCCGTTGCAGTCGATGCCGGCCTGGGTGCGCGCCATCTCGTACAGCATTCCCTCCACCTGGGGCACCAAGGCGATCGCCGGCGTCAACCAGATGGGGCTGTCGCTGAACGAAGTGTGGGGCGACGTGATGATGATGCTGGTGCTCGGCGTGGTCTACACCCTGCTGGGCTTCGGCGTCGGCTTCTTGCGCAACAGCGTGGCGCTGCGCGGGATGTTCAGGAGGCGGCGGGCGTAGGGGATGTATAGATTCATTTCCCGGTGACCACAAGAGTTAATTAATCCCATGGTTTGTTGCGTTATCCCCGCCGTTGGCGGGGATAACGCAACCTGGCACTCTCCTTTCGGCCCTGCATAAACCTCATCCGCTAACGGCACTCAGCAACATCACCTTGATATTCGATCTGGCTCGCCGAAAATAGCGCCCCCTCAATCAAGCCTGTTTGTAAGGTAGTGTTATGTTCTCTTTTTGATAAGGACATTCCTAATTCTTTCAAACTTATCATCCCTAAAAAATAAGCATTCGACTATTTAGCCAAAAGTGATATTTGCCGGAATAGAACATTGCGTATCCAACTTTAATTGTTATATTTCTATCTCGCGCAGAATGATTAGATTCTCTTAATTATTGATGCGTGTGATGAACTCCTCGGGATTTACGATATGAGCATGCGGAAATCATTAAGCATCGCGTAATTCAAATGATTACTCGCTCATAGCCATGAGATTGGTCTGTAAACGGGATGTTTCAGATAGGTGCCGTTATGTAATAAATATGAAGGATCATGACTTATGACGAGTAAAGTAAGCGTTCAAACGGTGTTGTTTGAATATCATGGGCAAAAATATAAGCTTTTCCTGGCATGGAATAAAAAACACGTTGGGTGTAACGAACTAAATCCGTTGTATTTTTTAGATGCCAACCGACAGTTTGATACCATGATTAAGGAGGATTATCACGGTGATGATATTTCCCCCGTACTTTATATAGGAATAGGCTATCAGGAAGGGATAGATATTAAGGCGGCTCGCACATTTGACTATACGGTAAGCGATGGCAGCGAGCGCTTCAAAGACGGGGGCGGGGCGGAGCAGTTCTATCGGTTTATTCAGGATGTCGTCAAACCCTGGGTCGAATGTCGTTTTAAGATCAATAAGCAAATGCAAACGCTGGCGGGGCATTCGTTCGGCGGGCATTTCACTTTATATGTGGCGTTTAATCATAATACGGCTTTTCAGCGCTATGTTGCCGCCAGCCCTTCCCTCTGGTGGGCGAATGGCGCGGTGCTGCCCGAAGGCGACGTTAAGCTTGCCGCAAGCATTGATTGGTTATCGCTGTTACTAGGCAGCCGCGAAGAGCGGGCGGAGCCAGACAGTACCGATCTTGAGAGGGAAATCTTCCAGCGTATTGAGGATAACCCAAGGTTGAATATCAGGAATCTGGCGTCTCAGTTAGTGAAAGAAGGCGGGCGCTGCAGCTTCGAGTTTCTTCCCGGGCGAAAACACCCGGCGGTCGTAAAAGATTATGCACGCTTAGCGAATTTCGTTGCGAGCCAAAAACCACTGCCAACCGGGCTGTGACAGGAGAGGTTAAATGGATTTTAAAGTGACGAGAGGGTTGCTGCTTTTGGCTGGATTATTTTTCTCTATCACGGTGGTAGCAAAGCCTATTCAAACCGACGAGACCACATCATTGATTAACCAGCGGTTGTCTTACATGAAAGACGTTGCCGGGTATAAGGCAAACAACCATCTGGCCATTGAGGATTTGCCTCAGGAGGCCAACGTGTTGGCCAATTCAGTCCGCGAGGCAGAAACATTGGGATTGGATGGCAAGACGGTGGCTCCCTTTATACAGGCGCAAATGGATGCCGCCAAGGCGATTCAATATCGTTACCGGGCAGACTGGTTGTCGGCACCGGAAAACGGCTGGCAGCCGGAACCGCTGGATAGCGTAAGAGCGAAAATCAGCCGTTTGAATACCCAAATTTTGACCAGCGTCAGCAATAAATTAAAGAAAGGCGAGCGTTTTAACGACAGGTTTGCCTTTATGAAGTCCCTTGAGCAAACCCACCTGGAAGTCGGCGATAAAGAGCGCCTGTGGCAGTCCTTAAAACAAATTGCGTTGAAAAGGTAATCGCCGCCGGCGCAGGCACTGAATACGCCTGATGAGTGATCTCGGGCGTATTTTCCTCGCTGGCGGCCAGCCGGATGATCGTGTCGAAGGGCCGCTCAGGCGAGGAAAAGAATAGCGGTGGCCTCCATCACCCCACCAACTCCAACCCCGCCACGCGGCGCCAGTAGCCGTTGCAGTCGGCGTGATTGGTCAAGGCCAGCGGCTGCTCGCCGCGTTCGTTGGCGCGGAAGGCATCGATTTGCGCCAGCGTCTCGGCGCCCTGCGGCGACAGCCGCACGATGTCCACCAGCCCCTGCATGCTCGGCAGCTCGTTGCCGAGGTTATAGCAGTAGCCGCTCATGGTCTGAATGCCGTTGAGCACGAACACCTGCTGTTGCTCCTGCGAACGCATCATACGGCCCTGCGGATACTTGATGCAGCAGGTTTCGCATTCGTCCTTGCCGCGATTTTCCGAGCGGGCGGTGAAGCAGCGCGCCGAGTAGGCCAGCGGCAGGTGGCCGTAGCTCAACACCTCCACCTCGAAATCGTGGCGGAAGCCCAGCTCGTCGCACTGCGTCAGCAGGTTGGTCAGCCAGTCGCGCGACAGCTCGACCGGCATGCACCAGCGCATCATGCCCTGGCGGCGAAGCAGGCGCAGGGTATAGGCGTTGTAGCAGTTCAGCGCATGGCCGGCGACGAACGGCAGACCGCGCTCCGCCGCCATGTTCACCGCGCCCAGATCGTTGGCTTCAAACAGGAACTCGCCGTTTTCCACATAGCGTTTCAGCTCATTCAGCTCGGACGGCGCCTGCAGCAGCGCCAGCGTGGAGATCACCACCTGCTTGCCGCTGCGGGCGATTTCGCGCGCCAGCGCCAGCCAATCGCCGACCTTCATCTCGCGCCGCTTGGTGCAGACGCTCTCGCCGAGGTAAATGATGTCGGCGCTGCTCTCCGCCGCCTGTTGATAGAACGCCGCGATGTCGTTTTTCGACCAGTAGTAGAGTACCGGCCCCAGTGCGTATTTCATGTTTCCTCCGGCTACTGCCATTTGCGGTGATAGGCGCCCAGCGTGGTCTGGGTGCCCTCGGACATCGCGCCCAGCGTCTCCATCCAGGCGGCGTCGGCGCGGTAGGCGGCCGGATCGGCCTGGCAACGGTCGATCGCCTGGCGCCAGACGCGCGCCACCTGGCTGACGTAAGCCGGGCTGCGCTGGCGGCCTTCGATCTTCACCGAGGCGATGTTGGCGGCCAGCAGCTCCGGCAGCAGCTCCAGCGTATTGAGGCTGGTGGGCTCTTCCAGCGCGTGGTAGCGCACGTCGTCCACCAGATAGCGGCCCTTGCACAGCGTCGGGTAACCGGCGTTTTCATGATCCTGATAGCGGTCGATCAGCACGTCGTTCAGGCGCGACTCCATGCCCTGCGGGGTTTGCTGCCAGCGCACGAAACGCGCCGGCGAACAGGCGCCGACGGTGTTCGGCGACTCGCCGGTCAGGTAGGAAGAGAGGTAGCAACGCCCCTCGGCCATGATGCACAGGCTGCCGAAGGCGAACACTTCCAGCGGCACCGGGCTGGTGCGCGCCAGCTGTTTCACCTGATGCATCGACAGCACGCGCGGCAGCACCACCCGGCCCACCTCGAAGTTGCGCTGGTAGAAACGGATCGCCTCTTCGTTGGTGGCGGAGGCCTGCACCGAAACGTGGCGCTCCAGCTGCGGGTAGCGCTGGGCGGCGTATTCCAGCATCGCCAGATCCGCCAGAATCAGCGCGTCGGCGCCCAGTTGGGCCGCCATATCCACCGCGCGCTGCCAGCGGGCGTAGCCGTCGGGATGGGCGAAGGTGTTGATGGCGATATGCAGCTTGCGGCCGTGGCGATGCACGTAATCGACCGCTTCCTGCAGCTTTTTCTCGGTGAAGTTGAGGCCGGCGAAGTGGCGCGCGTTGGTATCGTCTTTCAGGCCGATGTAAACGGCGTCGGCGCCGTTATCCACCGCGGCCTTCAGGGCCGGCAGGTTGCCGGCGGGACAAAGCAGCTCCATAGATTTATCCTGGCTTAGCCGTGCGCCCGGCCGGGCGCACGCTGTCTTTAAAGGTTGCCGACGGCGGTGTTCCGCCGGCAAACGCGAATCGGGGAGGCCATTTTAGGCAAAGGGGCGCACACAGGTTTTGATTTGGGGCAGCTTATGGCGTATTGATAAACATGGCGGTGAAATGCACTATTTGTTGATATAGACCGCTGAAGCCGCGCGCCAGTGTGGCAAAATAGCGGTAGTCCGTATTGAAAGGAGTGGATGACCGTGTTGGAACAACTACGAGCACGCCTTGTGCGCCAGGGGCCGTCGCTGCTGCGCATCCCGCTGAAATTCACGCCGTTCGCCCTGCAGCGCCAGCTGCTGCAACAGGTGCTGAGCTGGCAGTTCCGCCAGGCGTTGGCGGATGGCGATCTGGAATTTCTCGAATCGCGCTGGTTGAAGATCGAAGTTCGCGATCTGGCGCTACAATGGTTTATGACGGTAGAAAACGACAAACTGGTGGTCAGCCAGCACGCCGAAGCGGACGTCAGCTTCAGCGGCGACGCCAACGATCTGATCCTGATCGCGGCGCGCAAGCAAGATCCGGATACGCTGTTCTTTCAGCGTCGGCTGCAGATTGAAGGGGATACCGAATTGGGCCTGTATGTGAAAAATTTGATGGACGCCATCGAGCTGGAAAGCATGCCCGCGCCGCTGCGCATGGGGCTGTTGCAGTTGGCTGATTTTGTCGAAGCAGGGTTGCAGGAGGGCACGGCGTCGGCTTCCCGTGTGGCGGTATCATGCTGATCCGCGTAGAGATCCCGGTAGACGCGGCGGGCATCGATGCCTTGCTGCGCCGCGCCTTTGGCCGCGACGACGAAGCCGATCTGGTGCAGCAGCTGCGCGAAGACGGCCTGCTGACGCTGGGCGTGGTCGCCACTGACGACGAAGGCGGGGTAGTGGGTTACGCCGCGTTCAGCCCGGTGGACGTGGCCGGCGAAGACCGCCAATGGGTGGCGCTGGCGCCGCTGGCGGTAGACGAAAGCCTGCGCCGCCAGGGGCTGGCTGAAAAGCTGGTGTACGAAGGCTTGGATTCGCTGAACGAATTCAGCTACGCCGCGGTGGTGGTGCTGGGCGATCCGGCCTACTACGGCCGCTTCGGCTTTAAACCGGCCGCCGCCTATGGCCTGCACTGCCGCTGGCCGGACACGGAAAGCGCATTCCAGGTGTATCCGCTGGCGGAAGACGCCCTGAATGGCGTCAGCGGCGAAGTGGCTTTTTCGGCGCCGTTTAATCGCTTTTAACGACCGGCAATAGATACTCCAACGACAGCGGCGGGTGATTCACCAGCCGCTCTTTTTGTATTTTGCTCAGCTGTTTGACGCGGTATTCCAGCTTCAGCGCCGTTGAGCGATCCCCCACCTGGCAGTGAAACGCCAATGTCAGTTCCCCTTTACCGCGCAGCGCCTTGGCGCCTTTGCCGGCCTGATGCTGCGCCAGGCGGCGCGCCACGTCGGTGGTGATGCCGGTATACAGCATGCCGCTCGGTAAACGCAGCATATAGAGGTGCCAGAGAGTGGGGGAAGTGTCGGTCATCGTACGCCGTTTTGGTGGCCAGGGTCGGCGTATGATGGCATGTTCGCCATCACAATCCCATCCCCGGCCGCCGGTGCCTTACCGCTTTACCCCTTTTTTCCCGCCAGCTCGAAGCGCGGCGAGACGATACCGTACAGCGTCCAGCCGAGGAAGGTGGCGATGGCGCCCCACATCATCGCTTCCTCACCGGAGCTGTAGAGCGCATAGAAGCTGTACAGCGCGCCGATGCCGGCGATGATATTGGCGATGCGGGCCTTGTTGTCCGGCACCTTCGCCACTTTCTGAATAATGACCAGCGCCGCCATCGACAGGATGTAAGGGATGATGTTGGTCACCACCGCCAGGTTCACCAGCACGTTGAACTGCTTGTTCAGCGACGGGCTGATGGTCATCAGCGACAGGCCGCTCTGGATGACGACGATGGTCAGCATGCCTTTAACCGGCGCGTCGGCCTTGCTCAGCTTGGAGAAGATTTTCGGGAAGAAGCCGCTGTCGGCGGAGGATTTGAACACCTGAGCGATGGTGAACTGCCAGCCGAGCAGCGAGCCGACGCAGGACATGACCATCAACGCCATGATGATCTTGCCGACCGTCGGATTGAACATGTGCGAGAACGCCAGCCCAAACGGGGCGGTGGAGTTGGCCAGATCCATATTCGGCACGATGCCGGCGATCACGTTGGTCGAAACGATATAGATCACCGCCGCGCTGAGGGTGCCGCCCAGTACGGCGATCGGCACGTTGCGCTCCGGGTT
Source organism: Serratia sp. 121840015-1 (assembly GCF_053627655.1). Lineage (NCBI taxonomy): Bacteria > Pseudomonadati > Pseudomonadota > Gammaproteobacteria > Enterobacterales > Yersiniaceae > Serratia > Serratia sp. 121840015-1. The sequence continues at coordinate 161,366 of NZ_JBSEYF010000002.1, forward strand.
TTCCACCACGTCGGTGTTGGCACAGGCGGATTCCAGCCCCAGGAACGCCCACAGGGTCATTGAGATCGAGGCGCCGATGGCTTCGAAGGTCGGCACCTGATGCGGGTTCCAGGCGGCGACGTAGGCGCTGCCGCTGAACCAGTACCAGCCGACAACCGAGATGCCCACCACCGGGATGATCACGCCCCAGACGGTGATACCGCTGATTTTGCCGGTGATGCGCGCACCGCCGAAGTTGGCGACGGTCGCAAGCCACAGCACGCCGATGGTGGCGATACAGATCCCGAGCGGGCTGAGCGTAGCGCCAAACAGCTCGGTGCCGTAGCCGACGGCGGAAATGGCGATGGCGATGTTGGCGATCAGCAGCGAAACGCCGTAGGTGTAGTTCGCCATAAAGTTGCCTGATTTGCCGAAGGCGTATTCGGCGTAGCCGCCCATGCCGCCGGATTTACGGCTGAACATGCCGCATTTGGCGAACGCGTAGGCCAGTGCCATCGAGCCGACGGCGGTCACCAGCCAGGAAACGATCGAAATCGTGCCCACTTCGGCCAGCTTGGTCGGCAGCATAATTATGCCGGAACCCATCATATTCACGGCGGTCAGGATCGTTAATTGTACGACCCCCATTTTATTATTGGACTTACTCATGATCATTTTCTCTTTTAGGATGCGATCCGGGCGGCGAAAATAATCGCCGCCCCGTAAGGTGATTAATTTTTCATGACGTAGCCGTAAGCGCGGTTCCAGCCGTCCTCATCCTGTTGGATATAAACGCCCTGCAATTCCGGCGCGAATCCTGGCAATAAGTTGATGCCTTCTTCCAATGCCAGGAAATAACGCTGCGCGGCGCCGCCCCAAATTTCACCGGGCACGACGCACAGCACGCCCGGCGGATAAGGCAGGGCGCCTTCGGCGGCGATGCGGCCCTCGGCTTTAGCCAGCGAGACCAATTCCACATTGCCGCGTACGAACTCGGTATTGGCGTCCTGCGGATTCATCACCACGCGCGGGAAATAACTTTTGCGGAACATCTCTTTTTGCAGCTCTTTAACGTCGTAGCTGACGTAAAGGTCGTGCATTTCCTGGCACAGCTGGCGGATGGTGTAGTTTTTGTAGCGCTGCTGGTGGTTTTTATAGACCGCAGGCAGCACCTCGCTGAGCAGGGAGTTCTGCTCGATGTGCTTCTCGAAGCGGGCGATCAGGGCCACCAGATGCTGCATCTTGGCGATGTCTTCCGCCGGCGTCAGCAGGAACAGGATCGAGTTGAGATCGCATTTTTCCGGCACGATGCCGTTTTCGCGCAGGTAGTTGGCCAGAATGGTCGCCGGAATGCCGAACTCGCTGTAGCTGCCGGTGGCGGTATCGATGCCCGGCGTGGTGAGTAGCAGTTTGCACGGATCGACGAAGTACTGCGATTCGGCATAGCCCTCAAAGGCGTGCCATTTTTCGCCGGGCACGAAGTTGAAGAAGCGCAGATCGTTGGCCATCGCCGCGGTGTCATAGGCCTGCCACGGTTTGCCGTCGATCTGATCCGGTACGAACGGTTTGATCATCGTGCAGGTGTCCAGCAGCATTTTGCGCGCTTCGATCCCCACGCGCACACACTCCTGCCACAGGCGCTGGCCGCTTTTGCCCTCGTGCATCTTGGCATTGACGTCCAGCGCGGCGAACAGCGGATAGAACGGGCTGGTGGAGGCGTGCAGCATAAAGGCGTTGTTGAAGCGCTTGTGGTTGCAGTAGCGGCTCTGGCCCTTGATGTGCTTATCTTTTTTGTGGATCTGCGAGGTCTGCGAGAAACCGGCCTGCTGTTTGTGCACCGACTGGGTGACGATGATGCCGGGATCGTTTTCGTTCAGCTCCAGCAGCAGCGGCGAGCAGTCTTTCATCATCGGAATGAACTGCTCATAGCCTACCCAGGCGGAGTCGAACAGGATGTAATCGCACAGGTGGCCAATCTTGTCGACCACCTGGCGGGCGTTGTAGATGGTGCCGTCGTAGGTGCCGAGCTGGATGATCGCCAGGCGGAACGGGCGGGCTTCGTTGGCGCGTTCCGGCGCCACTTCGCGGATCTGTTGGCGCAGGTAGCGTTCGTCGAAGCAGTGCGCGTCGATACCGCCAATAAAGCCGAACGGGTTACGGGCGGTTTCCAGATAAACCGGCGTAGCGCCGGCCTGGATCAACGCGCCGTGGTGGTTGGATTTATGGTTGTTGCGGTCGAACAGCACCAGATCGCCGCGCGTCAGCAGGGCGTTGGTCGCCACCTTGTTCGAGGCCGAGGTGCCGTTGAGCACGAAGTAGGTCTTGTCGGCGTTGAACACCTTGGCGGCGTGCTGCTGCGCGGCGCAAGGCGCGCCTTCGTGGATCAACAGATCGCCCAGTTTGACGTCGGCGTTGCACATGTCGGAGCGAAAAAGCGTTTCGCCGTAGAAGTCGAAGAACTGGCGGCCCGCCGGGTGTTTGCGGAAGAACTCGCCGCCCTGGTGGCCGGGGCAGGCGAAGGTGGCGTTGCCCATTTCTACGTATTGCGTCAGCGTGTTGAAGAACGGTGGCAGCAGCTCGCTCTCATATTTGGCGGCGGCGGCCTCCAGCTGTTTGCCGTAGAACTGGGTATTCTTGCCGCACAGCTCAAACACGCCGTGCAGCGCCGGCAATACGGCGTTATCCAGCTCTTCTTCGCAGCACACGGCGACGAACAGCGGAATGTTCAGGCCGTGCTCTTCGATGCGCGCCACCATGCCTTGCGCGACGTCCTCCACCGACAGCACGATGGCGGCGACGTCATTGAAATCGCTGTGATGCACATCGACGATGTCGCGTTCAGTTTCAAAGCAGCCGAGGGTTTGGGTGTTGGCGGCAATTTTTAATTTTTTCATTTTTCTCATTCTTCAAGCAAAGGCAGTCCGCCGGCAAATAATTCCATTTGCCGTTAACGCCTTCACGAAAATAAAGGTGTGCGAGAACCCAGTGATGCCGAAAGGCATTAACTGTGTTCGCTGTTTTATTTAGCTTGGATGCGCTTGGCCGAAATTAAAAATGAATTGCGTGTCCTTCCCGGTTAGCGAGAAAGAGATATTATCACCGGCGTGCGGAGAATAAATAAAAACGCAATAGCACTCTTATCAACGGCGTAAGAGCGAGGGGGGAGGGTTATCTGTAGTTGAAGAATGCGAAGCTAAAGCAGCTGCGATGAGCCATCATCATAATATGGGTTGTGCGCCTGATATGCGCCATTTTTCGGTTATTGTTTTCCATTTTCTAATCCACCTTGCTGAGTGAAAAGATGGCGCTATTTTAACGCAAGTCGGGCTAAAATTTGTGATTAAAGTCACATAAATGCCGGTGTTTATAAATAACTATTCACCTGTTATGCAATACGCTGCATAAACAGCGTTCAGGCGGGCCAACGGGCATGTAAACGAATTGCTAATCGGTGCCGGGCGGGCGCGCTAAATTTGCGTGTCGTCAGGATAGGAAAAATAAAATCGCGCGATTAACCGGTTGCATAACGATCAAATAAATCCGTCTTGTATTTTTTATGTTATAAATCCGCTTCGGGCTTAAATTAATAAAAATGCATTTATTGTGTTTTTATATTCACTTTGGGATTTTGATGATTATCGTTATTTGTGACTCGCCTCAACAACGCAGGGTAAGATGAAGGGAGTGAACAGGGAGGCGAGCAACCTTGAATACCCCAGAACAACGGCAGCAGATTGCGGATTTCATTGGCAAACAACACGTCTTGACGCTGTGCGCCGGCGACGGCCTCGACATGTGGTGCGCCAACTGTTTTTACGTGTTCGACGCCGCGACGATGGCGCTGTGGCTGATGACCGAACCGCACACCCGCCACGGCGGGCTGATGCTGAACAACGGCCGGGTGGTTGGCACCATCGCGCCGAAGCCGAAAAGCATCGCGCTGATCCGCGGCGTGCAGTATCGCGCCGAGGCGGTGCTGCTGAGCGGCGAAGAAGCCGAGGCGGCGCGCGCGCGTTACTGCAAGCGCTTCCCGATCGCCAGGGCGATGAAGGCCTCGGTTTGGCGGTTGGATCTGCACGAGGTGAAGATGACTGACAACACCCTCGGCTTCGGCAAGAAGCTGCACTGGGCGCGGTCTATACTTTAAGTCGACGTATTGATTACAACGGGAGATTGCATGGCGCGAGCACTGTTAGTCGGCGCAACCGGGTTGGTGGGGCGCGAGTTGCTGCAGCGGTTGCAAAGCGATCCGCAGATAACGGCCATCGTGGCGCCGACGCGCACGCCGCTGCCGCCGCACGGCAAGCTGACCAACCCGGTCGGCGATGCGTTGTTCGAGCTGCTGAGTAGCCTGCAGCAGCCGGTCGATCTGGTGTTCTGCTGTCTGGGCACCACCCGCCGGGCGGCGGGCAGCGCCGATGCCTTCCGCTACGTCGATTATCAACTGGTGGTGGAGAGCGCGCTGACCGGCCGCCGCTTGGGGGCGCAGCACTGTCTGGTGGTGAGCGCGCTGGGCGCCAACGCGGATTCCACCTTCCTGTATAACCGCACCAAAGGCGAGATGGAGCAGGCGCTGCGCGAACAGCACTGGCCGCGCCTGACGCTGGTGCGGCCTTCCATGCTGGTGGGGGATCGCCCCGCGCCGCGCCTGATGGAGCGCCTCACGCTGCCGCTGTTCAGGCTGCTGCCCGGCAAATGGCGCGCCGTCTCCGCCAAAGACGTGGCGCAAACGCTGCTGCAGCAGGCGTTCACGCCGGGCGAAGGGGTCAGGGTGCTGGAGTCGGATCGGCTGCACTGCTACCGAGGCTGACGCTGAGGTGATCGAACGCCAGCTCCAGCCCGGCGGGCAGTTCGTTGTCCAGCAGCCACAGATCGAGATGATGGCTGATGTGCGTCAGCAGCGTGCGTTTGGGCTGCAGCAACCGCTGCGTCTCCTGCGCGCGGGTCAGGTCATTGTGGTTGCGCGGCGCCTGCGGCTGAGGCGGCAGGCTGCAATCGAGCACCAGCAGATCCAGCGCCACGTTTTGCAGATAGTCGGCGGTGGTCGGCGGCAGGCCGACGGTGTCAGTCAGGTAGGCCAGCGAAGCGCCCGCCGCCTGGATCAGATAGCCGTGGGTCAGTTTGGAGTGTTGCAGCGGCAGCGGGGTGATGCGCATGCCGCCCAGCTCGACGGTGGCAAAGGGCGCCAGCGGCGGCTGAAACGCCAGAATGCCGGGGTGTTTGAACAGGTCGTCGCAGCCCTGTTCATCCGGCGGGCCATACACCGGAATGGAATTTCCGCACCCCCAACGCAAAGGAAATAACCCCTGGACGTGATCCATGTGGTAATGTGTCAGTAAAAAACGTTGAATTTGCCCCGCCGAAAATCGCCGCTCCAAAGCCGGCAATCCCGCATCCAATAAGGTCGTTTCCCCCTGATAGTTAAGCATGGCGCTGCACGCTCGCCGCCGAAATGCCGGCTCGCGCCGCGCCCGTTGGCAGATAGGGCAGTCGCAGCCGAACACCGGCACCTGCTGCGCGCCGCCGGTGCCGAGAAAGGTCAGTTGCATCGCTCCCCTCCGTTAAAGGTACTTCTGGGCAAAGCGGTTGATGTCGCGAAAATCCGCCAGCCGCGCCTGCAGCGTGGCATGATCCCAGTGCCACCACTGGCTGCGTTCGATGCGTTCTATCAGCGCGTCGTCAAAGCGCATGCCGATCTTCTTGGCCGCCACGCCGGCGACGATGCTGTAAGGCTCCACGTCCTTGGTGACCACCGCCGCGCTGCCGATCACCGCGCCGTTACCGACGCTGACGCCCGGCATCAGGATGGCGTTATGGCCGATCCACACGTCGTGGCCGACGGTGACGTGGTGCTCGCGCCGCCAGTCGAAGAACGCCGCGTCGTCTTCCCCCAGCCCGTATTCGGAGGCGCGGTAGGTAAAGTGGTGCTGCGCGATGCGCTGGTAGGTTGGGTGGTTGCCGGGATTGATGCGCGCATAGGAGGCGATGGAGACGAACTTGCCGATGGTGGCGTAAAAGATCTGGTTGTGCCCGGCGGTGTAGGAGTAGTCCCCCATCTCCACCTCTTCCAGGATCGCATCGTCGGCCAGATGCACATACTGGCCGAGCCGGGTGCGGTTAAGGGTCACGTTGTCGCCGATTTTCGGCTGGGCAAAGTCGTTCATGGCGTCGCGTCCTGAGCTTGTCGGGTAGGGGTGGGCAGAAGCGCCAGCAGCGCCGCCAGGGTGTCGTCGAGTGGGCCATCGTTGTGCAGCACCCGGCAGCCGGCGGGCAGACTCTGCTGATATTCCGCCGCTCGCGCCAGCCGCTGCTCGATCTGTTCGGCGCTTTCTCGCCCGCGATCCTGCAGGCGTCGGCGCAGGATCGCGGCGCTGACCTGCAGGCACACCGGCAGCAGCTGCGCACCATAGCGCTGCTGCGCCTGCGGCAGGTGGGCGCGCGAACCGTTGACCGCCACGTCGATCCCCTGCAGCAGCCAAAGATCCACCTCGATCCCGAACGCGTAGTGCTGCTGATGCGCCTGCCAGTCGAGCGCGAACAGCCCCTTGGCGCGGCGGCGCAGAAATTCCGGTTCGCTCAGCGCGATGTGATTCTCGCAGCCGGCGTCCGCCGGCCGGGTGATGTAACGGTGCGCCACCAGCGGCGCGCGGTCGGCGTCGGCCCGCAGTGCGGCCAGCAGGCTGTCCTTGCCTGCGCCGGAAGGCCCCATCAGGTAGATGAGCCGCGCCATCAGAACACCTGCCTGCCCTGGCGCCACACGTTCTGCACATAAACGTGCTCGCCGTGCGGCCGCGCCAGCACCAGATCCGCCCGCAGCCCTTCGGCGAGGGTGCCGCGATCCTGCAGATCCAGCGCCCGCGCCGGGTTGCGGGTGATCATGCGCACCGCCTGGGGCAGATCGTAGGCGTTGCGTTCGTCCGCCGCGAGGCGAAACGCCGCATCCAGCAGGCTGGCCGGGTAATAATCGGAAGAGAGAATATCCAGCACCCCCAGCGCCGCCAGATGGTGCGCCGCCACGTTGCCGGAGTGGGAACCGCCGCGCACGATGTTCGGCGCGCCCATCAGCACCTGCAGGCCCTGCTGGTGCGAGGCGCGGGCGGCCGCCTCGGTGGTGGGGAACTCGGCGATGGCACTGCCCAGCGCGCAGGATTCGGCCACGTGCGCGGCGGTGGCGTCGTCATGGCTGGCCAGCGAGATGCGGCGCGCGCGACAGTGGGCGGCGATCGCCTCGCGGTTCGGCGCGGCCCAGCGGGCGGACAGAGCGACCTGCTGCTCCTCGTACTCGCTCATCTGCTGGTCGTTGAGGTGGTATTTGCCCTGATAGTATTCGCGGTATTTTTCGCGCGAGGCGAACTGGCGCTGGCCCGGTGAATGGTCCATCAGCGACACCAGCGACACGCCCGGCTTGTCCATCAGCTGTTCGAACAGCGGCAGGGTGCTCTCGTGCGGCAGCTCGCAGCGCAGGTGCAGCCGGTGCTCGGCGCGGTTCACCCCGGCGCGCTGGCTGTGGATCACCGCGTCGATCATCTTCTGCAGGTTTTCCAGCCGGTGGCCGCCGTCGCGCACGTCGCCGATCGCCACCGCGTCCAGCACCGTGGTGATGCCGTTAGCCACCATCAGCGCATCGTGGCTGCTCATCGCCGAATGGGCCGGCCAGTCGACGTTCGGGCGCGGGGTGAAGAACTTGTCCAGGTTGTCGGTATGCAGCTCGATCAGCCCCGGCAGCAGCCAGCCGCCGTCGCCGTCCAGCGCCTGCGGCAGCCGGCTCGGGCCGTCGGCGAAGCTGCGGATCACGCCGTCCTGCATCTCCAGCGAGCCTTGCACCACCTGGTCATCCAGCACCAGCTTAACGTTATTGACGATCATCAGAGGGCCTCCAGCGCCTGCGGCGCCTGCATGTCATAAAGCCGGTCGGCGACCTGTTGGCGGACGCCTTCATCGTGGAAAATGCCGACGATCGCCGCGCCGCGCGCCTTGGCGCGTTCGATAAGCTGCACCACCGCCGCGCTGTTGCGGCTGTCGAGCGAGGCGGTCGGTTCGTCCAGCAACAGAATGGGGTAATCGACGATAAAGCCGCGCGCGATGTTCACCCGCTGCTGTTCGCCGCCGGAGAAGGTGGACGGCGCCAGCGGCCACAGGCGCTGCGGCACGTTGAGCGCAGTGAGCAGCGCCTCGGCGCGTTCACGGCACTCGGCGCGCTCGACGCCCTGTTCCAGCAGCGGCTGCATCACCACCTCCAGCGCGCTGATGCGTGGGATCACCCGCAGGAACTGGCTGACCCAGCCCAGCGTATGGCGGCGCACCGCCAGAATCTGGCGCGCATCGGCGCTGACCATGTCCAGCCAGTCGCCCTGGTGGTTGATCCAGATATGGCCGCTGTCCGGCAGGTAGTTGGCGTACAGCGAGCGCAGCAGGGTGGATTTGCCGCTGCCGGAGTGGCCGTGCAGCACCACGCATTCGCCGCCGTGGACCGTCAGGTTGGCGTCGTGCAGCACCGGCAGGCGGGTGCCGTACTGCTGGTGCAGCACAAAGGTTTTACTGAGATGTTCAACTCGGATTTGCACAGTCATCTGTTATCGCCTTGGGTTACGACAGCACCGAAGAAACCAGCAGCTGGGTGTAAGGATGGTGCGGATCGTCCAGCACCCGGTCGGTCAGGCCGCTCTCCACCACTTCGCCCTGTTTCATCACCAGCAGACGGTGGGCCAGCAGCCGCGCCACGCCGAGATCGTGGGTGACGATCACCGCCGCCAGCTGCATCTCCACCACCAGGTTGCGCAGCAGATCGAGCAGGCGCGCCTGCACCGACACGTCCAGCCCGCCGGTCGGCTCATCCATAAACACCAGCTTGGGGTGGGTGACCAGGTTGCGGGCGATCTGCAGCCGCTGCTGCATGCCGCCGGAGAAGGTGGTCGGCAGATCGTCGAGGCGCGACAGCGGGATTTCGACGTCTTCCAGCCACTGGCCGGCCTGGCGGCGAATGTCGCCATAGTGGCGCTGGCCGATGGCCATCAGCCGCTCGCCGATGTTGCCGCCGGCGGAGACCTGCGGCCGCAGCCCGTCGAGCGGGTGCTGGTGCACCACGCCCCAGTCGGTGCGCAGCAGGCGGCGGCGATCGCTCTCCGCCATGGCATACAGATCCTGTTCCTGGCCCGCCTGTGGGCGGTAAAGGATCTGCCCGTGCTGCGGCGCCAGCCGCGCCGAGATCGATTTCAGCAGCGTGGTTTTGCCGGAGCCGGATTCGCCGACGATGCCCAGCACTTCACCGGGGTAGATGTCGAACGACACGTCGCTGAAGCCCTTGCCGGGGGCGTACAGGTGGGTGAGCCGGTTCACCGACAGCAGCGGGGTGGTGCTCAAAGGGGTGGAAGTCATCAGTGCTGCGCCTCTTGCGAAGATTGCGCCAGCTGCTGCCGGCAGTAGTCGGTGTCCGAACAGACGAACATGCGGTTGCCCCGATCGTCGAGCACCACCTCGTCCAGGTAGCTGTGGCGCGAGCCGCACAGCGCGCAGGGTTCGTCCCACTGCTGCACGCTGAACGGATGGTCGTCGAAGTCCAGGCTCTCCACCTTGGTGAACGGCGGCAGGGCGTAGATGCGTTTCTCGCGTCCGGCGCCGAACAGCTGCAGCGCCGGCATCATGTGCATTTTCGGGTTGTCGAATTTTGGGATCGGCGACGGATCCATCACGTAGCGATCGTTGACCTTCACCGGATAGGCGTAGGTGGTGGCGATATGGCCGTAGCGCGCGATGTCTTCATACAGCTTCACCTGCATCACGCCGTACTCCTCCAGCGCGTGCATCTTGCGGGTCTCGGTTTCGCGCGGTTCGATAAAGCGCAGCGGCTCCGGGATCGGCACCTGATAGATCAGGATCTGGTCTTCGCGCAGCGCCGTTTCCGGAATGCGGTGACGGGTTTGGATCAGCGTAGCCTCCGGCGTGCGTTCGGTGGTGGCCACCCCGGCGACGCGCTGGAAGAAGCGGCGGATCGACACCGCGTTGGTGGTGTCGTCGGCGCCCTGGTCGATCACCTTCAGCACGTCGGCGCGGCCGATAACGCTGGCGGTGAGCTGAATGCCGCCGGTGCCCCAGCCGTAGGGCATCGGCATCTCGCGGCCGCCGAACGGCACCTGATAGCCGGGGATCGCCACCGCCTTCAGGATAGCGCGGCGGATCATGCGCTTGGTCTGCTCGTCCAGATAGCCGAGGTTATAGCCGGTCAATACTTCACTCATCGCGGGCCTCCTGACGCTCGCTGTATTCCTGTCGCAGCCGCTTGAGCAGCTCCAGTTCGGCCTGGAAGTCGACGTAGTGCGGCAGCTTGAGATGGGAGACGAAGCCGGCGGCCTCGACGTTGTCGGCGTGGGCCAGCACGAACTCTTCGTCCTGCGCCGGGCCGGCGACGCCTTCGCCGTAGTCGGGGCTCTGCAATGCGCGGTCCACCAGCGCCATCGCCATCGCCTTGCGTTCGGCGCGGCCGAACACCAGCCCGTAACCGCGGGTGAAGTGCGGCGGGTGGTCCTTTGGATCGACGAAGCCGTTGACCATTTCGCACTCGGTCAGCAGGATTTCGCCGATATCGATGGCGAAGCCGAGCTCTTCAGGCACGATCTCCACCGAAACGTGGCCGGTGCGGATCTCGCCGGCGAACGGGTGGTTGCGGCCGTAGCCGCGCTGGGTGGCGTAGCCGAGCGCCAGCAGAAAACCTTCATCGCCGCGCACCAGCTGCTGCAGGCGCGCCGAGCGCGAGCAGGGGTAAACCGGCGGGTTGCGGGTAATGTCGTCCGGCGCGCTGCCGTCGTCCTGTTCCTCCCGCGCCAGCTGCTGGCGACACAATAGATCGAACACGTGGCTGCAGTTGTCCGGCAGCGGTTCGTCGGCCTGCGGCGCACGTGGCGCTTCGCCCTCCGCCAGCAGCGCGAAGTCCAGCAGCCGGTGGGTGTAGTCGTAGGTTGGCCCCAGCACCTGCCCGCCGGGCAAGTCCTTGTAAACCGCCGAGATGCGCCGCTCCAGCCGCATGTTTTCGCTGGCCAGCGGCTCGCTGACCGCCAGGCGCGGCAGGGTGGTGCGGTAGGCGCGCAGCAGGAAGATCGCCTCCACCAAATCGCCGCTGGCCTGTTTGATGGCCAGCGCCGCCAGCTCGCGATCGTAGATGCCGCCTTCGGTCATCACCCGATCCACCGCCAGCCCCAGCTGCTGTTCGATGTGTTCCGCGCCGATCGCCGGCAGCGCGTCGTCGCCGCGCCGCAGCTGTTCCTGCAGCTGATGGGCGGCCTCAATGGCTTTTTCGCCCCCTTTTACCGCTACGTACATCAGCACACCTCCACGCGGGTGGTCCGCGGGATCGCCAGCAGGCGATCGCCGCAGGTCAGCAAAATATCCAGCCCCAGCGGGAAGCGCTGCGGACGGTTGACCAAGTAATCGAGCAGCGCCGGCGGCAGGCGCGGCGCAATCAGGCGTTGGCTCTCGATGCCGGGGCCGGTCAGGCGCAGCGCGGCGCCGTTCTCCAGCTCAGCAAGCTGCACCACCACCGTGGCGCCGCATTCCGGCGAGATTTCCGTGCCTTGCGGTAAGGCCTGCAGATCGGCGGCCTGCAGCTGCTCATCGAACAGGGCAAAACAGACCTCCTGCGCCGCGGTGGCCAGCGGCGCGCCGCTGTGAAAACGAATGTTTGTTAGCACTTGCTCACTTTTAAGCGCCGCGCACAGCTGCAGCGGCGTTTCCTGATCGGCCAACGTCAGCAGCGCGGCGGTGCTGGCGGCGTTCAGCGGCGCCCAGGCCGGGCCGGCCGGCAGCGTCACCCGGTGGCCCGGTTCGCTCAAGGCTTTAAGAATCAAACGAAAAGCGTGCTGCGATTGGTCTATCGGTTGTTCAAAACCGGTCAATAAACTCATGGCTTAATCCCCTCGCACCAGCGTAAAGAAGTCCACCCGGCTGGCGGCGATCGCCCGGGCGCGCAGCTGGCGCTGTTCGTGCTGCAGCGCGGCCAGCGGCGCGATCAGCTGTTGTTGCAGGCGTTCGCCGTGCTCCGGCTGTTGCAGCAGCGCATCGGCCAGCGCGCACAGCTCGGCGTGCGCCTTGTCGCGCCCGGCGATATAGCTGTAGCCGTAGCCGCCGTTGTCCAGCTGCACCACCGCGCGGGTGACCGTCATGTCCCCCAATACGAAGCGGCGGCCGGTGGCGCCCATGCGCCCCTGCAGCTGGGCCAGACCGATCTCCGGCGCGCGGATGCTGCGGTAACCCGGGCTGAGGTTCAGCGCCTGCCAGTGGCTGCGCAGCTGCTCGGGCCGGCTGTGCGCCAGCACCGACATCCAGCGTTGTCTCGACTCTAAGGCTTGCATTCAGTGCTCCATCGTCAGTTCAATCATGTCGGCGCGGGCCAGGCTGACGGAGTATTCCGCCACGTCTTCGCCGCCGCTGCGGACGTTAAGGGTGCGCACGCACAGCAGCGGCGCGTGGGTGGCGATCTCCAGCAGCCGGCTCTCTTTGGCCTGCGCGCGGCGCGCGCTGATGCGCGTCTGGCGGCGGGTCAGCGGCTGCTGCAGGTGCTGTTCGATAAACTGGTGCAGCGAACCGCTGTGGAACTGCTGCAGCGCCGGCCACCAGTCCAGATCGGGCAGATAGTGGTCGATGACGCTCATCGGCACGCCGTTGACCCGGCGCAGGGTGCGCAGGTGGATCACCATTTCGCCTTCTTCACGCGAGAGTGCGCTGGCAACATGCCCATTGCACGGGCGCAAGACAGCGAGTAAGCGCTCACTGGTGGGATGGCTGCCCTGCTCGAACAGGTTCTGGCTGAAGCGGGTATTGGCGTGCAGCGGGTAGTCGTAAGGCCGCATCAGCACCAGAATGCCGACGCCGTGGCGGCGCTGCAGCCAGCCGCGCTCCACCAGCTGATCCACCGCGCGGCGCAGGGTGTGGCGATTGACCTGATAACGCTCGGCCAGCTGCTGTTCCGAAGGCAGGTAGTCGCCGCAGCGGTATTGCGTGCGCAGCTCCTGTTCCAGCTGTGCGGCGATCTGCTGATAGCGCGTGGGGTAAGTGGTCGGATGTCTAGATAACTCCATCATAATAAAAACCTCGTCATACCGATGGCTGTGCGATGAAGGCGGAAGCGGTGCGTTTCATCGTGCGTCTACCCTGTGGTTTTCAAGTTGGCATCATGGTGCCGGGCGCAGATGACAATCGCGTTACGCGTCGGTGGCGAACAGATGAACTATTTAGGACAGCCCGGGCGTGCACGGGCGGCGACGGCGCGCTATGCTGGCGCCTCTGTTGACTGACTCTGGCCGCTACTATGCCGCAACCTCTGAACGCCCCTGAACCCGCCCCACGCGCCTGGCCGCTGTGGAAACCGATCCTGTTTCTGCTGGTGGTGGCCGTCGGCCTCTACTACGTCAAATGGCAGCCTTACTACGGCAAGGCGTTCGTGGCGGCGGACAGCCACTCGATCGGCAAATCGATCTTGGCCGACGGCGCCGCGAGCCCCTGGCTGGCAGCCTGGCAGTATGCGCTGGTCTACTTCACCGCGGTATGGAAGGCGGCGCTGCTCGGGGTGCTGTTAGGTTCGCTGGTGCAGGTGCTGATCCCGCGCGACTGGCTGGCGCGCACGCTCGGCCACCGACGTTTTTCCGGCACCGTGCTGGGGGCGCTGATCGCGCTGCCGGGCATGATGTGCACCTGCTGCGCCGCGCCGGTTGCCGCCGGCATGCGCCGCCAGTCGGTGTCCAGCGGCGCCGCGCTGGCCTTTTGGCTCGCCAACCCGGTATTGAACCCGGCGACGCTGGTGTTCATGGGGTTTGTGCTCGGTTGGCCGTTCGCCGCCATCCGCCTGGTGGCGGGCGTGGTGATGGTGCTGGGTATCGCCTGGCTGGTGCAGCGCGTGACCGCCAACGATCCGCAGCCCGCCGCGCCGCAGCCGCCGGTGATGACGGCGCAGAGCGACGAGCGGCCGTTCCTCGCCCGCTGGGGTAAAGCGCTGTGGGCGCTGTTTTGGTCAACCATTCCGATCTACGTGCTGGCGGTGCTGGCGCTGGGGGCGGCGCGGGTCTGGCTGTTCCCGCACGCCGACGGCGCCGTCGACAATAGCCTGCTGTGGATAATCGCGCTGGCGATCGTCGGCTGCCTGTTCGTTATCCCCACCGCGGCGGAAATCCCGATCGTACAGACCATGATGCTGGCAGGCATGGGCACAGGCCCGGCGCTGGCGCTGCTGATGACCCTGCCGGCGGTCAGCCTGCCTTCGCTGCTGATGCTCAACAAAGCCTTCTCCGCCCGGGCGCTGTGCCTGACGGCGGCGCTGGTGGTGCTGTGCGGCGCGGTGACCGGCGTGGTGGGGATGGGGTTGGTGTAACTTACCGCTGCTGCTGAGTGGTTCGGTGCTGTCTCAAGGAGGAGACGGCAATGGCCACGTTTAACAACCGGTAAAGCAGATCAATGGAGTCAGTGAGTTAATGCTTCTCCTGTCGGATATCATGACATGATATCGAATGTACTATTGTGAATTTAAATTCACTATAGTAAATTTGCGTGGACTAATTTTGTGTGTAAATACACCCAGTAATGACCACGGTAAGGTAGAAGAATGTTAAAAATCAGAATGTCACGTCCATCTGAAGCGTCAGAAATTATACAAATCTGGAAAAATTCTGTAGATGCTACGCACGACTTTCTCACTGCGCACGATCGACAAGAGATCGAAAAAGAGGTTGTCGGTTTTTTTTCTGAAACCCCCGTGTGGGTTGCCGCCGATCGGGAAGACCATCCGCTGGGATTTATGTTTTTACACGATGGTCATCTGGAGGCGCTTTTTGTCGATGCTGCAGCTCGCGGACGTGGCGTCGGAAAGCAGTTGATATCACATGCGCTGGCGCTTCATCCTGATTTAAGCGTCGATGTGAATGAACAAAACCAACAGGCCGTCGGGTTTTATCAACATATGGGCTTTGAAGTTTCAGGGCGTTCCGAGTTGGATAATCAAGGCAGGGCCTATCCCCTATTGCACCTAAGCCGATCGGCGGGAGTGTAGCCGTCGTGGCAGTGGCGCCTTATTGATTTTTTTGGCTAAAAGCAACGACGTATGCACAACCCTGCTCACTGTCGGGATTGCTCATTTGGTACTCGCTGGCAAAGGTCAGGGCAAAACAGTCGCCGGCGCGTAAATGATGGGTTTGATTATTGACCCGAAAATCAAGGCTGCCACTCAACACCCACAGCGTTTGGCCGGAAAGATGCTCACTGGCGGAAGCGGGTATCGTAAGTTGACCCAGAGCAGGAATTTCAACTTTGATAAGTTCGGGACATGCGCCCGCTGGGGACAGAGACCAGCGGGTAATGCCCGATTTTTCATCTGTCCAATGCTGCTGCTGATGAGCAAAGAGCACCAGTGAGTTCTGGTGTTGCTCAAGCTCTGCGAAAAGTTTTGATAGCGTGATATTCATCGCGTTGGCTAAACGGCCGAGGATCGTGGCGCTGGGACTGGAGGCCCCTCGTTCAACCTTGCTGATCATGGCCTGACTGACGCCCGACCGTTGGGCAAGCTCTGCTACCGTCCAGTTGCGTGCCTTTCTATGTTTAAGCAATAAACGCGCAATGTCGCTGTCTACTATCTGATTTTTAGATGTTTTATCCATTCTCACCCTCACTTTCGCCAGCCTGATTATGCCATTACCGCAATGAGGCTGAAATCACTGATTTTGCAAGTTTAAAAAATCAGTCGCCCTCTCAGTCAATCATAACCTCTGTAGAACCTACGGCATCATTAGAGCAAGGTTTGCAACCCTAACATCCGCTCTTGGCACAGAGCCGCCTGTCAGATGACTCTATGCTGCCGATGCGTCAGGTCGAGTTTGGATGAATACCTATCGATATGTGTGTTGCGGGCTCAACGCAACCTATGCACCACCTGGTTGCTGCTGCCGCGCCAAATCAGCGCCGGGTCTTTCAAATCCTGCACGAACTTGCCGTCGATCAGCACGTTGATTCTGTCCACCACCTGCATTTGCTGCGCGTCCAGCTCCGCCAGCCGGTAGCCGGTCCACAGCCAGATATCCTTGCCGGGGCATTCGGCGCGCACCCGTTTCACCAACTGCAATATGCTCGGCACGTTGGCCGGGTGCAGCGGATCGCCGCCGGAGAGCGACAGCCCCTGGCGCGGCACGCGCGTATCGTTCAGATCGGCGATGATGCGGTCTTCCAGCGCCGGGGTAAACGGCTGGCCGGAGTTGAGCCGCCAGGTGCTTTTGTTGTAGCAGCCGGGGCATTGGTGCACGCAGCCGGCGACAAACAGCGTGCAGCGGGTGCCGGGGCCGTTGACCACATCGATTGGGTAATACTGGTGATAATTCATGTGAGGTCTGCCCATCAGGCTATTTTACTGGCCATTTTGCCTCCGGGCAGTGCTCCCAATCCTCACGTACTGCGTGTACGCTGCGGTTGGTGCGCGCTGGCCGAAGGCAAACCGGCTGCGACAATCACGCCTGATGAACAGGCTTCTGCATAGGCTGCGTGGCGTTTCTCAGCCGAGCTGCCCGTTGCCGAGGTGTTTCACCCGGCGTTTCACCTCTTCCTGCTTGCCGGCGTTGAACGGCCGGGCATCGGGGCTACCGAGGTAGCCGCACACCCGGCGGGTGACCGAGACTTTGGCCGAGTCGTGGTTGCCGCATTTCGGGCAGGTGAAGCCTTTGCTGGTGCAGGAGAATTCACCGGTGAAGCCGCATTCGTAGCACTCGTCGATCGGCGTGTTGGTGCCGTAGTAAGGCACCCGGCTGTAGCTGTAGTCCCACACGTCTTCCAGCGCCTTCAGGTTGTGCTGCAGGTTCGGGTACTCGCCGTAGCAGATGAAGCCGCCGCTGGCCAACGGCGGGTAGGGCGCTTCGAAGTCCAGCTTGTCGTACGGATTGACCTTCTTCTCCACGTCGAGGTGGAAGCTGTTGGTGTAATAGCCCTTGTCGGTGACGCCCGGCACCACGCCGAAATCGGCGGTGTCCAGCCGGCAGAAGCGATCGCACAGGTTCTCGCTCGGCGTGCTGTAGAGGCTGAAGCCGTAGCCGGTCTCGTCTTTCCAGGCGTCGACGGCGGCGCGCAGGCGCGCGACGATCGCCACCGCTTTGGCGCGCAGCGCTTCGTCGTCATACACGTGGTTTTCGCCGCCGAACAGCGCGTTGATGGTCTCGTGCAGGCCGATGTAGCCCAGCGAAATCGAGGCGCGGCCGTTCTTGAAGATATCGGCGATGTTGTCGTCGGCCTTGAGCCGCACGCCGCAGGCGCCTTCCATGTACAAGATTGGTGCCACCCGCGCCTTGATGCCTTCCAGCCGGGCGATGCGCGTCATCAGGGCCTTTTTCGCCAGCTGCAGGCGCTGATCCAGCAGCGTCCAGAAGCGCGACTCATCGCCCATCGCCTCCAGCGCGATGCGCGGCAGGTTGAGGCTGATGACGCCGATGTTGTTGCGGCCGTCGTGCACCAGTTCGCCGTCCTGCTCGTAGGTGCCGAGGAAGCTGCGGCAGCCCATCGGCGTTTTGAACGAGCCGGTGACCTTCACCACCTGATCGTAGTTGAGGATATCCGGGTACATGCGCTTGCTGGCGCACTCCAGCGCCAGCTGCTTGATGTCGTAGTTCGGATCGCCGTACTGGTGGTTGAGGCCGTCGCGGATGGCGAACACCAGCTTGGGGAACACGGCGGTCTTGCGGTTTTTGCCCAGCCCGGCGATGCGGTTTTTCAGGATCGAGCGCTGGATCAGGCGCGACTCCCAGCTGGTGCCAAGGCCGAAGCCGAAGGTGACGAACGGCGTCTGGCCGTTGGCGGTGTGCAGGGTGTTGACCTCGTACTCCAGCGACTGGAAGGCGTCGTAACACTCTTTCTCGGTGCGCGCCATGGCATAGCCTTTGGCGTCCGGGATCTGCCATTCTTCCGCCACCTGCAGGTGTTTGCGGAAGCTCTCGTCGACGAACGGCGCCAGAATTTCATCGATGCGGTTGATGGTGGTGCCGCCATAAATATGGCTGGCGACCTGGGCGATGATCTGCGCGGTCACGGCGGTGGCGGTGGAGATCGACTTCGGCGGCTCGATTTCGGCGTTGCCCATCTTGAAGCCGTTGGTCAGCATGCCTTTCAGATCGATCAGCATGCAGTTGAACATCGGGAAGAACGGCGAGTAGTCGAGATCGTGATAGTGAATTTCGCCGCGTTCATGGGCCAGCACCACGTCGCGTGGCAGGATGTGCTGCTTGGCGTAGTGTTTGGCGACGATGCCCGCCAGCAGGTCGCGCTGGGTGGGGATCACCTTGCTGTCCTTGTTGGCGTTTTCGTTCAGCAGCGCGCGGTTGCTCTGCTCGACCAGGCCGCGAATTTCCTGGTTCAGGCGGCCGCGCAGCTCGCGCGCCACGTCGCGATCGTGGCGGTATTCGATATAGGCGCGCGCCAGCTGTTTGTACTCGCCGGCCATCAGCTGGTTTTCCACCGCCTGCTGGATCTCGTGGATATCGACGCGCGGCTGCTGCTCCATGCGCTGAGCGACCACGCGGGCGACGGTGGCGCAGTAGTTGGCGTCGACCACGCCCACCGCCAGCGCGGCGCGCTCGATGGCCTGCGCGATGCGCGCTTCGTCAAAAGGTACCTGGCAACCGTCCCGCTTAATCACTACTGGTTTCACGTTGTACTCCTTGTTCCCCGAGGGAGCGTTCATACCCGCCTGGCGTGGCGAGCAACCGTCAAATTTCGCTTATCCACAGGGCAAAGCCGCAGCGCGCAAGGGCTGTGGCGGCGTGTGGATGATTTTGTGGATAACTACTATATATAGGTGTTCGCAATTCTTAATGCACTATATATAGATATTGGCGAGATTCTTTTGATGTAGAACAAGGAAAACGGAAGAGCGTGCGCAAGCTGAACAGTCGTCAATCGTTCACTGGCCGATCGCGAAAATGCGCCAGCAGAAAATCGACCCAGACGCGCACCCGCGGCGGCAGATCCGCCGAAGCGTAATAGAGCCACAGCTGTACCGGGCGCGGCCAGCATTCCGCCAGCACCGGCCGCAGCGTGCCCTGTTCGAAGTGTTTGTCGAGATACCAGCGCGCCAGGTTGACGATGCCCAGCCCGGCCAGCGCCGCATCCAGCAACATCTCCGGGCGGCTGACCACCAGCCGGCCGTTCAGATCCAGCGCCAGGGTTTCACCCTGATGGCGCAGCTGCCATTTGACGTGGCGGCCGTTGGCCGGGTTGCGGTGCAGCAGGCAGTCGTGCCGCAGCAGATCGTGCGGCGTTTGCGGTTCACCGCGCCGCGCCAGATAGTCGGGCGACGCCGCCAGCACCATATGCATCGGGTAGAGCGGGCGGGCCACCAGCCGGCTGTCGGGATCGACCCGGCTGCCGATGCCGACGTCGAAGCCTTCGCCCACCAGATTCACCACCCGGGCGTCCAGCGACAGATCGAGATCGATCTGCGGGTAGCGCGCCAGAAATTGCGGGATCAACGGCATCAGCATCTGGCGGCCGAAGCCGGGGATCATTGTGACGCGCACCACCCCGGCCGGCGCCTGCCGTTCGCCGCCGGCGCTTTCCAGCGTCGCCGCCAATGCCTGCCACAGCGGCGCCACCTGCGCCAGCAGCGCTTTGCCCTCGTCGGTCAGCAGCACGTTGTGGGTGTTGCGCTGAAACAGCCGCAGCGCCAGCTTCTCTTCCAGCGCGCGGATATTTTTGCTGACCGCCGCCGGCGTGACGCCCAGCTGGCGGGCGGCGGCGGAGAAATTTTGCGCCTGCGCGGCGGCGAGGAAGGCCGGCAGCAGGCGGTGCACGTCAAAGGGCAGCGACATAGTGGTTGATACTTTCGGTTGAAATTGAAGTGACCTTGAACAGCCTACACCCGAAGCGGCAGAAATGGAAAAATGCCTCATCTTCTTTACGTTCAAGGAATCCTTTATGTCACGCATTTTAGTGTTAACCGCCCACCGCACCCCCGACGAGTCGCGCATCAACCAGGCGCTGATCGAGGCCGTGCGCCCGCTGCCTAACGTGACCGTGCACGAGCTGATCCGCGCTTACCCGGATTACCGAATCGACGTGGCGCGCGAACAGGAGCTGCTGGAAAGCCACGATGCGGTGGTGATGATGTTCCCGTTTTTCTGGTACAGCTCGCCGGCGATCCTGCGCGAATGGCAGGACGCGGTATTAACTTATGGTTTCGCCTACGGCAGCGAGGGCACCAAACTGCACGGCAAGCCGCTGCAGTTGGTGGTGAGCACCGGCGGCAACGCGCAGGCCTACACGCCGGCAGGCTACAACCGCTATCCGGTGCAGGATCTGCTGCTGCCGTTCCACGCGCTGGCTAACCTGACCGGCATGGATTATCTGCCGCCGCACTTGGTGCAGGGCGTGAGCGACATGAGCGATGAGCAGTTGGCGCAAGCCGCCGCCGGGGTGGTGGCGCTGATGGGGACATTGTAGGGCGCAGCGCTCGCCGCGCCCTGCGGGGTCAGTCTTCGAGCAGCCACCACACCGCTTCGAACGGCCGCAGCGTCAGCGCCTGCGGCTGATCCGCCGAGTCGCTGTAGTTGCTCATCAGCGGGCGCCATTGCGCGGAGGCTTCCACGCCTTCTGCCGCCCAGGCCAGCGGTTCGCGGCTCAGGTTGGCCACCACCAGCAGGCGCTGGCCGTTCCAGCTGCGCTGATAGCACCACAGCGCCGGGTGATCCGGCGCCAGATCCTGATAGTCGCCGTGGGTCAGCAGCGGATACTGCTTGCGCAGGATGATCAGCTGGCGGTAGGCGTAAAACACCGAGTCGAGATCGGCCAGCGCCGCGTCGGCGTTGATCTGCGGGTAGTTCTCGGCGCAGCCGATCCACGGCGTGCCGGTGGTGAAACCGGCGTGCGGCGCGGCGCTCCACTGCATCGGCGTGCGGCCGTTGTCGCGCGATTTGTCCGCCAGGATCGCCAGCAGTTCGGCGTCGCTGCGGCCCTGGGCGCTCAGTTCGGCGTACATGTTCAGGCTTTCCACGTCGCGGTACTGCTCGATGGCGCGGAAGCCGGGGTTGGTCATGCCGATCTCTTCACCCTGGTAGATATAAGGCGTGCCCTGCATGCCGTGCAGCACCATCGCCAGCATTTTGGCGGCCGGCACCCGCAGTGCGCCTTCATCGCCGAAGCGCGACGCGATGCGCGGCTGATCGTGGTTACACCAGAACAGCGCGTTCCAGGCGCGGTTATGCATCCCTTGCTGCCAGTGGCGGAAGATCTGCTTTAACTCCACGTAATCCGGCGCCGCCCGCGTCCATTTTTCGCCGTTGGCGTAGTCCACTTTCAGGTGGTGGAAGTTGAAGGTCATCGACAGCTCTTCGCCGCTCTGCGCCGCGTACTGCTGGCAATGCTCAAGCGTGGTGGAAGACATCTCACCCACCGTCATCAGGCCGCGCGGCTGAAACACCTCGCGGCTCATCTCCTGCAGGAATTCGTGGATGCGTGGGCCGTCGGTATAGAAGCGTCGGCCGTCGCCCTGGCTGTCGGACGGGAAATCCTGCTGTTTGGACACCAGATTGATCACGTCGAGGCGCAGGCCATCGACGCCTTTGTCCGCCCAGAACTGACACACTTTCTTCAGCTCTTCGCGCACCGGTGGGTGTTCCCAGTTGAGATCAGCCTGCTCGGCGGCGAACAGGTGCAGGTAGTACTGGCCGCTGTCGGCGTGCCATTGCCAGGCGTTGCCGCCGAACTTGGAGCGCCAGTTGTTCGGCGGCGTATCGCCTTCGCCGTCGCGCCAGACGTAGAACTGACGATACGGGCTGTGGCGATCCTGCGCGGCCTTGAACCACGGGTGCTCGGTCGAGGTGTGGTTGAACACCATATCCATCACGATGCGGATGCCGCGCCGGTGGGCGGCGGCGACCAGCTGCTCGAAGTCCGCCATGCTGCCGTAAGCCGGATCGATGGCGCAGTAGTCCGCCACGTCATAGCCGTTGTCCACCTGCGGCGATACGTAGACCGGCGTCAGCCAGATGGCGTCGACGCCCAGCTCCTGCAGATAGTCCAGCCGCCGCGTCACGCCGGCCAAATCGCCGTAGCCGTTGCCGGTGCTGTCCTGAAAACTCTTCGGATAAATTTGGTAGATGACGCCGTTCTGCCACCAGGGGGTTGGGTTGCTCATAGTTCAATACCTTTGAATCGTGACAACGGGCCTGTACCCTTCATCTTTCAAACCGCAGCGTTGTTGGCTGCTGGCGCTGCACCCCAGTCACTTACTTGAGTAAGCTCCTGGGGATTTGCACCCTTGCCGCCTAGCTGCAGCTCGAAAGCTATAGGGTATTTCCAGCCCCTACATTCATTTTGCGTCAATTAAACCGGCAGCTCGCCGCGGGCGGCCTTGCGTTTGTAGACCATGATGGTCAGCACCAGCGGGATGACGATCGCCACCAGAATCGCCAGCGAGTAAATCAGCCAGAACTGCGGCTTGATAGACAGGATGCCCGGCAGGCCGCCGACGCCGATGCCGTTGGCCATCACGCCGTCCAGGCCGCAGATAAGGCCTGCGATCGCGGAGCCGATCATCGCGCACAGCATCGGGAAGCGGTATTTGAGGTTGATGCCGTACATCGCCGGTTCGGTCACGCCGAGGTAGGCGGAGATCGCCGCCGGCACCGAAATTTCACGCTCGTTGGCCTTGCGGCTGATGATGATGATGCCGAGCACCGCCGAGGCCTGCGCGATGTTGGACAGCGCAATCAGCGGCCATACCGGGGTGCCGCCCATGCTCTGGATCATCTGCATGTCGATGGCCAGCGTGGTCTGGTGCACGCCGGTGATCACCAGCGGTGCATACAGGAAGCCGAACAGCGCGGCGCCCACCGGGGCGAAGCTGCCGGTCATCACCGCTTTCACCGCCCAGGCGACGCCGTCGCCGATCATGCGGCCGAACGGCCCGATCAGCGCGTGCGCCAGGAACACCGCCAGCAGCAGCGAAACCACCGGCACCACCACCAGATAGAGATAGTCGGGGACGATCTTTTTCAGCCGGGTTTCGATCCAGCCCAGCGCCATGCCTGCCAGGATCGACGGGATCACCTGCGCCTGATAGCCGACTTTCTGGATCACGAACCAGCCGAAGTTCCACACTTCCGGCGTTTGCTGGCCGAGCAGGTAGGAGTTCATTAACTGCGGCGACACCAGAGTGACGCCCAGCACGATACCGAGCACCGGCGTGCCGCCCATCTTTTTCACCGTCGACCAGCAGATGGCCACCGGCAGGAACATGAAGATCGCTTCACCCAGCAGCCACAGGAAGTCGTAAACGGTTTTCCACGCCGGGTGCATCTGCGCCAGCGTTTGGCCGCCGGACATCGGGATGTCGCCGATCACGTTGCGGAAGCCGAGGATCAGACCGCCGCTGATCAGCGCCGGCAGCAGCGGGAAGAAGATCTCGGCGAAGTGAGAGATGGTGCGCTCGGTCCAGGTCATGTTCTGGCGCGCGGCGACCTTGGCCTGTTCTTTGTCGGCTTCGTTGACGCCGGTGCTGGCGATCAGCGCCTGATAGTAGTCGCCGACGTCGGTGCCGATCACCACCTGGAACTGCCCGGCGTTGGTGAAGCACCCTTTGACCATCGGCAGCTCTTCGATTTCTTTGGGGCTGGCCTTGCTGGGGTCATTGAGGACGAAACGCAGCCGGGTAATGCAATGGCTGACGGTGGCGATGTTCTCGCGGCCGCCGACCAAAACAATCAGGCGATCAATATCCTGCTGTTTTACTTTGCTCATTATGGGATACCTGCAGAGGTGTTGACTGAGTAATGATCAAAGCTTAGCCACTCGGCTTTTTGAATGAAATGGGAACGTTCCCGGTTTGGGGCGAGGATCACAAAATGACAAAAAATGGTCAACTTCTAAGCAGATCGTCAGGAAAGTTTGCTGGGCACCACCAGGCGGCGGATCCCCTGTTCGCCGCTGAGCTGCGCCAGCAGCTGCTGCGCCGCCAGCAGGCCGGCGCTGCCGTAGCCGAACTCGACCGACAGGGTATCGGGGAACAGGAAGCTGAGCAGCGGGGTGTTGCCGATGGCGCACACCTGAATGGCGTGCGCCGGCTGCTGCTGCAGGTATTTGATCGCCCCCAGGGCTATGCTGTCGGAGGCGCAGATCAGCGCGCTGGTGTGCGAGTCGATCACCTCGGCGGCGTGCTGGAAACCGCTCTGGTAGCTCAGCTCGCCCAGCGTGGCGCGCGGCGTGAGCTTGAGGCGTTCACAGGCGTCGAGGTAGGCCTGATAGCGGCGCTGGCCGGTGGTGGCATCGCTGAGCTGCACCCCCAGATAGCCGATATGCCGGTGCCCTTGCCGGTGCAGGCGATCCATCAGCAGGTTCACCGCGCCGGCGTCGTCGTAGCAGACGGACGAGAAGCCGTCGTATTCACGCACCATCACCACCATTTTTTCCTGCCACGGTTTGAGCATCGCCGCGGTCAGGCCGGTGAAGCCGAACAGGATCACCCCGTCGACGTTGCGCTGGCGCAGCACGTGCAGGTGCTCCTGCACCAGGCGGGTTTCGAACTGGCTCTCCATCACGATCGGGTCGAAGCCCTGCTGATACAGCAGCGGCAGCATGGTGCGCACCGCCTGGTTTTCCGACGGCGAATCGAGACGGGAAACGATGATGCCTACTACCTTGTCGCTCTGGCCGCGCATGGCGCGCGCCGACTTGGAGGGGGTAAACCCCTGCTGACGGATCACCGCTTCCACCCGTTCGCGGGTTTGCGGGCTCACGCTGCCTTCATTGTTCAGCACGCGTGAGACGGTGGATTTGCCTACGCCGCTCAGGCGTGCGATGTCCTTGATGGTCAGCCGGTTTTGCATGGTTTACTTGTCGTTTAGGTTGTAAGGCGTAAATTGACGGCCAATAATGAATGCCCGTCAGCATAGCTCATTTTCCGACGCGGATCTTGATGCAAAACGGGATTGTGACATTGCGATGAACGGCCGCTCCTGCCGCTCTGTTTTTCCCTTTACCGGAGGTTATTCCCCATATGGACCCCGACCCGACTGCTTTAGACACTCACTCGGTTCTCCGGTAAAACCTCTCCGCCTGGCGCTGCTGTTTTACCGGTGAAGTACATCACGGTAACCGGTGGCGCGCGCTTCGTCGTTCGCTCCTGCTGCTGAAAAAAAGAATAAGGATCTGCATTGGCAGAGGCTTTTTGGCGTGCCCGCCATCCGCCCGGCCGATGACGATCCCCGTTTACCCGCTGCCGTGAGGCACCGGGCGACGAGGTGCGAACCATGAAACTGAAAAAACTCCCCCGTCAGCTGCTGGGCCTGTTCGCCCGCGGCCTTCCGCGCCGTTTGGTGCGCCGCGACAGCCTGCTGGACAGCGTCAGCGGCGCTGCGCGCGATATGCCGGCCGGCCTGGCGCAGCAGCGGCTGGAATGCGCCGCCGCAGAGACGATGCAGCTGTTTGAGCGTTTCCACAGCCACCCGGAAGGCATCACCGCCCATGAGGCGGAGCAGGTGCGCCAGCGCTGCGGCGAGAACGTCATCGACGATCAGCAGAAAGAGGCCTGGTGGCAGCACCTCTGGCACTGCTACCGCAACCCGTTCAACCTGCTGCTGACCGCGCTCGGCATGATTTCTTATGCCACCGAGGATCTCACCGGCGCCTTGGTGATCGCGCTGATGGTGGTGATCTCCACGCTGCTGAACTTCATCCAGGAGGCGCGCTCCAACCGGGCGGCCGACGCGCTGAAGGCCATGGTGAGCAACACCGCCACGGTGATCCGCAGCGATGCGCTCACCGGCAGGAGCG
The DNA here is from genome assembly GCF_053627655.1 of Serratia sp. 121840015-1. Classification (NCBI taxonomy): domain Bacteria; kingdom Pseudomonadati; phylum Pseudomonadota; class Gammaproteobacteria; order Enterobacterales; family Yersiniaceae; genus Serratia; species Serratia sp. 121840015-1. Next base: position 187,118 of record NZ_JBSEYF010000002.1, read on the forward strand.
AGCACGTAGAGCTGCCGATCGCGCAGCTGGTGCCGGGCGATATCATCAAGCTGGCGGCCGGCGACATGATCCCGGCGGATCTGCGCGTGCTGTCGGCCAAGGATCTGTTCATCAGCCAGGCGGCGCTGACCGGCGAATCGCTGCCGGTGGAAAAATCCGCGGCGCCGCAGGCGTTGGCGGCCGATCCGCTCGACTGCCAGAACCTGTGCTTCATGGGCACCAATGTGGTCAGCGGCACCGCGCTGGCGATGGTGATCGGCACCGGCGGCAACACCTATTTCGGCCAGCTGGCGCAGCGCGTCACCAGCCAGGATGAGCAGCCGAACGCCTTCCAGAGCGGCATCAGCAAGGTCAGCTGGCTGCTGATCCGCTTTATGCTGGTGATGACGCCGATCGTGCTGCTGATCAACGGCTACACCAAGGGCGACTGGTGGGAGGCGGCGCTGTTCGCGCTGTCGGTGGCGGTCGGGCTGACGCCGGAAATGCTGCCGATGATCGTCACCTCGACGCTGGCCAAAGGGGCGGTGAAACTGTCGCGCCAGAAGGTGATCGTCAAACGCCTGGACGCCATCCAGAACTTCGGCGCCATGGACATTTTGTGCACCGACAAGACCGGCACCCTGACCCAAGACAAGATCGTACTGGAGCGCCATACCGACGTGTTCGGCGCCAGCAGCGAGCGGGTGCTGCGCTACGCCTGGCTGAACAGCTTCTACCAGACCGGGCTGAAAAACCTGCTCGACGTAGCGGTGCTGAGCTGCGCGGAGCAAAATCAGCAGCCGGAAGCGCTGCAGCACTACCGCAAGGTGGATGAAATCCCGTTCGACTTCGTGCGCCGCCGCATGTCGGTGGTGGTGGCCAAAGACAATGAGTATCACGAGCTGGTGTGCAAGGGCGCGCTGGAAGAGATGCTGGCGATTTGCAGCCACGTGCGCCACGAAGACGAGGTGATCCCGCTCAGCGAGGCGCTGCTGGCGCGCATTCGCCGCATCACCGACGATCTCAACCAACAGGGGCTGCGGGTGGTGGCGGTGGCCAACAAGATCCTGCCGGCACAAACCCACGAATACGGCGTGGCGGACGAATCAGACCTGATCCTCGAAGGTTACGTCGCCTTCCTCGATCCGCCGAAGGAGAGCACCGCGCCGGCGCTGGCGGCGCTGAAACAGAACGGCGTCACGGTGAAGATCCTCACCGGCGACAACGAGCTGGTGGCCGCCAAAGTGTGCCGGGACGTCGGGCTGGCGGCCGAGCACCTGCTGCGCGGCAGCGAGATCGAGCAGATGGACGACGAGCAGCTGGCGCAGGCGGCGGCGCGCACCACGGTGTTCGCCAAGCTGACGCCGCTGCACAAAGAGCGCATCGTCAAACTGCTGCGCCGCCAGGGGCACGTGGTGGGCTTTATGGGCGACGGCATCAACGACGCGCCGGCGCTGCGCGCGGCCGATATCGGTATCTCCGTCGATTCGGCGGTGGACATCGCCAAGGAAGCGGCGGACATCATCCTGCTGGAAAAAAGCCTGATGGTGCTGGAGCAGGGGGTGATCGAAGGGCGCCGTACCTTCGCCAACATGCTGAAATACATCAAGATGACCGCCAGCTCCAACTTCGGTAACGTGTTCAGCGTGCTGATCGCCAGCGCCTTCCTGCCGTTCCTGCCGATGTTGCCGCTGCACCTGTTGATTCAGAACCTGATGTACGATATCTCGCAGATCGCCATCCCGTTCGATAACGTCGACGACGATCAGATCACCCAGCCGCAGCGCTGGAACTCCGCCGATCTGGGGCGGTTTATGGTGTTCTTCGGGCCGATCAGCTCGATCTTCGACGTGCTGACCTTCTGCCTGATGTGGTGGGTATTCAAGGCCAACACGCCGGAAATGCAGACGCTGTTCCAGTCCGGCTGGTTCGTGGAAGGGCTGCTGTCGCAAACGCTGATTGTGCACATGATCCGCACGCGCAAAATTCCGTTTATCCAGAGCCGCCCGTCCTGGCCGCTGTGCATCATGACGCTGGCGGTGATCGCCACCGGCATCGGCCTGGTGTTCTCGCCGCTGGCCGGCTTCCTGCAACTGCAGGCGCTGCCTCTCGGCTACTTCCCGTGGCTGGTGCTGATCCTCGCCGGTTACATGGTGCTGACCCAGTGCGTGAAAGGCTGGTTCGTGCGCCGCTACGGCTGGCAATAACCCGTTCGCCCCCTCCGGCCGGGAGGGGGCAACTGTGATCCCGTCCGCTTTTTCACCGTAACGGTTGGACATCTGTTCTGTGCTAAGTCTTTATCTACAGCGTTGGCTGTTTTCCCCTGCGCCTTTCAAACCAACGCGTTGTTGTTTATCGCCTAGCGGTGGTTTGAAATTCATTGGGGATATTTTGTTTTTTTCCTCTGAGGAATTTCCGATGCACAGACCTTTCCGTTATACGCTACTGGCTTCATCGTTATGGTTTTCTTGCGGCGCGCTGGCGCAGCCGGCCGGCGATCTGCCGCTGATGCCCTGGCCGCAGCAGGTGGAAGTGACGCAACCGGCGGGCAAGCTGGTTTTGGATCACCGTTTGTCCCTGACGCTGCAGGGTGACGACTTGGGCGACGCGCTGCCGCGCTGGCGCCGGCGCATCGAACTGCAGACCGGCTGGACGCTGGCGCCGATGGAAGAAGCGAACGGCGCGGCGATCAAGGTGGTGATCAAGGACCGGGTGGCGGCGCAGCCGCTGCCGGGCAGCGACGAAAGTTACCGGCTGGCGGTCACGCCGCAGGGCGCCACGCTGACCGCCAACACTCGCTTCGGCGCGCTGCGCGGCATGGAGACCCTGCTGCAGCTGCTGCAGACCGACGGGCAAAACACCTTCCTGCCGCTGGTGGATATCCGCGATGTGCCGCGCTTCCCGTGGCGCGGCGTCTTGTTGGATTCGGCGCGCCATTTCCTGCCGCTGCCGGACATTATCCGCCAGCTCGACGGCATGGCGGCGGCCAAGCTTAACGTGTTCCACTGGCACCTGACCGACGATCAGGGCTGGCGCTTTGCCTCCGAGCATTATCCCAAACTGCAACAGCAGGCCAGCGACGGCCAGTTCTACACCCGCGAGCAGATGCGGCAGGTGGTGGCTTATGCCACGGCGCGCGGCATTCGCGTGGTGCCGGAGATCGACATGCCGGGGCACGCCTCCAGCATCGCGGTGGCCTATCCCGACCTGATGAGCGCGCCGGGGCCATATCGCATGGAGCGCGAGTGGGGCGTGCATAAGCCGACGCTCGATCCGACCCGCGACGAGGTGTACCAGTTTGTCGACACGATCGTCGGCGAGCTGGCGGCGATCTTCCCCGATCCTTATCTGCACATCGGCGGCGACGAGGTGGACGCCAGCCAGTGGCGGGCGTCGCCGTCGATTCAGGCGTTTATGCAGAAGAACGGGCTGGCGGATACCCATGCGCTGCAGGCCTACTTCAACCAGAAGCTGGAAAAGATCCTCGAGAAACACCAGCGGCAGATGGTCGGCTGGGATGAGATCTACCATCCGTCGCTGCCGCGCTCGATCGTCATTCAGTCCTGGCAGGGGCAAGACTCGCTGGGCACCAGCGCGCAGGACGGCTATCAGGGCATTCTTTCCACCGGTTTCTACCTCGATCAGCCGCAAAGCACTGCCTATCACTACCGCAATGAAATTCTGCCGCAGCCGCTGGGGGTCGAGACGGCGGTGCAACCCGGCGAACAGGCGCAAAGCTGGCGTTTCAGCATGCCGCGCCTGAAGGGCAGCGCGGTGGAGGGCAGCTTCACGCTGATCGAGGGCAAGCAGGGCTGGCGCGGCTTTATCGATTTCAACGGCAAATCGCGCCGCGCGGTGCACGACATCGTCTGGCGCACGCCGCAGCAGGTGACGTTCCGCGTCGATACCTGGATGGGCGACACGCGGCCGGTGTTCACGCTGCAGCAGGACAAGCTCAGCGGCTATACGCTGGTCGGCAACGTGCGTTACCCCACCCGCGGCGACAAGCTGGCGGCGGTGCCGGCGGGCAAGATGCCGGTGGTGCCGGACGAGAAAGGGCAGGCCAACATTCTCGGCGGCGAAGCGGCGCTATGGGCGGAAAACGTGCGCGCGCCGCTGCTCGATCTCAAGCTGTGGCCGCGCGCCTTCGCGGTGGCGGAGCGGCTGTGGTCGGCGCAGGACGTCACCGACGAAAGCAACATGTACCGGCGGCTGGCGGCGATCGACGCCTGGTCGGTGGTGTCGGTCGGCCTGCAGCAGCACGCGGAAACGGCGCGCGAATTCACCCGGCTGAGCAACAGCGTGCAGATCCTGCCGCTGCAGATCCTGGCCGAGGCGGTGGAGCCGGCGCAGTATTACACCCGCCAGCACCTGAAGTTCCAGGCCGGCAACTATCACCAGTTCGAACCGCTGAACCGCTTTGCCGATGCGCTGCCGCCGGAGAGCAGCGCGGTGCGCGACATGCATGCCCAGGTCGCGGCCTTGCTGAAGGATAAGCGCGATAAGGCGGCGGCGCAGGCGCTGCGCGAACGGCTGCAGCGCTGGCAGGCGAACGGCGCGGCATTGCAGACGGCGATCGCGGGCAACCGCACGCTGCGCGATCTGGCGCCGGTGGCGCAGGACGTCGGCGCCTTGGCCTCGCTGGGCTTAACGCTGCTGGATCGCCACCAGCAGGGCAAACCGCTGAGCCGGGCCGAGGCCGAGCAAGCGCAGCGCCGGCTGGATGCGGCGGCGCAGACGCGCGACGAAGTGGTGATTGCGGCGGTGTACCCGCTGGAGGCGCTGCTGCGCGGGCTTAAAACGGAGTGAGGGTGACGGGGCTCGACGAGCTGAGCCCCGGTCTTGTTACGCCCGTAGCGACAGCGGCGCATACCCGATGGCGTGCTGCAGGTAATTCAGCAGCAGCTGGCGGGTGAAGCGCGGCTCATCGATACCGCTGCCCTGCAGGAAGCGTTGCAGGTTGCTGCAGTCCCACCGATAGGTGTCTTGATAGAGTTCCACCGTCGATAGCTCGTCCACCATAGGATCCTTGAACAGGCTGAGCAGCGGGTACAGCGGCGCGTCGCTGTCGTTTTCCCATTGGGCCCGCCACTGTGCGAAGGGCAGAGGGCGAAAGCGATAACCGAACTCGCGCTCCAGCAGGCTGAAAAATTCACGCAGCGTCAGATTATTGTCACCTTGATGGATCAGGTTGAATTTCTGCCCCAGCGCCTGCGGGTTGCGAGAGACGTGGGCGATGGCCCGGGTCATGTAATCCACCGTGGTTAACCCTTCGCGCATCTCCCGTAAATCCGGTACCGTGCCGCTGCTGATGCAGGTTTTCACCAGCCGCCCCCACCATTGGTAATCGGCGTTGACGCCGGTGCGGCTGTGGCAGGTGGCGTAGCCCAGGCGGAAGGTCATCAGCGGCAGGCCCTGCTTCGCCGCCAGATCGGCGATTTTCTCCATCACCCATTTGCTGCGCACGTAGCCGATATCGCGGCTGACCGCCGGCAGGTTTTGGTCGATATCGTCGTTTTCCCGCATCACCCGTTTGCCGGTGTGCAGATGCCCCCAGCTGTAAACGGAGATGGTCGACAGCAACATCAGCGGCTTGGTGCGGCTATGCGCCGCGAAGCGAATGATTTCCCGCAGGCCCTGCACGTTGTCGCGCTTCATGTAGGCGTAAGGCTGGATAAAATTCACCGCGCTGGCCGAATGGTAAACCAGGTCGATATCTCGGCTTAACGCCCTGTAGGCCGCAGGCGTCAGCGAAAAGTCGTGTTCCGCGACGTTGCCAGGCACCATATGAATGCGCGCGTGCTGGCTGGCGTTCAGCGCGATCCGGTAGCGCTGCAGCACCGCCTCCAGCCGCTGTCTCGGCGGCAGTTTGGCGCCGTCGCGCACCAGACAGTACAGCTCGGCATCGGTGGTGCGTAGCAAATCGGCCAACAGATGTGCGCCGACGAAGCCGGTGGCGCCGGTCAGCAAAATGGCACGCGGTGCGCTGATTTGCCGCGTATCGAACGTCGGATCGATGACGAGATCCGGCGGCAAATACACATCATCCTGCAAGGTGCGCGCTTCGCCTTGCCGCTGTGTCGGTTGCCGGTCTTTGCGTTGTGCCAGCGCCTGCGCCAGGGCACCCAGAGTGGGATATTCATAGATGTCGTGCACCGAGGTCTCGACGGCAAACGCCTTGGCCAGTACCGCCATCAGCTTGGCTGCCAACAGCGAATGGCCGCCCAGCGAGAAAAAATCATCGTCGGTTGCGGGCCGTTCCACCTTCAGCAATGAGCGCCATAGATCGGCGACGATGCGCTGGTCGGCGGTCAGCGGCTGCGCAACGCCGGCGCTGACCGGTTGGTAATGCGCCAACAGAGCCGCTTTGTCTATCTTGCCGTTGTTGTTCAGCGGCATGTGTTGCAGTAAACGATAATCGGCGGGCAGAAATGCGCTGGGGAGCGTTTCTTTCAGTTTCTGTCGGACGCGTGCGATCACGCTTTCGCCGTCACTCTCCGCGATCAGAAACGCCACGATTTTCTTGCCCAGCGGATCATCTGCCATCGCCACGGCGGCCACCGCTTTACGAACGCCCGCAACCTGCAACATGGCGTTTTCGATTTCACCCAGTTCAATACGATTGCCGCGGATTTTGACCTGATCGTCGATACGGCCCAGATATTGAATGCGGCCATCCGCCAGCCAACGAGCCCGATCGCCGCTGCGATACAGACGTAACCCGGCGAAGTGAGGCGGGGTGATGAAGCGTTCGGCCGTCAATGCCGGATTGTTCAGGTAGCCGCGTGCCAGGCAACGACCGCTGATATACAGCTCGCCGGGGCGATCGCCGATCACGGGCTGCAGTCGGTCATCGAGGATGAATATTTCGGTATCGCCGATGGGCCGCCCAATGCTGGCGGGCGGATTTTGCGTGGCGCAAGCCACCCGGTTGCAGGTGACGAATATGGTGGCTTCTGTCGGGCCGTAGTAATCGATCAAGGGATAATCGATGCCGCGCAGATCGACCGGATGAAGTTTTTCCCCCGAGCTGAACAGATACCGCAGCGCCAGATTGGCCGGCTGCGGCGCGCCGACCACGTCGGCGACCAGCACTGCGGGCAGGCTGGCGTGAGTGATACCCTGTTCGGCAAAATAGACCAGCAGCACTTCCGGCTGCAGGCGAGCGTCTTCCGGCGGCAGATACAATGTGCCGCCGCTGGTCAGAGGCGACCAGATCTCCCATTGCGCGACGTCGAAACTCAAGCCGGCGATCAGCGTAGAACGACTTTCGGCATCCATAGCGAATTGCTTGTTATGCCAGAGAATTAAATTCAGCAGCGACTGATGTTCGATCAGCACACCTTTCGGTTTGCCGGTGGTGCCTGAAGTGAAAATGAGATAAACGATGGCATCGGGAGGCGGAGAGATTAACGTTATATTTTCCTGTGGCGAAATTGATATATTATCAATATAAATAACGTCTTCGCTGAAATTATCTTCCGATAACGCAATTGTCGCGTTGCTGGCGAGTATTAAAGGGGAACCGCTTTGCGTAACGATATCCTGTATTCTTTTTTCCGGGTAACGCGCATCGATGGGAATATAGCCTGCGCCGGCTTTGACGATCGCCAACATACCGATCAGCATTTCCGGCGTGCGCAGCGTGACGAGCGGCACATAGCTGCCGGGCGCCACGCCCCGTCGTAGCAACAGCGCGCACAGTGCGCTGCTGGCTTCATCCAATTGACGGTAGGTCAGGTGTTTATTATTGCCGACGACGGCAAGTTTTTCCGGATAACGGGAAACTTGTTGGATAAAATAATCCAATACGCTAGGTGCCATGGTTATCTCCTGTCATTATTCACGGGGTGAACGAAATGAAACAGCAATGACCCGGCCGGGTGAAAAACAATTATAGGCGTATTTTTATTGTGGGATTGTAAATGTGAGCGATATTACGCTATCGCTATAAATTAATTGAATTAATAAAATTCTTATCAATAAAAACGGCCAGTCTGCACTGGCCGTGATTCGCGTGAGCGTCGATTAACGACGCACGGCGATGGCTTCGATTTCGATCTTCACGTCTTTCGGCAGACGCGCCACTTCCACGCAGGAGCGGGCCGGGAACGGCGCGCTGTGCTCGGTGAAGAAGGCTTCGTACGCGGCGTTGACGGTGGCGAAGTCGTTCAGGTCTTTCACGAACACCGTGGTTTTCACGATGTCGGCAACGATCAGGCCGGCGGCTTCGACGATCGCTTTGACGTTTTCCAGCGACTGGCGCGCCTGAGCGGCCACGTCGTCGGCAACGGCGCCGGTTTTCGGATCGACCGGGATCTGGCCGGAAGTGATGATCATGCTGCCCAGATCAACGCCCTGCACGTAAGGACCAATGGCTGCCGGGGCGAGTTCAGTGCTGATGTTACGTGACATGTTTTCTCCTGATAGACCCGTTGTCTTTCACGCCGCCGCGCGGTCGGCCGCAGCTTGAAATTCGATGGGTAGCAACGTGGGTAGAGTTATTTTCAGGCATCCATTATAGGGAGTGACGCGCAGATTAACAGCGCCGCTCCCGCTAAAAGGGCAGAATTCAGTCGGCCTGCAACACCACCTGATGCTCGAACTCTTTCTCGCAGTAGCGGCACTTCAGGTGCACTTCGCCGTCGCGCGGTTTCACGCTGAAGCTCGACGCCACCGGCTCGCTGCGGCTGATGCAGTTGCTGTTCGGGCAGGTCAGCACGCCGTCGATGTGATCCGGCAGGCTGAGGGTCAGTTTGCGCACCACTTCATAGTTATCGATGCGGTTTACCGTGGCCTTCGGCGCGTACATCGCCAGCTGGTTGGCCTGCTGCTCGGTCAGGAAGGTGTTTTCGATCTTGATCAGATCCTTGCGGCCCAGCTCGTTGGAGGGCAGGTTCAGGCCGATGGTGATGCGCTGGTCGGTGGCGGTCAGCTTGAACAGCGTCAGCAGTTTGAAACCGATCTGCGCCGGAATGTGGTCGATCACCGTGCCGCATTTGATCGCTTCGACCTGCAGTTTGTTGTCGTGAGTCATGGCGGTTCCCCCTTAAAGAGCCAAATCTGCGTTAAGCACCAGCGCCAGCAGCGCCTGGCGGGCGAAGATGCCGTTGCCCGCCTGCTGGAAGTAGTAAGCGTACGGCGTTTTATCCACGTCGGTGGCGATCTCGTCGATGCGCGGCAGCGGGTGCAGCACCTTGAGGTTGGCGCGCGCGCCGGCCAGATCCGCGGCGCGCAGGACGAACTGCGCCTTCACGTTGGCGTACTCGGAAGGATCGAGGCGCTCTTTCTGTACCCGGGTCATGTAGAGAATATCCAGCTCCGGCACCACTTCTTCAATGCTGCTGTGCAGGCTGTACTCGATGCCTTTCTCTTCCAGCATTTTCAGGATGTAGGCCGGCATCGCCAGCGCGTCCGGGGCGATGAAGTAGAAGCGGTTGCCTTCGAACTTGGCCAGCGCCTGGGTGAGCGAGTGCACGGTGCGGCCGTACTTCAGGTCGCCGACCATGGCGATGCTGAGGTTGCTCAGGCGGCCCTGGGTTTCCTGGATGGTGAACAGATCCAGCAGGGTCTGGGTCGGGTGCTGGTTGGCGCCGTCGCCGGCGTTGAGCACCGGTACGTTGCCGGAGAATTCAGCGGCCATGCGCGCCGCGCCTTCCTGCGGGTGGCGCATCACGATGGCGTCCACGTAGGTGCTGATCACCGAGATGGTGTCGGCCAGGGTTTCGCCTTTCTTGCCGAGCGAGGTGTTGCTGCCGTCGGCGAAGCCCACCACCGAGGCGCCGAGGCGGTGCATCGAGGTTTCGAACGACAGGCGGGTACGGGTCGAGGCTTCGAAGAAGCAGCTGGCGATCACCTTGTGTTTCAACAGTTCCGGCTGCGGGTTGGCTTTCAGACCGGCGGCGGTGCGCAGCACCAGCTCCAGATCCTCGCGGCTGAGATCGTTAATAGAGATGATGTGTTTGTGATACAGCGGGTTGGCCATTTTTCACTCCTCCTCGACGCGTGCCCGTGGCGCGGGACTTTGGGATATTCTCAAGGCAAAAAAAAGCCCCTCAATGAGGGGCTTGAAACGATCGGTTTAGCAACAGGAGAAACAACGGCAGCTGGCCGCCGATAGGCAGTCGGTTTTGTCGATTGTGGCTAACAAAACAAACGTCGTTTTTCATGCTTTCTCCTGGCAAATTGTGGCGCATTATACTCGCGCTTTTCTCTACTGCAAGCGCTAAAACGCCGTTTTTTGCCGCCCCGCAATCGATTGGCCGGCGATGGCCGCCCGCCGGCTATTTGCTGACGCGATCGTAGTAGACCATGTCGGCGTTCAGCCCCTGCTGGTAGCCTTTGACGTTGTCGCGCAGCACCACTTCGGTTTTGGCCTGATCGATAAACACGTAAGGCGAACTGCGCTGCAGCTCCTGCTGCATGGCGGTGTACAGCGCGCGGCGCTTGGCCGGATCGGCTTCGGCCAGCGCCGCCAGCGTCTGCTGGTTCAACTGCGGGATCTGCCAGCCGTTCAGTCCGGCTACCGTGCTGCTTTTGCCGTCGTTATAGGCGAAGGCGCTGGCGTTGGAGTGGGCGTCGAAGTAATCCGGGATCCACAGGCGGATCGCCGCCTGATGCTGCCTGGCGCGCACGCGGGAGTAAACCTGGCTGCCCGCCGCCGGCAGCAGCTCTACCTTCACGCCGGCGGCGGCGAAGCTGCCCTGCAGCGCCTGCGCGATGGTGATGAACGGCGGCTTGTTCTCTACGTCGAGCGTAAAGGCGGCGTGGGTGATGCCCGCCTTGGCCAGGATGGCTTTCGCCTTGGCCGGATCGTAGCTGAACGGGTTGGTCTCCAGCGCGCCCGGCAGCCCGACCGGCAGGAAGCTCTGGTGCACGAAGTATTGGCCCTTCAGCAGATCCTTCGTGATGCCCTGGTAATCCACCAGGTAGCGCGCCGCTTCCCAGAACGCCGGGTTGTTCAGCAGCGGATTGGTGCCGTTGCCGGTGTTGAATACCAGGTAGTTTTGCTCGGCGGACGGGATCTCCAGCACCTTGACGCCCGGCTGGTTTTTCAGCGTGTCGGTCTGATCGGCGCCCAGTTCGCGGGCGATATCGGCGTCGCCCTGCTGGATCAGCAGGCGGCGGGTGGCCGGATCCGGCACGTTTTTAATGATGATATTTTTCAGCTGCGGCTTGTCGCCCGGCGTGGTGGGATTGGCATCCAGCACGATCGCCTGATGTGGCTGATAGACGCGCATCTTGAACGGGCCGCTGCCGGCGGAGTGCATTTTCAGCCAGGCGTTGCCGAAGTCGCCGTCTTTGACGTTGGCCAGCGCCGCCTTGCTGTCGACGATTGAGGCGATCGGCGTCGAGAGGATATTCAGCGCCACCGCCGGGCTGACGTCCGCCGTCCAGCGCAGCTGCACGGTATGTTCGTCAATCTTCTTCAGCTGCGCGTCGATGTTGTCCGGCTGCCAGCCGAGCACGTTGAGGATGAACGCCGGCGACTTGTTCATCTTGACCGCGCGGCTGTAGGAGAAGATCACGTCGTCGGCGGTCAGCGGGTTGCCGGAGGCGAACGCCGCCTGCGGCCGCAGTTTCACCGTCAGCGTTTTGGCCGCCGCATCGCTCTGCCAGCTTTCCGCCAGCACCGGCGCCACCTTGGCCGGATCGTCGCGATCCGCCTGCACCAGCCGCTGATACAGGCTGGGCACCGTCTGGATGCTGGAGAGTTCGTTGGCTTCCGCCGGATCGAGGCTGACGATGTCATCCAGCGATTGCACCACCACCAGCGTATTCGGCGGCGTGGCGGCTAACGCGGCGGCGGGTAGGGCGGCGAGCAGGAACAGCGGCAAGAGTTTGGCTTTCATCGGTGTGTATCCCCTGAAGGCGCCGCCAGGCGGCGCTGAGAACGGTTTGTTATCGTTGGTTTTCACGGCGCGAGCGCCGTCGGCCTGTCACGGTAGAACCTTTGCCCGCGGCGGGCAAAGGTCAATCCGCTATTTGATATTCCAGGAATATATTAGCCGCCCTGGCCGGGGGCGCCAGGGCGGAGGGGAGGACTGTCAGAGGGTTTCGCTCAGCGTGGCGACCAGCACCGCCTTGATGGTGTGCAGCCGGTTTTCCGCCTGATCGAACACCACGCTGTGCGCCGATTCGAACACTTCGTCGGTCACTTCCATGCCGCCGTGCAGATCGTACTGCTGCGCCATCTGCTTGCCGAGCGTGGTTTGATCGTCGTGGAACGCCGGCAGACAGTGCAGGAACTTCACGTTCGGGTTGCCGGTCAGCTTCAGCATCGCCATGTTGACCTGATACGGCCGCAGCAGCGCGATACGCTCCTGCCAGGTCTCTTTCGGTTCGCCCATCGACACCCACACGTCGGTGTAGAGGAAGTCGGCGTCTTGCACCCCTTCGGCGATGTCTTCGGTCAGGGTGAGTTTCGCGCCGGTTTGCTGCGCCAGCGCCTGGCATTCGGCCACCAGCTCCGGCTGCGGCCAGCAGGCCTTCGGCGCCACCAGCCGCAGATCCATGCCCGCCAGCGCGGCGGCTTCCAGCAGCGTGTTGCCCATGTTGTTGCGCGCGTCGCCGATGTACGCCAGTTTCACTTCACTCAGCGCCTTGCCCGGCAGGTGCTCCTGCACGGTGAGCAGATCCGCCAGCAGTTGGGTGGGGTGGAACTCGTCGGTCAGGCCGTTCCATACTGGCACGCCGGCGTATTCCGCCAGGGTTTCCACCAGCGCCTGGCCGTAGCCGCGATACTGAATACCGTCATACAGGCGGCCCAGCACCCGGGCGGTGTCTTTCATCGACTCTTTATGGCCGATCTGGCTGCCGCTCGGGCCGAGGTAAGTGACCTGGGCGCCTTGATCGAATGCGGCAACTTCGAAAGAGCATCGCGTGCGGGTCGAGTCTTTTTCGAAGATGAGCGCAATGTTTTTGCCCTGCAGCCGGCGCTGTTCCTGACCCTGCTTCTTGGCCTGCTTCAGATCGGCCGAAAGCCGCAGCAGCGCCTGCAGCTCGGCGGGGGTGAAATCCATTAACCTCAGAAAGTGACGTTGGTAGAACGCATTGCCGGTGCTCATAGTCCGATTCCCTGATTGTGCAATTGAATTAAAATTCACTTTATATGTATGAATATTCAATTTCAACCCCAGCGAGGAAATCTTTCACGTTTATCGTGGAAGCAATGTCGGCGGTGTGTGAAAATAGAAGGAATGAAGGCCATTTGACTTGAGGATATAGGCATGGCAAACCGCGAATTGCTGGAAGAACAACGTGAAGAGACCCGCCTGATCATCGAAGAACTGCTGGAAGACGGCAGCGATCCGGACGCGCTCTACACCATCGAGCACCATCTGTCCGCCGAGAAATTTGAGGTTCTGGAGCAGGCCGCCGTTGAAGCCTTCAAGCTGGGCTACGAAGTGACCGACGCCGAAGAGCTGGAAGTGGAAGACGGCTCGATGGTGATGTGCTGCGACGTGATCAGCGAAGTCGGCCTGAACGCCGAGCTGATCGACGCTCAGGTCGAGCAGCTGGTGGCGCTGGCGGAACGCTGCGGCGTCAATTACGACGGCTGGGGCACCTACTTCGAAGATCCGAACGGTGAAGACGGTGAGGATGACGAAGACGGCGACTACATCGACGAAGACGACGACGGCAAACGCCACTGATTAACCCCGCTTATTCACATGGGCCGGTTTTCGCCGGCCCCTGATATCCCCGTCGTCTTTCAAGCTGCAGCGTTGTTGGCTGCACTCCCTCACCCCAGTCACTTACCTAAGTAAGCTCCTGGGGATGAGTGAGCTGGCCGCCTAGCTGCAACTTGAAATACATAGGGCAATGACGCCATGACATACCAATCCCTGTTAGCCCCGATTTTAAGCTTCCTGCACTGTGAAACGCCCGACGCCTGGATCGACGCCGCGCGCCGTCCGGAAAACCTGCAGCTGTTGCTGACCGACCACCTGGTGTGCGAGCTGAAGGCCGCGCAGACCGGCATGTGGCTGATCCGCCGCTACGTGGCGGACAAAGAGAGCGGCGACGCGCTGTTGGCGCTGCTGCGCCCTTACGAGGCGTTTCTGCACGAGGCGCAGGGCGCGCCGGACACGCTGTTTCGTCAGGGCCAGTTCACCCGCAAGATCTTGCCGAAAAACGGCTCGGCCTACGGCCAGGATCTGGCGGATCGCATGGTGCTGTTGATCAAGGAAGAGCTGCATCACTTCTCGCAGGTGCTGGAGATCATGCAGGCGCGTGGGATCCCGTATCGCAAGATCACCGCCAGCCGCTACGCCAAGGGCATGATCCGCGAGATCCGCACCCACGATCCGGCGACGCTGATCGACAAACTGATCTGCGGCGCCTACATCGAAGCGCGATCCTGCGAACGCTTCGCCAAACTGGCGCCGCACCTGGACGACGAGCTGAACCGCTTTTACGTCTCGCTGCTGCGATCCGAAGCGCGTCACTATCAGGACTACCTGACGCTGGCGGAACAGATCGCCGGCGGCGACATCAGCGAACGGGTGGCGCATTTCGGCCGTCTCGAAGCTGAGCTGATCCTGTCGCCGGACAGCGAGCTGCGCTTCCACAGCAGCGTGCCCGCCGCCGCCTGACGTTGAGGCGCGCCCTTACTGCGGCGCGCCCAGCAACAGGTCCACTGCCTTTTCCGCCAGCATGATGGTCGGCGCATTGGTGTTGCCGCTGGTGAGCTGCGGCATCACCGAGCAGTCGATCACCCGCAGCCGTTCAAAACCGTGCACCCGCAGCTGCGGATCGGTCACCGCGTCCTGCGGCGACGGCCCCATACGGCAGCTGCCCACCGGGTGATACACCGTCTTGCAGAAGTTGCGCACGAACTCTTCCAGCTGCGCCTCGTCGCGCGTCCACTCCGGCTGCGGCATCAGCAGATCTTTGATCAGCGGCTTCAGCGCCGCAGTTTGCAGGAAGCCCAGGCCGAACTTCACCGCGCGCACGCTGCCGGCCAGATCGTCCGGGTGGCCGAGGTAGTTGGCGTGCAGCTTGACCGGATCGCGCGGGTTGCTGCTGCGCAGCAGCACTTCGCCGCGCGCCTTCGGCTGCAGGTAGCCGACCTTGAGCGTGAAGCCGTGAATGTTCGGCAGCGGCTCGCCGGGCACGTCGTCCCAGCTGTCCAGCAGCGGCAGGAAGTGGATTTGCACGTCCGGCCGGCCGTCGCCCTGGCTGTCGGTGAAGGCGGCGCCTTCCAGCACGTTGGACGAGAGCACGCCGCTGCGAAACGCCAGCCACTGCGCGCCGTGGCTCAGCGCCTGCAGGCCGCGATCGGCGCCGAACAGGCTGATCGGCTCGCGGGTGCTGACGTTGATCGACATGTGCAGGTGGTCGTGGAAGTTTTTACCCACCGGCAGATCCGCCCGCACCTCGATGCCTAGCTGTTGCAGGTGGTCGCGCGGGCCGATGCCGGAGAGCATCAGCAGCTTCGGCGAACCGACCGCGCCGGCGCTGACGATCACCTCTTTGGTGGCGCGCGCGGTGACTTCCGCGCCGCCGTTCTGGCTGTAGACCACGCCGGTGGCGACGTTGCCCTCGAAGGTCAGCCGGTGCGCCAGGGCGTTCAGTTTCACCACCAGCCGCCGTTCGTCGCGCACCGCCTTCAGGTAGGTGCGGGCAGTGCTGGCGCGTTCGCCATTGTGGGTGGTGGTTTGGTAGAAACCGACGCCGTGCTGGCTGTCGCCGTTGAAGTCGTTGCGGTAGGGCAGGTTCAGCTCCTGGCCGGCGCGGATAAACGCCATGCTGAGCGGGTGGCGGTAGCGGTTTTCGCTGACCGGCAGCAGCCCGTCGGTGCCGTGGTAGTCGTCCGACAGGCTTTCGTTGGCCTCGGCGCGTTTGAAGTAGGGCAGCACCTCGCGGTAGCTCCAGCCGGTGCAGCCGTAGCGTTCGGCCCAGTCGTCGTAGTCCTGCGGCTGGCCGCGCAGGTAGATCATGCCGTTGACCGAGCTGCTGCCGCCCAGCACCTTGCCCTGTGCGATCTGCATGCGGCGGTTGTTGGCGTGCGGTTCCGGTTCCGTCTCGTAGGGCCAGCTCTTTTTGGCGATGATCTTGGCCACCCCGGCCGGCATCTTGATGAACAGGTTATTGTCGTCGCCGCCGGCTTCCAGCAGCAGCACCCGCGCCTGGGTGCGGCGGATAAGCTGCGCCGCCAGCACGCAGCCGGCGGAACCGGCGCCGACGATGATGTAATCAAAGGTATTTTCCGACATGACAGCTCTCCGTGCGCGATTGGGATACTGGCAGAGTAACGCGGGGGGAAAAGCGGTCAATTTGCGATCGTTAATTTATTAACGAACTTCACATTAAATTTACATCGTGGTTTTTAACGTCAGTTTATCTGCTTGAAAAACGGCGTTATAGCGAGTTTTACTGATTGATTGCGATATTAATAAAATGGCGCAGCAAGCTACGCCATGATAGAGAGGCGGGGGACGATTACAGCGTTTTCAGCATGGTGACTTCGCAATCGACGTGGCCGGTGGCGCCCATCGCGTGGTCGATGTGTTCGAAGCCCAGGTGTTCGTACAGCGCAACGGCCTGCGTCAGGCTGGCGGTGGTCTCGAGGTAACAACAGCGGAAGCCGTGCTGGCGGGCGAAATCCAGCGCCTGCAGCGCCAGGCGCTTCGCCAATCCCTTGCCGCGCAACACCGGCAGGAAATACATCTTCTGCAATTCGCAAATATCGTCTGCGCCGCCCTGCAGCGGCGCGATGCCGCCGCCGCCGGCGACCTGGCCATCCACCTCGATCACCCAGTAAGCGCTGCGCGGCAGGCTGTAGAGCTGATACAGGGCGTCCAGATTGGGATCGGAGACGGTATAGCCTTTATCCGCCGTCAGGCCGTGCTCGGCAGAGACTTCGCGAATGACGTGAGCAATGGCGGGATTGTCTTCCGCCGTGATGGGGCGCACCAGCAGGCGCGCTGGGGTTGCTGTTGTCATGTTTACACTCGCCATTGAAAGAGACCACGTTCGTTTTTCGTTTTTATCGCAGCACGAAACGCGCCGGGGGTTATTTCCCGGCGGCGTCCCTGCAGCAGTAATATCTTGTAATAACATCTAACCCGGCCCGGATGCAACGGCGATAAAAAAACAGCGGGGAAGACCCCGCTGTTTTTCAGGCGTTGGCGTGAGCCGGTGGATTACAGCGCGGCGATGGTCGCCTGCTGTTCCTGCAGCTTCACTTTGCCTTCTTTGCAGGCCGCCAGACGATCGCGCTCTTTGGCGACCACCGCTTCCGGCGCGCGCGCCACGAAGCCTTCGTTCGCCAGCTTGCCTTCGATCGAAGCGATTTCCGCATCCAGCTTGCCCATCTCTTTCGCCAGACGCGCGATCTCGGCGTCCTTGTCGATGAAACCGGCCATCGGGATCAGCAGCTCGGCGCCGTCCACCAGTTTGGTGACGGAGACCGGGCCTTTATCACCGGCCGGCAGCAGCGCGATGGATTCCAGGCGCGCCAGACGGGCGATAAAGCTTTGGTTCTCCTGCACGCGGCGCTGGGCGTCGGCGCTGCAGTTGCGCAGCAGCACGTCGAGCGCTTTGCTTGGCGCGATGTTCATCTCGGCGCGGATGTTGCGCACGGCGATGATGGTTTGCTTGATCCACTCCAGATCGTTCAGCGCCTGCTCGTCTTCCAGCGCGGCGTCGTAGGCCGGGAACGGCTGCAGCATGATGGTGTCTGCGGTCGTGCCGGTCAGCGGCTTCACGCGCTGCCAGATGGTTTCGGTGATGAACGGAATGATCGGGTGCGCCAGGCGCAGCAGCGCTTCCAGCACGGTGATCAGCGTGTGGCGAGTGCCGCGCTGTTCCGCTTCGCTGCCGTTGCTCACCACCGGCTTGGTCAGCTCCAGATACCAGTCGCAGAACTGGTTCCAGGTGAATTCGTACAGGATGTTGGCCGCCAGATCGAAGCGGTAGGTGTCCAGCGCTTCGCGGTAGGCTTTCACCGTGCGGTTGAATTCGGCCAGGATCCAGCGATCCGCCAGCGACAGCACCTTCTCGCCGCCGTTGAAGCCGCAGTCGTGCGCTTCGGTGTTCATCAGCACGAAGCGGCTGGCGTTCCACAGCTTGTTACAGAAGTTGCGGTAGCCTTCCAGGCGCTTCATGTCCCAGTTGATGTCGCGGCCGGTCGAGGCCAGCGCCGCCAGGGTGAAGCGCAGGGCGTCGGTGCCGTGCGGCTCGATGCCGTTCGGGAACTGCTTCTCGGTGCGCTTGCGGATTTTTTCCGCCAGCTGCGGCTGCATCATGTTGCCGGTGCGTTTTTCCAGCAGATCTTCCAGCGAGATGCCGTCGACCATGTCCAGCGGATCGATCACGTTGCCTTTCGACTTGGACATCTTCTGGCCTTCGTCGTCGCGGATCAGACCGGTCATGTAGACGGTCTTGAACGGCACCTGCGGCTTGCCGTTTTCATCCTTGATGAAGTGCATGGTCAGCATGATCATGCGCGCGATCCAGAAGAAGATGATGTCGAAGCCGCTGACCATCACGCTGGTCGGGTGGAAGGTTTTCAGCGCCTCGGTCTGCTCCGGCCAGCCCAGGGTGGAGAAGGTCCACAGGCCGGACGAGAACCAGGTGTCCAGCACGTCTTCGTCCTGGGTCAGCACCACGTCGGCGCCCAGGTTGTTCTCGCTGCGCACTTCTTCTTCGCTGCGGCCCACGTAGACTTTGCCGTTCACGTCATACCAGGCCGGGATGCGGTGGCCCCACCACAGCTGACGCGAGATGCACCAGTCCTGAATGTCACGCATCCAGCTGAAGTACATGTTTTCATACTGCTTCGGCACGAACTCGATTTGGCCCTGTTCGACCGCTTCCACCGCCACTTTGGCCAGCGGCGCGGTGCGCACGTACCATTGGTCGGTCAGCATCGGCTCGATCACCACGCCGCCGCGGTCGCCGTAAGGCACCGTCAGGTCGTGCGGTTTGATCTCGTCCAGCAGGCCCAGATTATCGAAGGCGGCAACCACCGCTTTACGCGCCGCGAAGCGCTCCAGGCCGCGGAACTCGGCCGGGATCTCGTTGCAGTAGTCGGTGCAGACTTCGCCCAGGGTGTTGAACACTTCCGCTTCCTGACGGATGTCGCCGTCGAAGGTCAGAATGTTGATCATCGGCAGGCCGTGGCGTTTGCCGACTTCGTAGTCGTTGAAATCGTGCGCCGGGGTGATTTTCACGCAGCCGGTGCCTTTTTCCATATCGGCGTGCTCGTCGCCGACGATGCGGATGCGGCGGCCGACTAGCGGCAGAATGATCTCTTTGCCGATCAGATCTTTATAGCGCGGATCTTCCGGGTTGACCGCCACGCCGGTATCGCCCAGCACGGTTTCCGGACGGGTGGTGGCGACCACCAGATAGTCTTTGCCCTCGGCGGTTTTCGCGCCGTCGGCCAGCGGGTAGCGCAGGTGCCACATGGAACCTTTGGACTCGCGGTTTTCCACTTCCAGATCGGAGATGGCGGTGCGCAGCTTCGGATCCCAGTTCACCAGGCGCTTACCGCGGTAGATCAGGTCTTCTTTGTGCAGACGGACAAACACTTCGCGCACCGCGTTCGACAGGCCTTCGTCCATGGTGAAGCGCTCGCGCTCCCAGTCCACGGAGTTGCCCAGACGGCGCATCTGGCGGGTGATGGTGCCGCCGGATTCCGCCTTCCACTGCCAGATCTTGTCGATGAACGCGTCACGGCCGTAGTCGTGGCGGGTTTTGCCTTCTTCCGCGGCGATCTTGCGCTCTACCACCATCTGAGTGGCGATGCCGGCGTGGTCGGTGCCCGCCTGCCACAGGGTGTTTTTACCCTGCATGCGCTGATAGCGAATCATGGTGTCCATGATGGTCTGCTGGAACGCGTGGCCCATGTGCAGGCTGCCGGTGACGTTCGGCGGCGGGATCATGATGCAGAAGCTTTCCTGGCTGGTGTCGCCGTTCGGCTTGAAGTAACCCTGATTCTCCCAATGATCGTACAGCTTCTGTTCGATCTGTTTTGGGTCGTATGCGGTGTCGAGCTGACTGTTTGTCTTTTCCATTCTTTATCGTATTCAGTGAGTTGGCGGCGTAGCCGTGGTCAAATGGAAGCCGACGCTGCGATAGGCCTTGTAACGGTCGCGCGCCAACTGTTTCAGAGTGTCTTCGTAAGGAACGAAGTCTACCACTTCATGGAAAGCGGTAGCAAAATCGGCAAACTGCGGCAGCAGGGCGATCAGCAGATCGCGCGGGGCGTTGCCGCGCTTGCCGGGCCAGCACAGTTCCACCGGTGCGCCGTAGTGCGGCCCTTCGCCGGCCAGGTTGTGCGGCACGAATTCATGCGGCTCGCGCTGCCACAGCGCTTCGTCCAGCCGCTGGGCCTGCTCCTGGCTCTCGCAGGCGATCAGCACCCGCTTGCCGGCACGCCAGCGTTCGGCGGCAACGGCGCAGGCCACGGCCTCATGGGCGCTGAGCGCGCCAGACGGTTCCGCGTTGTCGAGCAAATAAAACGTCGCCTGTTTCATTAAGGATCCACCGCTGCCGATAAAAAAAACAGGGCACAACATGTAGGTTGCGCCCTTTTAGGGAACGGAGCAGATAACTCTACCCCTTCGCTGCTGAGAGGATTATATACCCAATAGATTTCAAGTTGCAGCTAGGCGGCAAGTTCGTTCATCCCCAGGAGCTGACATCAAGTCAGTGACTGGGGTGAACGAATGCGGCCAACAACGCTGCAGCTTGAAAGATGAAGGGTATTTAATCGTCGCCGTTCAGGCCTGCACGGTTGAGCAGGAACTGCGACAGCAGCGCCACCGGGCGGCCGGTCGCGCCCTTGGCTTTACCGGAGCGCCAGGCGGTGCCGGCGATATCCAGGTGCGCCCAGGTGTACTTGCGGGTGAAGCGCGACAGGAAGCAGGCGGCGGTGATGGCGCCGCCAGGGCGGCCACCGATGTTCGCCATGTCGGCGAAGTTGGAGTCCAGCTGCTCGTAGTACTCGTCGGCCATCGGCAGGCGCCAGGCGCGGTCGCCGGCTTGCTCGGAAGCGCCCAGCAGCTCGTGCGCCAGCGGGTTGTGGTTCGACATCAGGCCGGTGATGTGGTGGCCCAAGGCGATCACGCAGGCGCCGGTCAGGGTGGCGATGTCGATCACCAGCTCCGGCTCGAAGCGCTCGACGTAGGTCAGGGTGTCGCATAGCACCAGACGGCCTTCGGCGTCGGTGTTGAGCACCTCGACGGTCTGGCCGGACATGGTGGTCAGCACGTCGCCCGGACGGTACGCCCGGCCGCCCGGCATGTTTTCACAGCCGGCCAGCACGCCGATCACGTTCAGCGGCAGGTTCAACTCCGCCACCACGCGCATCACGCCGTACACGGTCGCCGCGCCGCACATGTCGTATTTCATCTCGTCCATGCCGTCGGCCGGTTTGATCGAGATGCCGCCGGAGTCGAAGGTCAGCCCTTTACCGACCAGCACGATCGGCTTAGCGTCCGGATTTGGGTTGCCCTTATATTCCATCACCGACATCAATGATTCGTTCTGCGAACCGGCGCCGACCGCCAGATAGGCGTTCATGCCCAGCTCTTTCATCTGCTGTTCGCCGATGACGCGGGTGGTGATGTTGGTGCTGAAGGCGTCCGCCAGCTGACGGGCCTGCGAGGCCAGGTAGCCGGCGTTACAGATGTTCGGCGGCATGTTGCCGAGATCTTTGGCCGCCTTGATGCCGGAAGCCACCGCCAGGCCGTGCTGGATAGCGCGCTCGCCGCTGGTGAGCTCACGGCGGGTCGGCACGTTGAACACCATTTTGCGCAGCGGGCGACGCGGCTCCACCTTGTTGCTTTTCAGCTGATCGAAGGTGTAGAGCGTCTCTTTGGCGGTTTCCACCGCCTGACGCACTTTCCAGTAGGTGTTGCGGCCTTTCACGTGCAGCTCGGTCAGGAAGCAGACCGCTTCCATCGAGCCGGTGTCGTTGAGGGTATTGATGGTTTTCTGGATCACCTGCTTGTATTGGCGCTCATCGAGCTCGCGCTCTTTGCCGCAGCCGATCAGCAGGATGCGCTCGGAGAGAATGTTGGGCACATGGTGCAGTAGCAGCGTCTGCCCGACCTTGCCTTCCAGTTCGCCACGGCGCAGCAATGCGCTGATATAACCATCACTGATTTTGTCGAGTTGTTCTGCGATAGGGGACAGGCGGCGCGGTTCGAAAACGCCGACTACAATACAGGCACTGCGCTGTTTTTCCGGGCTACCGCTTTTTACACTGAACTCCATGCACTCTCCTGAATCTTAAAGACAAAGGCGGACGCTACGGCTAGAATAACCGACTCCGTAACGATCTCCTGCCATTTGAGTTAACGGATTATGTTAACCTGAACGGCATAAATTGCTCTGTTTTGGCGACTATAAGCAAGTTCCTATAGGACACCCAAACGGCTTGATGTTGTAATACTATTTTAGCTGTGAAGGTTGCCATATGATGAGAATAAATGGCGGATTAACGATGAAATTATCGATTTTCCTGCAAAAAGACAAGTTTTCACAGGCGTAATAAGCGTGATCATCATAAGATATCTGGTACGGGAAACGCTCAAGAGCCAAATCGCCATCCTGTTCATCCTGCTTCTGATCTTCTTTTGTCAGAACCTGGTCAGGGTGTTGGGCGACGCGGTGGACGGCAATATCCCGACAAACTTAGTACTCTCCCTGCTCGCGTTGGGCGTGCCGAAAATGGCGCAGCTCATCCTGCCTTTGAGCCTGTTTCTCGGCTTGCTGATGACGCTTGGGCGGTTGTATACCGAGAGCGAAATCACCGTTATGCACGCCTGCGGGCTGGGCAAACGCACCCTGATTATCGCCGCCATGATCCTGGCGCTGCTCACCTCTGCGGTCGCAGCGGTGAACGTGTTTTGGGCTGGCCCCTGGGCCTCGCGTTATCAGGACGTGGTGGTGAATGAAGCCAAGGCCAACCCGAGCATCGCCGGGCTGGCGGAAGGGCAGTTCAAACCCTCGCAGGACGGCAACGCGGTGCTGTTTATCGGCAACGTGAAGGGCAGCACCTTCAACGACGTGTTCCTGGCGCAGCTGCGGCCGAACGGCAACCAACGCCCGTCGGTGGTGGTGGCCGAGCACGGCAACATCGTGCAGCAGAAAGACGGCTCGCAGGTGGTGACGCTCGACAAGGGCACCCGCTTTGAAGGCACCGCGCTGCTGCGTGACTTCCGCATTACCGACTTCACCGACTACAAGGCGGTGATTGGCCACCGTACCGTGGTGGCGGACAACACCGAATCCGAACAGATGTCGATGCAGACGCTGTGGGAATCCGACGATCCTGACGCGCGCGCCGAGCTGCACTGGCGCCTGACGCTGGTGGTGTCGGTGGCGCTGATGGCGCTGCTGGTGGTGCCGCTCAGCGTGGTAAACCCGCGCCAGGGCCGCGTGCTGAGCATGCTGCCGGCCATCCTGCTGTATCTGATCTTCTTCCTGCTGCAGACCTCGCTGCGCTCCAACGCCGGCAAGGGCAAGCTGGATCCGATGCTGTGGCTGTGGCTGGTTAACGGCGTTTACTTGGCGATCGCGCTGGCGCTGAACCTGTGGGATACCGTGCCGATGCGCAAGCTGCGCGCACGCCTGAGAGGAGCGGCCTGATGTTTGGCGTATTAGACCGGTATATCGGTAAAACGATTTTCAACACCATCATCATGACGCTGTTCATGCTGGTGTCGCTGTCCGGCATCATCAAGTTTGTCGATCAGCTGCGCAAGGTCGGCCAGGGCGAGTACACCGCGCTGAGCGCCGGCATGTACACCCTGCTGAGCGTGCCGAAAGACATCGAGATCTTCTTCCCGATGGCGGCGCTGCTCGGCGCGCTGCTCGGCCTGGGCCAGCTGGCGACGCGCAGTGAACTGGTAGTGATGCAGGCTTCCGGCTTCACCCGCCTGCAGATCGCCGGCTCGGTGATGAAAACCGCCATTCCGCTGGTGCTGTTGACTATGGCGATCGGCGAATGGGTGGCGCCGCAGGGCGAGCAGATGGCGCGTAACTACCGCGCCCAGCAGATGTACGGCGGCTCGCTGCTCTCCACCAAGAGCGGGCTGTGGGCGAAGGACGGCAACGACTTCATCTACATCGAGCGCGTCTCCGGCGATAAAGAACTCTCCGGCGTGAACATCTACCACTTCAACGACCAGCGTCGCCTGGAAACGGTGCGCTATGCCGCTACCGCCAGCTTCGAGAACGGCCTGTGGCAGCTTTCGCAGGTGGACACCTCGGATCTGACCAACCCGAAACAGGTGACCGGTACCCAGACGCTGACCGGCGAATGGAAAACCAACCTGACCCCGGACAAGCTGGGCGTGGTGGCGCTGGATCCGGATTCGCTCTCCATCAGCGGGCTGCACAACTACGTGAAGTACCTGAAGCAGAGCGGCCAGGAATCCAACCGTTACCAGCTCAACATGTGGAGCAAAATCTTCTCGCCGCTGTCGGTGGCGGTGATGATGCTGATGGCGCTGTCGTTCATCTTCGGCCCGCTGCGCAGTGTGCCGATGGGTATCCGCGTGGTGACCGGCATCAGCTTCGGCTTCCTGTTCTACGTGCTGGATCAGATCTTCGGCCCGCTGAGCATGGTCTACAGCATGCCGCCGGTGCTGGGCGCGCTGCTGCCGAGCATGCTGTTCCTGCTGATCAGCGTGTATATGCTGCTCAAACGCAAGTAGCGTGGCGAGCGGTAGTGAAGAAAGGCGTGGCCGCGGGGCCGCGCTTTTTTGTTGAAGGGATCAGCCGACGCTCAGTAGCGCAATGCCGGCATCCTGATAGGCCTGCGCGTCTTCCGGCAGGCGATCCAGCACGAGAGTGTCGATCTGGGCAGGGGAGGCGAACTGCGCCAGCGAGGTGTTGCTCAGCTTGGAGTGATCGCATACCACGATCACCTGATTGGCATGTTCCACCATCGCGCGCTTAGTTTCGGCCAGCATGATGTCGGCCACGCAGGCGCCCTGTTTCAGCGACAATGCATTGGCGCCCATAAACGCCTTGTCGATGTTCAGCGTATCCAGCAGCGAACGGCCGTTGATGGCGACCGCGCAGTGATAACCCTTTTTGACGATGCCGCCCAGCAGGATGATCTGGATCGATTCGACGTCTTCCAGACTCTTGGCGATCATGAAATCGTTGGTGACCACGGTCAGGTTGCGGCGCTGGCGCAGATGGCGGGCGATCTGCAGGGTGGTGGTGCCGGTATCCAATACGATGATGTCGCCGTCTTCCACCAGGCCGGCGGCCAATTGACCGATTTGCTCCTTGGCACTGAGGTTCACCTCTTCACGCTGATCGGAGCCGACCTCGAAGCTGGCGCGGGTGCGCAGAATGGCGCCGCCGTGGGTGCGTGTCAGCATACCGGCGTCTTCCAGAATGCGCAGATCGGTGCGGATGGTGGCGCCGGAGACGTTAAAGCGCGAGCTCATTTCCCCTACGGAGAGCTTGCGCTTCTCCTTGAGAATGGCGAGAAGTTTTTCCTGGCGCTCTTCTGCGAACATGCTCACTCATTCACTCCTGACCGGCACAATGGATGTGCGGCTAATATACCCCGCGTATCGGCGGCAGGCAAAGCGCTTGCCGGCCGCCGCTGGTAATATTCCACCAGGCGTTATCCCACCAGGTGTTATCCGTGCAAGATGCGAAGGTTACGGTCCGCCGGTCCTTTTTGATATAGTCTACCCAGCGACGTATTGGGTAGGGGGCAGGCAGTTAATGGAATATGAAGAGAATATCAGTCACATTATCAGCAAGCATCTAGAAGCGGCATTAGGTGATTTCGGCGAGCTTATCTGGGCCTACGTGGTGTTATCCAAGAAAGATATGTCATGTATCTTTGGCGTCACCAATTATCCCGGTGAATGGGTAAAGCAATATAAAGAGCAAGGGCTGCAATATACCGATCCGGTAGTCATTACGGCGCTCAATCGCCTGACGCCTTTTGCCTGGGATGAGAATCTCATGGCCGGCGCCGGCTTCCGCTTTTCTGAGTTGTTCGAGCAAGCACGCGAATTCGGCGTAGCCGACGGCTATACCTTCGTGTTACATGATTTTAATAATAATCTGGTGACCCTTTCCTTTACCCTCGCAGCCGAGCGCAAGGCGGAAATCATGCAGATGCTGAACCAGCATAAAGGCGATATCTCGTTGCTGCTGGCATCGACCCATGAGATGTATTTAACGCTGACTTCACTGTCGGAAAAAAACACCGCACGCCAGGAAAAAAATGCCCGTTTTACAGAGAGAGAAAACGAGATCCTCTATTGGGCCAGCGTGGGGAAAACTTACCAGGAAATGGGCATAATCCTGGGGATCAAAACCTGCACCATCAAGTTTCATATGGGTAACATTGTCAAAAAGTTGGGGGTGGCGAATGCCCGGCATGCTATCCGTTTAGGGATGGAACTTCAGCTGATTAAACCGGTGGGGTAATTAGAACGCAGGCTCGTCGCTCAACGGCCAGGCGTTTAGCATGTGCTCGTCTTGCGTATTCAACTTTTTGAATATTCTGCTTTTTAATGTCTCCTGACTCTGACGATCAACGTGGCCCAACAGCAAATGAACGGGCTCGTTCTTTTCCGACATGCCTGTCTTCAGCAGCGTGACATTCCAGCCGGAGCTTTTGATGATATGCAACATCGGATGGCTGGAGACGGCCAGTATGCCGTCATAGCCGTGTTGCCGCGCATAGTTGATCAGGGACAAGAACAGCGCCAGAGTCACAGGAAACCGGCGGCCCAGCAGTGACTGGGTTCTTTCTTTATCGACGAAAAAGCGTGTGGACTCGATGAAATTCCCCTCTGGAATGACGACGTCATGAAAGAAAGAGGAAAATGCGCTGTTCAGCATATTCTTGTGTTTCATATCAATCATCCTGGTACCACAAACTATCATGTTGTCCTTTACGCCAAATATATAGTTTGTCTTATCATTATCAAACTCATCCAGCTCCTTGCCGTCTGAACAGTTCACGGCCCATTGCAGTCTATCTTTAAAGACGTTTTTTCTTAAAACATAAAGATCTGCTGATTTTTCGGTGCTCATTGATGCGTAGTTGGTGCTGTAAATATTAAACATAATGTTACCTTTGAATAAATTAAGAGAAATAACTTTATCCAGTAACATCAGAGAAGTTTCACTACGAGCATGCCGGTGCGTAAGAATGATAAGGCTTTTTAAGCGATCGGCGCTAACCTTATTATGCCGTGTGGCAAGGCAGTTTCAGGGCAATTGAACGGTGAACACAGCAAGTCGGCGAGATTGAACGCCCTGGCCGATAAGGCAGGAGTTGATTTCAATTTGCTATCATTGGCTGACAGACGTTGCCTGCCATGGCGAAATATTAACCAGTAATTTTATAATGAATGGCGTTATCATTATTTTAATATTGAATTGGTGATATTTTCTTACTGGAGATATGCCGATAAGGCATGACTTTGTCGGCCGACAGAGTAATAAGCGTGTAAAGGGCGGCTGGTGATGTCCCAGGACCTGAACTCCTGCAGCGGTTAAATTCTATCTTAAAAAATATCTGATAGAGATCACATTATTGTAATGACAGGAACGGTGCTATTTCGTGATGGTTCTGCGGGTATGTTGGGCTGCTGGGTGAAATGAGCTATGTGTGGTGGTCTTGATAGAACACCGTGGCGGCTGAGATACAGAGCGAAAAATAGTGCTGGCAGCCGATTTCCGCTATGTGAAATAATAACCCAACTGAACTGATGAAGGTCTAGTGGGGTACTATACTTTAGTCTAACTAGCTTCTAACTCCCTAAGGCGATACACTTTTCTAGTCAATTTTTGATGAAAAAAACATAAAAAAAACCTGACCTCGTAGGGTCAGGCTGCCAAGATCGGCCAACACCAGGGAAAATTTTCTTACACCATCTTAAAGCTATCAACTCAGCAGAGGCAAGTGTTCTCTGCTGGTTTTTAGCTTTGGGTTGCTGTTTTGTTACGTATGCACGCTATTTTCTGTTGGTTCCAGATAAAATCCCCTCTCAACAAATAACATCCCTCCCCTGACAACCCCGTTCCCATTGGCTTATTCCAGCCATGACTGCCATAAATGAAAAAATATTGTTCCTGCAATGTTACGTAAACTCATTTTTATTGGCTGACACATTGTTATGCAATTATTTTCAGCGTTGTCATTGCGGCTGGGGATTATTTGGCGCTGCCCGGTAGGGCGATTGAGGAAATGTAGGCGATGGCCGATAAGGTGTATGGCTATGGCGGTAAAGGCTCGTGAGCTGACAAAAAAGCGAATGAGGCCCGATGGCTTATAACAGCCATCGGGCCTTGTGCTATGTGGGAAGAAACATTACAGCGGTTGGCTGAACTCCACCCGCTCACCGTCCGGCCCGGCGATCATCAGATAGCGCACGCCGTTGGCGCCGCTGGGCTGTAGCGTCGGCCCTTCAATCACCGGATACCCCAGCTCCGCCAGCCAATGCTGCGTGGCCGCCAGATCGGTGACCCGCAAAGCGATATGATCGATACCATAGGCGCTGGCGGGGCGAATCAGCCCTTCGGCGGGCAGCTGGTATAACTCCAGCGTTAGCTCACCCAACTGCAAAAACTGTACGGTTACGGGGCCGTCGAGCGCCAGCGTTTGCCGGGGTTCGAAACCGAGTGAACGATAGAAGCCGGCGGCTCGTTCGATATTGGCGCAGCGCAGGCCGACGTGCATCAACCCGTTAATCCGGTGTGCCATATCAAATCCCCTTGCGCGCGCAGTAGAAGCCATAGAAGGCGACGTAGGTGAAGCAGACCAGCGGTACGGCGAAGGCGATCTGCATATCGCCGCCGTTGAGATCGGAGATGATGCCCATGAGTAACGGCACCACCGCGCCGCCGATGATCGACATCACCACGATCGAACCGGCCACCTGAGTTTCTTCGCCCAGCCCTTTGATCGTCAGGCCAAAGTTGGTTGGCCAGCACAGCGCCATGCAGAAGTTGACGCCCATGATCGCCACTACCGCCAGCAGGCTTTGGATGTTGACGGCCAGCAGCAACAGCAGCACGCATACCGAACAGAACACGCCGAGCAACCGCGCCGGGCTGAACTTTTTCATCAGCGCGGTGGTGACCACCTTGCCGGCCGAGTAACAGACCAGCGTGGCCAGCAGCCAGTAGGTGGCCGAATGCTCGGTTGCCCCCTGTTCAATCATTTGCACAAAACGAATGGTGAAACTCCACAGCCCTACCTGCGCGCCGACATACAGGAACTGCGACAGCACCCCCAATCGGAAGCGCGGCAGTGCCAGCAGGATCTTCAGCGATTGCATCAGCGGCTTGCCCGCTCCCTGGTGCGAGCGTTGGGTTTTGCAGGCGGGGAATTTCACCGCCACGAAGATCAGTGCCAACACGATCAGCACGCTGCCGATGATCAGATAAGGTGTGACCACCTGCGACACCATCTGGGTGCGTGCCGCTTCGGCCGCCGCCGGTGCCATCTGCAGCAGCTCGGCGTGGCTGGGATCGTTTTTGCCGAACACCAGCTGCTGGCCGATCAATACGCCAAAAATGATCCCCAGCGAGTTGAATATCTGCGAGAAGTTGATGCGCTGGGTGGAGGTTTCCAGCGGCCCCAGCAGGCTGGAGTAAGTATTGGCGGAGGTTTCCAGGAACGACAGCCCGGTGGCGATCACCCCCAGGCAGGCCAGGAAGGCACCGTAGGTCATGATCTGCGCTGCCGGGATAAACAGGAAGCAGCCGAGCGCGTACAGGCACAGGCCGATTACGATCGCCACCTTGTACGAGTAGCGTTTGATCACCGCTGCGGCGGGCAGCGCCATCACGAAGTAGCCGAGGAAGAAGATCGACTGCACCAGTGCGGTTTGGGTATCCGACAGATCGAACCCCTTTTTGAACTGGGCGATCAGAATATCGTTCAGGTTGCCGGCCATGCCCCACAGGGCGAACAGGCAGCAGACCAGCATCAGCTGCAGCCAGGGCGTAGCGGGCAGATAGGCGCTGCGGTCGATACTTTCGGCCGCGGCGTGCTGCGCGATGTCGCCCTTGTTAATCAGAGAGTCGCTCATTGCGGTGTTCCTTCATCCGGAGAAAAAGAGAACGAGCTAATAACGTCAAGCTGTTCGTAGAGGGGTTGCGCCTGGCGGTAGAGCTGTTCGAACAGCTCGAAGCAGCGCAGGTAGTGTTCGTGCTGGCGCGGATCGGGAGTAAATTCGCGCTCGATGCTGACGGTGCGGCTCACCCCCTGGGCAAAACTGCTGAACAGCCCGACGCCGACCCCGGCGACGATCGCGCAGCCGGTGGTGCCGTTCTCCTGATTGCGCGTCTGCAGCAGCGGCAGGTTATAGACCGAGGCTTTGATCTGCAGCCACAGCGGGCTGCGTGCGCCACCACCGGAGGCAATCATTGCCTCCGGCTCCTGTGCGTGGCGCCTGAGCTGCTGCAGATTACGCAGGGAGGCCAGCGCTACGCCTTCCAGCACCGCGCGGTAGAGATGCGGCTGCCCATGCTTGCGCTGCAGGCCGAAGAACTGCGCGCGCGAGTTGGTGTGTTCCGCCAGCCGCTCGCCGGTCAGGTAGGGCAGGAACAGCAGCCCTTCGGCACCCGGCGGCACCTCGGCCGCCATATCGAGCATCTGCTGATGGTTGAGTTGGCCGGCGCTTAGCGCCGAACGCGCCCAGCGCATAGCGTCGCCACCGGCATCGAGCAGGGTAAAACCGCCCCAGGCCGAGTTGGCCAGGTGCAGGTTGTTGACGCTGGCAGAGAGCAGCGGGTGCTCCGAGACCACGGTGAGCAGCGTGGAGGTGCCGGTGCTGTCGGAGGCGATGCCGGCCTGATAGACGCCGGAACCGAGCAGGGTAGCGGCCATATCCGCCGTGCCCGCTACCACCGGCACGCCCGACGGCAGACCGGTGGCGCTCGCCGCTGCGGACGTAATGTGGCCAATCACATCGCTGGAGAGGTGGATGGCGGGCAACTGATCGGCACGCAACCCGAACTGCCGCAGCGCCTCTGGCGACCACTGCAGCGTGGCGCTGTCCATCAGGTAATAGCAGGAGGCTTCGCTGTAGTCGGTGGCGCGCACGCCGCAGAGCCGGAAATTGACGTAATCCTTTGGCATCAACACCGTAGCGATGCGTTCCCACTGCGATGAGTGATGCTCGCGCAGCCAGGCCAGCTTGAACGCCGGCCAGGCGGCGGTGGGGGGATTGTTCAACAGTTCCAGCCAGGGCTGCGGCGGCTGTTGGTGGCTAAAGCTGGCTACCTGCTGCTGCGAGCGTTTGTCGTTCCACAGCATGGCGCGATCGACGACCAGCTCGCCGTCGGCATCGAGCAAGACCGTGCCGTGCATCTGCCCGCAGGCGCCGACGGCAGCGATACGCGGCCAGTATTCGGCGTAGCGCGCGTGCAGCTCCTGCGTACACTGGCAGACGCACTGCCACCACAGCGAAGGCGGTTGTTCCGACCAGCCGGCCTGCGGCGTGATCTGCTCGTACTCGCGCTGCGCGAAGCCAAGGATTTCCCCGGTGTTGGTGACCAGCCCGGCGCGGGTGCTGCCGGTGCCGATATCAAGGGTAAGAAGTAAATCTTTCATTGTTATCACTCCCGTGGCGGATGGCGCGGGCCACCCGCAGAAGCGTGCGCTGAGATCGCGCAAGATTAGTTATCGTTCAGTTCCGGGAACAGGCCTGGATCCTGTTCGAGCTGCTCCAGCACGCGCTGGGTAGCCGCCGCGCTCATGCCAAAGCGGCGTACGCCCAGCCGATACAACGCGCGCACCGTGTCCAGATCGCGAATGCCGCCGGCCCCTTTGATCTGGATGCGGCCACGCAACTGATTGGCGATGATCGCTACTTTCTCTACCGTAGCGCCGGTCGGTGCCCAGCCGGTGGAGGTTTTCACCCAAGCCATGCCGACCTCGACGGCGATGTCGCACACCCGACGGATCTGCTGCTCGTTCAGATAGTGCGTCTCCAGAATGACTTTGGCCGGCACCGGCGCGGCGGCCTCGACTACCCGGCGCAGATCTTCGCGCACATAGTCGTAATCCCCCGATAGCACCTTGCCGATGTTCACCACCATATCGACCTCGCGCGCGCCCTCGGCGATCAGCTGGCGCACCTCCTGCACCTTGAGATCGGTGGTCTGCCCACCGCCGGGAAAGCCGACCGGCCCGCCAATCATCACGTCCGCCTGGCCGTGCTCCGGCAGCAGGGTGCTGAGGAAACGCGTCCAGCACGGCAGCACGTGCACCGAGATGATGTGATAGCGGCTGGCCAGCGCGGCGCAGAGGCGCACGTCTTCCTCGGTATTGGTGGCCTGCACTGCGCTCAGATCGATCAATCTGGCCATGCTTCTGGTTGTTTCATTCATTGCGTTTATCCTTCTTTTATTTTCATTTGATTTTATTTATTCACCTTATTCTCTTTCATATGGCTTTAAAATCAGCATTTGGTGAAATTGTGATCGGATCTGCGGTTTTGCTGTGAGGGGCGTGAAAGTGCGGGAGGAAGATGCGGTAAACGCCGCAATAAGAGGGTAAACGGGGATTGTGACGCTTTTTTCAACATTTAACTCATTGAATGCCTGATAACTCTTGCGCACCGATCGCGGGAAGGTATAATGCACCCGTTTTCCGCATACTACTTCAGTGCCGAAGTGGCGAAATCGGTAGACGCAGTTGATTCAAAATCAACCGTAGAGATACGTGCCGGTTCGAGTCCGGCCTTCGGCACCATTAAGTACCGCGCGAACAAGAAGCCACCGAGAGGTGGTTTTTTTGTGCCTGGAATCTGCCTGCTGTAATTACCTACCCACTTGACTCTGTATTGACGTATTTCCCATTTCAGCAAAAACCGGATCTTCCTGATGCTTTCATAAGGCCTATCTGATTGACCTTAAAGGCTAAAATGGCGTTTCATTGAACCCTTTCGGATCAAGGAATTCCAGGATGGAGCCACAACAGGAAGGGATCACGCGGGCGTTAACGCCGGGCGAAGTCAATCTGGCGCGCTCGGTGTTTGGCAGCACCATTTTCTATCAGACCGTATTGGTTCACTGCGACAGCTATCTGCCGTTTGGGCTACAGAATCAGTACACGGCGATGAGCCCGAATGGGGAGTTGTACTTTCGTAGGTCACTTTATGAAAGAGATTATGCGAGCCAAGATCCTGAAGCTAAGCATCTTTTCATTCATGAGATGGCACACGTTTGGCAGCACCAGAAGGGCATATGGGTACGCACCCGTGGGCTTCTCAGTTGGGCGGTAAGTTATCAATATCGGCTTGATCAACCTTTGCTGCGCCACTACAGCATGGAACAGCAGGCATCGATAATTGCGGACTATTTCATTCTCAAGAGATATGGGCCGAAAATCTTCTTCCGCTTGCCAAACAGGAAACTCATCGGGATAGTGGACAGAAGGACATTGTCACAATTTCACCCCATCATCAGAAGCGCAGGGCTGCCACTATGAGAAAATATTTATTCCTTCTTCTTCCTCTTTTTATCTCGGGTTGCCCAACCGGTGACAAGTTTAATCTCTATCAAGTACAAAGTAAGATCGTAGACGGTAAAGTCTGCGTCTTTTTTAATGAGAACGATATCGTAAAAA
This sequence comes from Serratia sp. 121840015-1, assembly GCF_053627655.1. Classification (NCBI taxonomy): domain Bacteria; kingdom Pseudomonadati; phylum Pseudomonadota; class Gammaproteobacteria; order Enterobacterales; family Yersiniaceae; genus Serratia; species Serratia sp. 121840015-1. The sequence continues at coordinate 220,692 of NZ_JBSEYF010000002.1, forward strand.
ATGAATCCATACTGAATATCGCCATCTGGAAGCAAGGGGGCGATACCTACGTATACGAAAAATCATATGCTTACAGCCCGATAACGTTGGAGGCCAACAAGTGTGTTCCAGGTATCGGTGAGTTTAGTTTTATCGCTGGTGAAGGATACACCGTGTTGGTCAGAACGCCGTTGAATTCATACAGAACCGAGTTTTCCTTATGGAAAAAAGGGGGGGGGGTCGTGTTGAAACCAAACTAAATTTAAGCGAGCTGGCATGGCGATGAGAATTAGCCACGCAGGAATTTTAGCTTTGTTGTCTTTCGGCTGCAGGCATATGGATTTTTTCAGGGGTAGAATCCACGCTGGTCACGAAAAAAATCCTGTAATTGGTAGGTAAGTCGGGGGGGGAGTTTTGTTTATTACAAGAATTTCATGGTGAGAAAGTGTTCTGTTTTGATTATTTCATTGTTTATCTCTGGAAGCATATAGAAGATGGATATAGATAATTACATCTACAAAAGTTATATGTAAATCGCCCTGTGAAAATTGACGTGGGTAAATATAATTCTGATATGAGTGTTTTTAACTTTTACCCTTGAAGGAAGGGATGGTATTGAAATTAAAACCTATCGTCATATCTATATGGTATAGTTCATGGTTTGGATGCATGGAAGTAGGGTTATGCAGGATCTGTATAAGTTGAGGTAATTTATATAATTTAATGTTTTATTAAAATATAAAGGAGTTTCATGATGGAGTTCATTAAAATTATGGCTGGTTTATTTTTGGAGTTGTTGGGGGGATTACAGTCCAGCGGAGAGCTGTCTCAATGGCAAGTTTTTTTCATTTTTCTTCTTTCTATGCTTTTACTTGTCTCTTTTTTTAGGGCTAAAAATATTCTAGGCTTTGTGAATGGGATAAAAAACAGTCGACTAAATGAACTAAAGAGTCTTTGTTATTTTTTAGATAAGGATAGCCTTGAGGCTAGAAGTATTAATAAAGAAATAGACAAAATAGTTAGATATCGTATGTGTGGAGTTAGTGATGTTGCCATACAAAACTTGATTTTTAAATTGTCAGAAAAAAACAGCGATATTATAGCACCATCTTTTTTTAAAAAATATCACATATGGATAGGATTTGAAAATGGGGTTTTGATTTTCAAGCAAGGCGCTGTGTTTTGGATTGATAGTGTTTTTTTCGCTTTTTTTGCATTTCAATATATTGCTCTTGCATTTTTGTTTTTATTCCTTTCAATCTATCTTGGCGATGCGTTAGCATTATGGAGGCATTTTTTACTTTACACGATGGCGATGATTCTTATTGTTATGTTTAGTTCGTTTTGGAAAATGGTGCCAACACGTAAAGAGTGTCGTCTTTTGAAATATGTGGTTAGCAAGCAATTCGAAGATACTTGTAACGATCCTGAACCCATGGGTAAAAAATTATAGCTATTGCGTATCATTAGTTATCGCATAGACAAGAATCCGTCTTAAGGTGTTGTTTTGTTACTAAAGTTTGATATGTGTAAATTTCTTCGGTGGTGGAATGTGACTTAGATTACCTTGAATGAGTATTATAGATGACATGTGTATGTGAAACACACATGTCATTTAAGATATATAGGAGGTGTTATTTTTTTATTATTTCTGACTTTTCCATCCTTTCTAATAAATAAGATATTAAACTCAGGATGTTTAAGCAGTCCAGCTCAGAGTAATTATTTGGAACTAAGGTATCTAGCGGCATATGTGCTGCAGGATTTCTGAATGACTCTATTACTCCTCGAGATAAAGACATTTGTCCATTTTGCATGCTCAAACCTGTCTTCGTAGAAGTATCACATATCTTTACAAGAGGATTTGCAGGAGAAAATGCTTGATTAACTAAGTCTGTACCGTCAACAGTTAAACCTGTTAGGCTGCGAATTATTTCGCAATATATCTTTGTTCCTTGATCTGCAGCTATACCATATTGCCTATTTGTATAAAATGTTTTGATTCGGTCTTTTACTTTCTCATTTAAATAACGCCAATGTAGCATCGGGTACTCAGGAACTATAGTGTGTAAGGCTTCGACAACGGGACTATATTTTTCAAGAGCATCCTCATCACCCAAAAAATCTAGAATCTTTGATGTTTGCTGCCTAATATCTTCTGGCATAGTACTCATCCATTGGGAAGTATCAATACCTGTAGATATTTCAAGTTCTTTTTCTTTCTTTTCTTTTCGTTTATTTCTCCAATCAATATTTACTTGACTAATAAGAGTTGATAGATATTCACGAAAAATAGCCATATCTTCATTATCCCAATCGATTGACTGTCGATTGGTTGATATTACATCGTCATTTAGGTTGTCAATGAAGTCTGCAGAAATCCACCCTGTCAAATATTGGAAAAAATGACTTGATGTACTATTGGAAAAAAACTCAGGGTTATTTACGAGCTTTCCTCTTGAGAATATTGATATGCCTCTTAGTCCGGAGTTCGGTCTTATCGGTGTTTTTGATGTGTATAGTTTCCCTTGAAGTTTTTCACTATAAATATTATCTTTTTTTATTAGTGAGGTTATATCCCACTCGAACTGTTTTTCGAATCCATTGTAGCGCCTATCATTGCTAACAGTTTCTATTCTATTGCTTTGATCTTTAAGTGTTATTTTGAATGTATCATCTACAATGAATATTTTTGACAAACTATTAGCAATTGCCTCAAGATCAAATGACGATTGACGTTTTAGTTTTGACAGTTTTATAATAGTGCCATTCGCTGCATTTGTATCTTGGTCAGCTAATTCTACTTTTGGGTTATATACTCCATCAGCAGCAAGTAAAGCATTCCAATCAAGAGTGAATCTGTTTCTCTTTCCATCTTTGACTGTATCGATAGTAATTTCTTTGGCAAGGCCAAAGAGCGCTAACTTGCCTAATCCTTTTTTGCCCGTGGCATAACGACCAAATCGAGGTGTTGGTTTATCCCCATCATGCCGACGCCTATTACGGCCAATAACTAAAAACCTCTGCTGAATATCGATGGAGCTCATTCCTGTGCCATCATCTTTCACAGTGATAAACTTATTGCTGCCTACTTCTAAGAATTCTAAAACTACATTTTCGGCATCTGCATCGTAAGCATTTGAAATTAACTCGGCAAGTGCAGGAGGGAGCGTTGAATACATTTTCACGCCAAGATGTTCGATTGTATGAGGATCAAACTTCATTTCATAATTAGACATATTATTATTCCTGCTCCTGTCTTTTTATAAATCTTAAGTGCTCTAATATTTTCTGTGCGTGAGCACAAATGAAAGCTGGTGGCAAAGCATTACCAATCATTAGTGCTGCAAATTCCCTACCTCTTTCTAGAGAAAAAGCATAGTTTTTGGGAAAGGTTTGAAGAATTGCGGCTTCTCTTAAAGTTATGGCTCGATCTTGTTCGGGATGTAGGAAACGACCTTTTGATGGATTGGTACAGCCTCCAGTTATAGTAGGGGACACTTTATCCCAGGACATTCTGCCATAAACATCTCTATATCCATCAGCATTTTTTAAGTGACAAGGCAGCCAAAAGTTTTTTGGGAGGTCCATTCGTGAACCGCCGTTCTTAGGAATATGTCTAATCATTTCTTTTATTTTATCTGTTCGATTAGGAATGAAATCATGGAGCAAATCGTCACCATTGCCTGGAATTGGCAAGTGGAAAATTGCATCTTTAACTGTCTTGGGTTTTATATTTTTATCAGGTTCAGAAATAATACCATGCTTGGATGCAAGCAAAATCATTCTCTTTCTTCTTTGCGGAACACCATAAACCGCAGTATCTTTAACTTGCAGCGTCTTTTCACCAATAAAATATCCTCGTTCATGTAGTTCATTGAGGACTTGAGTAATACGCGCGTCTTTAGCAAGAGCGGGCACATTTTCTATCATTACAGTTTTTGGCTCAAAAGCACGAACAAAGCGCATTAAATCAAAGATAAGATCATTGCGTAGATCTATGACAGATGTGCACTTATTGCGAGTTCTATGAGTAGAGAATCCTTGACAGGGAGGGCAACCAGCCAACAAGTCCAGCTCACCTGGTTGCAGGCTAAGTTCTCGCATAATCTCCTGAGGGTCTAATGTCCTTATGTCGGCTTCGTAGAGAACATGCTCAGGATGGTTAGCTCGGTAAGTTTTTGCCGCAACAGCTTCGAGCTCAACTCCTGCAAGGACTTTGAACCCTGCATCTCTTAAACCGCATGTTAAACCACCCGCACCGCAGAAGAGGTCAATCGCTGTAAAATTCATTAGTTGCATCCATAATAAAACCTTATGCTACGATTTTCTCATAGTACTAATCAAATTAAAAGTATGAATGGTGGTTTATCACGATATTTGTAGGTGCTTTACATTTCATCAAGAATATATAATGAAGGTAAGAGTATTTATAAAGTGCTTACTGTTTTATTGAGGGTTGGTTTTTAAACCTAGTTAAGATGCCCTTGGGGTTTTAGGTGATCTATATCAGTTCAATGATACATTAGTGTGTAAAGTTAGGAATCCTGTAATGAGGTTGTGAGATGATTTTTTCTTTATTTAGGGCTATAATCATGCTAAGTCAACGTGCTATATTATTCATAACTGCGAGCAAGATACGTAGTGCTTATGGAGGGTTATTGTCTTTTTTCATCATGTGATGAATTCTACATGTTTTATCGAGGGTTGAGATATAATTTTATGAAGCTACGAAAAGTGTAATCTTAATGTATTTTTCTATAGTGATAACCAGTAGTGTTATTTCCCCATGAAAATATTATCCCTATGATAAGCCAGGTGCTCTGTATCGGGATAATGATTTATAGGTACACGAATAATTTTACCTTCATATTTCTCGAAATTCTCCACATAGATACTACTTTTCAACTGCTTGATTTTATTTGACAGAATCAGTTTCAAGTCTTCATCGAAAGTAATTAGCCCACGGTCAAAAGCCTTATCGTGCAAACTGGAGAGGCACAATCCGTTACTCGGGTTAAGGCGCTGTTCGATCGAATGACTCCAAGGCAGAATATGGCTAGCAACGAGTAATGCCGGTTCTTCTAAACCAGTGACACAGCAGCGATACTCGTAAGCTTCCAACACATTTTTGCGGAACAGGTTTTGGTCTACACGTGTTTTGACTGTAGAGAACTTATCTCTGCCACTGAAATCTTTTGGCTCTTCATCAAACTCAGGTGTGGCTGGTTTCTCCAAGTGTTCCATTGCGGCTTGGCATTGCTGATTGAATAAATCCATATCTTGGCTCATTTCTTTCCACAGCTCGCGATCGGCATTGGAGGCCCCTTTCAAACCGCTACGGCCAGATTCGATAATGTATGGATCCAAGCTAGCGAGGTTAACGAGCTTCATGGCTAGTGCTGATGGCGTGCGTCCAATCAATTTTGCATAGTGGATTATTTCGGGATTTCTCGAATGAAGTTTGCCAAATGGTATTTGACTATACAGAGTAAAAGCGATCAGTAATTCTTCTCTAGTCCAAAGTTTTGCAGCAGCCATACATCAATACCCAGCAGTTAACTCATCGATTTACCGAATGCGTTAACTATGCCAGGTAGGGAAGTAAATGCCTACCTTGATGAATGTTTTTGTTGTGATATGTCAGTCAGATCTATTGGAAAAGCGTGGGTGGGAAGGGCGACGAGTGCAGGCATCGCCCTGATTGTCATTTACGTTAGCCGCAGGTTTCCATCTCCCGCAACGCTCGTCCATAAAGGTTACAAAGTGCAGGAACCAGATGCGCTGTAGCATTGAGATAGCGATTCATCTGCTCCCAGCCTTCGGTATCCAGCTGTGGGGGCTTTTGCAGCAAGTGGCCGAACAGCATCAGCCCGTGGCACAGCCCTTCAGCCTGCTCGGCAGAGAGTGCGGCCAGGTCTAAAAGTTCTGAAGGGTTAAAAGCGCTGAGATCGAGGTGGTTAAACAGTTGGCGGTAGAGGGTGAGGGTGCTTGCAACGGATTCTGTAGTGGGAACCTTTGTCATGGGTGCATCTCCGTATGTCATTGATTAATGACTATCACCAGAGACGCTAAACTCGGGTGGTAGCCCAGACGGGGTTAGCGTCACCGGGACATACGAACCGGCACTTCTTACGAAGCCCCCGCCTGAGCCACCATTATTTGGAGTGAACTAAAGCTACTGCATTATTACATAATACAGCGGTAGTATGTCAGATTCGGAACGCTAACTCCGGCTGCGGATTTTGCCGCAGCGGAAAACTATAACGTTATCAGTAAAAGGAAAAAATAAGCTGTATGGAATTACAGTTTATTTACTTTTAGGATTGGAATGTACCTCGCAATTCGGCATATCATCTTTGCGTTGAACTATCAGTCATCCATTCATGGATAATATTTCCTCATTAAGATTTATAAATAATGGAATATGATGAAAGCTAATTGTTTACAGGTCATTGCAGGATCGATATTGTTAAGCGCCTGCACTGGCGATCGTCTCGATCAGCGCTATGCGCCAGATATCCCTATCACCGCCCATACTAAAGCGAATGGCGATATCTGCATCTCTCCGTCATCAAAGGAAAACGAAAGGCCAGATACGCTCTATCTCAGTGGTGATGCTGATGAGAAATTTATTGAGGTGAGGAATCAGGATCTTAAAAAGGGTATTTGCGTTACGCAGAACGATTACCCGTTTCAGGAAAATCATACCTACAGCATGAGGCTAAATTTTGTGCCGATTGAGAAGCGCAGAAACCTGCAGGATGTTTCCGGCAGGGCCTTTATTGCTCACTTCAAAGTGACAAAGCTCAATGGCGCTTACGAAATTGAAAATATCACACAGGGCAGCAGATAACGTAGGGACAAAATGAAACGGATCTTCCCCCTCACATTCCCCTTCCTGCTCGCCGGTTGTCCGTCGATAGGTGATCGTATCCCCGTAGACTACCCCGCAACCGCCAGCCTGCGTGAGGGCAAAGTATGCATCACCGTTCAGCCGCAGGGAGACGAAAAGCTCGCGGGTATTTCGATATACCGATTGGATGAGGCGCAGAACCGCACATTCAAATTCTTCGATCCGCTGCGGGATGTTGCCCCCAATCAGTGCGTCCCTGATGAAGGCTACGTATTTACGCCGGGGCAGCAGTACCATTTCTCCGTGAAGCTGGTCTCGCAGAAGAAACAACAGGCAGGTGAGTTTCCCTCTGCACGTGAGTTCGTCGCTGAATTTGCCCTACAGCAAGCAGCAACAGAGCTGCGTCTAGTGTCCCTCCCTCCACCCCGTTAGCACCATATGCCCATAAAGGAGCCCACCCACAGGCTCCAATATCCAACCTCTTGCTTACCCCAACCCCCCAATCCTTCCCCGAATCTCCTCCTCCGGCAGATCCACACCAATAAATACCAAGGTACTCCGACGTTCCTCACCAGGCAGCCATTCCCGATCCCAGTCGGCGTTATATAGGCGCTGTACGCCCTGGAACAGCAGGCGGCGCGGCTCGTCTTCGATAGACAGAATGCCTTTGTAGCGCAGTAGGTTGTCGGCGTATTCCAGCAGCAGGCCTTCCATCACGTCGGAGATTTGCATCAGCGGCAGCGGGCGCTCCAGCGTCACGACAATTGAGCGGATGTCGCTCTGCGGCTGCGGGATACGGCGGAACAGCGGGGCGGGCGGCGTCAGGTTGAGCTTGTCGTTCAGCGTAAAGCCTTCGATGTCGAACAGCACGCTCAGATCGATGTCGCCGTGTGTCACCTTGTAGACCGGCGCGCGGGCGTTCATCCGCTGCAGCCGCTGGATCAGCGCCGCGCAGTCCGGCGCCACGTCGGTTTTGGTCAGCAGGATGCGGTCGGCGTAGCCCACCTGCGCCTGAGCGATACTGAACTGGCTCAGCTGCTGGTCGGCGTGCGCCGCGTCCACCAGGGTGATGATGCCGTCCAGCAGGAAGCGCTCGCACAGGATCTCGTGCGAGAAAAAGGTCTGGGTAATCGGGCCGGGATCGGCCATGCCGGTGCATTCGATGATCAGCCGATCGAACGCCAGCTGGCCGCTGTCGACGCCGTCCAGCAGATCCAGCAGCGCGTCCGCCAGTTCGTTGGATTTACTGCAGCAGATGCAGCCGTTGCTTAACGTGGTGATGCGGCTGGCGCGATCGCCGATCAACGCATCGTCGATCGGCACTTCGCCGAACTCGTTCTCGATGACCGCGATTTTATAGCCGTGTTCGGCGTTCAGGATGTGGCGCAGCAGGGTGGTTTTGCCGGCGCCCAAAAAGCCGGTCAGGATGGTGACTGCAATGGGTTTCATACGGGTCCTTGTGACTGCGGGTTAACAGCAGCGCATGCCGCCTTTGCCGTCGCCGCCGTAGCGCGCTTGCTGGCGCTCGCGGAAAAATTCTTTATAGGTCATCACCGGCTTGTCCGGGTGGTTGTCTTTCATGTGCTGGACGTAGGTATCGTAGTCAGGCACGCCCACCAACATGCGCGCCGCCTGCCCGAGGTACTTCCCCGCCTGGCCGAGATTTCCGAACATAAGCCTTCTCCAACTTTACCCTGCATCACTACAGCGCTTGCTTAAGCCTGATATTAGGGGAAGCCGGGGGATGAGGTTCCCGCAGGGATGCCCCACCTCCGGGTCGCCCCGGGTATCTCGATTGCATCGCGCCGCACGCCTGGCATCTTGCGATACGTAGGCCGTGCGGCTTTGGGTACTACTTAACGTTTATTATGCAGGGTATCCGTTAAATCACATCAATGCTGGGTCGAAACTTTGACCTCCCCCTCAGTTACGCCGTCGGCGGGCGCGGCCTGCGGCACCGGCACGTAAGGCGTTTCCTGGTCGGTGCGTTTCGGGTTCTTGTGCGCTGCCATCGCGGTTTTCACCCCATAGAAGATGATGCTGTACACCACCAGCAGGAACAGAATGCTCAGCCCGGCGTTGGTGTAGTTGTTCACCACGATGTGGTTCATGTTGGCGATCTGCTGTGCGCTCAGCTCGGCGCCGCCTTCGGCGATCTTGCGCTTGTACTCGCCGGCCAGGAAGAAGAAGCCTTCCAGCTGCGGGTTGTCGCTGAACAGCTTCAGCCCCAGCGCGTAGGTGGTGCAGATCAGCAGCCACACCGCCGGCAGCACGGTCACCCAGATGTATTGGGTGCGCTTCATCTTAATCAGCACCACGGTGCCCAGCACCAGCGCCACGGCGGCCAGCATCTGGTTGGAGATGCCGAATAGCGGCCACAGGCTCTTCACGCCGCCGAGCGGATCCACCACGCCCTGATACAGCAGGTAGCCCCACAGCCCGACGCAGCCGGCGGTACCGACGATGCCGGCCACCAGCGAGTCGGTTTTCTTCAGGAACGGCACGAAGTTGCCCAGCAGATCCTGCAGCATGAAGCGGCCGGAGCGGGTGCCGGCGTCCAGCGCGGTCAGGATGAACAGCGCCTCGAACAGAATGCCGAAGTGGTACCAGAAGCCCATGTTGGCGCCCGGAATGATCTGGTGGAACACGTGGGCGATGCCCACCGCCAGCGTTGGCGCGCCGCCGGCGCGGTTCAGCACCGAAGGTTCGCCGATGTCGGTCGCAGTCTGCAGGATCTGCTCCGGGCTGATGACGAAGCCCCAGGAGCTGACCGCCGCCGCCGCGTGCACGGTCACGTCCTTCAGCGAAGCCATGATCATCGGCGCGTCTTCGGTGCCTAAGCGGTGCAGATCCGGCATGGTGATGCCCAGCGCCGCCGGCGGGGTGTTCATGGCGAAGTACAGGCCCGGCTCGATGATAGAAGCCGCCACCAGCGCCATGATGGCGACGAAGGACTCCATCAGCATCGCGCCGTAGCCGATAAAGCGCGCGTCGGTCTCATTGGCCAACAGCTTCGGCGTGGTGCCGGAGGCGATCAGCGCATGGAAGCCGGAGACCGCGCCGCAGGCGATGGTGATGAACAGGAACGGGAACAGGGTACCTTTCCACACCGGGCCGGTGCCGTCGACGAACTGGGTGACCGCCGGCATTTTCAGCTCAGGGTTGAGGATCACGATGCCGATCGCCAGCCCGACGATCACGCCGATTTTCAGGAAGGTGGCCAGGTAGTCGCGCGGTGCCAGGATCAGCCACACCGGCAGCAGGGCGGAGACGAACGCGTAGCCGATCAGCGTGAAGGTGATGGTGGTGTCTTTAAAGGTCAGCGCCGGGCCCCAGTACGGGTCGTGCGCCACCACGCCGCCGAACCAGATGGCGGCCACCAGCAGCACGATGCCGATGATTGACACTTCACCCACGCGGCCGGGGCGCAGGTAGCGCATGTAGATGCCCATAAACAGCGCGATTGGCACGGTGGAGCAGACGGTGAACACGCCCCACGGGCTTTCCGCCAGCGCTTTCACCACGATCAGCGCCAGCACCGCCAGGATGATGATCATGATCAGGAAGCAGCCGAACAGCGCGATGGTGCCCGGTATCGGCCCCATCTCTTTTTTGATGATCTCACCGAGCGAGGCGCCGTTGCGGCGCGAGGAGATGAACAGCACCATAAAGTCCTGCACCGCCCCCGCCAGCACCACGCCGCCCAGCAGCCACAGCGTGCCGGGCAGGTAGCCGACCTGCGCGGCCAGCACCGGCCCCACCAGTGGCCCGGCGCCGGCGATGGCGGCGAAGTGGTGGCCGAACAGCACGTTCTTGTTGGTCGGCACGTAGTTCAGGCCGTCGTTGTTGACCACCGCCGGGGTGGCGCGGCCGGCGTCCAGCTTCATCACCTTGGTGGCGATGTACAGGCTGTAGTAGCGGTAGGCCACCAGATACACCGCCACCGAAGCGACGACGATCCACAGCGCGCTGATGTGTTCGCCGCGGCGCAGCGCCACCACGCCGAGGCAGGCTGCGCCGAGTATCCCCAGCAGCATCCACGGAATGTGCTTTAAAATCCCCTCTCGTTTCATGAGGTATCCTTAATTCCAGTCTGCAAAATATGAATGAACTCATCCGCTTGTAAGAGATGTCAGAGTGGCGCGGTGAGCCGTAGCGTCTTTCCCGAGGTAAGACGGGTTTAGGAACAGCTCATCATCGCCGGGGATAAGGGGGGAAGACAGGCGTATTTCGGTCAGTGGTCAGATCCGCCGGGTGAACGGTTGGATTGGCGGGGTGAGCGGTTGGCGGCTTGAACCAGAGAGAGTCGGCCGCCGGCGGGCGGCAGCCTGTCTCCTCAAACCGTCTGCATGGCCTGCAGCAGGTGGATAAACGCGGCGCTGAGCGGCGGCGTGGCCGGCTCATGGCGGGTAAAGACGTAAAAGCGCGCGCTGATGTCGATCTCGTGCGTCGGGATTTTCTGCAGGTGCAGCTGCGGGGCGTAGTGTGCGACCACCCGATCGCTCAGCAGTGCGATATAGCCTTGCTGCCTGACCAGGCACCAGGTCGCCAGAAAGGAGTCGGTCTCGACGATCTGGCCGTGCGGCGTATAGCGTTCGGCGATCTCGCGGATGGCGGCATGCCCCACCGAGCAGGAGCGCGGCACCACCCATTTGGCCTCGGCCGGCGGCTGCCCGGCTGCGGTAAGATCGCCTCCCTGATAGAGCGAGAAGCGCTCGCTCTTCAGCGCCTGCATGGCCAGATCGGCGCCGCCCGCCGCGCCGTTCAGGCTGCTGACCGCCAAATCCAGCTCGCAGTTTCGCAGCCGGGCCAGCAGGCCCTCCGGGCCGTCTTCCACCACCGTCACCCGGGTATGCGGGTAGCGGCGGTTGAAGCCTTCGAGCACCTGAGGCAGGTAGCACAGCAGCGGATCGACGCTCATCCCCACCCGCAGGCGCTTCTCGCCGTCAGCGCTCAGGCCGCGCAGTTCGTCAAACGCGTTGAGCAACTGATTGGTGGCGGCGTCTATCCGCCGGTAAAACAGCTCACCGACTGCCGTCAGGCGCACGCCGCGGTTGCTGCGCTCCAGCAGCCGCGCGCCGATGGTCATTTCCAGCTCTTTCAGCACCCGGCTGAGCGTCGGCTGCGAGATGGCCAGCTTTTTCGCGGCCTCGTGCAAGCTTCCACAGTGGACAATGTCTTTGAACATCGTCAGATGCGCCAGCTTTGGCATGGTTTTCATGGTTGATCTCCCTGGAAGTGAAAGGCATCAGCCGGAGCCGGCGATGCGGCTGTAATAGGCCTGTTTCATCATGCTGTCGTTCAGCAATTTATTGATGGTCTGGTCGAGCACCGGCGTGGTGACGGAGGCCGGCATCAAGGTGGCGGTGATCTCCACGTCGTCGTCGCCGAAGGGTTCGATATCCAGATGCGAGATAAAGCAGTTTTCCCCCTGCAGCACCTGTTTGAATTTGGCCAGCGCCTCACGCTGCTCATGCTCGAAGGCAATGACGCAAATCTGGTAGGTAGACTCGCCGTTAAGGTCATTAAAGGGCTGTTTGTTGACCATATTGACCAAGGGGCGCAACAGGGTGTTGGCGGCGAGCACGAACAGCGTGGCGGCCAGCGCATCGCCGTACAGGCCGCAGCCGGCGCAGGCGCCGACCGCCGCGGAGCCCCAGAGCGTGGCGGCGGTGTTCAGGCCGCGGATGTTCATCCCTTCCTTCATGATGGCCCCGGCGCCGAGAAAGCCGACGCCGGAGACCACGTAGGAGATGACGCGCACCGCGCCGCCGCTGCCGTCGATGGTCATGGCCAGATGGACGAAGATCGCCGCGCTGGTGGCCACCAGCGTGTTGGTGCGCAGCCCGGCGGTGCGCTGGCGGAACTGTCTTTCGTAGCCGATGGCGGCGCCCAGGACGGACGCGGTCAGCAGCGTCAGCAGTGTATGAATGAAATGCATGATAATAACTCGATGTATTATCCGCTTATCATGAGCCACCCGTGGTGGGGTAACTCTTGATAAACAGGTAGTTAAGTTGGCGGGGTTCCGCCCCGCCAGTCCAAGGCGGCGCTCAGTGCGCGGCGGCGATCTGCCGGCTGAGCGTCTCGCTGATTTTGTCCGTCAGCGGCTGCATCCCCTCGCGGGTGCGCGCCTCGCGGCGCTGCGTGATGTGATAGCAGCCGTCGAGGGTGCCGGCGCCCAGCAGGAGGATGCGGTCAGACATCATCACCGCCTCCTCTACGCTGTGGGTAACCAGCACGATGGAGCGGGTTTTGATCTGGCGCGTGCTCCAGATACGCAGTAGATCGCTGCGCAGGTGTTCGCCGGTATAGACGTCCAGCGCGGAAAACGGCTCGTCCAGCAACAGCAGCATCGGTTCTACCGCCAGCGCGCGCGCGAAGCCGACCCGCTGGCGCATGCCGCCGGAAAGCTCGCGCGGGTAGGCGTCGCGGTAGGGCACGAGCCCGACCAGATCGAGCATTTTCAGCGTCTGGGCTTCGACCACCTGCGGCGGCAGATCCTGCGCCTGCAGCCCGAAGGCGATATTTTGGTAGACGTTCAGCCACGGGAAAATGGCGAAGGTCTGGAACACCATGTTGATCTGCGGATTCGGCCCCGAGACTTTTTTATCCCCCAGCATCACGGTGCCCAGATCCGGCGCGATCAGGCCGGAAAGCATGCGCAGCAGGGTGGATTTGCCCGAGCCGGACTGCCCCAAAATGCTGACGACCTCGTTGTCGTAAAGGCGCAAATTGATTTCATTCAGCACCAGACGTTTTTCTTTACCGGTAGGTTGAACGCTTTTGCTGACGTTATTGACCGTCAGCAGCGTGGTTTTTTTTACCATCATGATCCGTCTCCACCCAATTAAAAATATGAGCATGGAAAAAGGGCCGATATTTATCGCCGGGCAGGCGTAAAGTAAATGCGGGTGCAAATAAGCCTGACCGTTATCGGACTGTTAATACGCTTATGCTGGAGGGGTTAACCCATCGGGCGTGCCGGTGCGGCATGCGCGGAGGCCAGAGGCTGAAGGATAGAGCGAAGGGATGCTATAACTGACTCATATCCTGACACTTTCAGGATGCAATGGGATGGCTATTGCTCCTGTGACCTCAGCGATTCCAACAATAAAATAAACAACCAACTGTCGCCGTCCATATCATTCTCCCGTTATTTTTCGTGTGGCCATAATACGCGTGCCATAGCCTGTTATTCAATGTGGTTACGCCGAATTATGGCGGCAAAATGTAATTTAATATGAATGCGGGAAAGATTTTCTTTATTCATTAAACGGGGCGTAAACAGAAAGTACCAGAATGAATATAGGCATCATTTTATGGAAATATAAACCTGAATTAAACGAGAGAATAAGGGGCGGGCGAAAGTTAACTCATGAACCGGCCGGAGAGCGTCCTCCGGCCGGGATGGGGATCAGAACTGATACATGATGCCGGTTTCGACGATGTCATCGGCGCCGGCGCCGACGGCGTTCTGCCGTTGCAGCAGGTTGAGTTTGTACTCCACGTAGGTCGACATGTTGGCGTTGAAGCTGTAATTCAGCGCCAGATCCAGGTATTTGACCAGATCGGCATCGCCGATGCCGGGCAGGTTGCGACCGCGCGTTTGCAGGTAGGCCAGCGAGGGCGTGACGCCGGAATCGAAGTGATACTGCGCGACCGCCTCAATAGCGTCCGCGCGGGGGGCGAAGCCGGCGTAGCGATCGCCGTCGACGTAGGTCATGTTCTCGGTGCGCGCGTAGCTTGCCGCCAGGTAGAGGTTGTCCTGGTCGTATTTCAGCCCTAGGGTCCAGGCCCGGGCGCGATCGCCGTCAGCCAGGCCGAAGCGCTGTTGCGCCAGCGTGCGCGCAGAGTTGGCGTAGGCGCCGCCAACGTTGAGCCCCACGCCGGTGTCGTAGGTGGCGGAAAAGGCGTAGCCATCGCCGTTTTGCGTCTGGATATCCTTCGCCCGGTGAGCGTCGTCCCCCCGATTCTTCCCCTGATATTGCAGGCCGAGATCCAGGCCGTCGACCAGACCGCCCAGGCTGCGGTTGTGGTAGGTCAGCAGGCCGTTGGCGCGGCCGGTCATAAAGTTGTCGGCTGCTTCGTAGCTGTCGTTGCCGAATTCAGGCAGCACGTCCGTCCAGCCGGCCACGTCATACAGCAGACCGTAGTTGCGGCCGTAATCCAGGCTGCCCCAGTGCCCGAACGTCAATCCGGCGAAGCCCAGGCGGGTATAGCTGTCGCCCGGCCCGGCGCTTTCCGGCTGATCGAGCCCTGCCTGATATTCCCACTGCCCATATCCCGTCAGCGCGTCGCCGATCTGCGTCTCGCCTTTGAAACCGAAGCGGGTATAGGAGCGGTCGCCGTTATTGTCGGCGTCGCTGCTGAAGTAATGCACGCCGTTCAGCTGGCCGTACAGATCCAGTTTATTGCCGTCTTTATTGACGATTTCCGCGCCGCTGGCGGCGGCCGGCAGCAGGATGAGCAGCGTCATCAGCACGCTTTTATGGTTCATTTCAGTTCCCCAAGTGGATGAAAACAGGGCCGTTAACCGGCCGATTGCGCTTGCGCGATTTTTTTGTACAGGCAGCTGCGGATCCGATCGGTGAGGTGCCGCAGGCTTTCCCGGTTGCGCGCCGCACGCGGGATATTGACGCTGAATTCGTCGTCGATCCGTTTGCTGGCCGCGTCCAGGATCAGCACCCGATCGGACATCAGCACCGCTTCTTCGACGTCGTGCGTCACCATCACCATGGCGCGCGTGCGCAGCCGGTTGTCTCCCCACAGCGCCAGCAGGTCGCCCCGCAGTTTTTGCGCGGTAAAGATATCGAGGGCGGAGAAGGGTTCGTCCAGCAGCAAGAGGTCGGGCTCTACCGCCAACGCCCGGGCGAAGCCCACCCGTTGACGCATGCCGCCCGAAAGCTCGCGCGGCCAGGCGTGCTCATAGCCGGTCAGGCCCACCAGGCGCAGCAGCGCTCCCAGCCGCTCGGCGATCGTCTGCGGCGGCAGCCGTTGCGCCAGCAGCCCGAAGGCGATGTTGTCGTACACCGTCAGCCAGGGATAGAGCGCGTAGGACTGAAACACCATGCCGACGTTGGCGCTCGGGCCGTCGACCGGTTTGCCCGCCAGCGTGAGCGTGCCGCTGTCCGGTGGGATCAGCCCGGCCAGCATGCGCAGCAGCGTGGACTTGCCCGAGCCGGATTGCCCCAGAATGGTGACGAACTCGCCGGCGTGTACGGTCAGCGATACGTCGCGCAACACGGGTTTGGGGCGTTTGTTTTCGCCGATAAACGTCTTGTTCAGCCGGCGGGCGCTGATAATTACCTCTTGAGTCACCATGTGGTTCCCCCTTGATCAGTCATATTTGAATTTGGTTTCCGCGATGCGATACAGCGGTTGCCAGACGAAGATGATGCACAGCGCCACCAGCGCGCACATGGCGGCGCAGCCCAGCGCGGACTCCGGGTTCTTGCCGGCGTCGGTGACCACGGAAATGAACGCGCCCAGCCCGGTGGCGCTGAGGGTGGTGCTGCCCCACTGGATCACCTCGGCGGCGATGGCGCTGTTCCAGGCGCCGCCGGCGGCGGAGATGATGCCCGTCACGATGTAGGGGAAAATTGCCGGCAGCATGTAGTAGCGCCACCAGCGGAAGCGGCGCAGCCCGAAGGTTTCGCTGACTTCGGTGATCTGGGTTGGAATGGCGGAAACGCCGGCGATCACGTTAAACAACACGTACCACTGGGTGCCCAGCATGATCATCGGGATGGCCCACCAGCCAAGATCCTGATGATAAATGGCGATGAAGGCGGCGATCAGTGGGTAGAAAATGTTGGGCGGAATGGCCGCCAGGATCTGGATGATCGGCTGGAAGATCTTCACCAGCCGCGGATTCATGCCGATCCACACCCCCAACGGCGTGAAGATCGCCACGCTGAGCAGCATGGCCGCGGCCACGCGCGCGGTGGTGAGCAGCATCCATTCCGGCAGCATGGCGAAGTACTGTTTGGGGAAGTATTCCCACAGCCGGTAACCGAACCAGACGCAGGCCAGCACCACGCCGAGATACCACAGGCTGCGCCACAGCCAGTTCCCCTTGGCGGCGAGCCTGAACAGGCGGTGCAGGCCGAGGGCGTACCACAGCCGCGGCAGCTTGAACAGCCACAGGTCAGCCAGCGCGCGCAGCGTGCGGCCGAGTGCCGCGCCGACGTGCGAGAAGGCCAGGCTGTTGTAGAACCACGGATTGCCGAGCGGCCGGCTGGCGGTGACGTCTTCGTATTTGAAGCGCGCGGTATAGCGCACCAGCGGGCGGAAAACCAGCTGATCGAGCAGCACGATGTTGGCGGCCAGCGCGACGATCGCATACAGGATCGCCGGCACGTTCTGCTGCGCCAGCGCTTCGGCGATGTAGGAACCGACGCCGGGCAGTTCGACCGAGCGATCGCCGACCGGAATGGCCTCGGAGGCCACCAGGGCGAACCAGGCGGCGGATTGCGACACCATGGCGTTCCACAGCAGGCCCGGCACCGAATAGATGAACTCCAGCCGCCAGAAGCGTTGCCACGGGTTGTAATTGAAGCTGCGTGCGGCTTCATCCAGCTCCTTGGGCACGATGCGCAGCGTCTGATACAGCGTCAGCATCATGTTCCAGGCCTGGCCGGTAAACACCGCGAAGATGGCGGTGCACTCCAGCCCCATCACGCTGTGCGGGTAGAGGTTGAGAAAATACACGGTCGTGAAGGTCAGGAACCCCACCAGCGGCACCGACTCCATAAAGTTGACGAAGGGCAGGATCACCCGGCGCAGCGGCGTATAGCGCGCGGCCAGCACGGCGAATACCACAGAAAACAGCAGCGACCAGGCCATGCCGAGGAGAAAGCGCATGCTGGTTCTGAGCGAATAATAAAGCAGGTTCCAGGCATCAAGACTGATGGCAGAGACGTTTTGTTCATTGAAGTCACCGTGCATGTCACCCCAGGCACGAATAAAAAAGGCAATGAAAAAAACACCGATGGCGATAACGATAAAGTCGTTTAAATAAGACTTTCTGAAAATAGATGTACCCCGGTTATTTTGCATAACGCAATACCTTATTTTTCCCATAAGAAATCCGTCGGCGCTCGGGGAATATGCCCGGCGACACCAGATAAATACCGCCGTAGCGGTTGAGACAGACGTTGTTTTCGCAGCGGGGCGATGGGTGGGCCGGCAGAGCGGGAAAGGCCGTCAGAAGGGGAGCGGATGCCGCATTCTGTGTCTTTCAGAATGCAACGCGGATGGCATTACTGAAAGACGCCCAATAGCATTAGCGTAAAACTAAAACTTTCATCGCCCATGGGGCCCTCCTCGGTTTAAATATGGCAGGGAGAGGGTAATGTGTTTCACTAATAAAAAGCAATTGGCGGAATAGGGTTTTTACGGTTGATATGTAACAGGATGAATATTCATTTTTTAATCGCTATATCCGGAAAATGAAATAACGCATGGTGATGGCAATAAAGGCGGTAAAAATAAATCGCGGCGAAATAAAACGGCGCGCCTGAAGGGGGCGCGCCGCCGTAAATCAATAAACCTGCCTGCCGTTGATGCCGGCGGGGAAAATGCCGGTGGCGAACAGATGCCCGTTGGCCTGGATCTGATCGTCGGGCAGCATCTCCAGCGGGAACTCGGCCGCCAGGCAGCTGAGAAAGGCGTTGCGATCGTCCGTGGTGGTAAAGCCGATCAGATCGTAGAACAGCAGCGAGGCGATCAGCTGGCGATGTTCCGGGATGCGCCGCAGCAGCGCCGCCGACGGGAACGGCAGGTGGAAGAAGAACGCGCAGGCGTTCAGCAGCCCTTGCTCCTTCAGCGCCTGGGCGCAGGGCAGCAGCTGGTAGTCGTCGATGCAGACGATGTCGCCGGGGCACAGGTGCTCGCAGGCGATATCGGCAAAACGGCGGTTCAGCTGCCGGTAGGCGCGGTAGTTTTCCGGCGTGAAGTGCGCCTTCTCCGGCTGGTTGTGGAACACCGGCCACAGGCCGTCGTGGTAATAGCCCTGATAGTGACGGCGAAACTCCTCGATCGACAGCGGAAAGGTCACCTGATCGTAACCGGTGCCTTGACGGCAACTGATCGGGCGCTGCGCGAAATTCTGCACGTCGCCGTTCCAGCCGAGCCACAGCCCCGGTTCGGCGTCGGCCGCCAGCGTCTGGCCGGCGCAGGCCAGATCCTTACCGTCGCACTGCTTGTTGGAAATCAGCACCAAACGAGACATGGGGGCCTCCTTATCAGTGAAGGGCGCGCAGGGCGTGCGCCGCACCGTCGGCGCGCCAGGGGGCTTGCAAAGCGGGCAGCGTGACGCGCAGGCCGCGCAAGGCCGGATGCGCCAGGCAGCAGCGCGTCAGCCAGCTGCCCAGCCCGATGCCGCGGTATTCGGCGCTGACGAACAGTTCACTCACCGAGGCGAAGGTGGCGTAATCGGTCACCATGCGGGCGAAACCGAGCAGGTGGCGCTTGCGGTACAGCCCAAAGCACAGGCCGTGGTGCACCAGGCGCTCGGCCGCCGCCCGATCCGGCAGGCTGAGGAAACGCTGGATCGCCTCGATATCCAACAGCTGCCGATCGGTGCTGATATGAAAAACGCCTTTGCGCCAGCAGAGCAGCGGCTGTACGGGCGCCCGTTGCGATTGCATGTTCATGATTATCCTTAGGTTAATGAACCGGGTGGTTACAGCATCCAGCCGAGTTCGGCGGCGGTGACCTGTTCCTCGAAGCGGCGCAGTTCGGCGCTTTTGCAGGTGTGCCACAGGGTGCAAAACGCCGGGCCGAGCAGCTCACGCAGCGGATCGCTGTGGCGGAACAGCGCCAGCGCCTCCTGCTGGCCGAGCGGCAAGGGCGCGGCGTTGTCGCTCTCGCAGCCGTTGGCGGCGGGCGGCAGCGGCAGCGGGTTTTCCAGCCCGTGCAGCAGGCCGCCGAGCATCACCGCCAGCGCCAGATAGGGGTTAGCGTCGGCGCCGGCCAGGCGGTATTCGATGCGCTGGTTGGCACTGTCGGCGCAGGGCAGGCGCAGCGCCACCGTGCGGTTGTTGTGGCCCCAGGAGGCGCGCAGCGGCACGTGCATGCCAGGGCGGAAGCGGCGAAACGCGTTGATGTTGGGCGCCAGGATCGCCATCGACGCCGGCATCAGCGCCAGCATGCCTGCCATCGCCTGCTGCATGTTGTCGCTCAGTTCGCCCGGCGCGCCGGTCAGCAGGTTCTCGCCGTGCTCGTCCTGCAAACTGATATGGAAATGCAGCCCGCTGCCGGCGGCGTGGGCGCAGGGCTTGGCCATAAAGCAGGCGTGCTGGTGATGTTGCTCGGCAATCTGCCGCGTCAGGCGTTTCAGCGCCATGATCTGGTCGCAGGCTTCCAGCACGCGCCGGCTGTGATGCAGATTCAGCTCGTACTGGCCGGAGGCGGCTTCGGCCACCACGCCGGTCAACGGCAGGTTTTGCAGGCGGGCGTGCCGTTCGATGTCGCTCAGCAGCGCATGGTGGCGCTCGGGCGCATCCACCGCGAAGCTCTGCGTTGGGCAGGTTTCCGCCTCGGCGGGGTGCTGCGGATCCTGCAGGTAGAACTCCAGTTCGGCCGCCACCACCGGGAAGCAGTTACGCTCGTGCAGGCGCTTCAGCACCCGTTGCAGCACCACGCGCGGCTCCAGCTCGCAGGCGCCGCCGTCGGCGTTTTGCATCGTCAGCAGCAGCTGGGCGTGGCGTTCGGGATCGCGCGCGCAGGGGCGCAGCGTGCCGGGCACCGGCAGGCACAAGCGGTCCGGCTCGCCCGCCCGTTGCCCCAGCCCGCTTTCTTCAATCACTCGGCCGTGCAGATCCAGGGCGTAGATCGACAGCGGAAAGTAGCAGCCTTTCTCCAGCCCAAAGGCTTCGGCGATCGGCAGTCGCTTGCCGCGCAGCTGGCCGTTCAGATCGTGCAGATAAATATCCAGCTGTTCGGTCTGCGGATAGCGCTGCAGGTAGTGTTCCAGCTCTTTGTGGAAGGCGCGCGTTGGCGAAGCGGGCAGCTCCGCCAACAGCGGATTGAAGCCGATGATATTAGAATGCATGGCGCGCTCCAGAACGGCGACCGATCACGGCCAGAGGCAGGGATAAACGCATGGGACAACTCTCTTGTAAGGCCATAGCGGCGATGTGAGAAGGGTATCTGCGGCGGCAAAAACTGTCTGTAAAAACGCCGTAACGTTAACGGGGCGCGGAATAAAAATGCCGTAAAGAGTACGGCGGCGTTGGCGGGTTGGCCGCGCCGGCACGGTCTATACTGGCGAGACGGGCCGTTGAAGGAGAGATAACGATGAAGAGAATAGGGCTGCTTATCGCCGCGCTGGCCGCGTTCAACGCCACCGCGTCTTCCCCACAGGCGTGGGCCGAGAGCGAAAGGGCGATGCGCGCCGCCTGCCTGAAAGCCAGCGGGCTAAAAAACGCCAAGGTAGAAGGGGCGATCGTTCACTACGGTGATGACGTCGGCTATTCGGCGCTGTTTATCGGCGGGCGCTACCCGCAGCCGTTTATGAAAAACAAGCCGGGCAGGGAGCTGTGCTTATATCAGCGCGCCACGCAGAAGGCGGCGGTGCAGGCGGTGGAGGGAGATTAGACCGACTTCAGGAGATAGCTCAGGAGACACATGATGATTAAGAGTGCTCCTTGTAGCATTAATAGTCTGAAATCATTACGGATCCAACTTTGTAGCCTTGGTGATGAAGCAGTTCGAACGAAGTCGTAGGTTTTGGGGCTTAACCAAACGTTGCGAGTCAGTTTTAATTTCCGGTTGTTCAAAATCCAACGAAACCACTGGGCTTTTAGTGAAACACCGATGAAGTTAAGGTTGTCCGCTATCACGACAAAAAGTGGAACAGGGTGTTTACTCACCACATAGTGTTGATAAAAGAGATCAAACTCTTTTTTATGAAGTCGATAGTAAATAAATTGGATAATAGCGATAAGAAGGCAAAGAAAGAATAGTAATACCACTAAGAGTTTTATCTCTTTTATGAAAGGCTCAATATAATTGATCATTTTTATACGTTGATTTTGATGAGATAAATAAAAATACAGCCCACGGTGGTAATAATGGCCTCTACGAGCAAAAGTATAAAATCCATCGCCAGCCACTTCTGTAGCTCAGGAGAGGCGGTTTTTTGCACGAAATCGTAGGTTTTCGCATCGAGCCAAACTTGATCCTTTATTTTTATTTTTTTCCTTTTCAGAATCCAAAGAAACCACTGTGCTTTCAATGAGGTTCCAAGCATGCCGAGGCTATCGGCAAAGGCGACGTAGGGCGGAATAAAATGTCCGCTGTCGGCGTAACGTTGATAGAAAGCGTCAAACTCTTTTTTATGGCGACGGTAGCCAATGAATTGGATGAAGGCGCTTAAAACCAGCAGCGTTAAGCATAATATGACAAGGGTTTTCATTGAGTAGCCTGAATCATGACATTCTCGCTATCAACATAAAGATCAATGCCATGATGAAGAGCACGCCTTCCAGCGCCAAAAACGTGCCGTTGTTTTTCATCCAGGTCTGCAAGCGTTCAGATGATGAAAGACGAACAAATTCATAGGTTTTGGCGGGAAGATATTGGTTTTTCTTCACCTTGATTTTCTTCCCGCAAAGGATCCATCTGAACCATTGGGCTTTGATGGAAGTACCTAAAGAGCCAAGGCCATCGGCAATCGCGACGTGAGCAGGGACAAAGTGGCCCTGTTGGGTATAGCGTTGATAAAAAACATCGAACTCACGTTTATAGCGACGAGAGTAAATATATTGAGCCAGCCAACAAACTAAGAGCAGCGCGGCTGCAATAAGTGATGCTGTTTTCATAAGCCACCGGCTAAGGTTCAAGGGGCGTTATGCCTTGCTTAAAAAAGCAAAGATACACATCAACGCCAAACACCCCATTTTCAGCACGCTTAAGATGAAGTCTTTTCGAAGCCAGTTTTTGAGGCGTTGAGATGTGTTTTCATTCACGAATTCGTAGGTTTTTGGGCTCAGAAAAACGTTTTTCCCTATCTTTATTTTTCTGCCATTCAATATCCAACGGAACCATTGCGCTTTGATAGATACACCGAGCAAACCAAGGTTATCCGCGAAGATGACAAATGGAGGCAGGGGGTGGGTGCTTTGCACATAGCGTTGATAGAATTTAGAAAATTCGTCTTTATAGCGCCGATAGTAAAAGTACTGAACCAGGGCACTAATCAATGTCAGAGTGAAGAACAGAACGATAGCGATTTTCATTATTCACCAAAAATGAAACCAGTAATGCTGTCGGCGGCTGCACCGCCACCCCAACTGCCAGCTGCGCCACCCAGAGCAGCGCCTGCTATACCACAAGCTAAAATACCGGTACCAAATGTGGAGGCGCCTAAGACGATACTACAAGCTGTCATTGCTAACATCGCACCACCTTCACCCCCCAAAATCCCCGCCGCAGTACTTGCCGCAAAATGACTGTACCCCTTCACCGCGATCTTGGCGCACTCCTGTTCGCGGCCGGTGGTGCAAGCATTGTAGACGTCGTTGGTGGTATTCAGCCCGCTCAATCCGATGCCGATCCAGCCGCCGGCTTTCATAAACTTGGCCGCACGGCTGGCGCTGTCGACGTAGTTTGAATAGCCCTTGATGGCACCGACGCCAGCGGTACTCCATTCATGCACCAGCGATTTACTGGAGAGCCCCAGCGCGTGTTTGATTTGCGCATACTCTTTCATATTGAGTTGAGCACGAGTAAGGCGATTCAGTAACGGTTTTAATGTACCGAACAGCCGCGCTCGTTCCACCTGAAACTGAGTGCCAATCAAAGCGCCACTCGTGCGGAACTGATTTTGGTAGGTTTTTTCAATTTCGACCAGGATATTTTTGATCTGACTGAAGTAGCGTTCTCCGGCATCCGAAGCCAGCCCGATGACCGTTTCCCCATAGCTGGTGAAGGCGGCGATAGCGGCGTAATTGCGGTGCAAGAAGGCAGAGAAATCGCTGTCACCGGCTTTCACCGCTTTGCTGGTGCGGCTCTTGGCCTGCATCAGGGCGGCGATCTGCGTAGATTGATGATGATTGCGCGGATCGGCGACGATCAGTATTTGCCCCGGTTGAACCAGAGGCGTATCGGCATTGAGCTGCATAAAAAAGCGTGCCGCTTCGGATGGCTTGCCACCGAACAGGTAGTTGGCGTGGAAGGCGAGCGGGCCTGCTTGTTGGGCGATGCAATAGCCCGGTGCGATGTTGCTGGACTTCTGTTCCATGTCGAAAAGCCTCCTTATTTTTAGGAAACTTAACATTTTCTACAGGGTGGTAACAGGTTCTGGCTCACGCTCTCGATCGGAGAATCATCTGAAAATGCTGGTGCCGCTTTACCCGCCACTCCCCGCCATTTCCCGTTCGATCACCGTCGCCAGCGCCTGCGCGGCGGAAGAGAGTTGGTGCTGCGCCAGGCGGATCAGGCCCACGCGCCGTTCGATGATCGGGCCGATCAGCGGCACGCAGACCGCCCCCAGCTCATCCATCTGTTTCTCGCACAGCGCCGGCACCGCGCTGGCGCCGAGGCCGTTGGCCACCATGCGCCCGACCGTCACCAGCTGGTGGCTTTCAAACGCCACCTCCAGCGTTCGCCCGCTGCGGGCCAGCTCCTGCTCCAGCAGCAGCCGCACCGCCGATGGCCGCTGCAGGGTGATGAAATCCAGCGTCAGCAGCTCCTTCCAGCTCACCTGCGCCTTGCGCGCCAGCGCCGAATCCTTCGGCACCACCGCCAGAAAGCGATCGCGGCACAGCGGGGTGAAGTGCAGGGTGTCGCTCGGCTCCGGTTCAAAGGCGATGCCCATCTCCACCCGCCCTTCGCGGATCATTTCAAACACCTGCTCGTTGATGACGTCGTGCACCGCCACGTTGATGCCGGCGTAGCGATCGCGAAACGCCTTGAGGATCGGCGGCAGCGGGTTGCCGGCGAACGACGGCATGGCGGCGATCGCCACCTTGCCCATCTGCAGGGTGAAGCGCTGGCGCATTGCCTCTTCCGCGTTATCCCAATCCGCCAGCAGCTGGCGCGCCATCGGGAAGAAGGTTTCGCCCTCCGGCGTCAGCGTCACCCGGCGGGTGGTGCGCAGCAGCAGCGGCCCGCCCAGCGCGTCTTCCAGCCCACGGATCGCCAGGCTGAGCGCCGGCTGAGAAATATTCAGCCGCTCGCTGGCCTGGGCGAAGTTCAGAGTGTGAGCTACCGCTAAAAACGCGCGTAACTGTTTGATGCTCATTTTCATTTTGGCTGGCGTTAACTCTTTGTTAATTGTCGGTTAACGACTGATTAATAAAAATTCTAAATGAATGCGGCATAAAAACAAAATTAACAAATCATTTTTGTGACCTGAAGATGCCCTCACGCAAGCCAGGGCATTTCGCCCTGCGCCGCAACATGCAGGGGCAACGATATGGCAGGGCTCGACAAACGCGTCGGCAGCTACCAGGAAGCGCTGGCAGGCCTGACGGACAACATGACGGTGCTGGCGGGCGGCTTTGGCCTGTGCGGCATCCCGGAAAACCTGATCGAAGAGATCCGCCGGCGCGGCGTGCGCGGGTTGACGGTGGTCTCCAACAACTGCGGCGTCGACGGGTTCGGCCTCGGGCGGCTGCTGGAAACCCAGCAGATCCGCAAGGTGGTGGGATCTTACGTCGGCGAAAACGCGCTGTTCGAGCAGCAGGCGCTCAGCGGCGAGCTGGAGGTGGATCTCACGCCGCAGGGCACGCTGGCGGAGAAGATCCGCGCCGGCGGCGCCGGTATCCCGGCGTTCTTCACCGCCACCGGTTACGGCACGCCGATCGCCGAAGGCAAAGAGGTGCGCGAGTTCAACGGCCGCCCTTACATCATGGAAACCGCCATCACCGGCGATTTCGCCATCGTTAAAGGCTGGAAGGCCGATCACTTCGGCAACGTCATCTACCGCCACACCGCACAGAACTTCAATCCACTGATGGCGACCGCCGGGCGCATCACGGTGGTGGAAGTGGAAGAGATCGTCGCGCCGGGCGAGCTGGATCCGGCGGCGATCCACACCCCCGGCATCTACGTCGATCGGCTGATCCAGGGCACCTTCGAGAAGCGTATCGAACAACGCACCCTGCGGGCATAAGGAGAATTCGCATGCTTACCCGTGAACAAATGGCGCAGCGCGTGGCGCAAGAGCTGCGGGACGGTTACTACGTCAACCTGGGCATCGGCATCCCGACGCTGGTGGCCAACTACGTGCCGGCGGGCATGGACGTGATGCTGCAGTCGGAAAACGGCCTGCTGGGGATGGGCGAGTTCCCGACCGAGCAGCAGCTGGACGCCGACATGATCAACGCCGGCAAGCAGACGGTCACCGCGCGCCTCGGCGCGTCGATCTTCGATTCGGCGCAGTCGTTCGCCATGATCCGCGGTGGCCACGTCGATCTGACCGTGCTGGGGGCGTTTGAAGTGGACGTCGAGGGCAACATCGCCTCGTGGATGATCCCCGGCAAGATGGTCAAGGGCATGGGCGGCGCGATGGATCTGGTGGCGGGGGCGGAGAACATCATCGTGGTGATGACCCACGCCTCGAAGGGCGGCGAGTCCAAGCTGCTGCCGCGCTGCACGCTGCCGCTGACCGGCGCCAACTGCATCCGCAAGGTATTGACCGATCTGGCCTATCTGGAAATTGAAGACGGCGCCTTCGTGCTGCGCGAACGCGCGCCGGGCGTCAGCGTGGCGGAGATTGTCGCCAAAACCGCCGGCCGGCTGATCGTGCCGGAGCAAGTGCCGGAAATGCGTTTCTGAATCGGGAGGTGAATGTGCAACAACGTGAAGTGGTGATCGTGGCGGCGACGCGCACGCCGGTCGGCAGTTTTCACGGCGCGTTGGCGCCGTTGACGGCGGTGGAACTGGGCACGGCGGCGGTGCAGGGGCTGCTGGCGCAAAGCGGCGTGGCGCCGCAGCAGATCGATGAAGTGATCCTTGGCCAGGTGCTGACCGCCGGCTGCGGGCAGAACCCGGCGCGCCAGACCGCGCTGAACGCCGGGCTGCCCGTTACAACGCCGGCGCTGACCATCAACAAGGTGTGCGGCTCCGGTTTGAAGGCGGTGCATCTGGCGGTGCAGGCGATCCGCAGCGGCGACGGCGAGGCGGTGATTGCCGGCGGCCAGGAGAGCATGAGCCAGTCGCCTTACCTGATGGCCGGCGCGCGCGCCGGCCTGCGCCTCGGTCACGCGCAGATGGTGGACAGCGTGATCCACGATGGCCTGTGGGATGCCTTCAACGACTACCACATGGGCATCACCGCCGAGAACCTGGCGGAGAAATACGCTATCAGCCGCGCCGAGCAGGACAGCTTTGCGCTGCGCTCGCAGCAGAAGGCGCAGGCGGCGCAGCAGGCCGGGCGTTTCGCGCAGGAGATCACGCCGGTGACGGTGCCGAAGCCGAAGGGTGAGGCGTTGCTTGTTAAGCACGACGAACAGCCGCGCGACACCAGCCTGGAGGCGCTGGCGCGGCTGCGCCCGGCGTTTCGCAAGGAAGGCACGGTGACCGCCGGCAACGCCTCGTCGCTCAACGACGGTGCCGCCGTGGTGCTGCTGATGAGCGCGGAAAAAGCCGCCGCACTGCGCTTGCCGGTGCTGGCGCGCATCGCCGGTTACGCGTCGTCGGGCGTCGATCCGGCGATCATGGGCATCGGCCCGGCGCCGGCCGCGCGCCGCTGCCTGGAGAAAGCCGGCTGGCGGCTGGAGGAGGTCGATCTGATCGAAGCTAACGAAGCCTTTGCCGCGCAGGCGCTGGCGGTGGGCAAAGAACTGGGCTGGGAGGTGGAGCGGGTCAACGTCAACGGCGGAGCGATCGCGCTGGGGCATCCGATCGGCGCGTCCGGCTGCCGCATTTTGGTGTCGCTGTTGTACGAAATGCAGCGCCGCGGGGTGAACAAGGGGCTGGCGATGCTGTGCATCGGCGGCGGGCAGGGCGTGGCGCTGGCGGTAGAGCGCCCGTAAACAACCGAGGAGGGCACGATGCAGTCATCTGACTATGCGGTACTGGGCGCCGGATTGATGGGGGTGGGCATCGCCACCCACTTTATTCGCCACGGCCATGAGGTGCTGCTGTATGACCCGGATCCGCAGCGCCGGGTGGAGGCGCCGGCGGTGGCGAGCGGCATTCTGGCCGAGCTGAGCGACGTCGGGCAGTTTGATAACGCTGAGCGCGATGCGGCGCTGGCGCGCCTGCGCGTGACCGGCGATCTGAACGACGTGGCGCGCGCCCGGCTGCTTATCGAGGCGATCCCGGAACGGCTCGAGCTGAAGCACGCGCTGTATGAGCAGTTGGAAGGGCTGATCGCCGACGACGCGGTGATTGCCAGCAACACCAGCGGCCTGCCGCCGGACGAGCTGGCGGCGCGCATGACCCACCCGCAGCGCCTGCTGATCGCCCACTTCTGGCACCCGCCGCACCTGATCCCGCTGGTGGAGATCGTGCCCGGCCGCGCCACCGATCCGCGCCATCTGGCGGCGGTGCAGGCGCTGCTCGGCGGGATGGCGCTGGAGGCGGTGCTGCTGGAGCGCGCCGCGCCGGGGTTTGTCGGCAACCGGCTGCAGTTTGCGGTGCTGCGCGAGGCGCTGCACATCGTCCACAGCGGCATCGCCAGCGCCGAGGTGGTGGATCAGGTGATGCGCGCCTCGCTGGGGCGGCGCTACGCCATGGTCGGCCCGCTGGAGGCCGCTGACATGACCGGGCTGCCGACGGTGGCGGACATCGCCCGCCACCTGTTCCCTGAACTGGCGACCGGCGACGAGATGATGGCGTTGGTGGAACAGCGGCTGCAGCGCGGCGATACCGGCCAGCGCAGCGGCCGGGGATTTTATCTTTGGGATGACGCACGCAGGGAACGCATTCAACGGCGACGGGCGCATCAGCTGCGCTTTGCGCTGAAACCGTAATTTCGCACTCCGTACCTGACAATAACAACGATACTGAGGTGACCGATGAGCGTTTTGATTGCCCTGGCAGCACTGGGATTACTGATGCTGGCCGCCTACCGCGGCTACAGCGTGATTTTGTTCGCCCCGATCGCCGCGCTGGGCGCGGTGCTGTTGACCGATCCCGGCGCGGTGGCGCCGACTTTCACCGGGCTGTTTATGGAGAAGATGGTCGGCTTCGTGAAGCTCTACTTCCCGGTGTTCCTGCTGGGGGCGGTGTTCGGCAAGCTGATCGAGCTGTCCGGCTTCTCCCGTTCGATCGTCGCGGCGGCGATCCGCATTCTCGGCCGGCGTCACGCCATTCCGGTGATCGTGCTGGTGTGCGCGCTGCTGACCTACGGCGGGGTGTCGCTGTTCGTGGTGGCGTTCGCGGTCTATCCGTTCGCCGCCGAGCTGTTCCGCCAGAGCGGTATCCCCAAGCGGCTGATCCCGGCCACCGTGGCGCTCGGCGCCTTCTCCTTCACCATGGACGCCTTGCCGGGCACGCCGCAGATCCAAAACATCATCCCGACCAGCTTCTTCGGCACCAATGCCTGGGCCGCGCCGTGGCTGGGGCTGATCGGCTCGCTGTTCATCATCGCGGTCGGTCTGCTGTATCTTGAACGCCAGCGGCGCAAGGCGCAGCTGAAGGGAGAAGGGTACGGCTCCGATCTGCTGAACGAGCCGGAAACCCCGGACGACATCAACCTGCCGAACCCGCTGATCGCCATCCTGCCGCTGATTTTGGTCGGGGTATTCAACCTTGGCTTCACCCATTGGATCCCGCAGTGGTACGGCGCCAGCCACGAGCTGACGCTGCCGGGGCTGGCCAAGCCGATCACCACCGACGTGGCGAAGATCACCGCCATCTGGGCGGTGGAAGCGGCGCTGGTGTCGGGTATTCTGCTGGTGGTGGTGTTCGGCTTTCGCAATATTCGCGGCCGGCTGGCGGAAGGCAGCAAGACGGCGGTCGGCGGCGCGATCCTGGCGGCGATGAACACCGCCTCCGAATACGGCTTCGGTGCGGTGATCGCCGCGCTGCCGGGCTTTTTGGTGCTGTCGCAGGCGCTGTCGGCGATCCCCAACCCGCTGCTGAACGAAGCGATCAGCGTCACCCTGTTGGCCGGCATCACCGGATCGGCTTCCGGCGGTATGAGCATCGCGCTGGCGGCGATGTCCGACAGCTTTATCGCCGCCGCCCATGCGGCACAGATTCCGCTGGAGGTGCTGCACCGGGTGGCCTCGATGGCCAGCGGCGGCATGGACACCTTGCCGCACAACGGTGCGGTGATCACCCTGCTGGCGATCACCGGCCTCAGCCACCGGCAGGCCTATGGCGGCATCTTCGCCATCACCCTGATCAAGAGCGCCGCGGTGCTGTTCGTGATCGGCGTGTTCTACCTGACCGGCTTTGTTTAAAGGAGCGATACCATGAGTGTACAAGGCAAAACCGCGCTGGTGACCGGCTCGACCAGTGGCATCGGCCTCGGGATAGCGTCCGTGTTGGCCGCCGCCGGCGCGCGCGTGATCCTCAACGGCTTCGGCGACGTGGAGCAGGCACAAGCGCAGGTCGCGCGGCTGGGCGCCGCGCCGGGGTATCACGGCGCCGATCTCGGCGATACGGCCCAGATAGCGGACATGATGCAGTATGCCGAACGCGAGTTCGGCGGCGTGGACATTCTGGTGAACAACGCCGGCATTCAGCACGTGGCGCCGCTGGATCAGTTCCCGGTGGAGAAATGGAACGCCATCCTCGCCATCAACCTGTCGGCGGTATTCCACACCTGCCGATTGGCGCTGCCGGGGATGCGTGAGCGCCACTGGGGGCGTATCATCAACGTGGCGTCGGTGCACGGGCTGGTGGCGTCGAAAGACAAGTCGGCCTATGTGGCAGCCAAGCACGGCGTGGTGGGGCTGACCAAGACGCTGGCGCTGGAGACCGCGCGCACGCCCGTCACCTGCAACGCCATTTGCCCCGGCTGGGTGCTGACGCCGCTGGTGCAGCAGCAGATCGACAAACGCATTGCCGCCGGGACCGACCCGCAGCGGGCGCGCGATGAGCTGTTGGCGGAGAAGCAGCCTTCGCAAGAGTTCGTTACGCCAGAGCAGCTCGGCGAGCTGGCGCTGTTCCTGTGCAGCGATGCGGCGGCGCAGGTGCGCGGCGCCGCCTGGAACATGGACGGCGGTTGGCTGGCACAGTAGTGAATTCTCTCTCGGAGCGCGCAACGCGCTCCGTCGTTATTTCCCGCCATCAGTTAATTCCCCTGCGTGACGGTTTACCTGCGGCAATAATATTTATTTGTTATTTGCTATTTTTATTCCCGGATAATCACGCCGGTTTATTTTGGGTGAAACGTGCGGATTGGTTTATTTTGTGCTGCGGTTATTACATTATTTTTCTTCGCGTTACAGATGAACACGTTTTTGCTGAAATTAAATCCAACCTGAAATAATGACAGGTTATGGCGTGAATTTTTATATCTTGCGTGCGCTGTTCACATCGGTTAATTATTTCTGCGTGGCTTAAGACCACCGTGTTTATAACAATAATTTTTTCGGGCAGGGGTAATAATGAGAAAAAATACAACGCCAATATTCATTGGCGGCGTCTTGCTGTCGGCGTTATCCGCCGGCGCACAGGCCGAGATCACCATTCTGGATAAAAACCCGCAGAGCAATGTGTTGCTGGCGCCGCTCAGTGTAAAGGTGGGCGGCAGCATTCGCCCCGAGTGGATCTTCAATAACGGCCCGGAGCCGGGCTATGACAAAAACGGCCACGACGGCGGCACGCGTTTTCGCTTCAGCGGCGACTATGCGCTGACGCAGGATACCTCGATCATCGGCTATTACGAGTGGGGTGTCGATCTGGCGCACGCGCTCAGCTGGGACGGGCACTATAACGAAGACGGCAAGCGCGACTATCAGCGCCAGCTGTACGCCGGTTTTAAAGACGATCGTTACGGCACCCTGACCTACGGCCATCAATACGGCATCTATTATTCGGTGGTCGGCATCAAAAGCGACGTCTGGGATAACGATGGCCATGCGGGCGGCACCGGCATCGGTATTTCCGGCGACTACGACGGCGGCAATAAACCGAAAAACAGCATCAAGTACACCAATGATTTCGGGCCGGTAACGCTGTACGCCAACTATTTATTGCCGGAAGACGATCTGCATACCGCGGATAACCTGATTTATCGCCGTAAGGGCGGGGGCGGGTTGGGCTTCGATTACAAGGTGACGAAGGATTTCACCTTCAGCGCGGCCTACAGTTATACCGACGCGAAGATCAAAGACAATCTGTACAGCGAAAAGGATTATCACCAGCAGCTGTCCGGCACCGCGTTGACCTGGCAGCCGAACAACTGGTACATCGTCGGCACCGCCAGCTATTACAAAGATTATGTGCCGAGCACCCGCCAGCGCACGCTGTCGCACTTCTTCGCCGGTGACGGCTACGGGCTGGAAGGCTTTGTCGGTTACACCTTCAATATCGACAAGCCGTTCCTCAAATCCGTCCAGCCTTACGTGGCGGCGGACTCGCTGCGGCTGAAGGGGGACGAGGCGTATCACGCCAACCACGTTTACCTCGGCGCGGGCACCACCATCGGTTACGGCCTGTCGGTGTATGTGGAGCGCACGCTGGCCAACAGCAGCGACAACGAGCCGGACTCCACCTGGATTACGGTGTTCTACGACTTCTGATTTTCACCTGCTCCAAGCCGGCGCCTGCGCCGGCTTTTTCACATGCTGATCGCCCCGCCCAGGGTCTCTCCAGAGGCGTTGCGCTCCGCCAGGTAGCGCGCCGGCGGTTTGCCTACCGCCTTTCTGAACATGGTGACGAAGCCGCTGGCGCTCTCGTAGCCCAGATCCAGCGCCACCGTCTGTACGCTCTCGCCCTGCGTCAGGCGCTGCAGCGCCAGCATCACGTGCAGCTGGCGCCGCCAGTGGCCGAAACTCATGCCCATCTGCTGTTGCAAGGTGCGGCTGAGGGAGCGCTCGCTCATGCCGATGCGCTGCGCCCACTGCCCGAGGGTGGATTTGTCCGCCGGGCTGCTCAGCATGCCTTCGGTCAACTGCCGAATGCGTGCGTCGTCGGACACCGGCAGATGCAGGTTCTCGATCGGCGCGGCCGCCAGCTGGTCCAGCAATACCGCCGTCAGGCGCCCCTCGGCGCCCTGTTCGTCGTAGAGCGGCTCGAAGGTGCTGGCCTGCAGCAGCAGCTCGCGCAGCAGCGGCGAGACCGACAGCGTGCAGCAGTTCTGCGGCAGACCGGCGGCGGCATGTTGATCGACGAACAGGCAGTAGGCCTCGGTGGAGCCGGCGCCCTGAGCGTTGTGCAACACGTTGCCCGGCATCCACAGCGCGCACTGCGGCGGCACCAGCCACAGCCCGTTTTC
Organism: Serratia sp. 121840015-1; assembly: GCF_053627655.1. Lineage (NCBI taxonomy): Bacteria > Pseudomonadati > Pseudomonadota > Gammaproteobacteria > Enterobacterales > Yersiniaceae > Serratia > Serratia sp. 121840015-1. The sequence continues at coordinate 253,880 of NZ_JBSEYF010000002.1, forward strand.
CACTTCGCAGCGGATCATGCCGCGTACCGTGTAGATCAGCTGCGCCTTCTGATGGCGGTGCGGCTCGACTTCCCAGTCCTGCTCGAGGGTCGAACCTTGCAGGGCAAACAGCGGGCGCGGCACCTGATCGATATCCAGACAGTGGCGGGGGATCTGTACTTTCATGAGAACAATTCTCAATTTGGCGGAATTGAAAAGTATTATGTCCTGATTGCGCAATGTGGTCTAGCGCCGGTGCCGATAAAGTAAGCGCCAGTCCTAAACCATTTCCTGAGGAAACTGATTATGTCATTGGATACCGCCGATTTTCCGCTGGTATGGATGCGCCAAAACGGGCGCGATACCCAGGCCGAACTGGCCGAATTCAGCGCGCTGCTGGCGCGCGCCGAACCCTTTGTCCTGATGACCGACCGCAGCGTCGGCGATGAAGAACAAGAACATGACCGCGATGCCCGCACCCAGGTCGCGCTGTGGAAGCGCGATAACCGCGAGGCGCTGAAGCTGTGGGTGAAAGGCATGATCATGCTGGAGCCGGATGACGCCAAACGCACGGCGGCGGAAGAATTCGCCGAATACGGCGCCAAGTTCTGGGGCTATCCGGTGCTGGTGGCCGCCGATGAAGCCGCAGGGCGGGTATTGGCGCAGACGTTATTGTTAAAATAAGGGGAATACCATGCACCAGCAACAGGTGATTGAACAGCTGCTGGCCTGGATCGAGCAGAGCCTGGATCAGCCGCTGACGCTGGACGACATTGCTGCCAAGTCCGGCTACTCCAAGTGGCATTTGCAGCGGATGTTCAAGCAACATACCGGCCATATTCTCGGCACTTACGCCCGCCGCAGAAGGCTGACCGCCGCCGCGCGCGAACTGCGCCTGACCGGCACCAGCGTGGCCTGCATCGCCGATACTTACCAGTTCGATTCGCAGCAGACCTTCACCCGTTGCTTCCGCAAACAGTTCGGTCTGCCGCCGGCCAGCTATCGCCGCAGCCAGGATTGGTCGAGCTACGGCCTGCAGCCGCCGCTGCGGCTGACCGAAACGCCGTTGCCGCAGGCCGACATCGTGACGCTGCCCGCCATGCAGCTGGTGGGCAACACCCAGCGCCGCAGCTTTACGCTGGGGCAGCTGGCGGCCTCCAAGTGCGAGCTGCGCCGCCACGCCTGGCGGCAGCTGCTGCAGCCGCAGGCGCTGCCGGAGGTGGTATACGGCCTCACCAGTCTGGAGGTCGACAGGCAACGCCGGGGTAATCCGCGCATGGCCTATACCGCCGCTCTGCCGGACGAAGGGGCGATGGGGGAGCGGGTGATTATCGAACAGGGGGAGTATGCCCGTTTCACCTATCAAGGGCAGGCGGAAGGGTTACAAAACTTTATCGTGCGGCTGTACGACACCGCGATGCCGCAGATGAACGCCGTCCGCCGGCCGGGGCAGGATATTGAGCGTTTCTACCCGGCGCAGGAGGGCAGCTGCCCGCTCGGCGGCGCGGCGATCCGCTGCGAATATCTGATCCCTATTCGGCGGGTGGAAGCGTTGGCCGCCGCCGGTTAGGCGGCGGTTCTCGCAAAAAATCGCCTTCGTGGCGCGTCAGGTTACAAAAAATTGCGATATTACATCGGTAATGGTTCACACTTTGATTGATGTGCACATATAATGCGCATCCGGTCAAATCCCCCCTGGTTTTTCAGGCCGCAGCGCCGTTGGCTGCCGGCTGAAATGCAATGGGGTAAAGTGGCCGTAGAAACCGATACCCATAATCGCCAGTGGCCTTGACCAACACGAAGATGAAAATGAGCATTCGCGCGTTATTAACCCTGTTTACGGCACTGGTTGCATTCAGCCAGGCTGCCTTCGCCGTCGTCTACCCGCTGCCGCCAAAAGACAGCCGTTTGGTGGGCGAGAATATCCAAATCACCGTACCGGAAGACAGCAAACTGCCGCTGGAAAGCTTCGCCGCCCAGTATCAGATGGGGCTGAGCAACATGCTGGAGGCCAACCCGGGCGTGGATCCGTTCCTGCCGAAGGCCGGCAGCACCCTGACCATCCCGCAGCAGCTGATCCTGCCGGACGCGCCGCGTGAAGGCATCATCATCAACAGCGCCGAGATGCGTCTGTACTACTACCCGAAAGGATCTAACACCGTGGTGGTGCTGCCGATCGGTATCGGCCAGCTGGGTAAAGACACCCCGCTGAACTGGACCACTACCGTACAGCGCAAGAAAGACGGCCCGACCTGGACGCCGACCGCCAAGATGCGCGCCGAATATGCGGCCGACGGTGAAATCCTGCCTGCGGTGTTCCCGGCCGGCCCGGATAACCCGATGGGGCTGTATGCGCTGTATGTTGGCCGCCTGTATGCCATTCACGGCACCAACGCCAACTTCGGCATCGGCCTGCGCGTGAGCCACGGCTGCGTGCGTCTGCGTGCCGACGACATCAAGTACCTGTTCGAGAAAGTGCCGGTCGGCACCCGCGTGCAGTTCATCAACGAACCGATGAAAGCCACCGTCGAGCCGGACGGCTCGCGCTACGTGGAAGTGCACAACCCGCTGTCGGCCAACGAAGAGCAGCTGCAATCGAAAGATCCGGTGCCGCTGACCATTTCCGCGCCGGTCGGCAAAGTGCTGATGGACGCCGGCGTCAACCAGAGCGAAGTGGACGCGGCGATCAAGGCCCGTTCCGGTATGCCGGTGAAAGTGAACTGATTGCCTCGGGCTTCAGTGAACGCGATAAAAAGACGCCTGCGGGCGTCTTTTTTTATGGCTGTTGAATCTTTATCTCTGCCGAGAGGGTTAATTTATTTTTTTCCCACCATCGTCTGTAAAGCGAAAAGCGCCGACTCATATTGCTCTTTATTGACCCGTTCAAGGTACCTGTTATCAATCGCGTCGGCGATTGGGCGGCTGGCTTCGAACAGCGCCTGTCCCGCAGGCGTCAGGTAAATAAATCGGCGGCGCTTGTCCTGCTCGCCTGCTTCACGCTTTAACAGACCTTTCCCTTCCATTCGGCTGAGTAATTCAGCCAGCGCGGCTTTACTGCTGATTGCCGCCTCCATTAACTCGACTTGCTCAATACCCGGAGTTTCTGAAACGGTGGCCAGAATGGAATATTGCTGTTTACTGAGTTCAGGGAGCGATTTCTGCCATTGAGAACTATGATCCTGAAGCAACTCGCGGATGAGATGGAAAAAAGTATTGGCCAGCGTTCTGTTCATACGTTTATTCCTTAAGAGGAAAAAAGCGAGCAATAATATCAATATAACAAAACTGACCGCTGAGAGATACTTGCCCTGGCAGGTCGTTCGTTTACGAACGGTTACATCTTGCCCGCTTGTTTTATCCCGATCCCAGGGCTAGATTTGACATATTGTTCGTATACGAACTTTGTCGAGGTAGGCATGAGATTAACGATCGCGATGACGGGTGCTACCGGGGCACCGCTCGGTACGGCGCTTCTCCAGGCCCTGAAAGATATCGAAGGTATAGAGACGCATTTGATCTTGAGCCGGTGGGCCAAAAAGACCATTGAGCTTGAAACAAAGCACAGCCTACGTGACGTGATGGCGATGGCTGATGTCACACACAGTGCGGCCGACCAGGCCGCCACGATCTCCTCGGGTTCATTTCGCATGGATGGCATGATCATTATTCCCTGCAGCATGAAAACGTTGGCGGGAATTCGCGCGGGTTATGCTGAGGGGCTTATTGGCCGAGCGGCGGATGTCATGATTAAAGAAGGGCGGAAGCTGGTGTTGGTTCCAAGGGAAACGCCGCTGAGCGCCATCCATCTGGAAAATATGCTGGCGCTCTCGAAGCTGGGCGTTTCATTGGTCCCCCCGATGCCCGCTTATTATAACCATCCCACTCATATTGATGACGTCACCGATCATATTGTCGCACGGGTTCTGGACCAGTTTGGCCTTGATTACAGCCGGGCAAAACGCTGGGCTGGATTAAAAAAAGAGGTTTACAGTCAGGAGGGTTAAATATGGCTTATGACGATCTTCGAAGTTATTTGGCGGCATTGGATAAGGCCGGGCAATTACTCGACATTGCCGAGGAGGTGCAGGCGGAGCCGGATATCGCCGCGGCGGCCAACGCCACCGGAAGAATCGGTGAGGGCGCCCCCGCCATTGCATTCAGGAACATTAAAGGCTTTGAACATGCGCATGTGGTGATGAACACCCTCGGCTCATGGCAGAATCACGCCATCGCGCTGGGCCTGGCGCCGACCACGCCGGTGAAACAGCAAATCGATGAGTATATTCGCCGCTGGGATCATTTCCCTGTCTCTGCAGAGCGCCGCGATAATCCGCCCTGGGCGCAGAATGAGGTCAACGGCGAGGAGATTAATCTGTTTGAAATCCTGCCGTTGTTTCGCCTAAACGACGGCGACGGCGGTTTTTATCTGGATAAGGCCTGCGTCGTTTCCCGTGATCCTGAAGATCCCGCTCATTTCGGCAAGCAAAACGTCGGCATTTACCGTATGGAGGTGAAGGGCAAACGCAAGCTGGGTTTGCAACCGGTGCCGATGCACGACATCGCGCTGCATCTGCGTAAAGCCGAAGAGCGCGGAGAGGATCTGCCGATTGCCATTACGCTGGGCAACGATCCCATCATTACGCTGATGGGGGCGACGCCGTTGAAATACGATCAGTCGGAGTATGAGATGGCCGGCGCCCTGCGCGAAAGCCCCTATCCGATAGCGACGGCCCCTTTGACCGGCTTCGATGTGCCGTGGGGGTCTGAAGTGATCATCGAAGGGGTGATTGAAGGCCGCAAGCGCGAGATTGAAGGCCCGTTCGGCGAATTTACGGGCCATTATTCCGGCGGCCGCAACATGACGGTGGTGCGTATCGATAAGGTTTCTTACCGAACGCGGCCGATTTTTGAATCCCTGTATCTGGGCATGCCCTGGACAGAAATCGACTATCTGATGGGGCCGGCCACCTGCGTGCCGTTGTATCAGCAGCTGAAAGCCGAGTTTCCGGAAGTGCAGGCGGTCAATGCGATGTATACCCACGGGCTGCTCGTCATCATTTCCACCAAAAAGCGTTACGGCGGCTTCGCGCGCGCGGTGGGGATGCGGGCAATGACCACGCCGCACGGATTGGGCTATGTGAAAATGGTGATCATGGTCGATGAGGATGTCGACCCCTTCAATCTGCCGCAGGTCATGTGGGCGCTGTCCGCCAAGGTCAATCCGGCCGGCGATCTGGTGCAATTGCCGAACATGTCCGTGCTGGAACTGGATCCCGGCTCCAGCCCCGCGGGGATTACCGACAAGTTGATCATCGACGCGACAACGCCGGTGGCTCCGGATGCGCGTGGCCACTACAGTCAGCCGGTCAAGGATTTACCTGAGACCGCCCTGTGGGTGGATAAATTAACCGCCATGTTGGCTAACCGTCCTTAAGGAGCTCCTATGATTTGTCCTCGTTGTGCCGATAAACAGATAGACGTCATGGCGCATTCACCGGTCAAGGGCGTATGGACGGTATACCAGTGCCAGCACTGTCTTTATACCTGGCGGAATACCGAACCCGCCCGCAGAACGGAACGGGAGCATTATCCGCCTGAGTTTCGCATGACTCAGCAGGATATCGATAATGCGCCGGAAGTGCCGGCCATTCCTCCTCTTTTGACGAAATGAACCCAAAGACGGGCAAGAGCCCGTCTTTTGATGGAAATCGCTATGATGAATAACGAAGACGTCGTTTTGCTCGATGCCGCCTGGCAGCCTTGCGGAACGATGCCGAAAAATCAGGTGCACACGCATCATACGCCGCTGCATTTGGCCTTTTCATGCTATCTCTTTACCCCAGAGGGCAACGTGCTGGCCACAAGACGTGCGTTGAGTAAAACCGCCTGGCCGGGGGTTTGGACCAATTCCTTTTGCGGCCATCCCCTGCCGCAAGAGGCGCTGGCACAGGCGGTGATGCGCCGTGCCCAGGTTGAACTGGGCACGGAGGTGGAGCAGATAATGTTGCTGAGCGAAGCTTTCAGCTATCAGGCTACCGATGCGTCCGGCGTAATGGAAAATGAAGTTTGCCCGGTATTTGCCGCGCAAATAAAAGGCGCGCTCCATCGCAATCCGGATGAGGTCGCGGATTATGCCTGGGTCGAGCTCAATCATTTAATGGCGGCGGTAAAATTAACGCCTTTTGGTTTCAGCCCGTGGATGGTTTCGCAATTGAATACCGACGCGATAGCCGCAGGTTTGAAAGAATATCGGGATGCGATAATGGTCAAGCGTTCAGCGGGCGGCGTAGGGCGGCAATAAAATAAATAGCCACCGCGGGGGTGACTATCTATTCGTGCTTACAGGCTGCCGCCGACCGAGGTCGAGGTGGAGCCGATAGTTTCGCGGAAATGTTTTGCGTAGTCCGCCACTTCCTGCTGCGTATGGGTCAGGCCATACAGCCCCAGCCCCACACCGCCTGCGACGCCGCCGATGATGGTACCGACCAGTTGGCCGACGGCGCCGGCAATAAAGCCGCCGGCCCCTGCGGATTTGCCTGCAATCAGCGCGCCGGTCATGGCGCCGTCCAGCAACCCATCCCAGGCCGCGTTCAGATCGCCACCGCTAACGTACTGCTCTTCATATTGACTAAGTACTTTCATATACAATCCTTATAAATAAAAGGGTGACTTAGTGGGGTTAATTAATACCGAGAATAACGCTGTGGCGCTATTCCACTTTAAAAATATAACAGCTGATAATCTGTTGGCAATAATATATCCAATGAGGAATATTGTTTGGTTATATATGCGACTATTTATTTTCTGTCGATATTTTTATGACAGGGGTTGAGAATATTCTTGGTTAAAAAAGGCGATATCACTGGAAACCTCATCATGCCCTTATTGCGGACGGGCTGAGGCGATTTCTTCTTGTCGTTGCCGTGGGCCCGCCGTGGCTGTCACTATTTTCACATTTCAGGCTCTGCTACCCGTTAGGCGAGTGCGTCCGCCCTGTGATTATTCCATTAAAAACTATAGCTAATTAATGGGTTATATCTCCGTGCTCGCCTCCCGTCATTGAAAGAATTCTCGCAAAACATCCACACTGTGAAAATAAGATCACACAAGCGTAACAAAAGGTAAACAAACCCCTCCTATATTGGCTGCTTCGCTTTTGGGAGGGAGTGTCATGCGTAACTGGAACGAACCGAAAAAGAATAAAGCGCACATCGAGCTGATCCCGATGATCGACGTGATGATGTTTTTATTGGTGTTTTTCGTCTTGATCAGCCTGAACGTCATTCCGGCGCTCGGGCTGAAAACGCAGCTGCCGTCTGCCGGCAGCGCGCAGCAGCTGAAACCGCAGAAAAAAGCGATCGTCACGCTGGGGGCCGACGAGCAGCTGCAGCTGGATGGCCAGCCGATTGCGCTCGACGCGTTGGTCAACACGCTGAAGCAACAGCAGCAGGCCAACCAGACCACCACCATCATCGTCAACAGCGACAAGGGCGTGGCGGTCGAGCGGCTGGTGGCGGTCATGGACAACCTGCGCCAGGGCGGTTTCCTCTCCGTCTCCATCGCGACACGGAAGCTGTGACATGTATCTGCTCTATCGCTCACGTCATCTTTTCAGCTGGCTGCCGGCGCTGATTGTCGCCGGTTGCCTGCTGTTCGCCAGCCAGCAGGCGGCGCTGAAGATCCAGCCGCGCTACGACGAAACCGCCATCGAACTGGCGCTGGTGGAGCCTGAACCGGCGCCGGAACCCCAACCGGAAACGCCGCCGGAACCCCAGCCCGAACCGCCGCCGCCCGAGCCGGAGCCGATCCCCGAACCGGTGGTGCCGGCGCCGGAACCGATCGTGGAAGCCAAGCCGGTGCCGAAACCGCAGCCGAAGCCCAAACCCAAACCGGTGAAGGAGAAAGCCAAACCGGTAGAGAAGCCTAAAGCGACGCCGGCGCCTGCCGCCCCGCGCGCGCTGGTGAGCAAACCGGCGGCGCAGCCCGCACCGGCCGCCCCGGCGGCGCCGAAGGTGAACGCGCAGGCGATTGAAAACGGCTATCTGCTGGCCTTGCGCCGCGAGCTGGAACAGCGCAAGCGCTACCCGAGCGGGCGCCAGGCCTCGCTCGAGCGCCCGCAGGGCAACGTCGAAGTGTGGCTGGAGGTCGATCGCAGCGGGCGGGTGCTCTCTTCCGGCATCGCCAACAAAGCTGCCAGCATGCTGCTGAACCGCGCGGCGATGAGCAGCCTGCAAAGCATCAGTTCAGTGAAGCCGTTCCCGAGCGAGGCGTTCGCCGGGCAAACAACCAAAAGATTTACCGCAACGTTCAATTATCAGGCGCCTTAGCGCAAGGGTTAATCGTTTGATTTTTATGGGATGCACACAATGAAATCGTTTAATCGTTCTGGGATCTATCTGGCGGTGATGTCGGCGATGCTGCCGGGCGCCGCGCTGGCGGCCGACGCCACCGATGTCGGCACCATCAGCGTCAAGGGGCAGTCGCTCGGCGGCGGCATGATGGTGCAGGATGACAGCGCCAAGGCGCGCTCCACCGTCACCAAAGAGGCGATGGACAAAATGCCGTCGGCGGCCAACGCCATCGACAAGCTGAAATACACGCCGGGCCTGAACGTCAACAGCAACGACGCCAGCGGCCTGAGCGGCGTGGACTACACCATGCGCGGCATGAACTCGGATCAGATCGGCCTGTCGATGGACGGCATTCCGATCAACGACTCCGGCAACTACGCGGTATACCCGAACCTGCTCGGCGATGCGGAAAACCTGGAGGAGGTGTTCGTCACCCAGGGGTCTTCCGAAGCGGACGGCCCGCACATCGGCTCCAGCGGCGGGAACATCGGCCTGGTGACGCGCCGCCCGGCGAAAGACTTCGGCGGTTTCGTCAAGCAGACGCTGGGCAGCAACAGCCTGAGCAAAACCTTCGCCCGCCTAGACACCGGCGAGTACAACGGCTTCAGTAACTGGCTCTCCTATTCGCACACCGAAGCGAAGAAGTGGCGCGGCGAAGGGCGACTGTACTCCGACAAGTTCGAGATGAACTCGCTGTATGAAGACGGCAACGGCAACAGCAGCAATCTGGTGATGAAGTACAACCGCCAGAACAACACCAACTACAACACCCTGAGCAAGGCGCAGTTCCAAAACGACGGCCGTGACACCGACTACGTCACCACGCCGGAGTACAACAACAAAGGACAGTTGAACAAGTATTACAAGATTGAACGCAACCCGTTCGAAAACTTCACGCTGTCGTTCACCCAGAAGCTGCAGCTGCGCGATAACCTGTCGCTGACCCTGCAGCCGTATTACTACTGGGGCAACGGCGGCAGCTTCAACGGCCAGACGGCGTCGGTGTTGTCCAACACCTCCAGCAAGGCCGGGCAGTACGATCTCAGCAACCTGAAATCCAACACCTACTACCGCCCGTCGTGGACCCAAACCTGGCGGCCGGGCATCACCACCAAGCTGAAGTGGGACATCAACGAGCAGCACAGCCTGGACGTCGGCTACTGGTATGAGCGCGCACGTCAGCTGCAGACTCAGCCGTTCATCAGCATCAAGGGCGACGGCAACCCGTCGCAGATTTGGGGCCAGCCGGGCGGATCCGATCAGGTGAAGGACGCCAACGGCAACACCGTTCAGGGGCGCAACCAGTACACCATCACTCCGGCGCAGAAGGTGTGGCTGCAGGACACCTGGTTCGCCACGCCGGACTGGACCTTCGTCGGCGGCCTGGCCTATCAGTACGTGGAGCGCAAAGGGGACAACCGCGGCAGCCTGTACAACGTGCCGGAGAAGCGCAAAGCCACCTATCATGAATTCCTGCCGAACTTCAGCGCCAGCTATAAGGTGAATCAGGAAAACCAGGTGTTCTACAACCTGACGCGCAACATGCGCACACCGCCAAACTACGTGCTGTACAACGTCGGCGACTCGCTCAGCACCAAGCCGGAACTGAGCTGGAACCACGAACTGGGTTGGCGTTTCCAGCAGGAAGACATGCTGCTGAGCGCCACGCTGTTTTACATGCGCTACAGCGATCGCCAAATCTCCACCACCAACTCGGCCGGCGACTACGAGATGATGAACATCGGCAACGTGGAGAACAAAGGGCTGGAGCTGGAGTGGAGCGGCCAACTGCCGCATAACTTCAACTACTACACCTCTTATACCTACACCGAGTCGAAGCAGAAGAGCGACATTGTCAGCAACGGCGGGCTGCCGCTGCCGACCTCCGGCAAAGAGGTGCCGAACGTGCCGAAAAATCTGCTGAACATGACGCTGGGTTATGACGACGGGCTGTATTACGGCAGCGTCAGCGGCAAGTACGTCAGTTCGTTCTACGGCGATCTGACCAACGACGAGAAGATCGGCGGCCGCACGGTGTTCGATCTGGCGGCGGGGGTGCATCTGCCGGTGGACAAGAAAATCGTCAAAAGCGCTGCGCTGCGCTTTGGCATCAGCAACCTGTTTGACAAGGAATACCTGACCTCGGTGCGCACCACCACCTTCAACGCGGCACCTTACGGCGGCGTGAAAGCCAGCACGCCGTATTACAACGTCGGCGAAGAACGCACCTTCAGCGTCTCGCTGGAAGCCACCTTTTAACTGAATACCCCGCCGCCTGCCGGGCGGCGGGAAAGAGGAGCCCTGTATGGACGCCAATCTGTTGCACGACATTATTTTCTACGTGATGTACGCCGCGCTGGCGATCGCGCTGGTGATCATCATCGAACGCACGCTGTACTTCGCCTATACCCAGCGCCAGGCGCGCCGGCTGGAGCAGGCGCTGACGCCGGACGTACGCCGCGCCGCCGATCTGCCGGACGAGCTGACCCAGCGTAACAGCCTGCCGATGGCGGTGATCGCGCCGGTATTGGCGCAGAAGCACCGCGCCGGCGACCGCGAGGCGATCGGCGATCTGATCGACGCCCAGTACCTGCTGAGCAAGCCACCGATGGCGCGCGGCCTGTGGCTGCTGGAAACCGTGGTCACCGCCGCGCCGCTGCTGGGGCTGCTGGGCACGGTGATGGGGATCATCGAAACCTTCAAGGCGCTGGCCGCCTCGGGGGTGTCCGAGCCGAGCCTGGTGTCGGCCGGGATGGGCACCGCGCTGTACGCCACCGGCCTCGGCATCGCCATCGCGCTGCTGTGCCTGGTGGCCAACAACTTCCTGCAGAGCCGCATGGAGCGCATCAACGAACTGCTGAAGGTGCTGTTGATCCGCGCCGGCCAACCGGCCAGCCGCCCGGAGAGCGGCAGCGGCGAACAATGGGTTGACAGCGGAGCGCCGCGCTATGCCTAATGGCCATCCAGTACGGCGGCCGTTCGGCCGCCTTTATACGGCATTGTGGGGCGGTTGTTTGTTGATGTTGAGCCAGAGCGCTGCGGCGCGTTTTGCGATTCCCGGCTACGAGCTGGTGTACACCGCGCCGGTGGAAACCGCGCTGCAGGCCGACGACCTGCGCAACACCGCCGAGGTGTGGCGCGAGATGTTCGACGCGGCGAAAACCCGCATCGATTTGGGGCAGTTCTACGTGGCGAATCAGGACGGTTCGCTGCTGGATGGCGTGCTGCAGCACCTGAAGGCGGCCGGCGAACGCGGGGTGAAAATCCGCTTTTTGGTGGAAGATAAGGGCATTCGCATTTCTACCGCTGAGACGCTGGAACAGCTGAAGGCGATCCCCAATCTGGAGCTGCGCATCATTCCTTACCAGAAGCTGAGCGGCGGCATCCTGCACGCCAAGTATCTGCTGGTGGACGGCGAGCAGGCGTTCGTCGGCAGCCAGAACTTCGACTGGCGCGCGCTGGAGCATATTCACGAAACCGGGCTGCGCATCAGCGACGCCAAGGTGGTGGGGCAGATCCAGGCGATCTTCGAGCAAGATTGGCAGGCGCAGGCGCTGCTGGCGCAGGATAAACCGGTGCCGCCGCTGCCCGATTCGCCGATGACGGCGCCGACGCAGGGCAACTATCTGGTGGCCAGCCCGCGCGCCTACAACCCGGCGGGGGTGATTGACTCGCAGGCCGAGCTGCCGCGCTTGCTGGCCGGCGCCAAGCGGCGGGTGCGGGTGCAGGTGATGGATTACGCGCCGCTGTCGTTCGGCCCCGAACGCAGCCGCCCCTTCTACGCGGTGATCGACAACGCGCTGCGCAGCGCGGCGGCGCGCGGGGTGCAGATCGAGCTGATGGTGGCCAACTGGAACACCAAAAAGCCGGATATCGCCTGGCTGAAGAGCCTGGCGCTGGTGCCGAACGTGCAGATCAAAGTGGTGACCATACCACCGGCCAGCAGCGGCTTCATTCCGTTTGCCCGCGTGATCCACAGCAAGCTGATGACCATCGACGATGAGATTGCCTGGGTGGGCACCAGCAACTGGACCGGCGGCTATCTGGACAACTCGCGCAATCTGGAGCTGGTGATGCACAGTGCGGCGATGAGCGGGCGGTTGGACCAGCTGTACCAACAGCTGTGGAACAGCGTCTACGCCGAACCGTTGCGGCTGGATTACGACTACCCGACGCCCAAACCGGGCGGCGAATCCTGATAGGCAGGGCGCGGTTAACCCCGCGCCCTGTGTTTTTACCGCCGCCAGCCGGCCTTCCCCAGCGCCGTCACCAGCTGCTCGGCGCTCAACCCTTCCGCCCGGTGGCCGTTGCCGCTGACGGTATTGGCCGCCAGCAACGCATTCACGATCGCTTCCTCCACCGCTTCCGCTGCTGCGGCGAACAGCGCCGAAATGTAGTCGTTGTTCACCATGCGCAGCGGCGTGGTGAAGGCGCCTTTATCGGCGTAGTCGGCGGGCGGCAGGCCGTCATTGCCGGTGGCGAAGGCGATGAAAATGTCGCCGCTCGAGTCCTCGGTGCCGCCGCCGGTGCGGGCGATGCCGATGCTGGCGCGCTGCGCCAGCCGCGCACACTGGTGCGGCAACAGCGGCGCGTCGGTCGCCAGCGCCACCACGATGGAGCCCATGCCGGGATGCGGCAACTGCGGCGTGAACGGCGAGGGGAGATGCCCCAGATGCCGGCCTACCGGGTAACCGCCGACCAGCAATGATTCGCGCTTGCCGTGGTTGGCCTGCACGATGGCGCCCACCGTCCAGCCGCCCTGATCGGCGGGCAAGCGGCGCGACGCGGTGCCGCTGCCGCCTTTGAATTCATGGCAGATCATGCCGCTGCCGCCGCCGACCGCGCCTTCCTGCGGCAAGCCGCCCCGGGCCGCCTGCTGCGCCTGGCGCACGTGCTCGGCCTTGACGTGAAAGCCGTTGATGTCGTTGAGCAGGCCGTCGAAGGTTTCCATCACCACCGGCATATTCCAATACACCGCGTTGTCGCCCGCGGGCAGCGTTTCACGCTCCAGCGCGATCAACGCATCGCGCACCACGCCCACGCTGTGGGTGTTGGTGAAGGCGATCGGGCTGGTCAGCAGGCCCGCTTCGCGCACCCATTCCAGGCCAGTGGCGTCGCCGTTGCCGTTCAGCACGTGCACGCCGGCAAAGCAGGGGGCGTGGCGGGCGGAGCCGGGGCGCGGTTCGATCACCGTCACGCCGGTGCGCACGCTGCGCCCGTCCGCCAAATCGGCATGAATGCTGGCATGGCCAACGCGCACGCCGGGCACGTCGGTGATGGCGTTCAGCGGGCCGGGCGTGCCCTGTCCGATGATGATGCCCAGATCCTGAGCGCGCTGCGTCATGGTTATTCTCCTTCTATTGAGGGGGCGGCGAGGGGCGCCGTCTGGCGGCCGCGCAGATGGTTCAGCGCCAGCCCGAAGCCGATAATGCCGGCAATGATAATAAAGTCTTTCAGGCTGCTGGCGATCAAAATCGTCCACAGCACGTACAGGCAGCACAGCAGCGCCACCACCACCGGCAGCGGCCACAGCGGCATCAGGTACGGGTGGTGGAAGTGGCGGCGACGGCGGCTGATCAGCGCCGCCACCGCCATGATGATATACACCAGCAGCAGCAGGATCACGGTGAACGAGGTCAGCGATTCGAGATCGGAGCAAAACGCCAGCAGCGCCGACGGCACGCCGAACAGCAGGGTGGCGATCCAGGGAGTGCCGAAGCGCGGGTGGATGATTTTCAGCGCCCGGTTAAACGTCGGCAGCCAGAAGCCGTCGCGCCCGCTGGCGAACATCATGCGGCTGAACTGCGCCACGATGGCGATGATGGCGTTGAACACCGACAGATAAATCGCGCCGCTTACCACCCGCGCCAGCGTCGGGCCGCCGAGCTGGGTGACCACATAGCCGACCGGATCGGCCTGTTTGGCCATCTCGGTCAGCGACGGCGAGCCGATCAGCAGGGCGGTGAACGGCACCAGTTCCACCAGCACCACGATGACCAGCGTCAGCATGATCGCGATCGCCATCGGTCTGCCCTGTTCGCGCATGTCTTCCGCCATGTACACCGCCGCGCCGTAGCCGTTGTAGGAGAACAGCGCGACCCCGACCATGGCGACGATCAGCGGCAGCGACACCGGCGCCAGGCTGCCCTGCGCGTCCAGCATCACCGGCGCGGTGAGGATCTCCGTGCTCTGATGCGGGTGGCTGAAGCCGAGCCAGGCGATCAGCGCCAGCACCGCCACTTCCACCACCAGAAAGGCGCCGGTCAGCAGGGCGTTGGCTTTGATGTTGAAAATGGCGCAGATGCCGCCGACCAGCACGGTGAGCATGCCGGCGGTCGAGGCGTCGAACTGGGTGCCCAGCGCGGTGTTCAGGTAGGGCACCGCGCCGGTGGCCAGCACCGCCGGCACGAACAGTGAGGCGCTGAGGATAAACAGGTAGGTCTGCAACCCGCACAGGGTACCGAACAGGCGCTTGATGATGCTGTACTCACCGCCGGCGCTGGGGTGTGCGGCGCCGAGCTCGGCATAGCACAGCGCGATGGCGGCGGCGACGCAGGCGGCGATCAGAAACGACAGAAAGGCGCCGCTGCCGGCGCTGGCGATCGCCAGCGGGGCGATGACGAAGATGGAGCTGGCCGGCGTCACGCCGGACGCGGTGATCATCACCACGTCGAGGACGCTGAGATTGCCTTTGAAGGTGTGTTCAGGGGCGGACTCTTTCATGGGATAACGACTCCATTAACGTGTGAGTGAATTATTGTTTTGCTGCACAGGCTGTACGCAGGAATCAAATGGAGCGCGCGGAAATGCCGGGGAGCGTTGCTCCCCGGAAGTTTATTGTTCTTATGTGTTACCCCTGTCCCGACGGGAAGCTGAAGCTGGCGCGCCGGGCATCGCCGGAGGCCGGCCAGCGCTGGGTCACGGTCTTGCGTTTGGTGTAGAACCTGACGGCGTCCGGGCCGTAGGCGTGCAGATCGCCGAACAGCGAGCGCTTCCAGCCGCCGAACGAGTGGTAGGCCACCGGCACCGGCAGCGCCACGTTGATCCCCACCATGCCGACCTGAATGCGGCTAGAGAAGTAGCGCGCCGCTTCGCCGTCGCGGGTGAACAGACAGGTGCCGTTGCCGTATTCGTGGGCGTCGATCAAGGCCATCGCCTCCGGTAGCGACGCCGCGCGCACCACGCCGAGCACCGGGCCGAAGATCTCCTCCTGATAGATGCGCATGCCGGGCGTCACGCGATCGAACAGCGTCGGGCCGAGGAAATACCCTTGGCTGGGGCGGCCGTCTGCGCCGATCACGCTCAGCTCGCGGCCGTCCACCAGCAGCTCGGCGCCTTCGGCTACGCCCTGATCGATATAGCCTTTTACCTTCTGATAATGCTGTTGGGTCACCAGCGGCCCCATGTCGTTGCGGTTGTCGCTGCCGGGGCCGACGCGCATGGCGGCCATCTGTTGCCGCAACCCGGCGATCAGCGCTTCGGCGGTGCCGTTGCCCACCGCCACCACCAGCGGGATGGCCATGCAACGCTGGCCGCAGGAGCCGAAGGCGGCGCCCATCAGCGCGCCGACCGCGCCGGGGATATCGGCGTCAGGCAGCACCACCGCGTGGTTCTTGGCGCCGCCCAACGCCTGCACCCGTTTGTTCTGCCCACAGCCGGTGTGATAGATGTGTTCTGCCACCGGCGTCGAACCGACGAAGCTGATCGCTTTGACGCGCCCGTCATGCAGCAGCGTCTCCACCGCTTCGCGATCGCCGTTGACCACGTTGAGCACCCCCGGCGGCAGCCCGGCTTCCGCCGCCAGCCGTGCGATATACAGCGCGGCGGAAGGCACGCGCTCGGAAGGCTTCAGCACGAAAGTGTTGCCGCACGCCACCGCCATCGGCCACATCCACAGCGGCACCATCGCCGGGAAGTTGAACGGCGTGATGCCCGCCACCACCCCCAACGGTTGAAACTCGCTCCAGCTGTCGATGCCCGGGCCGGCCTCTTTGCTGTGTTCGCCCTTCAGCAGTTCCGGCACATAGCCGGCATATTCGATATTCTCGATGCCGCGCTGCAGTTCGCCCAGGGCGTCGCTGAGCACCTTGCCGTGCTCGGCGGTGATCAGTTGGCAGATGGCGTCGGCGTGCTGCTCCAGCAGATCCTTGAGCTTCATCATGATGCGCGCGCGCTTCAGCGGCGGGGTGTCGCGCCAGGCGGGATAGGCCTGTTCGGCGGCGGCGATGGCGCGCTCCACCGTGGCGCGGTCGGCCAGCTGCACCTCCTGCGCCGATTGGCCGGTGGCCGGGTCGTAAACCGGCTGGCTGCGTTCGCCGCCGGCGGCGGGCTCGCCGTTGATCCAATGGGTAATGGTCATGGTTCTCTCCTTATTCGGTGGCGTTGAGGGCGTCGCCCACGGCGTTGATCAGCGCATCGATCTGCGCTTCGCTGCTGATGAACGGCGGCGCCAGCTGCAGGGTGTCGCCGCCGTAGCGCACGTAAAATCCGCTTTCCCAGCAGCGCATCGCCGCCTCGAAGGGGCGCCGCGCCGGTTCGCCCGGCCGCGCCGCCAGCGTAATGCCGGCCGCCAGGCCGATGTTGCGAATGTCGGCGACGTGTTTGGCTCCTTGCAGGCTGTGTACCGCGCGCTCGAAGTAGGGCGCCAGCGCCTGTACGCGCTCCACCATCTGTTCGCGCTGCAGGATGTCCAGCGTCGCCAGCGCGACCGCGCAGCTGACCGGGTGGGCGGAGTAGGTGTAGCCGTGCGGGAATTCGAGCTGGTAGTCCGGCTCGCCACCGTTCATGAAGGTGTGGTAGATCTCCGGCCGCACCACCACCGCGCCCATCGGCTGCGCGCCGTTGGTCACCTGTTTGGCGATGTTCATGATGTCCGGCGTGACGCCGAACGCCTCGGCGCCGGTCATCGCGCCGCAGCGGCCGAAGGCGGTGATCACTTCGTCGAAGATCAGCAGGATGTCATGCTGGGTACAGATTTCGCGCAGGCGCTGCAGGTAGCCGACCGGCGGCACGATCACCCCGGCGGAGCCGGAGAAGGGTTCGACGATCACCGCGGCGATCGTTGAGGCGTCGCGCAGCGCGATGATGCGGTTGAGCTCTTCCGCCAGCTCTGCCCCCTGTTGCGGCATGCCGCGCGAAAAGGCGTTGCCGGCCAGCAGGGTGTGCGGCAGGTGGTCCGCTTCGGCGCCGGCGCCGAACGTCTTGCGGTTGCCGGCGATGCCGCCGACCGAGATACCGCCGAAGTTAACGCCGTGATAGCCCTTTTCCCGGCCGATAAAGCAGGTTTTGCCCGCCTGGCCTTTGGCGCGCCAGTAAGCGCGCGCCATTTTCAGCGAGGTGTCCGCCGCTTCCGATCCGGAGCCGGTGAAGAACACGTAATCCAGCCCCGCCGGCGTCAGTGCCTTGATCTTGTTGGCCAGTTCGAACGACAGCGGGTGGCCGAACTGAAACGCCGGCGAGTAATCCAGCGTCGCCAGCTGGCGCTGGGCGGCGTCGGTGATTTCCTGCCGGCCGTGCCCCAATCCGCAACACCATAACCCGGACAGGCCGTCGAAAATCTTTCTGCCGTCATGGCTGGTGTAATACGCCCCCGCGGCTTGAGTAATGATGCGCGGCTGCGCTTTAAAATTACGGTTACCGGTAAAAGGCATCCAATGGGCCTCTAACCCTTCGGCATCGAGACTATTTAGCGGGTGATTTTCAGCGGCCATGTTTTCCTCCGAACAGGAAAATAAGAGCGATTAATGAAATAAATCGAGTTGTTAACGAATTGTTGTGCGAAATTGACTATGTACCGCTTGTTCTCTACTGTGAATAATCATATGTCGAAACTTACTTAAGGTTTTATGCAAGTAAAAAAGCGCGCGCTGTTAGGGCAATTGTCGGATATGGATCTGCGTTTGCTGCGGGTATTCAAGGCCGTGGTCGACTGCGGCGGCATGAGCGCCGCCGAACTGGAGCTGAATATCAGCCTGTCGACCATCAGCAAGCACATCAAGGATCTGGAGCAGCGGCTGGGCCTGACGCTGTGCCAGCGCGGGCGCGAGGGCTTTGCGGTCACCGACGAGGGGCTGCTTATCTACCAGGAAACGGTCAACCTGCTGGCGGCCACCGAGGCGTTCCGGCGCGGGGTAGACGAGGTGCACCAGCGCATGGGCGGGCAGCTGCACGTGGCGATATTCGATCATACGGTCAGCAATCCGCAGGCGCAGATCGGCCGGGCCATCGCATTATTCAGCGAGCGTGCGCCGGAGGTTTCTTTGCAAATGTACGTGGAGCCGATTAATACCATTGAACGCGGCGTCATTGACGGACAATTTCAGGTTGGCGTTATTCCCATGCACCGCAGCGCGGAAAGTTTATCTTATCATTCGTTATTCAGTGAGAGGATGTTCTTATATTGCGGCGCGCAGCATGAATTATTTTCCGCCCCCCATGAAACATTAAATTGGGATCTGCTGCACAATTATGCCTTCGCCGGATTAGGCTACCATTCGCCGAATATGGAACTGAGCCTGCAGCAACATTTGCATCGCAAGGCGACGGGGTTCGCGCAGGAGTCGATCGCCACGCTGATCCTGTCCGGCAAATACGTCGGCTTTTTGCCGGATCACTACGCGGCGTTTTTCGTGGCGCAGAATATGATGCGGGCGATCAAACCGGCGCTGTTCCGCTATCACTGCGAATACTCCAGCGTGCTGCGCCGCTCGCCGGTGCCGCAGCGGGTGGTGAAGCTGTTCCATGAGTGCCTGCTGGCGGCCCACGGAATGGAATGAGGATTATTCTCTGAACGCGATGCCGCGCCAAAAATCCTCGACCAGTTGTTCAATGCGATCTGGGGTTTCCCGGGTATTTGAGGAGACAATCGCATCGACAATTTTATGGCTTTGCAGCGACAATAATTGAGCGGCAGTAATGCCGTGTGAACTTTGTTGCAGAAGTGCGGCAATATCGAGACCAAGCAGAAATGCACCCATTCTCTCCAGATCCGCGTCCAGGTCATCCTCTTCAAGCGGGGCGTCCCAAATGCGTTCTTCTTCAATGTTGCCATATTCGCTAATGATGGTGAAAAGGTCGATGGCGTCCTTCCCGTTCCCATGTCCGCGGGCTTGCCAGGCGAAAATTTTTAGCATGGCTAATCCCGGTAAAGAGCAAAACGGCAGTTCAGCACCGTTAAACAAGCGCACGACGACCGTATGCTCAAAGGCTTCCCGGAAGCCGTCGACATTCATGACTATCGCTCGGTCGGGAGGCCAGGCGATTTTATTCTCTTCCGCTACGCCGCCGAACGGAATGATATCCAAGTGGTTTTCCGCCCAGATCAAATGGTGCGGGTTGCCTTTTGTGGTTGTTGCGCCTTCGGCGATGAAAGCCGCCTGCAGTTCCGTAAACGACGACCAATCATCGACAAAGATGGCGATATCAATGTCGCTGGTTCTGCGCCCGGGCCTTCGGCCATGGATATGGTGTATTAGCACTTCGCGTGCCGTTGCGCCCGCAACGAAGAAAGCCACATTTTGCTGCGCGCAAACGGTGACAATTTGCGTGAGCAGCTTTTCAGTCTCTGAAGAGAGCGCTATCTGTAAGACCAAGGTATTTGTCATTTATCATCCTGGCGACTTCGAGATTACGGCTATCTCGGCTGGCGAGTAATTCAGCGATGCTGAGCATGGCCTGAGAACGTAGGGTGAGTTTCAGCGTCTCACCCCAGAATGCACCGGTCATTTGCAGCCCGCCATGTTGCTGAGGAAGCATACCCAGCTCTTTTCTACGTTGCTGCAATGGGGTGTGGGTAAACAGCATCAAGGTCTCGGGGTAAAGATAACCTTCGGTTAGCAGCGCCGCGGCCGCTTCTCCTCCCCAAATCTCGTTTGGCTTCAACGTCAGGTCTTGCCAGTTTGTTGGCGCGACCAGATTGAGCCTTTTTAACTTTGGTCGGATCATGACTGCATATTCACGCAGCCAAAGTGCTGTCAGCGATTCAGGTGACAATAATCTGCGTCCGCTTTTCGATTTGCGGTAATAGCGCTGACTTTCCAGATACTCGAACGCCTTACTGACCATCCCCAGTGAGATGCCCGCAGCGGCGGAGAGCTCGCGATAGGTTGCATTGATCGCCTGTTCGTCGTTTAACAACACCAGCAGTAGTTTTAGTGTTCCTTCACTGATCCTGGCTGCACTATTATCACTATTAGTGAGGGATTTAACCGGCTTTTTGCCGGAAATACGCAGAAACAGCCCTTTAGTAACGATGCTGGCATTACCGGCGGCATCAATGAAATTGAGACGCAGTTCTTCACAAATCTCGGCTTGAGCGGCGGTCAGGTGAGGGCAGATAAGCAGACGTTGGTCTGTTGCATCGTCGTGCCATGCTTTTTTCAGCAAAAAGAGATTTTCTTTCCGGTGGATCGATTTTATCTCTATCTTGAAGTCAAAGGTTTGATCGCGTCCGACAGTCAGGATTGCCAGACCGTCGTAGTCCTCATTGTTCGAAGAGCGTTTCACCGTCAGGTGCAGGTTGGTCGGCAAATTTTCGCTTACTGCGGTCAAAAGCGCATCTTCGGTTTCTGGTTTAGACATTTGTTCATACTCTCCTTTTGTTCATGAGTCGTGAACAAATTAATACTATGAACAAAAGTGGTGTGCTGCAAGTGATTACTCGACAGGTGAGGAAGGATGATTACCGAATTGGCCAAGAATGAACAGGGACGAGATTTTGCCGTTGGCGATCTGCACGGCTGCCTGGATGAGTTACGTGTGCTGCTTGAGCATGTCGGGTTCGACACACGCCGTGATCGTCTGGTCGCCGTGGGTGACTTAATCGATCGTGGCACGAACAGTTTGGGGTGTCTGACATTACTTGAGCAGCCCTGGTTTTTTTCTGTGTTGGGCAATCATGAGAAAGTGCTGCTTGATTATAGGCAAGCGACCGAGAGCCAGCGGCAAAGTGAGATCGCTCAGAGATGGAAGATGATGGGCGGGGATTGGTTTTTTGAACTGGACGATGCGATGCGGTACCGCTGCCAGCAGTTAGCCATGATGCTCCCTTGGGTGATTAAACTCACCGTCGCTCAAGTCGATTATTGCGTGATTCATGCTGAGGTGCCTCCTGAAATAGATTGCCTCGAAACGTTCCTTACAGGGTTGCAATCTGGAGACCCGGTGAGTACGCATAGCTGTCTTTTTGGGCGCCGGCGTAACCGTGCCAAGTACGATGGGCCAATAATGAATGTCGGTTATGTACTGTGCGGGCATACGCCAGGTGAAGGTGCGCGCCAATTGGGCAATATGTGCAACCTGGATTATGGCGCGTTTGATATCGCCAACCGTGGGGCGCTTTGCCTGCTCGAACTGGGAACACACCGCCGCTATTTGTTGAGAAAAGACGGTATTGTCGAGCAGGCATTTGATGCTGCTTAAAGTCGCTTACTGCTCTTTCTTCTTGCCGAAGATTTTGATCAGCGCGCCGACCAGGATGCCGACCGCGATGCCGGCGAAGATCCAGCCGATGATGCCCATTTCCTTAACTCCTGCTAGTGCGTTGATCTGATTATACCCGTCATACTTGAAACTGCATCTGTGTTGGCTGCGAGTGCGTACGCCAGTCACTGACTTGAGTAAGCTCCTGGCGAGCCACCTCTTGCCGCCGGGATGCCGCTCCAACTATTTAGTTAGGGTAGATATCATCATTCGACGCGAAACGCCTCTTCGATCATCCGTTGCCGCTGTGCCGGCGCATAGTCGATCCAGGAATTCTTGCTGTTGGATTTCTCCAGCGCCACCGCCAGTTCCTGGCCGGAAATCGGCAAATCGTCCTGCCAGAACGGCGCGATGGCGTGGCGGGTGATGAAATCGGTCAGGTAGCTCTCCGGGCTGCCCTGCCAGTGCGGGTACAGGCGCGCGGCCAGCTCGGCCATCAGCGCGCGTTGCTGCGGCTGTTCGCTGCTTTCCAACAGGGCAAGGAACGGCAGCAGCAGGCGGCCGCAGACCTGGCCGTGGTGGTAGTCGCGCAGCGCGCCGATCTCGCCGGCGATGCCGTGGATCACCCCCAGCCCGGCGGCGCTCAGCGTCAGCCCCCCAAGGTACGAAGCTTGCATAATCGCTTCGCGCGCCGCGTCGCTGCGGTTGAGCGCCGGCCAGGCCGCAAGGAAGTGGCGGATGCCGCTCAGCGACATGTCGCGCGTCATGGCGCCGGCGGTTTTCGACAGATAGGCCTCGAACAGGTGGGTGAAGGCGTCGATGGCGCAGTAGGCCAGCACCTTGTCCGGCGCGTCGGCCAGCAGCTGGGGATCGAGAATGGCGGTGTGCGGCACGAAGTTATTGTGGCGCAGCGAGGCCTTCACTTTGCTGACCTGGGTGTCGGTGATCACCGCGTTCTGCGTCACCTCGCTGCCGGTGCCGGCGGTGGTAGGAATGGCGATCAGCGGCAGGGTGGCGCCGCTGATTTTGCTGTCGCCCACTTTTTCCATATAGCGCAGCGTCGGCAGCGGATGCTCCACCAGTGCGGAGAACGCCTTGGCGGCATCCAGCACGCTGCCGCCGCCGATGGCCACCACGCGCCGTGCCTGGCCGCGCCAGCGCGCCACCCAGGCGTCTATTTCCTGCGGCGACGCCTCGTGGCTGACGATCTCGGTGCCGATGAGCAGCGGCGTCAGCGATTCGCGCAGGCCGGCGTACACCGGGCCGTTGAGAAAAGATCGGCAGCTGAACAGCAGCGTCGGCTGCGGATCGGCAAGCAGCAGCGGCGGCAGTTGCTGGATGCTGCCGTGGCCGAACCAGGTCTGGCGGTTGGCGATGATGTGGCTGACGGACATGAGGTCTCCTTGACGGCGTTGCAGGGCGCGATGCCACAGCATAAGCCAGCGGGCGCGGAGCGGCCACCGCTTTCCCCGCTGCGGCAACTTGTGAGTTGTTTAACATGTAAACGATCGTGTTCTTGCATTTCGGCGCGCCGGATGCTTTTTTTAACAGTACTGGCCGCCATGCGGCTAACCCCATCCGAAATCGGTAGATTGTTAATGTATTAATAATGGCGAGGCGGGTATGGATATTCAGGTTGAACGCTTGTCTGCGGTGATCGATGCGGTGGCCAGCCCGCGCTTTTATCCCAGCCTGTTGAATTGGCTGGAAGGGTTTTTCGCCTTCGACAACGCCATCGTCTATGCCTTCGAACGCGGCCGGCCGCCGCGCTGCCTGATCAAAACCGAGCGGGAAAACAGCGATGCGGTTAACCAGATCTACCAACAGGGCGCCTATCTGCAGGATCCGTTTTACCGCGCGCTGAACGACGGCGGTGAAGGCGAGGTGCTCACGCTGCGCCAGCTGGCGCCCTGCGGGTTTTATCACAGTGACTATTACCGTAATTTTTATCGCAAGACCGGCTGGCACGATGAGGCCGGCGTGCTGCTGCAGCTGACGCCGGAGCGCGGGCTGGGGGTGTTCTTCGGCTCGGCGTGCCGCACGGTGGCGGTGCGCTACCCGCAGCGGGCGGATCTGCGCAGCGCGCTGACGCTGGTGAAAAGCGTGGCGCGGCTGCATGGCGAAGTGGTGGCGGCACCGGCCGAGGCTGACACGGGGAACGACGATGGCGCGCAGGCGCGTTATCTGCTGACGCCGCGCGAGCGCGAGATCGTCGATCTGATCCTCGCCGGCTGCGGTTCGCAGCAGATTGCCGACCGGCTGTTCATCAGCCTCGGCACGGTAAAAAATCACCGCAAGAACATCTACGGCAAGCTGAACATCGGCTCGCAGGCCGAACTGTTCAGCCTGTTGCTGACCGCCCCGCAGCGCCGCAGCGCGTGAATGTTAATTTTTTGTAGCGAATGTCCCTAAGGGGACATAGCGGCACGGCTGCCGCCTCCCGATAATCCGATGTCATGGCATAGGCAATCGGGAGTGCGGCAGTGAACAACGAAATCGAGTCCTTAACCTACTACGCGGCGACCAAAAAATACGATCTGCGCTTCCCGACGCTGGAAGAGGATCTGGACGTCGACGTGGTGATCATCGGCGGCGGCTTCTCCGGCATCAACACCGCGCTGGAGCTGGCGGAGAAGGGCATCACCAACATCGCCATTCTCGAAGGCCGCTATCTGGGCTACGGCGGCACTGGGCGCAACGGCGGCCAGGTGATGGCCGGCATCGGCCACGATCTGGAGAAGATCAAGCGCCACGTTGGCCCGGCCGGGCTGGAAACCATCTTCAAAATCAGCAATCTCGGCGCCGGCATTATCCGCGAGCGCATCAAGAAATATGACATCGACGCCGACTTCTGCTTCGGCTACGGCTATCTCGGCAGCAACGCGCGCCAGGAGAAGACCCTGCGCGGCTGGCTGAAGGAGTTCAAGGCGGTAGCGCCGCAGGAGGAGATTGAGCTCTACACCGGGGCGGAGGTGAAGCAGGTGGTGGGCTCCGACGCTTACACCTGCGCGCTGAAACACATGGGCGGCGGCCACGTGCATTCGCTCAACCTGCTGCTGGGCGAGGCCAAGGCGCTGAGCGGCTACGGGGTGAAAATCTTCGAGAACAGCAGCGTGCTCAACGTGGAGTACGGGCCGCGCATCACGGTGCGCACCGCCATGGGCTCGGTGCGCGCCAACAAGATGCTGTGGGCCTGCAACGGCTTCCTCAACGGCATGGAGCCGCAGATCTACCGCAAGACCATCAATACCTACGCCTTCCAGCTGGCCACCGAGCCGCTGTCTGACGATCTGATCCGCCAGATCAGCCCGATCCGCGGCGCCTACAGCGACATCCGCCCGGTGATCGACTATTACCGGGTGACCAACGAAAACCGGCTGCTGTTCGGCAGCGCCACCCGCTTGCTCGAATATTTCCCGTCGGATCTCAAGGCCTGGAACCGCAACCTGATGCTGAAGGTGTTCCCGTACCTGAAAGACGTGAAGATCGATCTGGCCTGGGGTGGCCCGCTGTGCTGCAGCGCCAACCTGTTCCCGCAGATCGGCACGCTGCCGGATCGCGACAATGTGTTTTACGTACAGGGCTACTCCGGCTTCGGCGTAACGCCGAGCCACATCGTGTGCAAGGTGCTGGCGGAGGGCATGAGCGAAGGATCCGATCGTTACGATCTGATGAGCTCGATCCCGCACGTCAACATCTTCGGCAAGGACAAGCTGCGGCGGGTGATGACCACCGCCGGTAAGGTTTGGCACCAGACATCCGGCTACTGGAAAGGCCGCCGTTAACCCTCAGAGGAGAATCTCATGAAACCGTTACTGCTTAAACAACCGCTGCCGGAACTGCTGGAGATCGGCAGCGTCAGCAACCTGGGCGCCACGGTGATCGCCGGCACGCCAAACGTCGGCGTGGCCAGCATCTTCGGCGAACCGACCGACAACCTGAACTGCGGCGTGTTCAGCTGCACCCGCGGCAGCTTCGTGATGGAGTATCCGTTCGCCGAGCACGCCACGGTGTGGGAAGGCAGCGCGACCCTGACCAACGAACGCACCGGCGAATCGGTGCAGTATCAGGCCGGCGATTCCTGGTTCGTCGAGAAGGGTACCCCGGTGCGCTGGGACATCACCTCGGATCGCTTCGTCAAACACTACCTCGCCATCGTCGAAGGCTGACGCCGTCATGCCCCCCTCGGCCCGCTGAGGGGGAGCGCCTTAGCCTAACGCCCGCGCAATAAAATCGGTCATCCGCTTGAGGATCTGATCCTTATTGGTTTCGTTAAAGCTCTCGTGCCGCCCGCCCGCATTGATCATCCGTTCGAAATCGTCGCCACGCAGTCGGTCGAGCGCGGTTTG
Source organism: Serratia sp. 121840015-1 (assembly GCF_053627655.1). Taxonomy (NCBI): domain Bacteria; kingdom Pseudomonadati; phylum Pseudomonadota; class Gammaproteobacteria; order Enterobacterales; family Yersiniaceae; genus Serratia; species Serratia sp. 121840015-1. The sequence continues at coordinate 279,978 of NZ_JBSEYF010000002.1, forward strand.
CGTTTCGCTCATCAGCACCAGCCGATCGTCGTCGCCGTGGATCCACAGCGTGGGCAGCGCGCCGAAGCCCGGCCCGGCGTTGATGGCGGCGAGGATCCGCTGCATGGCGCGCAGGGTGGGGCGCTTGAACGGCCCGTGCCACACCAGCGGATCTTCCTGATAGGCCGCGCCGACCGCCGGATCGCGCGCCAGGGTGGCGGTATCCAGCGGCGCGTCGGGGATCGTCGGCAGTTCGGCCAGATCGGAGATCGCCGTTCTGTCGCCAAGCAGCGGGCCGGACAGCACCAGCGCACGCACCTCCTCGCCGTAGCGCTGCACGTAGCGGGTGGCGATCATGCCGCCCATCGAGTGGCCGATCACCACCAGCGGCAAGGTGGGGTATCGCTGCCGGAAATGGCTGACCACGCGCTGCACGTCGTCGACCACGGCGTCATAATCTTCGATCAGCACGCGTTCGCCCTGCGACAGGCCGTGGCCGAGGTGGTCGGGGCCAAACACCCGCGCGCCCTGTGCCTGCAGCGTGCGCGCCACGTATTGGTAACGGCCGAGGTGCTCGCCGTAGCCGTGTATCAGCAGCGCCAGATAGCGCGGCTGGTCGTTTCCCCAGTCGTGCACGGCGATGTCGCCGTGACGGCCTTTGATAAAGCTGACGGTTTGTTCGGGCATCTTATTGTTCTCATGGTGGGTAGGGTTGCCCTTCAGCGTAGCGGCTGGCGGCGAGGTTGTCAGGGGCGCCGGGTGCGGCGCCCGCAAAGAGGGGATTACAGGCCGAACTGGCGCGCCAGCTCGTCGAGCGCTTCGCGCTGGAAGCGGTTGAAGGCGTCGCGCGGCTGCTGTTGCTGGATAAACGCTAGCAGCGGATCCTGCACTTCAGTGCGCACGCCGCTCAGTTGTTCCATCACCGCCAGCCCGCAGAACGGTACGTAGGACTCGGCGTAGCCGCCTTCATGCACCATCACCAGCTTGCCGCCGCACAGCCGGTCGGCGGCGTTCTGCACCAGCGCGGTCATGGCGCGGAAGCTGTCGCTGTGCAGCTGCATGCGCGCCAGCGGATCGAGGGCGTTGGCGTCGTAGCCGCAGGCGACGATGATCAGCTCCGGCTCGAATTTTTCCAGCGCCGGGATGATGATGCGCCGCATAGCGTGCAGGTAGCCGTCGTCGCCGGCGCCGGCCAGCATCGGCACGTTAACGTTGCAGCCCGCCCCGTCGCCTTCGCCGCGATCCCGTTCGCCGGAATAGCCCGCCGGGAAGCAGCCGTCCTGATGCAGCGACAGCGTCAGCACGTCGCCGCGCTGCCAATAGATGTGCTGGGTGCCGTTACCGTGGTGCACGTCCCAGTCGAGCACCGCCACCTTGCCGAGGCCATGGCGGGCCTTGGCGCGCTCGATGGCGATGGGAATATTGGCCAGGAAGCAGAAGCCCATCGATTGATCCGGCAGGCAGTGGTGGCCCGGCGGGCGCGACAGCGCATAGGCGTTATCCAGCTCGCCCTGCAGCACCGCCTCCACCGCCGCGCAGGCCAGCCCGGCGGAGAGCTTGGCGATTTCATAGCTGCCCGGCCCCAGCGGCGCTTCCTCTCCCAGCAGGCCGCCGCCGCTGTCGCTCACCTGTTTGAAACGCTGCAGGTAGTGGGCGGGGTGAATGCGCAGCAGGTCTTCTTCCGTCGCCGGTTCGGCGCTCAGCAGGGTGAGCTGGCGCGACAGGCCGGACACGTCCATCAGGTTCTTCATGCGCCGTTTGGTTTCCGGCGACTCGGCGTGGCCGGCGCCCGAAGGCGGTTGCACCCAGCCGCCGACCGGCAGGGTGGTGGCGTGCAGGCCGGTGCTGTGCCAGAAACAGCGTTCATCAAACAAGAAACCGGTTGTTCTTTTCACCTTTCTCCTCCTGTTATACGGCGCGGTGCGCGCGGTGAAGCCAGCGAAATCAACAGCAGCGACAGCAGCGCGCAGCCCAGCGCGCCGAACAGCAAAGCGTTGAAACCGCCGAAAGATTCGATCAGAGAGCCGGCCAGCGTCGGGCCGATGGCCATACCGCCGCCGATCACCAGGTTGATGCCGTTCATCAGCTTGCCGTCGTTATCCAACCCGGCGACCCGCGCCAGAATGAACGGCAACACGAAGGTCCAGGTGAACTTGAACAATAGAGCGGCCAGGGCGAAGCGCAGCAGCAGGGGCTGGCCCGTCAGCAGCGCCACGCTGGCCAGCAGCAGGGCGTACCCCAGCACGATCAGGCGTCCGCCGCCGAAGCGCGCGCCGATCAGCGCCGCGGCCCCCGCGCCGACGATGCCGAGCAAGGTGGCGACGGCCAGCACCTGGCCGCTGTGGGCCGGCGACAGCCCGGCGCCGGCGGCGATGCCGCCGATAAAGGTCCAGACCGCGCTCAGGCTGATGTAAAAGGTCAGCACCGCCAGCACGGCGCACAGCTTGCGCGCCAGCGAGGCGGCGGGGCCGCTGCGGGCGGCGCGGGCGGCGGTGAAACCGTTGGGGAATGCCGGGATGAGCGGCAGGCAGCACAGCATGATGGCCGCCAGAATCAGGTAGACCGCCATCAGGCCGAAGTGCGCGAACAGCGGCGGTAGCACCAGCAGCCCGACCGCGCCCAGCACCAGTTGGCCGAGCACCCAGAAGGCATAGACTCGGCTGGGATTGGCGGTGCCGGCGGCGCAGGTGATGCACAGGATCATCAGGGTGCCGCCCGCCAGCGAGGCGATAAAGCGCAGCGGCAGCAGCAGGGTAAAGTCCTGCACCAGCGCCGAAGCCAGGTTGCCGACGATAAACACCAGCGCCGACAGCGTAGCGACCCGCCGCCAGTTGATGCGCCCGATCCACCACCACGCCGGCAGCGTGGCCAGGCTCATGGCGCCGAGTTCGGTGGAGAACAGGTGGCCGATCTGCGCCGGGCCGAGCTGCCATTGTGCGGCGAGCTGGGCGGCCACGGCGGGGGCGGTCATCAGAATGCCCGGCGCGATGGCGGCGAAGACGATAATGGCGGTCAGCAGCCGCGGCGGGCAGGGGAGCGCCGCGCCGACGGCGGGCGCGGAAACCGAATCACTGGACATAAACCTTTTCCCCAAGCGTTGAGTGACGATGAAATATCCCGCCCGGCCCGATTGCGGGCAGGGGGAGGCCGCGCCATAAATGGCGAATACGTTTTGGCGTTATTTTCCGGCCGTCGGCAGCGGCGGCCGTTATCGGGCGTTAACCGTGGGCGAGAAAGCCGCCGGCGACCAGTTCGGTGCGGTTCACCACGTCGGTTTTGGCGAAAATATTGCGCATATGGGTTTTCACCGTGGACAGCGAAATGCCCAGCTTCAGGGCGATGCGCTTATTGCTGGCGCCTTCGCGCACCATGTTGACGATCTCTTGCTCTTTGGCGGTCAGCAGCTGCGCCTCGCCGTCGGGCAACAAATCGCGCGTCGCCAGCTCGATCAGCGGCAGCACCGCGCGCAGGCGGCCGCGCTCCACTTCGGTAAACGGCGTATCGCGGATCAGCGATACCCCGGCGACGATGCGCTTGCGCTGGCGGATGAAGATCTCCGTCATGTCGCGCATGTCGTTCGGCAGCATAAAGTCGTGGTAATAGCGGCGGTTGCCGGCGATCGCCGCCGGGCTCATGCCGACCATGGTGATGTCCTGGCGATGGAAATTGGCCGGCTGCAGCGGATCTATCTGCTGGAAGTGGTTCAGATACTGCTGATGCGTTTTATCGGGCATGCCGTGCAGGATGTAGTGATCCGGCCGCAGGTCGCGATCGACCAGATAAAACACCCCGGCGGACACCGGGATCAGGTGCGTGATGGTCGCCAAACAACTGTTGATAAAGGCATCGGATGCGGTGCTGTGCATGATTCGTGTTCCTCCCTTTATCATTCAATCTGGAGAAGGTTGGCGGTCAATATATGAACGATACAAGCATAGTTGTAGCAATTTGGCAACACAATAAAAACATATTAACAACGTGAGGCCGATTGCAATAAAACACATAAATAACAAGATGACACTGCGTTAATCAGGGCTTTTCAGTTCGGATTTATCGCGATTTTCATTAATAGGTTAATGAAATAATTCACCGCTTTTCCCGCTGAATTTACAGCGCTTTTCAATGTTTGTCCGGGTGCAGCCCTCGCCGCCCTGCGCGTGCTACAACCGGCACGACTGGAGCCGTTCCTCGTTCTTAAGAACGATAGCCAGGCTTTTCCGCCGCTTCCTACACTGCGAATTGAAGATAGCGCCAGGCGGCGCCAAACGTATAAGACGAAAAAATGATGACCTTTCTCGGGCTGAGGCGTCGGGTTGTTCAGTCCGCATGACCATACGGGGAACGAACGATGCAGAAAAAAACGTTGGCGGTGGCGTTGAGCGGCGCCTTATCGGGCCTGGCGCAGGGGGCGGACGCCGATCGCCCCAATGTGCTGATCATTCTGGTGGACGACATGGGCTACTCCGACATCAGCCCGTTCGGCGGCGAGATACCGACGCCCAACCTGCAGGCGCTGGCCGAACGGGGCGTGCGCATGAGCCAGTACTACACCTCGCCGATGTCGGCGCCGGCGCGGTCGATGCTGATGACCGGCAACACCAACCAGCAGGCCGGCATGGGCGGCATGTGGTGGTATGAGAGCACCGCCGCGCAGCCGGGCTATGAAATGCGGCTGACCGACCGCGTGACCACATTGCCGGAGCGTTTTCGCGACGCGGGTTACGCCACCATGATGGCGGGCAAATGGCACCTGGGCTATGTCGACGGCGCCAAACCGACCGATCGCGGCTTCGAGCGCGCCTTCGCCTTTATGGGGGGCGGCACCAGCCATTTCGACGATGCGAAACCGCTGGGCACCGTGGAGGCGTTCCATACCTTCTACACCCTGAACGGCAAACGCGTGTCGTTGCCCAAAGATTTCTATTCCAGCAAGGCCTATGCCGATCAGCTGGAACAGTGGATCCGCGATACGCCGCAGAGCAAACCCGTCTTCGCCTATCTGGCGTTTACCGCGCCGCACGATCCGCTGCAGGCGCCGGATGACTGGATCGCCAAATTCGACGGCAAATACGACGCCGGTTACCAGCAGGCCTATCAGCAGCGCATTCAGCGCCTGAAGGCGCTGGGGTTGATTTCCGACCGCACGCCGATGCCGACGCTGGCGCTGGATAAGGCCTGGAATGCGCTGACGCCCGAGCAGCAAAAATATGAAGCCAAGACCATGCAGGTGTACGCGGCGATGATCGCTTACATGGACGATCAGGTCGGCGCGGTGCTGAACACCCTCAAGCAGACCGGCCGTGACCAAAATACGGTGATCGTGTTCGCCACCGACAACGGCGCCAACCCCGCCAGCGGCTTCTACTACGGCTCGAAGCCGGAGTATTGGCGGCAGTTCGACAACAGCTACGCCAACCTCGGCCGCAAGGGATCGTTCATTTCCTACGGGCCGCACTGGGCCAACGTCAGCAACGCGCCGTACGCCAACTACCACAAAACCACCAGCGCGCAGGGCGGCATCAATACCGATTTCATCATCTCCGCGCCGCGGCTAAAGGGGCGTGGCGGCATCGACCGCACGCCGATGGCGGTGTATGACATCGCCCCGACGCTGTATGACTATGCCGGCATCGACGCCAACAAACCGCTGAAGGCCAAACCGACGCTGCCGATGGTCGGCGTCAGCTTCAAGCGCTATTTCAGCGGCGAGGCCGACGGCGTGCCGCGCGCGACCTACGGCGTGGAGCTGCATAACCAGGCCGCCTATGTGGACGGCGTCTGGAAGCTGCGGCGGTTGGTGAAGGCCGGGCCGACGGCGCAGATGGCGCCGTGGGGGCTGTTCAATCTGCATGACGATCCGCTGGAGACGCGCGATCTGGCCGCCGCCGACCCGGAGCGGGTCAAACGGCTGAGCGAGGCGTATCGCCGTTTTGCGCAGCAGAGCATGGTTATTGAAGCCAAAGGTGCAGCGATCGACTATCTCGGCGTCGACGCCAACACCGGCGACTACATCGGCCTGGATCCGCAGACCCACAAACCGTTGCCGCAGGCGGCGCCATGAACCTGGCCCAGCTGCGCGCGCAGCAGATCCCGGTAGAGAGCGAACCGCGCGCGGCGGCGCCTTTTCATTTGCTGGTGAAACCGATCGGCGCCGGCTGCAACCTGGGCTGCCGCTACTGCTACTACCCGCAGCGCCAGCAGGAGCGGATGCGCAAGATGGACGACGACCTGCTGGCGGAATTTATCCGGGGCTATATCGCCGCCCAGCCGCGTTACAGCCGCGAGATCAACTTCGTCTGGCAGGGCGGTGAGCCGCTGCTGGCGGGGATCGGTTTTTACAAGCGGGCGCTGGCGTTGCAACGCCGCTACGCGCCACCGGGCGTGCGGATCAGCAACAGCCTGCAGACCAACGGTACCCTGCTGAACGACGCCTGGTGCCGGCTGTTCCGGCAGCATCACTTTATCCTCGGCGTCAGCCTGGACGGCGACCGCGAGGTGCAGGACGCCCACCGGCCGGACAAGCGCGGCGGCGCCAGCTATGACGCGGCGCTGCGCGGCATTGCGCTGTTGCAGCGCCATCAGATCGACTTCAACCTGCTGATGGTGGTGCACGACGGCGTCGCGGATCGCGCCGAGGCGATCTACGATCATGCGGTGGCGATCGGGGCGCGCTATCTGCAGTTCCAGCCGCTGATGCTGGAAGGGGACGCGCCCACCGCCGGCTATGGGTTGAGCGCCGCCAACTGGGGGCGCTTCATGCTAGCGGTATACCGCCGCTGGCGTAGCCGCGGGCACGTCGGCCAGGTCTTCGTGATGAACATCGAGCAGGTCTACGCGCAGTATTTCACCCACGTTAGCCCCAGCTGCGTACACGCCGAACGCTGCGGCGGCAATCTGGTGATGGAGCCGGACGGGCGGCTTTACGCCTGCGATCATCTGATCAACGCGCAGCACCTGCTCGGCCATGCCGATCGCCACACGCCGCTCGCCACCCTGTCGGCAAGGGCGGCGGAGATGCCGTTCGGTAAAAACAAGAGCCTGCGCCGCGAGTGCCAACGCTGCAGCGTGAAAAGCGTCTGCCAGGGCGGCTGCCCGGCGCATGTGGGCGAAGATCGCTACAACCGGCTGTGCGCCGGCTATTACGCCTTCTTTTCCGCGCTGCTGGCGCCGCTGCGCGCCTACCCGCGCAGCCCGCAGGGGGCGATGCAGTGGCGCGCCGCCGTGAGCGCGGCCGCAGGTTGAAAGCGTCTCGTCCTTAAGGACGATAGTCAGCATTTTCCTTTCCTCTCTATAGTGAGATTACCGCCGCTGGCGGTGAAAAACCTGCAAGCACCTGCATGCATCAGGCCAAAACTATAAGAGGAAATAACCATGAACCTGTCGTCGCGGTTGCACGCCCACCTGGCTCGAGGCAAGGTCGGCTTTCCCACCACCCTGGCCAGTTCGGTCGGGGTGATCATGGCCAGCCCGGTGATCCTGACGGTCACCAGCGGCTTCGGCATCGGCGGCGACACCTTCGCGCTGGCGATGCTGATCGCCTTCATCATGATGCAGGCGCAGCTCACCACCTTCTCCGAAGCGGCGGCGCTGCTGCCAACCTCCGGTTCGGTTTACGACTACATCTCCTGCGGCATGGGGCGCTTTTTCGCCATCACCGGCGCGCTGTCGGCCTACCTGATCGTGCACATCTTCGCCGGCACCGCCGAGACCATTCTCTCCGGCATCATGGCGCTGGTGAACTTCGAGCACCTCAACACCCTGATGGAAAGCCACAACGCCTCCTGGATGGTCGGCGTCGGGCTGGTAATCGTGTTCGGCCTGCTCAACGCGTTCGGCATCGAGGCCTTCGGCAAGGCGGAGATCGTGCTGACCTTCGCCATGTGGAGCACGCTGGTGATTTTCGGCATCGTCGGGCTGCTGTCGCCGCATGCGGTGCCGCTCGAGGGCTGGTTCGGCAGCACGCTGAGCCTGAACGATCCCTTCGCGGTGTTCAGCCTGATAGGCATGGCGATGTTCATGTTCGTCGGCTGTGAGCTGGTGACGCCGATGGCGCCGGAGATCAAACGCTGCGATCGGGTGATCCCGCGCGCGATGGCGCTGGGGCTGTGCGGCGTGGCGGTGTGCATGGCGCTGTATGGCGCGGCGCTCAGCCACCAGGTGGAAAACGTGGTGATCGACGCCGCCAGCGGCACACGCCTGCTGGAAACGCCGATGGCCATCCCGGCGTTCGCCGGCCAGGTGATGGGCCAGTTCGGCAAATATTGGCTGGGCGTCGGCCTGCTGCTGGCGGGTGCCGCGACCATCAACACGCTGATGGCGGCGGTGCCGCGCATTCTGTACGGCATGGCGCTGGACGGCGCGCTGCCGCGCATGTTCGCTTATCTGCACCCGCGCTTTAAAACGCCGGTGGTCGGCATTCTGGTAGCGGTATTGATCCCCTGCGTACACGCCTTCGCCATTCAGGGCAACCTCGACAGGATCATTCCGCTGGTGCTGGCGGCGGTGTGCGCCTGGGGCGTCGCCTACCTGCTGGTGACCTGCTCGGTGGTGATCCTGCGCGTACGCCGCCCCGATCTGCCGCGCGCCTATAAATCGCCGTGGTTCCCGCTGCCGCAGATCGTTTCCAGCGTTGGCATCGTGCTGGCCATCGTTTACATCACGCCGCCGGGAATGAACCCGAGCGATATCTACATTCCCTTCGGCTGGATGATCGGTCTGACCGCCGCCTATGCGCTGTTCTGGACGCTGTGCGTGCAAAAAGTGAATCCGTTCAAGCCGGTGCCGGTCGAGCAGGTGCTGGAGAACGCGTTCGCCAAGGGTGAAAACGAGGAGGCGCAGTTTGATCGGCTTACTTCCCTCACTTAATCGCGCCTGGCGGCGAGCGCCGTCGGGCTATCGGCCGGGCGCCGCGCTGGATCGTCTGGCGCGCAACCTGGAACCCTACGCGTGCGAACGCCTGGCGCCGGGCCTGCTGCGGCTGACGCTGCCGCAGGGGCCGCAGATCGAGGTCAGCGAACAGGTGCAGGGGCTGTTTATGGCGCATATCGTCAGCCACCGCTTTCGGTTGCAGGGCCCGTGCGCGATGCAGCTTCCGCTGACGCTGGACGTGGTGACCGGCGGCTGGCTGCGGCGGCGCGGGGTGCGTTATCTGCTGCGCCAGCGCCATGCGGCCGCGCAGCGGGTGCTGGACGGCCTGCAGCGCTACCCGCAGATCGGCGAGACGCTGGCGCAGCTGGATTTTCGCCGCGTGCGGCTGACGGTGAACGACGAGCGATGGCAGGTGGAGATTGAGCATTTCGCCGCGTCGGAGGTGGTCAGCCGTTTGCCGGCCGGCCGCCGCTATCTGCGGCTGGATGCCGAACAGCGGCGGCTGCTGTTGAGCAGCCTGCTGATGATTGGCCAACTGATGGAGAAGCTGAATCATGAATAGAGTGGTTGTGATTACCGGCGGCGGCACCGGCGTCGGCGCCGCCTGCGCCCGTCTGCTGGCGGCGCAGGGCGATCGGGTGTTCATCATCGGCCGCCGCCCGGAACCGCTGGCGGCGCTGGCGCAAGAGATCGGCGCACAGGCGCTGGTGGGCGATGCCGCCAGCGGCGAGAGCTGGAACCACGCGCTGCTGCCGGCCATTCTGCGCGAAGCCGGGCGCATCGACTGCCTGATCGGCAGCGCCGGCGGCATGGGCTTCAAGCGCATCACCGAGATGACCGACGCGCAGTGGCAAGGGGCGATGGACAGCAACCTCAACAGCGCTTTCGCCAGCGCGCGCGCCTGCCTGCCGGAGCTGATTAAAAGCGGCGGCAACCTGCTGTTCGTGGCCTCGATCGCCTCGCTGGCCGCCGGGCCGGAGGTCTGCGGCTACGTCACCGCCAAGCACGCGCTGATCGGGCTGATGCGCTCCATCGCCCGCGACTATGGCCCGCTGGGCGTGCGTGCCAACGCGGTGTGCCCGGGCTGGGTGACCACGCCGATGGCGGACGAAGAGATGCAACTGCTGATGGACGCCCATCAGATTTCGCTGGAGCAGGCTTACCAGATGGTCTGCCGCGACGTGCCGCTGCGCCGCCCGGCCAGCGCCGAGGAGATCGCCCGCGTGTGCCGTTTCCTGTGTTCCAGCGAGGCTTCAATCATTACCGGCGCGGCGCTGGTGGCCGACGGCGGCTCCACCATCGTCGATGTGCCGACCCTGGCTTTCACTTCCCTGTAAGGAGCATTTCCATGAGTTCAGAAGCGGTATTCATTCAGGTTGGCGCGCTGGCGGAAGGCTTTGCGCCGCACAGCAATACGCTGGAACGGCAGCACGGGCTGGCGGGCACCACGCTGACGCTGCGCTTTAGCGACGGCGCGACGCAGCGTTGCCGGTTTACCGACGAGCAGACGCTGGAGTGGAGCGAACGGCGCAGCGTCGCCTATCGCGCCACCAGCATTCGCCCCGGCGTGCTGTTCATCGATTTTCTCGATCCTGCCCGCGCCAACGCCAGCATTACGCTGGTATGCGACCGCAATCAGGGCAACTTCACTGCGGTATACGGCCAGCTGCCGGACGAAGCGCAGGCGCGGCTCGACGCCTTCAGCCGGGTGGAGCAGGGGCTGCCGCTGACCGCGGTCGAGGCCGAATTCCGCTTCGGCACGCTGGATGACGCCGACGTGGCGCCACCGGGCTTTACCGATGAGCTGATCGGCATGCGCAACATGTACACCTACAGCCCGACCGAACGGTACGAGCACATCTACCTGAACGACAACTTCTACGCCTGGCAGTGTCTGGACGGGGTGGAGAAAGGGCTGGCGGACGTCGATCGCTGCCACTACGTGAAGGTGGCAGAGCAGCTTTATCTGTTCGTCTGGCGCGAGAAGATCATCCCGACGCTGGGCGTGGTGATGATCGATCTGCAGGGCATGCGCACCGACGGCAAGATCCTCGGTTATCAGGGCAGCGATTTCAGCGCGCTGAGCAACTTTGCGGTCGGCGCCCATGCGCAGGTGCTGAACACCACGCGCCACCCGCGAGGATAGGGTGATGAGCGCAACCTATGCGGCCGACGCCTTCGCGGGGCAGGCGGTGCTGGTGACCGGCGGCGCTCAGGGCATTGGGCTGGCGATCGTCAGCGCCTTTGCCCGCCTGGGCGCCGAGGTGACGATCGCGGACGTGCAGCTGCCGCAGGCGCAGGCGGCGGCGCAGGCGCTGCGGGACGAAGGGCTGAGCGTGCAGGCGCTGGCTTGCGATCTGGCCGAACCGGGGCAGATCGCCGAGCTGGTGACGGCGGTAGGTGAGCGGCATCAACGGCTGGACGTGGTGATCCACAACGCCGCTTACTTTCCGCTGACGCCGTTCGCCGCCATCGACGCGGCCCTGCTGCAACGCACGCTGAGCGTCAATCTGATGGCGCCGTTCTTTCTGGCGCAGGCGGCGCTGCCGTGGATGCGCCGCCGGGGCGGCGGCTGCCTTCTGGTGACCTCGTCGGTGACCGGTCCGCGGGTGGCCTACCCGGGGCTGGCGCACTACGCGGCCTCCAAGGCCGGGGTGAACGGGTTTATTCGCGCGGCGGCGCTGGAGCTGGCGGCGGAGAACATTCGCGTCAACGGCGTGGAGCCGGGGATGATCCGCACGCCGGCGATGGCCAACCTGGGCGACGCGCAGGTAAATCAGGCGATCGCCGCCTCGGTGCCGCTCGGGCGGCTGGGGGAACCGGAAGACATCGCCGCGGCGATGGTGTTTCTCGCCTCGTCGGCGGCGGCCTACATCACCGGCCAGACGCTGGTGGTGGACGGCGGCGCGCTGCTGCCGGAAACGAATTCTCTGCTTACCTGACGCTGCAGCGTTGTTGGCTGCAACGTCAATTAATTTGAGAATTCCGGTTGGTTAAATCACTGCTTGGCGGGATGCGCGGTGACGTTGGCGGGCAGGCTGTCACCCAGCGTGATCAGCTCGTCCAGCAGCGTCATCAGCTGGTCCATTTTCTGCCGCGAGAAAGCGGCTTCAATCTCGGCGTAGCCCTGTTCCACCTGGTGGCGCGCCACTTCATACAGATCCTGGCCCTGCTGGGTCAGCGACACGTACAGCTTGCGCTGATCGTTGACCGGCTTCAGGCGGAAGATCAGCTTGTCACGCTCCATGCGCGACAGAATGCCGGTCAGGCTGGGGCGCAGAATGCAGGTTTCCGCCGCCAGCTCGTGGAATTCGATCGAGCGGCTGTTGGCCAGCACGCGGATGATGCGCCACTGCTGTTCGGTCAGATTGTGGCTTTTCAGGATCGGGCGGAAGAACCCCATGGCGGTTTCACGCGCCTGCAGCAGGGCGATGGTTAACGATTCATGCATAAGTTTGGCCTTAGCTATCAAGGTGTTCGTTGTTACGGCGCTCGTTATGGGGGCGCCTGCCCCGCAAAGCCCGATTTTGTTAATAACTTAATAGTAGCCAAAGTTACCCGTAGGGATAAAGCAAAAATGCAGGGCGCAGCGAAAAATGGCGCGAAAAATGATTAATGCATTGAATAATCACGCTAATGTTCGTTATTTGTGAATATTTTGTTATCACGATCACAAATCACTCCAAGCGCGTTGCGTAAAAGCTGCACAGCGTATAAAAGTAATCATTAATATATTAATGAATGCCGGTTGTCATGTTTTGCCATTGGAGGAGTTCGCATGAAAGGCACCGTATTTTCCGTTGCGCTGAATCACCGCAGCCAACTGGACGCCTGGGATCAGGCGTTTCACCAGTCGCCGTATCAGACCCCGCCCAAAACCCCGGTCTGGTTTATCAAACCGCGCAACACCCACCTCGCCAACGGCGGGGCGATCCCGTTTCCGGCCGGTGAAACCGTGCACAGCGGCGGCACGCTGGCGGTGATCATCGGCGATACCGCGCGCAAGGTGCCGGTGGCGCAGGTGGGCCGTTATCTGGCCGGCTACGCGTTGGCCAACGACGTCAGCCTACCGGAGAGCAGCTTCTATCGCCCGGCGATCAAGGCTAAATGCCGCGACGGGTTCTGCCCGTTGGGGGAGATCGGCCAGCTGGCGAATGCCGATCGGCTGGAGATCGTCACCGAGATCAACGGCGTGGAGCAGGATCGTTGGTCCACCGCCGATCTAGTGCGCTCGGTGCCGGAGCTGATCGCCGCCATCAGCGACTTTATCACCCTGCAGCCGGGCGATGCGGTGCTGATCGGCACCCCGCACCAGCGGGTGGCGATCAAACCGGGGGATGAGGTGACGGTGCGCGCCGCCGGCCTGCCCACGCTGACCAACCGCGTCACCCAGGCAGGAGCCGCATCATGAAACATGCCCGTATTCGCCATCATGGCCAGATCTTCAACGTGCAGGTGGACGAGCAGCTGCGCGTCACGCTGCCGAACGGCGAGGTGCTGCAGGAGCGCGAAGTGGAATGGCTGCCGCCGGCGCAGGGCACGGTGTTCGCCCTGGGGCTGAACTATGCCGACCACGCCAGCGAGCTGGAATTCAAGGCGCCGGAAGAGCCGCTGGTGTTCCTCAAGGCACCGAACACCCTGACCGGTCACCGCCAGGTGTCGGTGCGCCCGGCCGGCGTGGAGTACATGCATTACGAAGCCGAGCTGGTGGCGGTGATCGGCAAGACCGCGCGCAACGTCAGCCGCGAGCACGCCATGGAGTATGTGGCGGGCTACACCCTGTGCAACGACTACGCCATTCGCGATTACCTGGAAAACTACTACCGGCCGAATCTGCGGGTGAAGAGCCGCGACACCCTGACGCCGATCGGGCCTTACATCGTCGATCGCGACGACGTCGCCGATCCGCACCGGCTGGCGCTCAGCACTTACGTCAACGGCGAGCTGCGCCAGCGCGGCAGCACCGCCGACATGATTTTCGACATTCCGTTCCTGGTCGCCTACCTGAGCGAATTCATGACGCTGCAGCCGGGCGACATGATCGCCACCGGCACGCCGAAAGGGCTGGCCGACGTGCAGCCGGGCGACGAAGTGGTGGTGGAAATCGAGGGCATCGGCCGTCTGGTTAACCACATTATCAGTGAAAAAGATTACGAGGAGAGCCTGCGATGAAAACCATCAACCACTGGATCAACGGCAAGAACGTCGCCAGCAAAGAGTACTTCACCACCACCAACCCGGCGAACGGCGAGGTGCTGGCGGAGGTGGCCTCCGGCGGCCAGCTGGAGATAGACCAGGCGGTGGCGGCGGCGAAAGAGGCGTTCCCCAAGTGGGCCAACACGCCGATGAAAGAGCGCGCGCGCCTGATGCGTCGCCTGGGCGAGCTGATCGATCAGAACGTGCCGCAGATCGCCGAACTGGAAACTGCCGACACCGGCCTGCCGATCCACCAGACCAAAAACGTGCTGATCCCGCGCGCTTCGCACAACTTCGAGTTCTTCGCCGAGGTGTGCCAGCAGATGAACGGCAAGACTTACCCGGTGGACGACAAGATGCTCAACTACACGCTGGTGCAGCCGGTGGGGGTGTGCGCGCTGGTGTCGCCGTGGAACGTGCCGTTCATGACCGCGACCTGGAAAACCGCGCCTTGCCTGGCGCTGGGCAACACCGCGGTGCTGAAGATGTCCGAACTGTCGCCGCTGACCGCCGATCGCCTGGGCGAGCTGGCGCTGGAGGCCGGCATTCCGGCCGGGGTGCTGAACGTGGTACAGGGCTACGGCGCCACCGCCGGCGACGCGCTGGTGCGCCATAAAGACGTGCGCGCGGTCTCCTTCACCGGCGGCACCGCCACCGGCCGCCGCATCATCGAAAGCGCCGGGCTGAAAAAATTCTCCATGGAACTGGGCGGCAAGTCGCCGGTGCTGATCTTTGAAGACGCCGACATCGAGCGGGCGCTCGACGCCGCGCTGTTCACCATCTTCTCGATCAACGGCGAACGCTGCACCGCCGGTTCGCGCATCTTCATTCAGGAGAGCATCTACCCGGAATTCGTCAAACGTTTCGCCGAGCGCGCCAACCGCCTGCGCGTGGGCGATCCGCAAGATCCCAATACCCAGGTGGGGGCGCTGATCAGCCCGCAGCACTGGGAAAAAGTCTCCGGCTATATCCGCCTCGGGGTGGAAGAAGGGGCGACCCTGCTGGCCGGCGGCCCGGACAAACCGGCCGGCTTGAGCCACGGCAACTTCCTGCGCCCGACGGTGCTGGCGGATGTCGACAACCGGATGCGCGTGGCGCAGGAGGAGATCTTCGGGCCGGTGGCCTGCCTGTTGCCGTTCAAATCAGAAGAAGACGGCCTGCGCATGGCCAACGACGTGGAGTACGGCCTGGCGTCGTACATCTGGACGCAGGATGTGAGCAAGGTTCTGCGCCTGGCCCGCGGCATTGAAGCGGGCATGGTTTTCGTCAACACCCAAAACGTACGCGATCTGCGCCAACCGTTCGGCGGCGTGAAAGCCTCCGGCACCGGCCGCGAAGGCGGCGAATACAGCTTCGAAGTGTTCGCCGAAATGAAGAACGTGTGCATTTCCATGGGCGACCACCCGATCCCGAAATGGGGCGTTTGAGCCTCAGGCCACAATAATAACGAAAGAGATGAGAACAATGACGACAAAACTGACCACTGATGCTGTCCCTGCTCCCGACGTCGTGCGCTGTGCCTACATGGAAATTCAGGTCACGAACCTTAAAGCCGCACGCGAATTTTACGTCGATATCCTCGGCCTGGTCGTGACCGCCGAAGATGACAAAACCCTCTACCTGCGTTCGATGGAAGAGTTTATTCACCATAACCTGGTGCTGCGCGAAGGCCCGGTCGCCGCCGTGGCGGCGTTTGCTTTCCGCGTGCGCACGCCGGAAGACGTCGATCGCGCCGAAGCGTATTTCAAGGCGCTTGGCTGCCGTACCGAGCGGCGGGTGAACGGGTTCGCCAAAGGCATCGGCGATGCGGTGCGGGTAGAGGATCCGCTCGGTTTCCCGTATGAGTTTTTCTACGACGTGCAGCACGTCGAGCGCCTGGCCTGGCGCTACGATCTGTATACGCCGGGCGCGCTGGTGCGCCTCGACCACTTTAACCAAATCACCCCTGACGTGCCGCGCGCCGTGGAATACATCCAGGGGCTGGGCTTCCGCGTAACGGAAGACATCCGCGATGAAGACGGCGTGGTTTACGCCGCCTGGATGCGCCGCAAGGCGACGGTGCACGATACCGCGATGACCGGCGGCGCCGGGCCGCGCATGCACCACATCGCCTTCGCCACCCATGAAAAGCACAATATTTTGGCCATCTGCGACAAGCTCGGCGCGCTGCGCAAATCCGATTTGATCGAACGCGGCCCCGGCCGGCACGGCGTCTCCAACGCGTTCTACCTCTACCTGCGCGATCCCGATGGCCACCGCGTGGAAATCTACACGCAGGATTACTACACCGGCGATCCGGACAACCCGACCGTGACCTGGGACGTGCATGACAACCAGCGCCGCGACTGGTGGGGCAATCCGGTTGTGCCGAGCTGGTATACCGAAGGATCGCTGGTGCTGGATCTCGATGGGCAGCCACAGCCGGTCATCGAGCGCAGTGCGCCCAGCGAAATGGCCGTCACCATCGGCGCAGACGGTTTTTCCTATACCCGTGAGGGCGATACGGAAAAAGGTTTCAAGCTTGGCAATACGCTGTAAATGCCGCTGCGCGGGCCGCGCCCGCGCATATTTGCCGTCTGGAGAACGCTATGCCCCATTTTTACGCTGAATGTACCGACAACATCCGCCGCGAGGCGGATTTGCCCACCCTGTTCGCCAAGGTCAACGAGGCGCTGGCGGCGACCGGCATTTTTCCGCTGGCCGGCGTGCGCAGCCGCGCCATCTGGCTCGACACCTGGCAGATGGCCGACGGCAAGCAGGACTACGCCTTCGTGCACATGACGCTGAAGATCGGCCACGGCCGCAGCCTGGAAAGCCGGCAGCAGGTGGGCGAGATGCTGTTTGCGCTGATCAAGGAACACTTCGCCGCGCTGATGGCGCAGCGTTACCTGGCGCTCTCTTTCACCATGGAAGAGCTGGATCCGGTGCTGAATTACAAACAGAACAATGTCCACGCGCTGTTCAACAAGGCGTGAATAAGGGGTCGTAAATGCTGGATAAAGAGCAGGTTAACCGCGCCGTACAGCGCCTGCATCAGGCGGAAAAGAGTCGTGAACAGATCCGCGCGCTGTCGCTCGATCATCCCGAGATCACCATCGAAGACGCCTATGCCATTCAACGCCAGTGGGTGGAGCTGAAGATCGCCGAGGGGCGTACGCTCAAAGGCCACAAGATCGGTCTGACCTCGCGCGCTATGCAGGTGAGCTCGCAGATCACCGAGCCGGACTACGGCGCGCTGCTGGACGACATGTTCTTCAACGACGGCAGCGACATTCCTATCGATCGCTTTATCGTGCCGCGGGTGGAGGTGGAGCTGGCGTTCGTGCTGGCCAAGCCGCTGCGCGGGCCGAACTGCACGCTGTTCGACGTCTACAACGCCACCGACTACGTCATTCCCGCGCTGGAGATCATCGACGCGCGCAGCCACAACGTCGATCCCGAGACTCAACGGCCGCGCAAGGTGTTCGACACCATCTCCGACAACGCCGCCAACGCCGGGGTGGTGATGGGCGGGCGGCCGATCAAGCCGGATGCGCTGGATCTGCGCTGGATCTCCGCGCTGCTGTACCGCAACGGCGTGATTGAAGAATCCGGCGTGGCGGCGGCGGTGCTCAACCACCCGGCCAACGGCGTGGCCTGGCTGGCCAACAAGCTGGCGCCGTATGAGGTGGAGCTGGAAGCGGGGCAGGTGATCCTCGGCGGCTCCTTCACCCGGCCGGTGCCGGCGCGGCGCGGTGATACCTTCCACGTCGACTACGGCCCGATGGGCTGCATCAGCTGCCGCTTCGTCTAAAAAGCAGGCTCGGCGAACCGGGCCGACTAAACCGGGCGGGGGCCATGCGCTACGCCCGCTTGTCAGGGAGAATGCGATGTTAACCAACCACTTCAAGCGTGCGCTGCAGGAAAAACGCCCGCAGATCGGGCTGTGGCTCGGGCTGTGCAGCAGCTACAGCGCCGAGCTGCTGGCCGGCGCCGGTTTCGACTGGCTGCTGATCGACGGCGAACATGCGCCCAACAACGTGCAAACGGTGCTGGGGCAGCTGCAGGCGGTCGCGCCTTACCCGAGCCAGCCGGTGGTGCGGCCACCGTGGAACGACGCGGTGATCATCAAGCAGCTGCTGGACGTCGGCGCGCAAACCTTACTTATCCCGATGATTCAAAACGCCGAACAGGCGCGCGACGCGGTGCGCGCTACGCGCTATCCGCCGCACGGCGTGCGCGGCGTCGGCAGCGCCCTGGCGCGCGCTTCGCGCTGGAACCGGGTGCCCGATTACCTGCAGCAGGCCGATGAGCAGATGTGCGTGCTGGTGCAGATTGAAACCCGCGAAGCGGTGAAAAACCTCGACGCCATTTTGCAGGTGGAAGGGGTGGACGGCGTGTTTATCGGCCCGGCGGATCTCAGCGCCGACATGGGCTTTGCCGGTAATCCGCAGCACCCGGAGGTGCAGCGCACCATCGACGACGCCATCGCGCGCATCCGCGCCGCCGGCAAGGCGCCGGGCATTTTGATGGCCAACAAGGCACTGGCGCAGCGCTATCTGGAGGCCGGCGCGCTGTTCGTTGCGGTGGGGGTGGACACCACCCTGCTGGCACGGGCGGCGGAAGCCCTGGCGGACGAATTCAAACGGGGCGGGGCGCAAGCGCCTTCATCGGGAGTCTACTGAACCATGAACCACGTCGATTCGCTGCAGCCGGCCAACCCGGCGCAGCAACATAAAGCGTTAACCGCCGCCGAGCAATCGGTGATTAAAAAGTTGTTTCGGCGCCTGATCATTTTCCTGTTCGTGTTGTTTGTTTTCTCTTTCCTCGATCGTATCAACATCGGCTTCGCCGGGCTGACGATGGGCAAAGATCTCGGCCTCAGCTCGACCATGTTCGGGCTGGCGGCGACGTTGTTCTATGTCACCTACGTGATCTTCGGTATTCCGAGCAACATGATGCTGAGCAGGGTCGGCGCGCGGCGCTGGATCGCCACCATCATGGTGCTGTGGGGCATCGCCTCCACCTGCACCATGTTCGCCACCGGGCCGACCAGCCTGTACGTGCTGCGCATGATCGTCGGCATCACCGAGGCCGGTTTCCTGCCGGGCATTCTGGTGTACCTCACCTACTGGTTCCCGGCGTTCTACCGCGCCCGCGCCAACGCGCTGTTCATGATCGCCATGCCGGTGACCATGGCGATCGGTTCGCTGGTCTCCGGCTATATCCTGGCGCTGGACGGGGTGATGAACCTGAAGGGCTGGCAGTGGCTGTTCCTGCTGGAAGGCATTCCGTCGGTGCTGCTGGGCGTGGTGGTGTGGTTCTACCTCGACGATACGCCGGCCAAGGCCAAGTGGCTGACCGACGAGGAGAAAGCCAGCCTGCAGGCGATGATGGAAGCCGATAAGCTGCAGCTGGTGCAGCCCAACGGGCCGAGCAGCCACCGCGCGCTGCAACAGCGCAGCCTGTGGCGCGAGATCTGCACGCCGATCGTGCTGATGTATACGCTGGCCTATTTCTGCCTGACCAACACCCTGAGCGCGATCAACATCTGGACGCCGCAGATCCTGCAAAGCTTCAACCAGGGCAGCAGCAACGTGACGATCGGCATTTTGGCGGCGATCCCGCAGATCTGCACCATCGCCGGCATGGTGTGGTGGAGCAAACGATCCGACAGGCTGCAGGAGCGCAAGCACCACACCGCGCTGCCGTACCTGTTCGCCGCCGCCGGCTGGCTGCTGGCGTCCGCCACCGATCACAGCCTGATCCAGTTGCTCGGGATCGTGATGGCCTCGGTCGGCTCCTTTACCGCCATGGCGATCTTCTGGACCACGCCGGATCAGTCGATCAGTCTGGAAGCGCGCGCGGTGGGGATCGCGGTGATCAACGCCACCGGCAACATCGGATCGGCGCTCAGCCCGCTGTTGATCGGCTGGTTCAAGGATCTGACCGGCAGCTTTAACTCCGGGCTGTATTTCGTCTCGGCGCTGTTGATCGTCGGCGCCGTGCTGGTGTGGCGCATTCCGATGAAGGATTCGCGCCCGAGAGCGACGCCTTGATGCGCAAGTGGGCATGATTGCAGGAGGTCATGAGGTGCGGAAAAGTACCGGCTTTATCGCCAACATCGATATTTGCAAAGAGTATGACGCGCGCTACGCCGCCGACGAGGTGCACTACGAAACCTTCGCCGGGCTGGCGGCGTTCTTCGGCCGCGACATGCAGGTGCATTGGCACGACTGCTTCTTCCAGGTGCATTTCCTGGAGACCGGCAAGATAGAGCTGCAGCTTGATGATCAGCACTATTCGGTGCAGGCGCCGCTGTTCATCCTCACGCCGCCGTCGGTGCCGCATGCGTTCTTCACCGAACCGGACAGCGACGGCCATGTGCTGACGGTGCGCCAGGAGCTGATTTGGCCGCTGTTGGAGCGCCTGTATCCCGGCAGCAACCTGGCGCTGGACATGCCGGGCATCTGCCTGTCGCTGGCCGACGCGCCGCAGGAGCTGACGGCGCTCAGCCACTACTGGGCGCTGATCCGCCGCGAGTTCGGGCAGAACCTGGCCGGGCGCGAACAGACGCTGGCGCTGCTGGCGCAGGCGGTGTTCACGCTGCTGCTGCGCAACACCGCGCTGGAAGACAGCGCCAACAGCGGCGTGCGTGGCGAACTGCAGCTGTTTCAGCGGTTCAACAAGATGGTGGACGAGCGTTTTCGCGAGCACCTGCCGGTGCCGGAGTATGCGCAGGCGTTGGGGGTGACCGAATCGCGGCTCAACGACCTGTGCCGGCGCTTCGCCAACCGGCCGCCCAAGCGGCTGATCTTCGATCGGCTGCTGCGCGAGGCCAAACGCATGCTGCTGTTCAGCGCCTGTACGGTGCATGAAACCGCCTACAGCCTCGGCTTCAAGGATCCGGCCTATTTCGCCCGTTTTTTCAATCGGCTGGAAGGCTGTTCCCCCTCGACCTACCGCGCGGCGCAACACGCCCTTTCGTAACCGCGATCACAGTTTGCCGCGAAAGCGGCAAACTGACCTGAAAAGTACCGGCGATTGCCGCAAAAGTCTCTTCTCGAAATCGGCTTTGGCAGCTTCAATTAAGCAACCAAAATAAAGCATTATTTTAACAAATGGCCGGTTCCACGGCCTGAAAAATGCCGATGACGAGGAAGACCCGATGAAACCAGAAGACTTTCGTGCCGACAGCAAACGCCCGTTCACCGGCGCCGAATACCTGAAAAGTTTGCAGGACAGCCGCGAAATCTATATTTACGGCGAGCGCGTGAAAGACGTAACCACGCACCCGGCGTTCCGCAACGCGGCGGCATCAGTCGGCCAACTGTACGACGCGCTGCACGATCCGGCCAGCCAGGATCGCCTGTGCTGGAATACCGACACCGGCAACGGTGGCTATACCCACAAATTCTTCCGCTACGCCCGCAGCCCGGAAGAGATGCGCCAGCAGCGCGATGCCATCGCCGACTGGTCGCGCCAAAGCTACGGCTGGATGGGGCGTACGCCGGACTACAAGGCGGCCTTCGGCTGCGCGCTGGGCGCTTATCCGGAGTTCTACGGCCAGTTCGCCGACAACGCGCGCCACTGGTACAAACGCATTCAGGAAACCGGGCTCTATTTCAACCACGCCATCGTCAACCCGCCGATCGACCGCCACAAGCCGGTCAACGAGGTGAAGGACGTCTACATTCAGGTGGAGAAAGAGACCGACGCCGGCATCATCGTCAGCGGCGCCAAAGTGGTGGCCACCAACTCGGCGTTGACCCACTACAACTTCATCGGCTTCGGTTCGGCGCAGGTGATGGGCGATAACCCGGACTTCGCGCTGATGTTCGTGGCGCCGATGGACGCCGAAGGGGTGAAGCTGATTTCGCGCGCCTCCTACGAGCTGGTGGCCGGCGCCACCGGATCGCCGTTCGACTACCCGCTCACCAGCCGCTTCGATGAGAACGACGCGATCTTGATCATGGATCATGTGCTGATCCCGTGGGAAAACGTGCTGATCTACCGCGATTTCGATCGCTGCCGCCGCTGGAGCACCCAGGGCGGTTTCGCCCGGCTGTTCCCGCTGCAGGCCTGCGTGCGCCTGGCGGTGAAGATGGACTTTATCACCGCGCTGCTGCAAAAGAGCCTCTCGTGTACCGGCGTGCTGGAGTTCCGCGGCGTGCAGGCCGATCTGGGCGAAGTGGTGGCCTGGCGCAACCTGTTCTGGTCGCTGAGCGACGCGATGTGTGCCGAAGCCACAAAATGGGAAAACGGCGCCTACCTGCCGGATTCCGCCGCGCTGCAGACCTACCGCGTGATGGCGCCGATGGCCTATACCAAGGTGAAACACATCATCGAGAAGAACGTCACCAGCGGCCTGATCTACCTGCCGTCCAGCGTGCGCGACATGAACAACCCGGAGATCGACAAGTACCTGGCGCGCTACGTGCGTGGATCGGACGGCATGGATCACGTCGAACGCATCAAGATCCTCAAGCTGATGTGGGATGCGATCGGCAGCGAATTCGGCGGCCGCCACGAGCTGTATGAGATCAACTACGCCGGCAGCCAGGATGAGATCCGCCTGCAGTGCCTGCGCCACGCGCAGGGATCCGGCAACATGGATCGCATGATGCAGATGGTCGACAAGTGCCTGGCTGATTACGATCAGCACGGCTGGAAGGTGCCGCACCTGCGGAACAATGACGATATTAATCAGTTGGATAATCTGCTGAAGTAATTCAGGAGGAGGTGGTATGTCTCAGGAAAATGAACAGCGCCTGCGCTTTCGCGACGCCATGGCCAGCCTGTCGGCGGCGGTGAATATCGTCACCACCGACGGCCCGGCGGGGCGCTGCGGCATCACCGCCACGGCGGTGTGCTCGGTAACCGATACGCCGCCGACGCTTCTGGTGTGCATCAACCGCAACAGCGCGATGAACCCGGTGTTTCAGGAAAACCGCAGGCTGTGCGTCAACGTGCTCAACCACGAGCAGGAGCTGATGGCGCGCCACTTCGCCGGCATGACCGGCGTCAGCATGGAAGATCGTTTCCGGCTGGAAGAGTGGCAGCTCGGTGCGCTGGGGCAGCCGGTGCTGCGCAATACCCTGGCCAGCCTGGAAGGGGAGATCGAGCAGATCCAGAGCATCGGCACCCACCAGATGTACCTGGTGCAGATCAAGCAGATCGCGCTGAGTGAAGCCGGCAACGGGCTGATCTACTTCAAGCGCAATTTCCATTCGGTGATCCACCCGATGGCGGTGCCGGCCTGAGGCGTTGGGGCGCAGCCTGCTGCGCCCCGCGTTTCAACTCTTGTTAGCCGCCAGATCGCTCACCAGGCGGTTGACCGGATCGCTCATGTTGGTGAATTTGCTCAGCTCCGAGCGGGTCACCACCACGAACACCCCGACGTTTTTCGCCGGGATCATCGCCATGTAGGTAATGAACCCGCCGCCGCCGCCGGTCTTCTGAATGATGCCCGGCAGCCCGTCCTTCGGCGCCATATACACCCAACCCAACCCCAGCGCATCCGCTTGCCCCGGCACGTCCATACCCTTCAGCGACACCAGATCGTGACGCTGGAAGTACATGGTTTGCTCGCTGGCGGCGGTGGCTTTGCGCGGACCGCTGGCGCTGGAGGAGAGGAATTGTTGCATCCAGCGCTGCATGTCGCGCGGGGTGGAGTAGACGCCGCCGCTGCCGGCCGCGGCGGTGGTGTCGCGGCAGGCGCTCGGGCCGGCCGCCGCCACCATCAGGCGCGAGCACTGCTCGGGGCTCGGCGTCAGCGTGGTGTCGACCATGCCGAGCGGCGCGGTGATTTTCTCTTTCAGCAGCGCGTTGTAGGGCTTGCCCGCAGCGCGCGACAGCGCGTCGGCCAGCAGGTCATACGCCAGGTTGGAGTAGGCGGCGCGTACGCCCGGCGGTACCGTGACGTTGGCATGGGCCAGCCACTGCCAGCGCTGAGCCTTGGTCGGCCAGGTGAACACCGGCGTTTTCGGCGGCTTCTTGCCCGGCTGCTCGCGCGGCAGCGAGCTGGTGTGCGTCGCCAGGTTCAGCAGGGTGATCGGCTGCCCGGCGTTGTAAGCCGGCACATAGGCGCCTTTGGGGGCGTACTTGCGCAGCGGGTCGGTCAGTTTGACCTGGCCTGCCGCCGCCATTTTCACCATCACTTCGCTGGTCATCAGCTTGGTGATCGAAGCGATGCGGATCAGCGAATCCGGGCGCGGGCGCAGGTTGTTGCCGGGTTTGGTATCGCCAAAGCTGCGGTTAACCACCTGATTGCCGTCGATCACCACCAGCGCCATGCCGGTGGCGCCGCTGTTGTAGAAAATATGTTCGGCATACTGGTCGACGATTTGCGAAGCCAGCTGCGGAGGCGCGGCCTGCACGGCCAGCGGCGCGGCGCACAGGCCCAGCGCCAGCAATAAAGCGGAGACAGAGTTCTTCAACGGTCGTTATCCATTTAACAATGCAGCGGGGAAAGGGCTTATCCGTCGCCCAGTGTAATGCGCCCGGGCCCCGGCTGCATGTAGAAAAAAGAGCGGTGGCGATAAAATTTTTTCACCGCCGGCGAGCTACTGCGCGCGGGCGAAAATGGCGATCACTTCATCGAGGTGCGTCTTCATCGCCTTGCGGGCGCCGCGCACGTCGCGCGCTTCGATCGCCGCCAGGATCGCCCGGTGTTCCAGTTCGGAACGGTGCGGCATGTCGTCCGGCGTATAGTGGCGTTGCAGCACGCGGAACATGCTGCCGTAACGGTGGCCGAGCAGATGGCCGATGATGAACGCATAGGCCGGGTTGCCGCTGGCCTGGGCGATGCGGATGTGGAACAGCCGATCGCCGGGGTGGGTGGCGGAACCGGCGCGGTTATCGCGGCAGTTCTGCTCGTAGGCGGCGCGGATGCCCGCCAGCTCTTCGTCGGTGGCGTGG
The DNA here is from genome assembly GCF_053627655.1 of Serratia sp. 121840015-1. NCBI lineage: Bacteria > Pseudomonadati > Pseudomonadota > Gammaproteobacteria > Enterobacterales > Yersiniaceae > Serratia > Serratia sp. 121840015-1. Next base: position 304,920 of record NZ_JBSEYF010000002.1, read on the forward strand.
CGCGCGGCCAGCGCGGCGGTCTCCGGTTCGATCAGCAGACGGGTTTGCAGCAGAGAAAACGGCGGCAGCTCGGCGTTGAAATCCAGCTCGATGTTCAGTTCGTCGTCGATCTCCGCCCACTGGTTGCGGCCGGCCTGGGTCATCACCGGCTCCTGCGACGGCGCCAGCGGCGTTGGCGAGCGCACGATCACCCCGTTACCGACCTTGACGTCCACCAGGCCGATCACTTCCAGCGCGATAAGCGCCTCGCGCACCGACGCGCGGCTGACCTGCAACTGCTGGGCGAGATCGCGCTCCGAGGGCAGGCGGCTGCCCGGCGGAAATTCGTTATTTTCGATAAGACGTTTGAGCTGGTCAGCTATCTGTCTGTAAATCCTTGGGTTTTCCAGTCGGGTAATCGGCATTTTTGACCTTTGACGATTCGGCGTTCAGTGATTTGGCGCACAATTATGCGACAAGGCGCTTGAGTAATCGTTATTCAAGTGTAAAAAAATGGTTAATTGAAATGCGGTTTCAAGGCTGTTTTATTAACTTCTTCCCCCAACGATAACGCGTAAAGCGTCTTTTGTCATGTTAGAGGCCTGACCTTTAACCGCCTTTAGTGGCCTGACCATTAGACCTTTAGGCCGAGGAGTCAAGATGGATTTAACCGGGAAACGCGTACTGATCACCGCCGCCGGGCAAGGGATCGGTTTTACCACCGCCAGGCTGTTCGCCGCCGCCGGCGCTGAAGTGATCGCCAGCGACATCAACCTCGAGCGCCTGCAGGGCTCTGCCGGGATCCGCGCGCTGACGCTAAACGTCACCGATCCGGCCGCCATCGCGGCGGCGGCGGAAGCGATCGGCCCGATCGACGTGCTGTTCAACTGCGCCGGCGTGGTGCACAGCGGATCGATCCTCGATTGCACCGAAGATCAGTGGGCGTTCGCGCTCGATCTCAACGTCACCGCGATGTTCCGCATGATCCGCGCTTTCCTGCCGGGCATGTTGGCGCGCGGCAAAGGCTCGATCATCAACATGTCCTCGGTGGCCTCGAGCGTGAAAGGGGTGCCGAACCGCTTCGCTTACAGCGCCAGCAAGGCGGCGGTGATCGGCCTGACGCGCTCGGTGGCGGCGGACTACGTCACGCAGGGCATCCGCTGCAACGCCATCTGCCCCGGCACGGTGGAGTCGCCGTCGCTGCGCCAGCGCATTGCCGAGCAGGCGCGCGAGCAGGGGCGCAGCGAGCAAGAGGTGTATCAGGCGTTCGTCGCCCGTCAGCCGATCGGGCGCATCGGCACCACCGAGGAAATCGCCCAATTGGCGCTGTATCTGGCCTCTGACGCCAGTTCATACACCACCGGCACGGTGCAGATCATCGACGGCGGCTGGAGCAACTGAGCCGCCATTTTTGAGAGAGGAAGGCATGAAACTTTTACGTTATGGGCAACCTGGGCAAGAGCGCCCCGGCATGTTGGATGCGCAAGGCCGCCTGCGTGATTTGTCGCAGCATATCGCCGACGTGGGGGGCGCCGCGTTATTGCCGGCGTCGCTCGCCAAACTGCGTGCGCTGGACAGCACCACGCTGCCGCTGGTCGAAGGGCAGCCGCGCCTCGGCGCTTGCGTCGGTGGCATCGGCAAGTTTATCTGCATTGGCCTGAACTACGCCGATCACGCGGCGGAGACCGGTGCCGCCATTCCTGAGGAACCGGTGGTGTTCAACAAATGGACCAGCGCGGTGGTCGGCCCCCACGATCGGGTGGAGATCCCGCGCGGCTCGCAGAAAACCGACTGGGAAGTAGAGCTGGGCGTGGTGATCGGCCAGGGCGGACGCTACATCAGCGAAGCAGACGCGATGCGCCACGTCGCTGGCTACTGCGTGATCAACGACGTCTCAGAACGCGAATATCAAATTGAGCGCGGCGGCACCTGGGACAAGGGCAAAGGCTGCGACACCTTCGGGCCGATCGGCCCCTGGCTGGTGACCGCCGACGAGATCGCCGATCCGCACAGCCTGAACCTGTGGCTGGAGGTGGACGGCAAGCGCTATCAGGACGGCAACACCAGCACCATGATCTTCCGCATTCCGCAGATCGTCAGCTACCTCAGCCGCTTCATGAGCCTGCAGCCGGGCGATGTGATCTCCACCGGCACGCCGCCGGGCGTCGGGATGGGGCAGAAACCGCAGCCTATCTATCTGCGGGCGGGCCAGACGATGCGTCTGGGCATCGAAGGGCTGGGCGAACAGCGCCAGCAAACCGTACAGGCCTAACCGGGAGCGCCGCCATGACCACCATTACCGCACTGCGGGTTGAAGACATTCGTTTCCCCACGTCGCTGGGGCTGGACGGATCCGACGCCATGAATCCGGATCCCGACTATTCCGCCGCCTACGTGATCCTGGAGACCGATCGCGCGGATCTCAGCGGCCACGGGCTGACGTTCACCATCGGCCGCGGCAACGAGATCTGCTGCGCGGCGATCCGCGCGCTGGAACACCAGATCGTCGGCGAGCGGCTGGAGGATATCGCCGCCGACATGGGCGCCTTCTGGCGGCGCTTCACCAGCGACAGCCAGCTGCGCTGGATCGGGCCGGACAAGGGGGCCATTCACCTGGCGACCGGCGCGGTGGTCAACGCGGTGTGGGATCTGTGGGCCAAATCGGTCGGCAAGCCGGTGTGGCGGCTGGTGGCGGAGATGACGCCGGAAGAGCTGGTGCGCTGCATCGACTTCCGTTACATCACCGACTGCATCACGCCGCAGGAGGCGCTGGCGCTGCTGAAACAGCGGGCCGAGGGCAAAGAGCAGCGCCTGGCGCGGCTGCTGCAGGAAGGCTATCCCTGCTACACCACCTCCGCCGGCTGGCTGGGGTATCCGGACGACAAGCTGCGCCGCCTGTGCCAGGAAGCGGTCGACGCCGGTTTCTCCTACCTGAAGCTGAAGGTCGGGCGCGATCTGGAAGACGACATCCGCCGGGTGCGCATCGCCCGCGAGGTGATCGGCCCGGATCGCCGGCTGATGATCGACGCCAACCAGGTGTGGGAGGTGGACGAAGCCATTCCGTGGGTGAAGCATCTGGCGTTCGCCAAACCCTGGTTTATCGAAGAACCGACCAGCCCGGACGACGTGGAAGGGCACCGCCGCATCCGCGAAGGGGTGGCGCCGGTCAAGGTGGCCACCGGTGAGATGTGCCAGAACCGCATCATGTTCAAGCAATTCATCATGCGCGGCGCGGTAGACGTGGTGCAGATCGACGCCTGCCGCCTTGGCGGCGTCAACGAAGTGCTGGCGGTGATGCTGATGGCGGCCAAATACCAGCTGCCGGTCTGCCCGCACGCCGGCGGCGTCGGGCTGTGCGAGTACGTGCAGCACCTGTCGATGATCGACTACCTGTGCATTGCCGGCACCCACGAAGGCCGGGTGATCGAGTATGTCGATCATTTGCATGAACACTTTGTCGATCCCTGCGTGATCAAAGGCGCGGCCTACATGCCGCCGAGCCGTCCCGGCTATTCGATCGAGATGCATCCGTCGTCGATCGCGCAGTATCGGTTCCGCGGGTGAGGCGGGAGGATCGCATGCCGCGCATCGACGCTCACCAGCACTACTGGCGCTATCACCCCCAGCACTACCCGTGGATCGACGAGCGAATGAGCGTGCTGCGGCAGGATTTCGATCCGCCCCGGCTGCGGCCGCTGTTGCAGGAACAGGGTTTCGACGGCGCGCTGGCGGTGCAGGCGCGCCCCAGCGAGGAAGAGACGCTGGCCCTGCTGGCGCTGGCTGAGCAGGGCGAGGGCATATGCGGCGTGGTGGGCTGGCTGGACATCGCCGCGCCGCAGCTGGCGCAGCGTCTGGAGGCCTTGCGGCCTTACAGCGCGCTGCGCGGGGTGCGTCATCAGGTGCAGGACGAAGCGGATCCGGCGGCCTGGCTGGCGCGGCCGGAGGTGGAACGCGGCATGCAAACGCTGCAGCGCGCCGGGTATGTGTACGAGATCCTGGTGACGCACCGGCATCTGGCGGCCGCGGCGGCGTTCGCCGCCTGCCACGATGAACACTGGCTGGTGTTGGATCATCTCGGCAAGCCGGACATCGCGCGCGGCGCGCGGCACTGGGCGCAGCAAATCCGGCCGCTGGCGGCGCTGCCGCACGTGGTCTGCAAGCTGTCGGGGCTGATCACCGAGGCGCCGGGTGGCCGGTGGCGGGCGGAAGAACTGCTGCCGTTCTTCGACGCTGCGCTGGAGGCGTTCGGCCCGCAGCGGCTGATGTTCGGCTCCGACTGGCCGGTGTGCCTGCTGGCCGGCGACTACCGCCAGGTGGTGCAGCTGTGCGAACGGGCGCTGTCGACGCTGGGGGCCGCCGAGCAGGCGGCGATTTGGGGCGACACCGCCTGGCGAATTTACGGTTTAACGGAGTCTGGTTATGGATCTGTATCTGCAAGATAAGGTGGTGCTGGTCACCGGCGGCGGTGCCGGCATCGGCGCGGCGATTGCTCATGTGCTGGCCGAAGAAGGCGCGATCCCGGTGCTGGTCACCAACGCCGCGCCGGAGGCGGCGCTGCTGGCCGATTTGCAGCGGCTGCAGCCGCGCACCGAGGTGATCCTCACCGAACTGTGCGACGAGGCGGCCTGCCGCCGCGCGGTAAGCCAGACGCTGGCGGCCTTCGGCCGCATCGACGGGCTGGTGAATAACGCCGGGGTCAACGACGGCGTCGGGCTGGAGGCGGGGCGCGAAGCGTTCGTCGGCTCGCTGGAAAAGAACCTGGTGCATTACTACCTGATGGCGCACCTGTGCCAGGCGGCGCTGCAGGAGAGCCGGGGCGCCATCGTCAACATCGCCTCCAAGACCGCGCTCAGCGGCCAGGGTGGCACCAGCGGCTATACCGCCGCCAAGGGCGCGGTGCTGGCGCTGACGCGCGAATGGGCGGTGTCGCTGCGCCATGACGGCGTGCGGGTGAACGCGGTGGTGCCGGCGGAGGTGATCACCCCGCAGTACCAGCGCTGGCTCAACACCTTCGCCGAGCCGCAGCGGCAGATGGCGAAAATCACCGCGCGCATTCCGCTCGGGCAGCGCATGACCACGCCGCAAGAGATCGCCAACACCGTGGCGTTCCTGTTGTCGTCGCGGTCGTCGCATACCACCGGGCAATGGCTGTCGGTGGACGGTGGTTACCTGCATCTCGATCGGGCGCTGACGTGAGCGGCGCGGCGGCAGGGCGGCGCCGTTTCTGCCAGGCGCTCGATCTGATTGACTCACCGGCGCTGATTGCGGAGTACCAGCAGCATCATCAGCGCATCTGGCCGGGCATCGCCGCGCATTTGCGCGAGCACGGCATTCTGGACATGGAGATTTACCGGTTGGGCACCCGGCTGTTCATGATCGTGGAGGTCAGCGCCGATTTCGACGCCGTGCGTTTTGACGCCGCCAGCCTGAACAACCCCGAAGTACAGCGATGGGAAGCGCTGATGTGGCACTACCAGGCCGCCACCCCCTGGACGCCGCAGGGCGAAAAATGGGTGGAAATGGCGCGGATATTTTCTCTGCAACAGCAATAACGCCAACATCATCATCGCCAGACGATACGAGGGTATCACCATGCTTGCTGAAAAAAGTGCGGCCTCCGCGCAGCCGGGCGTCGCCGTGACCGCCAATCTGCGCTGGGCCTTTATCCTGGTCACCAGCCTGTTCTTCATGTGGGGGCTGTCCTATGGCCTGCTGGACGTATTAAACAAACATTTTCAGGAGACGTTGCACGTTACCAAGGCGCAGTCGGGGCTGTTGCAGGCGGCCTATTTCGGCGCCTATTTCCTGGTGGCGCTGCCCGCCGGATACTTTATGGACCGCAAGGGCTATAAGGCGGGCATTCTGGTCGGGCTGTGTTTGTATGCGCTGGGGGCGCTGCTGTTCGTGCCGGCGGCGTCGGCCAACAGCTTCGGCGTGTTCCTGTTCGCGCTGTTCGTTATCGCCAGCGGTTTGGGCTGCCTGGAAACGGCCGCCAACCCGTACGCCACGGTGCTGGGCGACGCGCAGGGCGCCGAACGGCGGCTCAACCTGGCCCAGTCGTTCAACGGCCTCGGGCAGTTTATCGGCCCGTTGATCGGCGGCACGCTGTTCTTCTCCGCCAGCCAGTCCGCCGGCGGCGGCGATCAGAGCGCGGTGAAGATGACCTATGTGGCGATCGCCGTGCTGGTGCTGCTGATCGCGCTGTTGTTCAGCCGCACCCGGCTGCCGGCGATCCGCGAAGAGGAAAAACCGGTGCACGGCGTGATAGCGCAGGGATTGTGGCAGCATCCGCATTTCGTCGGCGGGGTTATCACGCAGTTCTTCTACGTGGCGGCGCAGGTGGGCGTAGGGGCGTTCTTCATCAACTACGCCACCGAACACTGGCGCGAGGTGTCTAACCAGAGCGCCTCTTACCTGCTGTCAATCGCCATGATCTGCTTTATGGTTGGGCGCTTCTTCAGCACCTGGTTGATGGGGCGAGTCAAACCGGCGACGCTGCTGGCGGCCTATGCGCTGATCAACATCGCGCTGTGCGGCGTGGTGATGCTGAGCGTTGACGGCGTGTCGGTGATGGCGCTGATCGCGGTATTCTTCTTTATGTCGATCATGTTCCCGACCATTTTCGCCCTGGGGGTGAAAAACCTGGGTAAACACACCAAGCGCGCCAGCTCCTTTATGATCATAGCGATCGTCGGCGGCGCCATCATGCCGTACTTTATGGGGGCGCTGGCCGATCGTTACAGCACCGCGCTCTCTTATCTGCTGCCGCTGCTGTGCTTCGCGGTGGTGCTGGTTTACGGCCTGCGGCAGCGCCGCGCCTGATTTAACCCGGCGGCGAATCGGCATTCGCCGCCGTTGTCAGCGCCTGTGGGCGGGTTCGCATCAGGATCGCCAACGCCAGCAGCAGCACGATGCCGGACAGCACGCCGTTTAGCGTCAAGCCTCCGGCATCCACCACCAGCCCGCCCGCCAGTGAACCGCAGGAAATCGCCAGATTAAACAGCGCGATATACAGCGAAGAGGCGACCTCGACCGCGTCGGGGGCTGCCTTGAGCATCCACGCCATTAGCGAAACGGAAACGCCGCCGTAGGCGATGCCCCACAGCAGGAGGAAGGCGCTGCCGCTCAGCGGCGCGTGGCCCAGCAGCGGCAGCAGCAGGACGGCGAGCGCCAGCCCGAGGGCGATCAGCGCCAGGGTGCGGCGCAGCCGTTTGGCGGCGGCCTGGCCGGCGATGAAATTCCCGACGATACCGGCGGCGCCGTAGGCGAACAGCAGCGGCCCCACCCAGCGGCCCTCGATGCCGGCGACCGTCTGCAGCAGCGGGCGGACAAAGGTGTAAGCCATAAAGTGGCCGGCGACCAGCAGAAACGTCAGCAGCAGCCCGAGGATCAGCCGGCGATTCGCGCGCTGCGCGGTGAATAAGCGCCAGTTCACCGCCTGCGTGACCGGTAGCGGCGGCAGCACGCACAGCAGCAGGAGCAGGGTCAGCGCCGCCAGGACGGCGACGGCCAGAAACGCCATGCGCCAGCCCAGCGCTTCGCCGAGGAATACCCCGAGCGGCACGCCGAACACCGAGGCCGCCGCTACGCCGCCGAAGATGACGGACAGCGCCAATCCGACGGAGGCCGGCGGCACCAGACGTTCCGCCAACCCACCCGCGATGGCCCAGATGCCGCCGATGCAAAAGCCCAGCAGGATGCGCGCAGCAAACAGCAGCGCCATGGAGGTGGCGGCGGCGGCCAGCAGGTTGGCGGCGATCAGCAGCAGCAGAAAGGCGATCAGCAGGCTGCGGCGATCCGTGCGCCGGGCACCCAGCACCACCAGCGGGGCGAACAGTGCGGCAAACAGGGCGGGCAGGGAAATCAGCAGCCCGGCGCGGCCTATCGATGCGTTCAAGGTGCTGACGATCGGAGTCAGCAGCCCGACGGGCAGCATTTCTGCCGTGACGACGGTAAAGGTGGACAGGGCGATAGCGAAAGTCGCCAGCCAGGGTTTTGCGCCGCCGCCGGCGTGTAAGACACTCATAATGACTCTCCCAACAGATGAAGAGCCTCAGTGTATCCGCGCCAAAATGGCTGATAAACTGGCCTGAATGCGCAACATTGGGGATAAATCGTGGCCAATTTACCGTCTATGCCGTTGGATAATCTGACCGACCTGCTGGTGTTCATTCGCGTCGCCGACGCCCGCAGCTTCACGCTGGCGGCCGAGAGACTGGGCATTTCCCGATCGGCGGCGGGCAAATGCGTGAACCGATTGGAGGAACGATTGGCCACCCGGCTGCTGCAGCGCACCACGCGCAGCGTCAGCCTGACCGAAGACGGCGCGGTGTTTTACGAGTATGCGCAGCGCATCCTGTCGCAGGCCGAAGAGGCGGAAACGGCGCTGAATACGCGGCGGCAAACGCCGCGCGGGCGGCTGCGGCTGGATCTGCCGGTCTCGTTGGGGCGATTGCATATCCTGCCGATTCTGCGGGAGTTTTTGGCGCAGTGGCCGGAGGTGGACGCCGACGTCAGCTTCTCCGATGAGTACAGCGATCTGGTGCGCGACGGCATCGACGTGGCTGTCCGCGTCGGCGGCAGCGACGATAGCCGGCTGGTGCGGCGGGTGCTCGCGCCGCATCGCCTGATCACCTGCGCGGCGCCGGATTATCTGGCGCGGCACGGTACGCCTGCAAAACCGGAAGCGTTGGGCGAGCACGAGACGCTGGTCTTCAGCCATCAGGGGCTGCCGGCGCCCTGGCGCTATTTGGTCAACGGCCAACTGTACGAACAGCCGGTGCGTGGCCGGATGCGTTTCAACAACGTCGAAGCCTTGCGGGATGCGGCCGTCGCCGGAGCCGGCCTTTGCCAGGTGGGGGCGTTTCTGGTCGGCGAGCAGATTGCGGCCGGCACGCTGGTGCCGGTGCTGGAGCGCTATTGTCGCCCGGGGCCGCCGATCTGCGCCGTCTATCCCAGCCGACGCCATCTCTCCCCCAAGGTGAAGCTGTTCCTGGCGGCGATCGAACGGCGCTGGCAGGGCAGGGCGATTTGGGAAGTCGATTAGCGAACCTGTTACTCCTGCGGCTGCAGCAGGGCGGGCTGGACGTTTTGCGCCAGCTGGATATTGTTGCGGCCGCTGTGCTTCGCCAGATAGAGCGCGGCGTCGGCCGCGCCGATCGCCGACTCGACGTCCAGCTTTTCCAGCGCGGAGATGCCGGCGCTGAGCGTCAGCGTGCCGCTGTGCTGCGGGCTGGCGCCGTGTGGGATGTTCAGTTCCGCCACCCGTTGGCGCACCCGCTCGGCCAGCTGCGCCGCATAGCCTTCGTGCACGTTGGTCAGCAGCACCAAAAACTCTTCCCCGCCGTAGCGCACCACGATGTCGCGCGAACGTACCGCATCGCGGATGGCGATCGCCACCTGCACCAGCGCCCGGTCGCCCATCGCGTGGCCGTAGCTGTCGTTGTAGACCTTGAAGTGGTCGATATCCAGCAGCAGCACGTAGTGGCGGCCGGTTTGCGGTTCCAGCAGCATGTTGATCTTATTCTCCAGCCCGCGACGGTTATAAAGACCGGTCAGGGGATCGAGCATGCTTAAATTATTGAATTTGTCCCGTTCGTTATACAGGTTGGCCACCAGCGCGTGGGTAAAGATTTCACTGCGTTTCAACATCAGGTGGTGGATGGAGAAAGCGATAATAGGTAATAGCGTGGTGAATAATATCCGCAGGGTATTATGCATACCGTCTAAAGCCAGGATCACCATTGCGGAAGGCACGGCGTGTAAACAAAAGGCGGTAAAGTTATCCGTCAGAGAAATAGCGCTGATAAAAAAGATGCTGAACAAACTAATTAATAAAAAATCTTGGTTATTCGGTAGGCAATATTGACTTTTAACGTAAATATGGGCGGCCCAAAGCAGGCCGAGCACGCTGGCGAACAGGTTGAGTTTACACAGGTATTTCCGCGGCGTTTGCAGGGAGAATAGCGCCGCCGCCAGACAAAATAGCGGTATACATAATAAAGGTAGGGTAAATGAGGGCGTATCCCTAAAAGGGAACAATAACGTAAATACGGAAGAGGCGGCATTCATCACCAGAAAAAGAAATAATGCCAGGCGCTGCTTGCTGTTCAGTAATTCCTGATAAGAACGGGCGTTCATACGGAGGTCACTCTTTGCAAAGTCGTTCTGTCGAATAATTAAGGTTGAGAAGCATTCCCTCGGCGCGAAATATCCACGGAAGTTGCATGGTTGATGATTGTGATTATTATCATGCAAACAGGACTAGGAATTTTCTTATGTCAAATTATCATTTTTTCATGCTGGTGTCATCTGGGTTTGGTCACCGCAGTGAAAATGATGCGGCGGCCAAAAAAGTGTTATATGATATTGGTTATCATTATCACTTAAAGGGGGGTTATCATGCTCACCGCCATGATTGCCGCGTGTGGACTGTGGGGCGTCAGCTGGTGCCTCGGCGATCGCCTGGCCAGCGCCTGGGGCGTTTTGCTGCCGTGCGCGCTGATGCCGCTGCTGGCCTTGATCGATCTGAATATGATGCAGCTGCGCACCCTGATTGTGATAGCGATGCTGGCGACGCTGGTGATGCTGTTCAACAGCCGGCTGCGTCACTATCTGCTGCTGCCTTCCTGCATGGCGCTGGCGGGCGGCCTGGCGGCAATCAGCCTCAACTTCAGCTTCGCGTAAACGCCGGAAACGGCAAAACCACGCTTAGGCGTGTTTATCATCAATGCGTTGGGATTTTTTCGAGGGAACTACCGGAGAGATCATCAATTGGTGCGAAGAGAGGGACTTGAACCCTCACGTCCGTAAGGACACTAACACCTGAAGCTAGCGCGTCTACCAATTCCGCCACCTTCGCACAGTCGATGTTGTTGCTTTGATTTATATTACGTCGCCAGCTTGGTGCGAAGAGAGGGACTTGAACCCTCACGTCCGTAAGAACACTAACACCTGAAGCTAGCGCGTCTACCAATTCCGCCACCTTCGCATCGATGCTGAGTGCAATATAAATCATGTGGTTATTTGGTGCGAAGAGAGGGACTTGAACCCTCACGTCCGTAAGGACACTAACACCTGAAGCTAGCGCGTCTACCAATTCCGCCACCTTCGCGTACCAGAAACATTACCGGAGTAACGTTACCACGGAGGCGAATTCTAGAGATTTTGGCGGGCACGTCAACAGTTATTTCCCCGCTTTGCGGGCGTTTGCTGGAAAAACAGCCATATCGCCGCTTTTCTGCTGGTCAAACAGCCAAATCAGCCAATCAATCAACACCCTGACCCGTGGCGCCAGGAAACGGCCGGGCGGATACATGATGTAAATCGGCATCGGCGGAGGCGGCGTGTCCGCCAACACTTCCACCAGTTCGCCCCGTTCCAGCCAGGGAGCAAGTGAATAGCGCGCCGCCTGAATCAACCCCATGCCGGCACGCGCGCCGGCGATGTAAGCGTCGGCGCCGCTGACGCTCAGCCGGGCAGGGAGTTCGCGCAGTTCCACCTTGTCGCCACGGCAGAATTCCAGCGGATAATCGCGGTTGCTGGCCAGGGAAAAATACCCTACCGCGCGGTGCGGCGCCAGGCTATCGATGTCGAGCGGCGTGCCGCTGGCCTGCAGGTAAGCGGGGGAAGCGCAGGTGATCTGCGGCAGCTGGGCGATGCGCCGCGCCACCAGGCTGTCGTCTTCGGTTTCCCAGGCGCGCAGCACGCAGTCTACGCCTTCGCGCAACAGATCGACGTGGGTGTCGTTGGCACCCAGCGCCAGCGTGATGTCGGGATAGCGCCGGTAAAAGTCGCCCAGCGCCGGAATGACGATCTGGCGCGCCAGCGAATGGGGCATGTCGATACGCACCTTGCCGGATGGCTGCAGCTTATGGTGGCTGAACAGCGTGTCCGCTTCCTCAAGCGCCCCCAGCAGCTGTACGCAGCGTTGATAGTAAAGGCTGCCTTCGCTGGTCACCTGTACCTGGCGGGTGGTGCGGATCAGCAGGCGCACGCCCAGCCGCTGCTCCAGCCGTTTCAGCGCGTTGCTGACCGTGGCGCGCGGCAGCTGCAGGCGCTCGGCCGCCCGGCTGAAGCTGCCCAGTTCGACGATGCGGGTAAAAATGCGCATGGCTTGAACCTGATCCATGTCCACTCCGGATTGTTGGTGATTTTTGAACAGTGATGTGCGATCTGCATTATTTATCTTTGTAGCGTAAACAACCAGACTTTGCTGCGTTATCCGTTCATCGCATGAGGGCTGCACAATGCAACAACGTAAACTGGGTTCCCACGGTCCCGTCGTCTCCGCCCTGGGGCTGGGATGCATGGGCATGAGCGACTTCTACTCCACCGGCGCCGATCGGCAGGAGGCCATCGCCACGCTGCACCGGGCGCTGGAGCTGGGCGTCACGCTGCTCGACACCGCCGACATGTATGGTCCGCACACCAACGAAGAGTTGGTGGGGGAAGCGATCAAGGGCAAACGGCAACAGGTGTTCCTGGCTACCAAGTTCGGCATCCTGCGCGATCCGGCGGATCCTTCGGCGCGCGGCGTCAGCAGCCGGCCCGAGTATATCCGGCGCTCGGTGGAAGGCAGCCTGCGGCGCTTGGGCGTAGAGGAGATCGATCTTTATTATCAGCATCGGGTCGATCCGCAGGTGCCGATCGAAGACGTCGTGGGCACGATGGCGGATCTGATCCGCGAAGGCAAGATCCGCCATATCGGCCTGAGCGAGGCGTCGGTCGCCACGCTGGAGCGGGCGCACAAGGTGCATCCGATCACGGCGTTGCAGACCGAGTATTCGCTGTGGACGCGCGATGCTGAACAGGGCGTGCTGGCCGCCTGTGAGCGACTGGGGATCGGCTTTGTGCCTTACAGCCCGTTAGGGCGCGGTTTCCTTACCGGCGCTATCCGGCGGCCGGAGGATCTGGCCGAGGACGATTTCCGCCGCGGCAATCCGCGCTTCCAGGGCGAAAACTTCGCCCGCAACCTGGCGCTGGTGGAGAAGGTGGGTGAGCTGGCGGCGCAGAAGGACGTCAAGCCTTCACAGCTGGCGCTGGCCTGGGTGTTGGCGCAGGGCGAGCACATCGTGCCGATCCCCGGCACCAAACGCCGTCGCTATCTGGAAGAGAACGTCGCGGCGGCGGAGATAACGCTGAGCGCGGCCGAACTGGCGGCGATCGAAGCGGTGTTTCCGCTGAGTGCAGCGGCCGGCGATCGCTACGGCGCCGAGTCGATGGCCTATATCAACGGCTAAAAAAAAGCGCGGCCTCAGGCCGCGCTCTGTCGTTTTCCGCCAACGGCGAATTATTTCTTCTTCGGCGCGCGCGGTGGGCGGCCGACGGTGGCCTGATACACCTTGAAGCGGCCGTTCTGCGCCAGCACTTCGTGGCTGCCGAAGGTGGCGTCCAGAATGTCCGGGTACGGCAGGAAGGCGTTGGCGACGATGCGCAGTTGGCCGCCGATCGGCAGGTGTTTCACCGCGCCGCGGATCAGGGTTTCAGCGGCGGTCAGGCTGGTCTGCAGCCCGTCGTGGAACGGCGGGTTGGAGATGATCATGTCGAAACGGCCGGTGATGTCGGAGTAAACGTTGCTGACGATCACTTCGCCTTCGATGCCGTTGGCGGCCAGCGTCGCGCGGCTGGATTCCACCGCGGCGGCGTTGACGTCGCTGAGGGTCAGTTTCACCTTCGGCGACAGCTTGGCCATCACCGAGGCCATCACGCCGGCGCCGCAGCCGATGTCCAGCACCTTGCCTTTCATGTGTTTTTCCAGCGTCGACAGCAGCAGCGAGCTGCCGACGTCCAGGCCGTCGCGGCTGAACACGCCCGGCAGCGTTTTCACTTCCAGATCGTGCAGCTGATAGCTGTCCCACCAGTCGTTCAGGTCGAATTCGGTCTGCGCGTCCAGACGGCCGTGATACAGGCCGCAGCGGCGCGCGCTGTCGATTTTCACCAGCGCAACGTGGCCTTCCAGCGTTGGCTCGGCGCTGCGCACGCCGCTGCGGTTTTCACCGACCACGAACACGTCTACGCCCACCGGCAGCAGCGCCAGGATGTTGCACAGCTGGAATTGCGCTTCCTGCTTGCTCTTCGGCCAGTAGTAAACCAGCGTATCGCAGTCGGCGACGAAAGCGGGATCGATGGTCAAACCGAACTGCACGTTATCGCCCATCGTCCGGTTCAGTAACTGCCAGTGATGGTATTGCTGAGTGTGGACGCGCACGTCCGCGGCCTCGAATTGGGCCGGCAGGCTGTCCTGCAGGTCGCCGGCAAACAGCACGCGGCGTTCGATAAATTCATCACTGTGGCGCAGCATGACTTCACTGGCGGGGGTTAATGCAGACATCGGATATTGGCTCCTGGAAATGAGACCGGGGATTATAGAGCTTTGTGGCGATATGTTCGACGGGTTTGTTGGCGCGGGCTGCGCGGGTTTGTTAGCATAGCGCGGCGCATGGCAGGCATGGCGCACCACAACGGGTAGGAATCGGCATGGCATCAAAACGCGACTGGCTGTTACAACAACTGGGTATTACGCAGTGGACATTGCGCCGCCCGAGCGTGTTGCAGGGCGAAGTGGCGGTCAGCCTGCCGCCCGAGGCGCGCCTGCTGGTGGTGGCGCAGACGCTGCCCGCGTCCGACGATCCGCTGTTTTGCGACGTGCTGCTCAGCCTGGGGCTGACGCCGGCGCAAACCTACAGCCTGACGCCGGAACAGGCGGCGATGCTGCCTGAAGAGACCGCATGCAACAGTTGGCGGCTGGGCGTGGCGGAACCGCTTGCGGTCGCCGGCGCGCAGCTATACAGCCCGGCGCTGGCCGAGCTTTCCCAAGACGCGGGGGCCAAACGCGCCCTCTGGCAGCAGATTTGTCATCATGAACACGATTTCTACCCTGACGGCGGCCGACCTGGCCACGGCCTTCACCATTGAGCAAGCCAGCCACGCTTTCCCCTGGACGGAAACCACCTTCGCCAGCAATCAGGGCGATCGCTACCTTAACCTGAAGCTGAACGCCGATGGGGAAATGGCGGGATTCGCCATCACGCAGATCGTGCTGGACGAAGCCACGCTGTTCAACATCGCCATTCATCCGCGGTGGCAGCGCCGGGGCTTTGGCCGCCTGCTGCTCAACGCGGTGATCGAACAGCTGGAGAGCCGTGGCGTGGTGACGCTGTGGCTGGAGGTGCGCGCCTCCAACCAGGCGGCGATCGCACTGTATGAAGATCTCGGTTTCAACGAGGTCACCGTGCGCCGCAATTATTACCCGAGCGCCCACGGCCGCGAAGACGCGATCGTGATGGCGCTGCCGCTGGCGTAATCCGCCCGGCCGGTAAAAGCATTGATTGTCACCGGTTGGCAAATCGGCGAAAATGCCCGGCTGTTATCTTTTATTCACCGCTTTGCCCGGCGCCGCGATCGGCGCGTTCTGATGATGTCGCAGGGCGGACTAACCGTAGAACCTGAAAACCATGTCTCCTAGTGAATTTGCCCGCGAAGTCTCCAAAAGAAGAACTTTCGCCATCATCTCGCACCCCGATGCCGGTAAAACCACCATTACCGAAAAAGTGCTGCTATTCGGACAGGCGATCCAGACCGCCGGTACGGTAAAAGGCCGTGGCTCCAGCCAGCACGCCAAATCCGACTGGATGGAAATGGAAAAGCAGCGTGGGATCTCGATCACCACCTCCGTGATGCAGTTCCCGTACCGCGACAGCCTGGTTAACCTGCTGGATACCCCGGGGCACGAAGACTTCTCCGAAGATACTTACCGTACCCTGACCGCCGTCGACTGCTGTCTGATGGTGATCGACGCCGCCAAGGGCGTTGAGGATCGTACCCGTAAGCTGATGGAAGTCACCCGTCTGCGCGACACGCCGATCCTGACCTTCATGAACAAACTGGACCGCGACATCCGCGATCCGATGGAAGTGATGGATGAAGTCGAGCGCGAACTGAAGATCGCCTGCTCGCCTATCACCTGGCCGATCGGCTGCGGCAAGCTGTTCAAGGGCGTTTACCACCTGTACAAGGATGAAACCTACCTGTATCAGACCGGTAAAGGCCACACCATCCAGGAAGTGCGCATCGTCAAAGGCCTGGACAACCCGGAGCTGGATGCGGCGGTGGGCGAAGATCTGGCGGCTCAGCTGCGCGATGAGCTGGAGCTGGTGCAGGGCGCTTCCCACGAGTTCGATCAGGAGGCTTTCCTGAGCGGCGAGCTGACCCCGGTGTTCTTCGGTACCGCACTCGGTAACTTCGGCGTGGATCACATGCTGGACGGTCTGGTTGCCTGGGCGCCGGCGCCGATGCCGCGCAAAACCGACACCCGCGAAGTGACGGCGGCGGAAGAGAAATTCACCGGCTTCGTCTTCAAGATCCAGGCCAACATGGATCCGAAACACCGCGACCGCGTGGCCTTTATGCGCGTGGTTTCCGGCCGCTACGAGAAGGGCATGAAGCTGCGCCAGGTGCGTACCGGCAAAGACGTAGTGATCTCCGACGCGCTGACCTTTATGGCCGGCGACCGTTCGCACGTGGAAGAAGCCTACCCGGGCGACATCATCGGCCTGCACAACCACGGCACCATTCAGATCGGCGATACCTTCACCCAGGGTGAAGACATGAAGTTCACCGGTATTCCGAACTTCGCGCCGGAGCTGTTCCGCCGCATTCGCCTGCGCGACCCGCTGAAGCAGAAACAGCTGCTGAAGGGGCTGGTGCAGCTGTCCGAAGAGGGCGCGGTACAGGTGTTCCGTCCGATCGCCAACAACGATCTGATCGTCGGCGCGGTCGGTGTGCTGCAGTTCGACGTGGTGGTGGCGCGTTTGAAGAGCGAGTACAACGTGGAAGCGCTGTACGAATCGGTCAACGTGTCGACCGCGCGCTGGGTCGAGTGCGACGACGTGAAGAAGTTCGAAGAGTTCAAGCGCAAGAACGAGATCAACCTGGCGCTGGATGGCGGGGACAACCTGTCCTACATCGCGCCGACCATGGTGAACCTCAACCTGACGCAGGAACGCTATCCTGACGTGACCTTCCGCAAAACCCGCGAACACTGATCGCTCGGCAGGGCGCCCAGTGCGCCCTGCACGCTTCTCCTATCCTCACTGCGCTAATTAATAAATCTTCCTCATATTTTATCCTGCGAACCGCTATCGCCAGGCGATGTTCGTTTGGCCTGCGTTTTCCGTCTGATGGTCTATCTTTAACGAGATGTCCGCACATTGCTTGAGAGTAAATCACTGTAATACGCTATTTGTTTGGTGAGTTATTCTGGTGTGTTGCCGATAGGAGACAGTAAGTATCTTTAAATATCAATGAGATAGCTATATTTCAGTTTTGTGTAACTTAGCCTGTCGCCAATAGACGACAGTTTTTTGGCTAAAAATTCGACTTCTGAATTTTTTTCTTTGATTTTTAAGGTGTTTTTTGAGTTGGCACGGCCGTTGCAATACTCCTGTCGTGAACGCTTAATCGTATAGCGATGATGAAGTATTTACCGAGAAGGCCGCGTGAAGGTGGCCGCAGGGTTCCGGCGCTCTGGCGTCGAGAGCCCCCAACAAAAGGAAGAGATCGATGAAAAAGACCAAATTTGCACACTCGCTGATGGCTGTCGTATTGGGTTCTGTTTTGGTAAGCGGCAGTGCGCTGGCCGAAGACAGCCTGCTCAACAAGGCGTCTAACGCCGCGGATAGTGCCGGTGCCAAAATCGATAGCTCCATGAAAAAAGTTGACGGTTACATGGATGACAGCGCGATAACGGCTAAAGTTAAAAGTGCGTTGGTGGAAGATAAGACTATCAAAAGCTCCGACATTTCGGTGAAAACCGAAAAAGGCACCGTGATCCTGAGTGGGTTCGTCGGCAGCCAGGCGCAGGCGGAGCATGCGGTCGCGGTCGCCGGCAAGGTGGAAGGCGTCAAGACCGTCAGCGACAAGCTGCATGTGAAAGATGAAGCCAACCAGTCGATCAAATCGTATGCCGGTGACACCGCCACCACCAGCGAGCTGAAAGCCAAGCTGTTGGCCGATGACATCGTGCCGTCGCGCAATGTGAAAGTGGAAACCACCGATGGCGTGGTGCAGCTGTCCGGTGAGGTGAAAACGCAGGCGCAGTCTGAGCGTGCGGAAAGCATCGCCAAGGCTATCGACGGCGTGAAAAGCGTGAAAAACGACCTGGTGGTCAAGCAGTAATTCCGCCAGGCGCCCGTAACAAGCAACAACAAGCCGCATCTGTCGGGCCGTGAAGGCGGCCCGGCATGTAACACCAAAAAAAGAAACTGATTTGCCGTCGACGTCCCGTTGTCGGGGTGGTAGATGGCAGCGAATTTTTTCACAATGGTAAGGAGAAGCTTATGTTTCGTTGGGGCATTATCTTTTTAGTCATCGCGCTTATCGCTGCGGCGCTGGGGTTCGGTTCGTTGGCGGGCACCGCTGCCTGGGCGGCTAAAATCGTGTTCGTTGTCGGCATCATCCTGTTCCTGGTCAGCCTGTTCACCGGCCGCCGTCGCCCTTAGCCGGCGGGCATTTTCCCGTAAACTGTAACAAAGCTTAACTCCTTTTCTCACGTCGGGGAGGGCCGGCCATGAACAGCGACATCATCGTCGGGCGCTGGAAACAGCTGAAAGGCCAGGTATGGCAGGCGTGGGCAGAATGGTCAGGCAGCGATTATGCCTGGCTGGCCGGCAGCAACGATTTCCTCGCCGGCGTACTGCAAGAGGATTACGGAAGAGAGCGAGACGCGGTATCCTCGGAGAAAACGTCTCACTGAGGATGCCAAGTTGGGATACAGAATACCCATCACGCTCGGCAATATAGAACCGCTGGCGTCTAAACCCTTTCGGCCAGGCAAGATGGCGCTGGTCTGCGAAGGCGGCGGCCAGCGCGGCATTTTCACCGCCGGCGTGCTGGACGAGTTTCAGCGCGCGGGCTTTAACCCTTTCGATCTGCTGATCGGCACGTCGGCCGGCGCCCAGAATCTGTCCGCCTATATCTGCGGGCAGGTGGGCTACGCGCGTCGGGTAATCACCCGCTACACCACCTCGGCCCAGTTCTTCAATCCGCTGCGCTTCGTGCGCGGCGGGCATCTGATCGATCTCGATTGGCTGGTCGATACGGCGGCGGCGCAGATGCCGTTGGCGATGGACGTGGCGGAACAGCACTTTACCGACGGGCGCGAGTTCCTGCTGTGCGCCTGCCGCAGCGATGACTTTGAGCCGACCTACCTGCCGGCGCAGCGCGAACGCTGGCTGCCGGCCATCAAGGCGTCCAGCGCCATTCCCGGTTTTTATCGCCAGGGCGTGGAGCTGGACGGCGTCAGCTATCAGGACGGCGGCATCAGCGATGCGATCCCGGTGGAAGAGGCCTATCGTCGCGGCGCTGACACCATCGTGGTGATCCGCACCGTGCCCTCGCAGATGTACTACACCCCGCAGTGGATGAAGCGCATGGAGCACTGGCTGAGCGACAGCAGCCTGCAGCAGATGGTGCGCATCCTGCAGCATCACGAGCAAAGCTATCACCGCATCCAGCGCTTTATCGAGAAGCCGCCGGGCAAGCTGCGCATCTTCGAAATCTTTCCGCCGAAGCCGCTGGCCAGCAATGCGCTGGGCAGCCGACTGGGGTCGCTCAATCAGGATTATCACCTGGGGCGCCGCTGCGGCCGTTACTTCCTGGCCACCGTCGGCCAGTGGATGGCGCAGCCGGAGCCGGACGGCATGAAGGTGAAAAAAGCGCTGTCGCGCCGCCTGATCCAGCCGGAGAACGTCAGAATGCCTTCGCCGATCGTGACCGATATCGTCATGCCGTCCGAGCTGGGCGCGCAGCCGGAGGCCGCGGTAGCGGCGCCGAAGATCATTCTGCCGGGTGATTTGCCGCCGGGTGAAGGGGGGGCGCTGTGAGTTACGCCTTTACCGATACTCACTGCCATTTCGATTTTCCGCCCTTTACCGGGCATGAGGCCGAGAGCCTGACGCGGGCGGCAAGCGCCGGCGTGCAGCGCATCATCGTCCCGACGGTCACCGCCGATCGCTTTGCCCGGGTGCTGCGGCTGGCGCAAGATCACGCGCCGCTGTTCGCCGCGCTGGGGCTGCACCCGTTGTATATCGCGCAGCATCATGAGCCGCAGTTGGAGCAGCTGGCAACGCTGCTGGCCGAACGGCCGCGCAAGCTGGTGGCAGTGGGGGAGATCGGGCTCGATCTGTATATGGACAACCCGCAGTTCGAGCGCCAGCAAAGCGTGCTGCTGGCCCAGCTGAGGCTGGCGAAACAGCATGACCTGCCGGTGATCCTCCATTCGCGCCGCACCCACGATCAGCTGGCCGCGGCGCTGCGGCGCATGCAGTTGCCGCGTCGCGGCGTGGTGCACGGCTTCGCCGGCAGCCTGTCGCAGGCGCAGGCCTTTATCCGCCTCGGCTATTACATCGGCGTGGGCGGCACCATCACCTATGAGCGGGCGCAAAAAACGCGCGGCGTGATGGCGCAGTTGCCGCTCGAGGCGCTGCTGCTGGAGACCGATGCGCCGGACATGCCGCTGGCCGGCTATCAGGGGCAGCCGAATCGCCCCGAACGCGCCGCCGAGGTGTTTCAAACGCTGTGCGAGCTGCGGCCGGAACCGGCCGACGAGATTGCCGCCCACCTGCAACGCAATACTCAGGCACTGTTCGCCATGCCGGATTGATGGGTTTATAACGTGACTTGCGTCACGTTATAAGATTTTCATTTGCGTCTCGTTGTATACATTTGTGACATAAATCGGTGCGAGGGTGACCTCGCTCAGTATAATCCCCCCCGAAACACTCCAATAGCAGACCTCTCTTCATGAGCAGGGATGTACTTTATTTTTTGCAACAGGGAAACTTTGCATGCAACTCATCATGAGTCTGGTCGGTATGGCGGTGCTGATCGCCATTGCGGTGCTGCTCTCCAGCAACCGCCGGGCCATTAAACTGCGCACCGTCGTGTGGGCGTTCATCATCCAGATCGGCATCGGCGCGCTGGTGCTGTACGTGCCGCTGGGCCGCAGCATCCTCGGCAGTATGTCTAACGGCGTGGCAAACGTTATCGCCTACGGCAATCAGGGCATTTCGTTCATCTTCGGCGGGCTGGTGTCCGACAAGATGTTCGAGGTGTTCGGCGGCGGCGGCTTCGTGTTCGCGCTGCGTGTTCTGCCGGTGATCGTGTTCTTCTCCTCGCTGATTGCGGTGCTGTACTACCTCGGCATCATGCAGTTGGTGATCCGCGTGCTGGGCGGCGGCCTGCACAAGCTGCTGGGCACCTCGCGCACCGAATCGCTGTCGGCGACCGCCAACATTTTCGTTGGCCAGACCGAAGCGCCGCTGGTGGTGCGCCCGTATATCGCCACCATGAGCCAGTCAGAGCTGTTCGCCGTGATGTGCGGCGGCCTGGCCTCGGTAGCCGGTTCGGTGCTGGCAGGGTACGCGCAGATGGGCGTGCCGCTGGAATACCTGATCGCCGCGTCCTTCATGGCCGCGCCGGGCGGGCTGCTGTTCGCCAAGCTGATGGTGCCGGAAACCGAGCAGACCCACGATAAAGACGATGCGATGAAGCTGATCGCCGAAGAAGATCGTCCGGCCAACGTGATCGACGCGGCGGCTTCCGGCGCGGCTTCCGGCATGCAGCTGGCGCTGAACGTCGGTGCGATGCTGCTGGCGTTTATCGCGCTGATCGCCTTGCTTAACGGCATTCTCGGCGGTATCGGCGGCTGGTTCGATTATCCGCAGCTGTCGCTTGAACTGATCCTCGGCTGGGTGTTCTCGCCGATCGCCTTCCTGATCGGCGTGCCGTGGAGCGAGGCGATGACCGCCGGTTCGTTTATCGGCCAGAAGATCATCGTCAACGAGTTCGTCGCCTACATGAACTTCGGCGCCTATCTGCGTCCGGACGACGTGGTGGCTGCGGAAGGCCTGCAGGTGCTGTCGGCCCATACCAAGGCGATCATCTCCTTCGCGCTGTGCGGCTTCGCCAACCTCTCCTCGGTGGCGATCCTGCTGGGCGGTCTGGGCAGCATGGCGCCCAACCGTCGCCACGACATCGCGCGTTTCGGTCTGAAGGCCGTGGCGGCGGGCACGCTGTCCAACCTGATGAGCGCCACCATCGCCGGTTTCTTCCTGGCGCTGTAAGCCATCCCGGAGCCCGCGACGGCGCGACCGATCGCGGGACTCCGCCTATACTCTAAGCAACGCGGGTGCTTGCCGCACCCGCGATCTTCAGCCGCTTCTTTAGCGAATTTGTGAACGATATCGCGTTATTTTGTGATGCTATTCACATATAATTCCGGTCTGTTACAGTGCTATTTCATATAGTGTGACGATGAACGCGAATCGCCCTTGGCATTCGTGTTCAAATAGCTATTACTGGCCGGCCGCAAGGCGGGTGGCCATGTGCGGTGAGAAGGATCTCAGTTGCCGCCGAGGGAATGCCGTTCCCCTGCGCTATCTTCATGGAACCAAGTCCGCTCGCCAACACCCAGGTACTCAGTTGGAGAGTTTTATGACCGAATTAACCGCAGCAGCGCAACGTGCGCTGAACCTGATGGATTTAACCACGCTGAATGATGATGACACCGACGAGAAAGTAATCGCCCTCTGTCGTCAGGCCAACAGCCCGGCCGGCCACACGGCGGCCATCTGCATCTACCCGCGTTTTATCCCGGTAGCGCGCAAGGCGCTGCGTGAGCAAGGCACGCCGGATATCCGTATCGCCACCGTGACTAACTTCCCGCATGGCAACGACGATATCGACATCGCGCTGGCGGAAACCCGCGCGGCCATCGCCTATGGCGCGGATGAAGTGGACGTGGTGTTCCCTTACCGCGCGCTGATCGCCGGCAACGAACAGGTCGGCTTCGAGCTGGTGAAACAGTGCAAGCAGGCTTGTCAGGCGGCCAACGTGCTGCTGAAAGTGATCATCGAAACCGGTGAGCTGAAGCAGGCCGACCTGATCCGCAAGGCGTCCGAAATCGCCATCAAGGCCGGGGCGGACTTTATCAAGACCTCCACCGGCAAGGTGCCGGTCAACGCCACGCTGGAAAGCGCCGAGCTGATGATGTCGGTGATCCGCGATCTGGGCGTGGCGAAGACGGTGGGCTTCAAGCCGGCCGGCGGCGTGCGCACCGCAGAGGATGCGCTGCATTATCTGCAACTTGCCGATCGTATTCTGGGCGAAGGCTGGGCCGATGCGCGGCATTTCCGCTTTGGAGCTTCCAGCCTGCTGGCCAGCTTGCTGACCGCGCTGGGCCACCAGACCCAGACCGTCGGCGGCGGCTACTGATCGATTTCGTTGGCGGGCGCCAGGCGCGCCCGTCTGCACCGACTCTCGGCGACACAGGGGGATGCTTTGTTCCTGGCTCAAGAAATTATTCGTAAAAAACGCGACGGCCAGCCGTTAAGCGAAGCGGAAATCCGCTTTTTCATCAACGGCATTCGCGACAACGTGGTGTCGGAAGGGCAGATCGCCGCGCTGGCGATGACCATTTATTTCCATGACATGAGCATGCCGGAGCGCGTGGCGCTTACCATGGCGATGCGCGATTCCGGTACCGTGCTGGATTGGAAGAGTCTGGCGCTGAACGGCCCGATCGTCGACAAGCATTCGACCGGCGGCGTGGGCGACGTGACCTCGCTGATGCTCGGCCCGATGGTGGCGGCCTGCGGCGGCTATGTGCCGATGATCTCCGGCCGCGGCCTGGGGCATACCGGCGGCACGCTGGACAAGCTGGAAGCCATTCCGGGCTTCAATATTTTCCCGGACGATAACGCCTTCCGCAAAATCATTCAGGACGTCGGCGTGGCGATCATCGGCCAGACCAGCTCGCTGGCGCCGGCGGACAAACGTTTCTACGCCACCCGCGACATTACCGCTACCGTGGATTCGATTCCGCTGATCACCGCCTCCATTCTGGCCAAGAAGCTGGCGGAAGGGCTGGATGCGCTGGTGATGGACGTGAAGGTCGGCTCCGGTGCCTTTATGCCGACCTATGCGCTGTCGCAAGACTTGGCGCAGGCGATCGTCGGCGTGGCCAACGGCGCGGGCTGCAAGACCACCGCGCTGCTGACCGACATGAACCAGGTGCTGGCCTCCAGCGCCGGCAACGCGGTGGAAGTGCGCGAAGCGGTGCGCTTCCTGACCGGCGAATACCGCAACCCGCGCCTGCTGGAAGTGACGCTGGCGCTGTGCGTGGAAATGCTGCTGTCCGGCGGCCTGGCGCAAGACGAGGCCGACGCGCGCGCCAAACTGCAGGCGGTGCTGGACAACGGCAAGGCGGCGGAGGTGTTTGGCCGCATGGTGGCGGCGCAGCAGGGGCCGATAGACTTCGTCGAACGCTACGATAGCTATCTGCCGGCGGCAACGCTGAGCAAGCCGGTGTATGCTGAAAAGCCGGGCATCATCAGCGCCATGGATACCCGCGCGCTGGGCATGGCGGTGGTTTCGCTGGGCGGCGGCCGTCGCCGGGCGAGCGACGCCATCGACTACAGCGTTGGGCTGACCGAAGTGGCGCGCCTGGGTGATAAAGTGGATGCCCAGCAGCCGTTGGCGATGATCCACGCCAACGATGAAGAGAGCTGGCAGCAGGCGGCCGATGCGGTGCGCAGCGCAATGACGCTGAGCGACAAGGCGCCGGAAGCGACGCCGGTGGTGTATAAGCGCATCACGGAATAACCCAAGAATCAGGAACGGCCGCGGCTTTTTCGCGGCCGTCCAAAGCGTGAGAACACGCAGGAGAGCACAGATGAAACGCACATTTATTATGGTATTGGACTCCTTCGGCATCGGCGCCAGCGAAGACGCCGAACGTTTTGGCGACCAGGGTTCCGACACCCTGGGCCACATCGCCGAGGTTTGCGCGCGCGGTGAGGCCAACGTGGGCCGCCAGGGGCCGCTGACGCTGCCTAACCTGAGCCGTCTGGGCCTCGGTAAAGCGGCGGAAGAGTCCACCGGCAACTTCCCGCAGGGGCTGGACCGCAACGCCGACATCATCGGCGCTTACGCTTACGCCAGCGAGCTCTCTTCCGGTAAAGACACGCCGTCGGGCCACTGGGAAATCGCCGGTGTGCCGGTGCTGTTCGACTGGGGCTACTTCACGGACGAGCACAACAGCTTCCCGCAGGCACTGCTGGACAAGCTGGTCGAGCGCGCCAAGCTGCCGGGTTACCTGGGCAACTGTCACTCGTCCGGCACCGTGATCCTCGATCAGCTGGGCGAAGAGCACATGAAAACCGGCAAGCCGATTTTCTACACCTCCGCCGACTCGGTGTTCCAGATCGCCTGCCATGAAGAAACCTTCGGCCTGGATCGCCTGTATGAGCTGTGCGAAATCGCGCGTGAAGAGTTGACCGAAGGCGGCTACAACATCGGCCGCGTGATCGCGCGTCCGTTCGTCGGCGATAAGCCGGGCCACTTCCAGCGCACCGGCAACCGTCACGATCTGGCGGTAGAGCCGCCGGCGCCGACCGTGCTGAAAAAGCTGGTGGATGAGAAGGGCGGCGAAGTGGTGTCGATCGGTAAAATCGCCGACATCTACGCCAACGTCGGCATCACCAAGAAGGTGAAGGCGACCGGCATCGACGCGCTGTTCGACGCGACCCTGATCGAAATGGAAAAGGCCGGCGACAACACCATCGTGTTCACCAACTTCGTGGACTTTGACTCCTCCTATGGCCACCGCCGCGACGTGGCGGGCTACGCTGCCGCGCTGGAGCTGTTCGACCGCCGCCTGCCGGAGCTGCTGAAGCTGGTGAAAGACGAAGACATCATCATCTTCACCGCCGACCACGGCTGCGACCCGACCTGGCCGGGCACCGACCACACCCGCGAACACATCCCGGTGCTGGTTTACGGCCCGAAAGTGAAGCCGGGCTCGCTGGGCCACCGCGAGACCTTTGCCGACATCGGCCAGACCGTCGCCAATTATTTTGGCCTGTCGCCGATGGATTACGGTAAGAGCATGTTCTAAGCCCTGTCTTTCAAGCCGCAGCGTTGTTAGCTTCACGCGTGAACCCCAGTCACTTACTCAAGTAAGCTCCTGGGGATTCACCCGCTAGCTGCCTGGCTGCAACTCGACATTCAAGGCTTAGATGTTTGACGTTTTTATTAAATAAGATTTCTAAAGGAAGAAAATTATGGCTACGCCGCACATTAATGCTGAGATGGGTGATTTCGCTGACGTAGTACTGATGCCGGGCGATCCGCTGCGTGCAAAATACATCGCCGAAACCTTCCTGGAAGGCGCGGTGGAAGTGAACAACGTGCGCGGCATGTTGGGCTTCACCGGCACCTACAAAGGCCGCCGCATCTCCGTAATGGGCCACGGCATGGGCATCCCGTCCTGCTCCATCTATGCGCGCGAGCTGATCGCCGAATTCGGCGTGAAGAAGATCATTCGCGTGGGCTCCTGCGGCGCGGTGCGTGACGATATCAAACTGCGTGACGTGGTGATCGGCATGGGCGCGTGCACCGACTCCAAGGTGAACCGTCTGCGCTTCAAGGACAACGACTACGCGGCGATCGCCGACTTCGACATGGTGCGCAACGCGGTCGACGCGGCGGCGGCGCAGGGCATCCCGGCGCGCGTGGGCAACATCTTCTCCGCCGATCTGTTCTACACGCCGGATCCGGACATGTTCCAGGTGATGAAGAAGTACGGCATCCTGGGCGTGGAAATGGAAGCGGCCGGCATCTACGGCGTGGCGGCGGAGCTGTACGAAGAGTTCGGCTGCAAGGCGCTGACCATCTGCACCGTGTCCGATCACATCCTGCGTCACGAAGCGACCACGGCGGCGGAACGCCAGACCACCTTTAACGAAATGATCGTTATCGCGCTGGAATCCGTGCTGCTGGGCGACAAAGCGTAATACCCCGGCGGGCGTCATCATGACGCCCGCCCGTCAATCTATTCATTCCGCTTGGCCAGTTTTGGCTAACGCTTTACCTTTCAATTGGTTGTGGATCCCGTTGTTACGGACAATCTATTCACCGAAAGGACAAGAAAACGGCGCGAGCGCATTCAGCGCCTGGCCTGAGTTACCCCTTCTTCGGCGCTTCCTGTTTTTTCTCCGGCGCATCCTCTTCGTCGTCTTCCACCGTATTGCCTTCTGCCAACGGCGTGTTGGCGGTCAACAGGTACGGTGACTGCTGCCAGCGGCTGCGGCGGTGTTGCAGCAGGGTGCGCGCCAGAATGATGCCGATCGCCAGCGCCAGCAGGATCATCAGGCGCAGCAGGTTGGTGGTGTTGTCCACCTGCTTGGATTCGGTCGCCAACACGTGGGTGTCGAGGGTGATGCGGATAAAGCCGATCGGGCCGTCTTTGCCCTGAATGGATTCGACCAACTGGTGGTTGAAGTAGCTGCCGGCGCGTTTGCCGTCGAGCGACAGGCGATCGCGTATACTTATCTGTTCCCCGGCGTGGGAGACCAGCGTGCCGTCCAGCTGATACACGCTGACGTCGAGAATGCGGCTGTGATCGGTGAGCTGCTTGAGGATGGCGTCGATGCGCGGGGTGTTGCCGTCGTCGTCCAGCAGCGGCGCCAGGCTGTAGGCGACCTGTTTGGTCAGCGTCTGCGCCAGTTCTTCAACCTGCTCGGATCGCGCCATTTGGTGACTCAGGCTAAAATAAGAGGCGCCCTGCATCAGCAGCACCAGCAAAGCCAGGCAAATCAGGATAATAGCGGTGCGGTGCAGGCGAAATTTCAGTTTAGCGCGAGCCATGCAGGTTCCTTGGGCATCGGGGACACTTTATGTTGCCAGAACCGCTGGCGATAGGATAGCTTGATGCGTCGTTTTATCATGCAGCGTTTTTGTCCATTCAGGAGTCAATGATGTCAAACAGTCTGACCTATTGCGATCTTCCGGCGGAGATCTCTCAATGGCCGGGTCTTCCCCTTTCGCTCAGCGGCGACGAAGTGATGCCGCTGGACTACCGGGCAGGCAATACCGGGTGGCTGTTATACGGCAGGAAGCTGGACAAGGCGCGCATTACGCAATTCCAACGCAAGCTCGGCGCGGCGATGGTGATCGTCACCGCCTGGGGCGTGGACGACTATCAGGTGGTGCGGTTGGCGGGCACGTTAACGCCGCGCGCCAAGCTGCTGGCGGCGGAGAGCGGGCTGGACGTGGCGCCGCTCGGCAAGATCCCACACCTGCGCACGCCGGGGCTGCTGGTGATGGACATGGATTCGACGGCGATCGAGATCGAGTGCATCGACGAGATCGCCAAGCTGGCGGGCGTCGGCGAGCAGGTGGCGGAAGTCACCGAACGCGCGATGCGCGGCGAGCTGGACTTTACCGCCAGCCTGCGCCAGCGCGTCGGCACGCTGAAAGGGGCCGACGCCAACATCCTCAAGCAGGTGCGCGACGAGCTGCCGCTGATGCCGGGGCTGACCAGCCTGGTGGGCAAGCTGCAGGCGATGGGCTGGCATGTGGCGATCGCCTCCGGCGGCTTCACCTACTATGCCGAATACCTGCGCAACCGGCTGCGGCTGGTGGCGGCAGCGGCCAATGAGCTGGAGATCCGCGACGGCAAGCTGACCGGCGAAGTGCTGGGGCCGGTGGTGGACGCACAGTTCAAAGCCGACACGCTGCTGCGGCTGGCGGAGAAGCTTGAGATCCCGCTGGCGCAGACCGTGGCCATCGGCGACGGCGCCAACGATTTGAAAATGATGCAGGCGGCGGGGTTGGGCATCGCCTACCACGCCAAACCGAAAGTGTATGAAAAAGCGCAGGTGGCGATCCGGCATGCGGATCTGATGGGCGTGCTGTGTATTCTCACCGGCAGCCTGAAACACGAAGTGCGATAACGAAAGATTGAGGTAAGACGTGGCAAAAGCGGCAAAACGGGCATTTGTGTGCAATGAGTGCGGGGCGGACTATCCGCGTTGGCAGGGGCAGTGCAGCGCCTGTCATGCCTGGAACACCATCACGGAAGTGCGTTTGGCCGCGTCGCCCGCAGCGGCGCGCAACGATCGCCTCAGCGGTTATGCCGGCGACGCCGGCGTCAGCAAGGTACAGAAGCTGTCGGAAATCAGCCTTGAGGCGCTGCCGCGCTTCACCACCGGCTTTCTCGAGTTCGACCGCGTGCTGGGCGGCGGCGTGGTGCCCGGCAGCGCCATTCTGATCGGCGGCAACCCCGGCGCCGGCAAGAGCACCCTGTTGCTGCAGGTGCTGTGCAAACTGTCCGAACAGATGAAAACCCTGTACGTCACCGGCGAGGAGTCGCTGCAGCAGGTGGCGATGCGCGCTCACCGTCTGGGGCTGCCGACCGGCGGCCTGAACATGCTGTCGGAAACCAGCATCGAGCAGATCTGCCTGATCGCCGAGCAGGAGCAGCCGAAGCTGATGGTGATCGACTCGATTCAGGTGATGCACATGGCGGACATTCAGTCTTCGCCGGGCAGCGTGGCGCAGGTGCGGGAAACCGCCGCCTATCTGACGCGCTTCGCCAAGACGCGCGGCGTGGCGATCGTCATGGTCGGCCACGTCACCAAAGACGGCTCGCTGGCCGGGCCGAAAGTGCTGGAACACTGTATCGACTGTTCGGTGCTGCTGGATGGCGACGCCGATTCCCGCTTCCGCACTCTGCGCAGCCACAAGAACCGCTTCGGCGCGGTCAACGAGCTGGGCGTGTTTGCCATGACCGAACAGGGGCTGCGCGAAGTCAGCAACCCTTCGGCGATCTTCCTTAGCCGCGGCGACGAAGTCACCTCCGGCAGCTCGGTGATGGTGGTGTGGGAAGGTACACGGCCGCTGCTGGTGGAGATTCAGGCGCTGGTGGATCACTCGATGATGTCCAACCCGCGCCGCGTGGCGGTGGGCCTGGAGCAGAACCGGTTGGCGATCCTGCTGGCGGTGCTGCACCGGCACGGCGGGCTGCAGATGTCGGATCAGGACGTGTTCGTCAACGTGGTCGGCGGGGTAAAGGTCAGCGAGACCAGCGCCGATCTGGCGCTGCTGATGTCGCTGGTTTCGAGCCTGCGCGATCGGCCGCTGCCGAACGATCTGGTGGTGTTCGGCGAAGTGGGGTTGGCGGGGGAGATTCGCCCGGTGCCGAGCGGCCAGGAGCGCATCTCCGAAGCGGCCAAGCACGGTTTCAAGCGTGCCATCGTGCCGCACGGCAACATGCCGAAGAAGCCGCCGGCCAACATGCAGGTGTTCGGGGTCAAGAAGCTGGCGGACGCGCTGGACGTGCTGGAAGAGTTTTATTAATGTCGCCGACGGCGAGAAAGATATGCTATTTTGTTTAGCATACTAAACGGAGGTGGCCATGCCGCAATTTGATTACCTGAAGACGTCCATTAAGCAAAAGGGCTGTACTTTGCAGCAGGTGGCGGATGCCAGCGGCATGACCAAAGGCTATCTCAGCCAGCTGTTGAACGACAAGATCAAAAGCCCGAGCGCGCAAAAGCTCGAGGCGCTGCACCGTTTTCTCGGGCTGGAGTTCCCGCGTAAAGAGGTTAAAGTCGGCGTGGTGTTTGGTAAATTTTACCCGCTGCACACCGGCCACATCTACCTGATCCAGCGCGCCTGCAGCCAGGTGGACGAGCTGCACGTTATCTTGTGCCATGACGAGCCGCGCGATCGCGAGCTGTTCGAGAACAGTTCGATGTCGCAACAGCCGACGGTCAGCGATCGCCTGCGCTGGCTGCTGCAGACCTTCAAGTACCAGAAAAACATCCATATCCACTCGTTCGACGAACAGGGCATCGAACCCTATCCGCACGGCTGGAACGTGTGGAGCGACGGCATGAAGGCCTTTATGGAACAGAAGGGCATCGTGCCGAGCTTCATCTATTCCAGCGAAGCGCAGGATGCGCCGCGCTACCGCGAGCATCTGGGCATCGAAACCATCTTGGTCGACCCCGAGCGTTCGTTCATGAACATCAGCGGCAATCAGATCCGCCAGGATCCGTTCCGCTATTGGGATTACATCCCGACCGAGGTGAAGCCGTTCTTCGTGCGCACCGTAGCGATCCTCGGCGGCGAATCGAGCGGCAAGTCGACGTTGGTCAACAAGTTGGCCAACATCTTCAACACCACCAGCGCCTGGGAATATGGCCGCGATTACGTGTTTTCGCACCTGGGCGGCGACGAGATGGCGCTGCAGTATTCCGACTACGACAAAATTGCCCTCGGGCAGGCGCAATACGTGGATTTCGCGGTCAAGTACGCCAACAAGGTGGCGTTTATCGATACCGATTTCGTGACTACGCAGGCGTTTTGCAAAAAGTACGAAGGGCGTGAACACCCCTTCGTGCAGGCGCTGATCGACGAATACCGTTTCGATCTGGTGATCCTGCTGGAAAACAACACGCCGTGGGTGGCGGACGGCCTGCGCAGCCTCGGCAGCACCGCCGATCGCCTGGCGTTCCAGCGCCTGCTGGAGGAGATGCTGCGCGCTAACAACATCGAGTACGTGCACGTTGAGTCCAGCGATTACGAAGAGCGTTTTCTGCGCTGCGTCGAGCTGGTGCAACAGCTGCTGGCGGCGGACGCCGGCCGGTTGAGCCCGCCCGCCCATCGTCACGCGGCAGGCTGAGTAAAATTAGCGTAATGTGCGATCGATGCGGCAGAAACGCCACCCAGGCGCACATTTAACGGCTTGTTTAAACATGGTTCATTCGACAGCGACTAAGTTAAGATTTTCTTTACAATAACGCTTAGAAGAAGACATGTCTTATCGCTTACTCGCTCTCTGGTTGGTCTGCTATGCCGCAGCCTGGACGCTGCTGACTGTTCATCTCGATCCTACCCTGCCTTACGACGCCGTCGAGGCGCTCAACTGGGGCCTCAACGGCGAGTGGGGCTCACCGAAAAATCCGTGGCTGGTCGGTGCGGCGATGCATCCGGCGATCTGGCTGTCGTGGCTGCCGCTGAACGTTTACTGGTATGGCGGGCACTTCATCGCCATCGCCATCGGCATGTTGGGCGTCTGGCTGTTGGCGCGGCGCCTGAGCGGCAGCACCTCGCTGGCCTGGATGGCGCTGCTGACGCTCAACCTGTCCGGCATCATCAATTTCGACATTATTCCCTACAACGACAACTACCTGTTGGTGATGCTGTGGCCGTGGATGGCGCTGTTCTTCCATATGGCGATCTCGCGTTCGGCCAACTGGTGGCCGGCCTTCGCGTTGGTGGCCGGTCTGGCGATGATGGCGAAATACTCGACCTTCGCCTTCGTCTATTTCGTGGCGCTGTCGACGCTGTTCGTACCGCAGGTCCGTCGCTGCTATCGGCAGCCGCAGTTCTATCTGGCGGTGGCGATCTGGCTGGCGTTGGTGTTGCCGAACGTGTTCTGGCTCTGGAACCACGACTTTGCCGCCTTCAAATGGGTGGATTCGCAGATCAAGATGCAGCTCAACCTCGACATGCTGCAGTCGCTGCTGCTGGTGTTCTATCCGTCGCTGGTGCTGTGGGCGATCCTGCGGCGCAGCGGGGCGGTGCTGGCCTGGCCATCGGCGTTGCCGATGCGAGTGCTGTTGTGGATCTATCTGTTGCCGCTCGGCATTATCACTTTCTGGTTCTCCTTCAACGTCGGCGGCCGGTTGACCGAGTGGCTGCAGCCGTTCTTTATGCTGGCGCCCGCGCTGCTGGTCGGCTGCGTGCGTCAGCCGCCGGTGCGTTCACTGCGCGCGGCGACCCTCGGGCTGATGTGCGCAGCGCTGGCGGTCTATTTGGGTTATGCCGCAGTGATGCTGGGCAACGTGCGCAACGCCGGCCAGAAAATGGTGGGTATCAAGGCGTTCAGCGCCGGTGTGGAGCGGCAGTGGCAGGAGCGGTATGGCGTCGATCTACGCTACGTTGGCGGCGAATACCTGTCGCAGTGGATGACGGTGTACGCCGGTTCCCGGCCGCAGACCATTACGCGCTGGTCCAATCATACGCGCCCGAATATCTACAACGTCAACATCAGCTATCCGCAGATTGCGCAGCACGGCGTCGCCCTGTTCGGCCGGTTGGGCGAAGACTGCGCGCACAGCGACTTCGGCGGTGAGTTGGCCCACTGGCCGAAGATGCGCCTCGATTGGCAGCAGACGCTGACGTTCCGCGCCGATCCGCATGTCGACGAGCAGACGCTGTGCGTCGGCTTCGTTCGTCCGCAGTAACGGCGGCGCAGGGCGCCGCCGCGATTCAGACTTAGTAAGCGATAACCAGCTTGCCTTGCATATGGCCGCCGAGCAACTGTCGATGCGCGGCGGTCAGCGTGTCTACCGACAGCCCGTGCAGGGTTTCGCTCAGCGTGGTGCTCAGCTTGCCTTCGTCCAGCAACTGCGCCATCTGCTGCAGGATCTTGCCTTGCTGCGCGATGTCCGGGGTGGTGAACATGCTGCGGGTGAACATGAATTCCCAGTGCAGCGCGGCGCTTTTCAGCTTCAGCGCGTTTTGATCCAACGGCTGCGCGTTCTCGACGATGGTGCAGATATGGCCCAGCGGCGCGACCAGCTCGGCCATCACCGGCCAGTGGCCGTCGGTATCGTTCAGGCACAGGATGTAATCCACCTGCTCGATGCCGTGCTGAGCCAGGTTGCCTTTCAGATCGCGGTAGTCCACCACCAGATCGGCGCCGCGTTCACGGCACCAGGCGGCGGATTCCGGCCTTGAGGCGGTGGCGATCACTTTCACCTTGCTGCGCAATGCGGCCAGCGGAATGGCCAGCGAGCCGACTCCGCCGGCGCCGCCGATGATCAACAGCGTCTTGTGCTCCGGCGCATTCTGAATGTTCAGGTGTTCGAACAGCGCCTCCCAGGCGGTGAGGGCGGTGAGCGGCAGGGCGGCGGACTCGGCCCAGTTCAGGCTGCGCGGCTTGTGCGCGGCGATGCGTGAGTCGATCAGCTGGTGGCTGCTGTTGCTGCCGGGGCGGGTGATGTCGCCGGCGTACCAGACTTCATCGCCGGGCTTGAAGCCGCTGACGCCGCTGCCCACGCCCACCACGATGCCGCTGGCGTCCCAGCCGAGAATGCGCGGCTGCTGCAGGCCGCTTTTCTGCAGACCGGCGTGCACTTTGGTGTCCACCGGGTTGACCGACACGGCTTTCACCTCCACCAGCAGATCGTACTGGCCGGGAACCGGCATCTCCGGTGAAATTTCGATGAAACCGGCGGGGTTCTGCGGGTCTACGGCAATGGCTTTTATCGACATGATTGTACTCCTTTCAAATGATGCCCCCAGTGTAGACCCGCGGCAGTGGGGTGATAAGATGGACAATATCTAACTGAGTGTTCGTTTAAGGTGAACAATGGAATTCAAACAGCTGCAGGACATGGCGCTGTTCGCGCTGGTGGCGGAGTGCGGCAGCTTCACCGCCGCCGCACAGCGCGTGGGATTGCCGAAATCCAGCGTCAGCCAGCGCATCAGCCAGCTCGAACAGACGCTGGGGCTGCGCTTGCTCAACCGCACCACGCGCCAGCTGAACCTGACCTTCGCCGGTGAGCGTTATCTGGAACATTGTCAGGCGATGATGTCCGCCGCCGAACGCGCCGATCTGGCGCTGCAGCGGCTGCGCGATAACCCGAGCGGCCGCCTGCGCATCTCGACGCCCGCCGGGCTGGGGGCGACCCTGGTGGCGCGGCTGGCGGCGGATTTTCAGCGCCAGTACCCGGACGTTTCGCTGGAGGTGTCGGTGTCCGATGCCATGGTGGATCTGGTACAGGAAGGCTTCGATGCCGCGTTGCGCACCGGCAAACCGCAGGATTCTTCGCTGATCGGTCGCCGTCTCGGGTATGCGCCGCGCTATCTGTTGGCGGCGCCGTCCTATCTGGCGCAGCATCCGCCGATCGAACACCCGCAGCAGCTGCAACAGCATCGCTGCATTGCCCACCGCGCCTGGACGGCCTGGAACCTGCGCTGTGGCGACGACTACTACCGTTGGCAGCTGCCGCTGGCGCACACCACCGACAACCTGCTGTATGCGCGTGAATGCGCTATCACCGGTGCGGGGATCACGCTGTTGCCGGCGTTTCTCAGCCGCGAGGTGGTGGCGCAGAAGCTGTTGGTGGAAGTCTTGCCGGCGTGGCGCGCGGAGGGTAATGAGCTGTATCTGGTCTACCCGAGCCGCAAGCTGAATTCCCCAGCGCTGGCCTGTTTTATCGATGTGGTGCTGCAGCACCCGGCGTTTGACGACTACGCGCGCGAGCTGGCGCGGGAATAAAAAAAGGCGCCGCATGCGGCGCCTGGGGGATTACTTGGCGATCTTCTTGTACTTGATGCGGTGCGGCTCGAGCGCGTCGGCGCCCAGCGTACGCTTCTTGTACTCTTCGTACTCGGTGAAGTTGCCTTCGAAGAATTCCACCTTGCCCTCGTCCTGGTAGTCCAGGATGTGGGTGGCGATACGGTCGAGGAACCAACGGTCGTGCGAGATCACCATGGCGCAGCCAGGGAATTCCAGCAGGGCGTTTTCCAACGCGCGCAGGGTTTCGATATCCAGGTCGTTGGTCGGTTCATCGAGCAGCAGCACGTTGCCGCCAACCTGCAGCAGCTTGGCCAGGTGCAGACGGCCACGCTCACCGCCGGACAGCTCGCCCACGCGTTTGCCCTGATCGACGCCCTTGAAGTTGAAGCGGCCGACATAGGCGCGGCTCGGCATCTCGGTGTTGCCGATGCGCATGATGTCCTGCCCGCCGGAGACTTCTTCCCACACGGTTTTCGAGCCGTCCATGCTGTCGCGGAACTGATCGACGGACGCCAGCTTGACGGTATCACCCAGCACGATGCTGCCGGAGTCAGGCTGTTCCTGACCGGACATCATGCGGAACAGCGTGGATTTACCCGCGCCGTTCGGGCCGATGATGCCGACGATTGCCCCTTTCGGCACAGAGAACGACAGGTCGTCGATCAGCAGGCGGTCGCCGTAGGACTTGCGCAGGTTGCTGACTTCGACCACTTTATCGCCCAGGCGTGCGCCAGGTGGAATGAACAGTTCGTTGGTTTCGTTGCGTTTCTGGTATTCGGTGTTGTTCAGCTCTTCGAAGCGGGCCAAACGGGCCTTGCCTTTGGACTGACGTCCTTTGGCACCCTGACGCACCCACTCCAGCTCTTTCTCGATCGACTTGCGACGAGCGGCTTCGGCGGAGGCTTCCTGCGCCAGACGCGCGTCTTTCTGCTCCAGCCAGGAAGAGTAGTTGCCTTCCCATGGAATGCCCTCGCCGCGGTCCAGTTCGAGGATCCAGCCGGCCACGTTATCCAGGAAGTAACGGTCGTGGGTGATTGCCACCACGGTGCCTTCGAAATCGTGCAGGAAGCGTTCCAGCCAGGCCACGGACTCGGCGTCCAGGTGGTTGGTCGGTTCGTCCAGCAGCAGCATGTCCGGTTTTTCGAGCAGCAGGCGGCACAGCGCTACGCGGCGACGCTCACCCCCGGACAGGTGGGCGATTTTGGCGTCCCAGTCCGGCAGGCGCAGCGCATCGGCGGCGCGTTCCAGTTGGGCGTTGAGGTTGTGACCGTCGTGCGCCTGAATGATCTCTTCCAGGCGGCCCTGTTCGGCGGCCAGCT
This sequence comes from Serratia sp. 121840015-1, assembly GCF_053627655.1. Taxonomy (NCBI): domain Bacteria; kingdom Pseudomonadati; phylum Pseudomonadota; class Gammaproteobacteria; order Enterobacterales; family Yersiniaceae; genus Serratia; species Serratia sp. 121840015-1. Next base: position 341,379 of record NZ_JBSEYF010000002.1, read on the forward strand.
TGTCGAAGTCTGCGCCTTCTTCCGCGTACAGCGCGTACACTTCGTCCAGGCGTTTCAGCGCGCCGACCACTTCTGCCAGCGCTTCTTCCACCGATTCACGCACGGTGTGTTCGAGGTTAAGCTGCGGCTCCTGCGGCAGGTAACCGATCTTGATGCCCGGCTGCGGGCGCGCTTCCCCTTCGATATCGGTATCGATGCCGGCCATGATGCGCAGCAGGGTGGACTTACCGGCGCCGTTCAGGCCCAGTACGCCGATTTTGGCCCCAGGGAAGAAGCTCAGGGAGATGTTTTTCAAAATATGACGCTTCGGCGGTACGACCTTGCCGACGCGGTGCATGGTATAGACGTATTGAGCCACGTTGCTCTAAGCCTCTCTATATCAGTATTTATAGGATGTCTGGCGGCATGAGTGTAGCCCGTTTCGATCTCGGATCCCAGACATCGCTCAGCGATCGCTAAGTATAACCGTTTATGCGCCGATAAAGGCGCATATTGGTGGCTTATGGCGTGACGACGATCGCGACGCGGCGGTTTTCCGCGCGGCCGCTGGAGGTGCGGTTGTCGGCAACGGGATCGCGCTTGCCCATGCCGCGGGTTTCGATATTGGCGCGCGGAATGCCGACGCTGGCCAGCAGATCGGCCACCGCATCGGCGCGGCGCAGCGAGAGTTGGTCGTTATAGCTGTCTTCACCGTAGTTGTCGGTATGGCCGTCCAGGCGGAACTTGGTGATGCCGACGCTCAGCAACGCACGGCCCATCTTCTGCACCGTCTCGGTGCTTTCCGGGTTCAGCTTGCCGATGTTGTTGCCGAACAGCACTTTATCCGACAGGCCAAACTCCCAGCCGTTGTCAGTCAGCTTGAAGCCCTGCGATTGCAGCAGCGCAACCTGCTCGGGCGTCAGGCCCTGCGGCTTGCTCTGGCAGCCGGCGAGCGCCAGCAGGGCGACGAACACCATCGTCAGCAGTGAAAAACGACCTTTAAACAGTTGCTGTATCATAGTCAAAATCCCTAGTTCAAGTGTTATAGCCGGGGCTCTTATTTATGTATAGCCAGCCGCCAGCCTCCGTTATAACGATGCTTTGCCTGATACATCGCATCGTCAGCTTCGTGCAAAAGACCCTGAGGCGTCGAGGCGTGATCAGGGTACAGCGCAATACCGATACTCAGAGAGGTAATGACCGCCTCGTCGTTCGGCAAAATGACCGGTTGCGTCATGCAGTCGATGATGTTGTCAGCGATCTGCAGGACATCTTCCGTGCCGTGTACCGGCGCCAGCAGCACGGCGAATTCATCCCCGCCCAGACGCGCGACCAGATCGGTCTCGCGCAGCTGCGCGCGAATGCGTCCGGCAATGGTGGTCAGCACCGCATCGCCTGCGGCGTGGCCGTAACTGTCGTTCACTTCCTTGAAGCGATCGCCGTCGATAAACAGCACCGCCAATTTTGCCGGCGGCTCGATATCGCCCAGGGCGCGGCTCAGCCGCCCTTCGAAGAAGGCGCGATTCGGCAAGCCGGTCAGGCTGTCGTGCGTCGCCCGGTGGGCCAGCGAGTCGTTCTCCTGCTTCAGGTGGGCCTGCCAGGCCTCCAGCTCGTCGAGCAAACCGTTGAAATCGTTGCTGAGCTCATGCAGCTCGGCGATCGGCGCCGACGGCACCCGCAGGCCGAAGGTGCGATCGCGGCGCACCGCGTGCGCCACGTTGGCAATGTCGTCCAGCGAACTGACGATGCCGACCAGCATGCGGCGCGACAACACCAGGGCGCACAAGGTACTGAGCACCAGGCAGGCGATCATGCCGACCATGCCGCGCAACAGGAAACGCAGCAGGCTGCCGCCGTTGCCGCTCAGCCAGACCTGGCCGACCTGCTTGCCCTCGTGGGTGATGGGCAGGATGACCGGTTCGGGCAGCGCCCAGTGCGCGACGATCTGCTCCAGGCCGTGCAGCGGCCCATCGGTGGGATGGCGCCAGTTGGCCAGCATCTTGCCGTTGTTGTCGAGGATCCGCGCGTCCGATACTTCTTCGTTGGAGGCGATCAGCATCAGCGCCTCGCGCGCGGCGGTGCGGTCTTCAAACACCACGGCGGCCTCGACGGTATAACTGATGGAGCGCGCGATCAGGTGCAGGTTGTGGTTGGCATAGGCGCGCAGTGCAAACAGCGCCACCAGCGTCAAAAAGATGCCGGCGGTGCCGACGGCGATCAGCGCCAGCCCAAGATGCACCCGCTGCAGCACTCGGCCCAGCGTCGGGCGCGCATTGCCGGAGCGGTTTTTACGCAACAGCCTCATAGCGGCGGCGCCTGTTTGCGTGCCAGCTGCAGCACGTTGGGGTGGACGCGCACGCCGCTGCGCGCCAGGGCGTCCAGGTTGACCTTGAAGCTGGCCTGATCCCCATCGATCTGCAGGCAAAATGCGCTGCCGGCGGAGCATTCGCTATCGTTCTCGCTGATGCTGAGAATGGAGTTGCCGGAAATGCGCTGCATGAAATTTTGTCTCTGCGCGGCGGTGATGTTCCCTAAGTAGATAACATCGCAGCCGGTACTCAGCGTTGGGCTGTCGAACGGCACGCGCTCGGCTTTAATCGGACGCGGGGCGCTGAGCAGGATCGGATCGAACAACCCTTCGGCATACTGGGTGGGTGCGGTCACGCACAACCGGATCGGATTGGGTTCACGCGACCAGCGGGCGTAGCTGATGATGCCGACCACCACGGTCGTTACGGCGTGCGTGCGCTTTTGATAGGGATCATCGGCGGCGCGCGCAGGCCCGGGCAACGTCAGCAGCACCAACAAAACGATCAGCAACAGGCGACCGATATTCAGGCGTGCGGCATGGAAGCCCGGCACGGGGCTTTTTGCGCAACGCATCGCTATCGCGGTCTTACTTGCCATTTTCACCCGCCATTCCGGCCTGATCCACCGCCCGCAGGCCGTGGCCTGACAAGGAAAAATCCGGCCCGCTTGAAGGGACAATCGTTTTGCTGAAAGCTGTCAGTCGCACTGCCTAATGAACACTATCTAACCCATAATTGGCGCGGATTGTATTATAAGATGTCTTCGTTGGGCGCTTTATGTGCTGTTTTCTCGGAATTATCCTACTTATTTTTGATAGTATAAAAATGCCTACCCGGGTTTGCCACCGCTTTTCTGCAAAGTTGGCGCGTTTGGCCAGCTGTCAGGCGATTTGCGCAACGACTGCGTCATTTCGAAAATGTAATAATGTGATAGCTAATAATTAAAAAAGTATTTTACTTCTCCAATAAGCACCGGGGCGGCTAATAAAAATCCGGTGGCTGGAAATATCCCGCCGGCCTGATTTGTCAGCCAAAGTAAACGTTTTTTACCTGGCTCCCGTCATGGCGATACACTTCTTCTTCTACAGTATTGAATGGATAAGCGATTGCGCTGTCTATGGTAGATATCTGCGTCCGGGCCGTGCGCCCGGCTTTATTTTGTCCCGCGGCGCCGTGGCGCGGCGGTCACCGGGGAGCTGGGCGGCTCCTGCGGTATAACCAGTGAGGAAAGAGCGAGGATGGTCAAGGTGGACAAGCGACGGCTGTTGGCGATGGGGCTGTGCCTGACGGCGTTTTCCGGCGCGGCGCTGGCGGATTCTCTGGATGCGCAACGTCAGCGTTACCAGCAGATCAAACAGGCGTGGGACGGCAATCAGATGGACGTGGTGGCGCAGCTGATGCCGACGCTGCGCGATTACCCGCTTTATCCTTACCTGGAATACCGCGAGTTGACGCAGGATCTGAGTCAGGCGGGGTTCTCCGAGGTGAACGACTTTATCAAACGCAACCCGACGCTGCCGCCGGCGAAATCACTGGCGCCGCGCTTCGTCAATGAGCTGGCGCGTCGCGAAGACTGGCGCACCCTGTTGGCCTTCAGCCCGCAGCCGCCCAAACCGGTGGCGGCGCGCTGCAACTATTACTACGCCAAGTGGGCCACCGGCGATCAGCAGGCGGCCTGGAGCGGCGCCGACGAACTGTGGCTGAACGGCAAAACGCTGCCGAGCGCCTGCGATCGGCTGTTCAGCGTCTGGCGCGGCGCGGGCAAGCAGACGCCGCTCGATATTCTGGCGCGCATGAAGCTGGCGCTGAAAGAGGGCAACAGTTCACTGGTCAGCAACCTCTACAGCCAACTGCCGGCCGACTACCAGACCATGGGCAACGCCCTGGTGCGCTTGCAAAACGATCCGACCACCGTGGAAGCCTTCGCCCGCAGCGTGGGGCCGACCGACTTTACCCGCGCCGCCACCGGCATCGCCTTTGAGCGCCTGGCGCGGCAGGATGTGGAAAACGCGCGGGCGATGATCCCGACGCTTGCGCGGCTGCAGAAAATGAGCGACGACGAGCGGCTGGGGCTGGAAGAGGCGGTGGCCTGGCGCCTGATGGGCAACGATGCCACCTTTGAACAGGCGCAGTGGCGCGATCAGGTGATCCTGCGCAGCCGTTCGCCTTCGCTGCTGGAGCGCCGGGTGCGCATGGCGCTGGGTAACGGCGATCGGCAGGGCGTGGCGACCTGGCTGGCGCGCCTGCCGGAAGAGTCGCGCAACAAGGATGAGTGGCGCTACTGGCGCGCCAGTCAACTGATGGACGAAGGGAAACGCGCCGAAGGCGAGGAGATATTGCGTAACCTGATGACCGAACGCGGCTTCTATCCGATGGTGGCGGCGCAGAAGCTGAACGCCACTTATCCGGTGATGGTGGCGGTGGCGGCCAAGCCGCGCGCGTCGCTGACCGACGGGCCGGAAGTCGCCCGGGTGCGCGAGCTGATGTACTGGAATATGGACAACCTGGCCCGCAGCGAGTGGGGCTCCTACGTCGCCAGCCGCAGCCGGCCGGAACAAGAGGCGCTGGCGCGTTACGCCTTTGAGCAAAAATGGGCCGATCTGAGCGTGCAGGCGACCATCGTCGGCAAGCTGTGGGATCACCTGGAGGAACGCTTCCCGGTCGCCTGGCCGCAGGAGTTCCGCCGCGCCACCGATGATAAGGGGATCACCACCAGCTATGCGATGGCGATAGCGCGTCAGGAGAGCGCCTGGAATCCGAAGGCACAGTCGCCGGTTGGCGCTTCCGGCCTGATGCAGGTGATGCCGCGCACCGCGCAGCATACGGTGCAGATGTTCAACATCCCCGGTTACGTCGGCCCGAGCCAGCTGTTCGATCCGCAGACCAACATCACCATCGGCACCAGCTATCTGGAGTCGGTCTATCAGCAGTTCGGCCGCAACCGCATCCTGTCGACCGCCGCCTATAACGCCGGGCCGTCGCGGGTGAACACCTGGCTGGGCAACAGCGCAGGGCGGATAGATCCGGTAGCGTTCATCGAAAGCATTCCGTTTTCGGAAACCCGCGGCTACGTCAAGAACGTGCTGGCCTATGACGCGTTTTATCGCTATCTGACGCACCGGCCGGCCAAGGTGCTGACCGACGCCGAGTGGCAGAGACGTTATTGATTTTGACGGCCCTATGGTATGCTGCTGTACTAGTTAAATAGTATGGTGGCTGCCATGACGCAATTATCGTTAAACGACCCCGCTCTTTCAGAACAAGGCAATGAGGATTGGCTGCGCTTCGTCGCGCTGCTGCAGAATTCGTTTGCGCAAGAACTGCATCAACCGCTGCTGCAGCTGATGCTGACGCCGGACGAGCGCACCGCGCTGGGCACTCGGGTGCGGATCATTCAGGAACTGATGCGCGGCGAGATGAGCCAGCGTGAGCTGAAAAATGAACTGGGCGCGGGGATTGCCACCATCACCCGCGGATCGAACAGCCTGAAAGCGGCTTCACCGGCGCTGAAACAGTGGCTTGAGCAGCAGTTGCTGCACGACGCGCCCTAACAGGCTCGGGGTTATTGCTGATAGATGGCGTTGTGGAACGGCACCAGCGCCAGCAGCAGTGCCTGATGATAGACGCTGGTGCGGCTCAGCCGGCCGTCGGTGAAGACGCCGATGGCGCCGCCCTGACGCTTCACCTCGGGGTTGCCGGTGATTGCCGCCATTTCGCTGCCCAATTCGCGACCGTCGCGAATACCTTGTAAGATGACTTCCGGCAGCATTAGGCTCGCCGAGCGGGATTCGCCGCGGATGTGCGGGTTCTCGATGGTCATCCAGGCGAAGGTCATATTCTCTTCAATCCCGGCTTCTACGCCGACCCAAAAATCGGCCTCGGGCCTGACCTGGCGCGCTTCCATGACGCGTTGGCGTGAGCCGGTGCGCGTTTCGTGATTGCCTATCGGCTGCAGCGAGACGCCGCTGGCGACGTCGACGGCTTCAATGCGATAGTGGCCCGCGCCGAAGACGTCGTCGAAGGCCAGTTGAATAGCCTTGATCTTTGCCGGGTTGGTAGTTGCAGCGACAACATGGTACATAACGGGTTTGATATCCTTCTGGCCGATACGCCGGGCAGCGGCAAAAGCGCCGCCGGGCCGGGGATAAACGCAAATTTCACGCAGTATAACGGAAAACAAAAATGTTACAGGTATACCTCGTTCGCCATGGCGAAACGGAATGGAACGCGGCTCGCCGCATCCAGGGTCAGTCCGACAGCCCGTTAACCGCCATGGGTGAACACCAGGCCCGTCTGGTCGCCAGGCGCGTCAGCAAAGAAGGCATTACGCATATCATTACCAGCGATCTGGGGCGCACACGCCGCACCGCGCAGATCATCGCCGAAGCCTGTGGCTGCGAAGTGATTTGCGATCCGCGTTTGCGTGAGCTGCACATGGGGGTTCTGGAAGAACGCCTGATCGACAGTTTGACGCCGCAGGAAGAGCAGTGGCGCAAACAGATGGTCGATGGTACTCCTGACGGCCGTATCCCTCAAGGCGAATCCATGGAGGAGCTGGGCGAGCGCATGCGCGCTGCGCTGGAGAGCTGCCTGATGCTGCCGGAAGGCAGCAAGCCGCTGCTCGTCAGCCATGGCATCGCGTTGGGGTGTTTGATCAGTACGGTGCTCGGGCTGCCGGCCTATGCGGAACGTCGCCTGCGCTTGCGCAACTGCTCACTGTCGCGCGTCGATCACCAGCAGAGCCCGTGGCTGGCTTCCGGCTGGATCGTGGAAACGGCGGGCGATGTCACGCATCTGGACATGCCCGCGTTGGACGAACTGCAGCGTTAACGTCGAATCGGGATCAGGTAATCGCACTTGATCTCGATAGGCGCCTGATGCGGACGGCGCTCGCCTTTCGGATAGAAACGCTCGATGTCGTGCCCCTTGCGGCGCGTCAGCTGGAGCGCCGGCAGGCAGGTGCCGTACACCGTCAGGATGAAGTCTTGCAGCCCCTCGGTGGGCCCTTCGTAGCTGAACATCGCAAATTCCCCGCCCGGCAACACCAGCGGCTGGCCTTCCTGTACTTTGTCAGGCACCTGATCCGGCTCCAGCGCCGTGGTGTACAGCACTTCCTGTTCGTCGTCCTTCTCCTGGCTCGGGCGCGAGTGATGCAGCCCGTACAACACCGGCGGCAGGGTATCGACGTCACCGAGGAACTGGCGCCAGAACTGCGAGCGCAGTTCGGTGCGCACGGTGGTGATCTGTTCCAGCGTACAGGAGTAGCTTTGGGTCAGGCCAACCAGATGCTTATCCGGCAACGAAACGAATTCCGGCTGCGGCAGGGTGAAGGCCCCCAGACGGATCGGCGGACAGATGCCGAACGCGTTCCAGTCTTCGGCGCGGCGGTACAGCGCCGGCGTTTGCGCAAACTGTTTTTTGAAGGCGCGGGTGAAGGTCTGCTGCGAGTCGAAACGGTATTGCAGGGCGATATCCAAAATCGGCCGGCCGGTCAGACGCAGCGCGACGGCGGCTTTGGACAGCCTCCTTGCCCGGATGTAAGCACCGATGGCGTTACCGGTAATATCTTTGAACATCCGTTGCAGATGCCATTTGGAGTAGCCAGCCTTGGCCGCCACGTTATCCAGCGACAAGGGTTGGTCCAAATGGCTTTCCAGCCAGCTAAGCAGATCACGAATGATACCGGCTTGATCCATAGATCTTCCTCGTAAAGCTTGGGGGTAGGAACCCGAACTGTTGATTCGTCACGCTGGTGCTGCGCTATCAGACCGATCCATGAGCCATTATGCGTTGCACTCTTTGCCTCTGCTGCGCATGCCGCGCCAGAGTTGGATTGGGGTACACCGTAGTGGGCGCAAAGAAATAACGACGCCGCATCATAGCAATTTTTTTACTCCGCGACTCTCAAAGATTTTTGTCACGCTCTGTGCTAAAACGGACGGTGCGGACCCGTAAAAAACCGATTCCGTGAGCTTAGACATAAATAATGGCGATCGCCGAACCTATTTTTGCGGCAAGGTTATATCGGAGTTAAGTAAATGAAAAAAGGCTGGATATTTTTATTCGGTTTGGTTTGCGCAACCGTTGGCAGCGCGCAGGCGGAGCAGGTAGGTTCCGTTGATACGGTGTTTAAATTGTTGGGGCCAGACCACAAAATCGTGGTGGAAGCGTTCGACGATCCGGATGTTAAAAATGTAACTTGTTATATCAGCCGCGCCAAAACGGGCGGCATCAAAGGCGGCCTGGGGCTGGCGGAAGACACCGCCGACGCGGCCATTTCTTGCCAGCAGGTGGGGCCTATCGAGCTGAGCGACAAGATCAAAAACGGCAAGGCGGAAGGCGATGTGGTATTCCAGAAACGCACCTCGCTGGTGTTCAAGAAGCTGCAGGTGGTGCGCTTCTACGACGCCAAGCGCAATTCGCTGATTTACCTCAGCTACTCCGACAAGGTGATCGACGGCTCGCCGAAGAACGCGCTGAGTGCGGTGCCGATCATGCCGTGGGCCGAGACGAAATAAAAAAACGGGGTTCAGCATGCTGAACCCCGTTTTCATGACGGCAGGCCGGAATTACTCTTCCAGATCGCCGCAGAAGCGGTAGCCTTCGCCGTGAATGGTGGCGATGATTTCCGGCGTGTCCGGCGTCGATTCGAAGTGTTTGCGAATGCGACGGATGGTGACGTCCACGGTACGGTCATGCGGCTTCAGCTCGCGGCCGGTCATTTTCTTCAGCAGTTCGCCACGGGACTGGATCTTGCCCGGGTTTTCGCAGAAGTGCAGCATGGCGCGGAATTCGCTGCGCGGCAGCTTGTACTGTTCGCCGGCCGGGCTGATCAGCGAGCGGCTGTTGATGTCCAGCTCCCAACCGTTGAACTTGTAGCTCTCGACCAGGCGGCGCTCTTCGCCCAGGCTGCCCAGGTTCATGGTGCGCGACAGCAGGTTGCGTGCGCGGATGGTCAGCTCACGCGGGTTGAACGGTTTGGTGATGTAATCGTCGGCGCCGATTTCCAGGCCGAGGATTTTATCCACTTCGTTATCGCGACCGGTCAGGAACATCAAGGCGACGCTGGCCTGTTCGCGCAGTTCGCGCGCCAACAGCAGGCCATTTTTGCCTGGCAGGTTGATGTCCATGATGACCAGATTGATATCATTTTCAGACAGGATATTGTGCATCTCTGCACCATCATTGGCTTCATGAACAATGTAGCCTTCCGCCTCGAAAATGCTCTTCAGGGTGTTACGAGTGACTAACTCGTCTTCGACAATCAGAATGTGCGGGGTCTGCATATTTGCTACCTAAAATTGCCAACAAAATAGAAAATCGGAAGTACAGAAGTCTCTGTTTTCTTAGAGGAGGGCAGAGATAGCGCCACGTTCCCTCTCAGCAAATGACTAAAGTACGTAAACTCGTTCTTGATGCACTTTCCATCTCATGTCAACAAGATCGCTAGCCTGGTGGGGATGCTGTTCCCTACAACCCCTTGGGGTGCCAAATCGGCGCATATCCTAACCCCATTAACAGCAATATAACAGCGCGTGCCGAATTCATCACCCAACAAAACTACGCTTTGTTGACATATATCAAATTCAATTGTAGCACGTTAACAGATTTGTGAAAAACACTTACAGAAATGCCAGTTTAAGTCACAGAACCTCAAATTCTGTGAACGATTCAGCATTATCCGGCCCGATAGGATACAATTATTCGCTTATTGATCATCGTCTTGTTTTAACTCATTGATAAATAAATGCAGTAAAACATAAGCACGAATAATGACTATTACGACGGGTTTATTAGCTCAACGAGCCGTTTAATCTTGTTTGTTGCTATTAACGCGTTTATTGTTACGCAATTGTAAATATAAGCGGGCGCTGCGCCACCGTCAAAAACGCAGGCCCGCCTTCGGTGGAAGAGTGATGCAGCTTCATATTGTTTTAGTGGCTCCGGCGCGGCCGGAAAACGTTGGCGCGGCGGCGCGCGCGATGAAAACCATGGGCTTCACGTCGTTGCGCATCGTCGACAGCGAGGCGCACCTGCAGCCGGCGGCGCGCTGGGTGGCACACGGGGCCGGCGAGATCCTCGACGGCGTGCAAACGTTCGCCACGCTGGAGCAGGCGCTGGCGGACGTGGATTTCACCGTCGCCACTACCGCCCGCAGCCGCGCGCGCTTTCACTACTACTGCACGCCGCCTGAGCTGCTGGAGCAGTTGAGCGAGCGCCGGCAATGGGTCGGCCAGGCCGCGCTGGTGTTCGGTCGCGAGGATTCCGGCCTGACCAACGAGGAGCTGGCGCTGGCGGATTTGCTGACAGGGGTGCCGATGCAGGCGGACTATCCGTCGCTTAATCTGGGGCAAGCGGTGATGGTGTACTGCTACCAGTTGGCGAGCTTGATGGGCGTCAGCACGCCGCAGGAAACGGCGGCGTCGGAAGGGCAGCTCAAGGCGCTGCGCCACCGCGCCGATGCCCTGTTGAACGCATTGGAGGTCGGCGACGACCAAAAATTGCGCGACTGGCTGCACCAGCGGCTCGGCGTGCTGCAACAGCGAGATACGGCGATGTTGCATACGTTGCTGCACGACATCGAAAAAAAACTCGCCAAGTGATAGCGGCTTCATCAAGCAGTTACCCAGCGTAATCAACTGGTAAATAGGCTTTAATTTGTTTTTTTGTTCTGTCGTTTTGCTTTTCACCTGTTGCATCGCGCATTACCGCCGCTGAACGGAAAATAAGCAAAAAAAAGAAATCGTTTGACTTGGGATAGCGATTGCTTTAACCAATAGAGGGGACAGAGTATTTCATGAGACAGACAGACAACATGCGCAATATCAGCCTGAATACCACAATTATTACCACCACCGATACCACAGGTAACGGGGCGGGCTGACGCGCACAGGAAACACAGAAAAAAGCCCGCACCTAATCAGTGCGGGCTTTTTTTTCGGCTTAAATTCGGAGAGATCACACATGCGAGTGCTGAAATTTGGCGGAACCTCGGTGGCGAATGCAGAACGTTTTCTGCGCGTTGCCGACATCATGGAGAGTAACGCGCGTCAGGGACAGGTAGCCACGGTCTTGTCCGCCCCCGCAAAGATCACCAACCATCTGGTGGCGATGATCGACAAAACGGTGGCAGGCCAGGACATTCTGCCGAATATCAGCGACGCCGAGCGGATCTTTGCCGATCTGCTGAGCGGCCTGGCGCAGGCGCTGCCGGGTTTTGAATACGACAGGCTGAAGGGCGTGGTCGATCAGGAGTTCGCGCAGCTCAAGCAGGTGCTGCACGGCGTTGCGCTGCTGGGGCAGTGCCCGGACAGCGTGAACGCGGCTATTATCTGCCGCGGCGAAAAGCTCTCCATCGCCATCATGGAAGGGGTATTCCGCGCCAAGGGCTACCCGGTCACGGTGATCAACCCGGTGGAGAAACTGCTGGCGCAGGGCCACTACCTGGAGTCCACCGTGGACATCGCCGAGTCCACGTTGCGCATCGCCGCGGCGGCGATCCCGGCCGACCACATCGTGCTGATGGCCGGTTTCACCGCCGGTAACGACAAGGGCGAGCTGGTGGTGCTGGGCCGCAACGGCTCCGACTATTCCGCCGCCGTGCTGGCCGCCTGCCTGCGCGCCGACTGTTGCGAAATCTGGACCGACGTCGACGGCGTGTATACCTGCGATCCGCGCACCGTGCCGGACGCCAGGCTGCTGAAATCGATGTCGTACCAGGAGGCGATGGAGCTCTCCTACTTCGGCGCCAAAGTGCTGCACCCTCGCACCATCACGCCGATTGCCCAGTTCCAAATCCCTTGCCTGATTAAAAACACTTCCAACCCGCAGGCCCCCGGCACGCTGATCGGCAAAGACAGCACCGATGACGCGATGCCGGTGAAAGGCATCACCAACCTGAACAACATGGCGATGATCAACGTCTCCGGCCCGGGCATGAAAGGCATGGTCGGCATGGCCGCGCGGGTGTTCGCCGTGATGTCGCGCGCCGGCATTTCGGTGGTGCTGATCACCCAATCCTCTTCCGAATACAGCATCAGCTTCTGCGTGCCGCAGGGCGAACTGCAGCGCGCCCGCCGCGCGCTGGAGGAGGAGTTCTATCTGGAGTTGAAAGACGGCGTGCTGGATCCGCTGGACGTCATGGAACGCCTGGCGATCATCTCGGTGGTCGGCGACGGCATGCGCACCCTGCGTGGCATCTCCGCGCGCTTCTTCTCCGCGCTGGCGCGCGCCAACATCAATATCGTCGCCATCGCCCAGGGCTCTTCCGAGCGTTCAATTTCGGTCGTGGTCAGCAATGATTCCGCCACCACCGGCGTGCGCGTCAGCCACCAGATGCTGTTCAACACCGATCAGGTGATCGAAGTGTTCGTCATCGGCGTCGGCGGCGTCGGCGGGGCGCTGATTGAGCAGATCTACCGCCAGCAGCCGTGGCTGAAGCAAAAACATATCGACCTGCGGGTGTGCGGCATCGCCAACTCGCGCGTGATGCTGACCAACGTGCACGGCATCGCGCTGGACAGCTGGCGCGACGAGCTGGCCGGCGCGCAGGAGCCGTTCAATCTCGGCCGCCTGATCCGGCTGGTGAAGGAGTATCACCTGCTGAACCCGGTGATCGTCGACTGTACCTCCAGCCAGGCGGTGGCCGATCAGTATGTGGACTTCCTGGCGGACGGTTTCCACGTGGTGACGCCGAACAAAAAGGCCAACACCTCGTCGATGAACTATTATCAGCAACTGCGTGCGGCCGCCGCCGGTTCGCACCGCAAGTTCCTCTATGACACCAACGTCGGCGCCGGTTTACCGGTGATTGAGAACCTGCAAAACCTGCTGAACGCCGGCGATGAGCTGGTGCGCTTCTCCGGCATCCTGTCCGGTTCGCTGTCCTTTATCTTCGGCAAGCTGGACGAAGGGCTGTCGCTGTCGGCGGCGACCCTGCAGGCCCGGGCCAACGGCTACACCGAGCCGGATCCGCGCGACGATCTGTCCGGTATGGACGTGGCGCGCAAGCTGCTGATCCTGGCGCGCGAGGCCGGTTACAAGCTGGAGCTGAGCGATATCGAGGTCGAGCCGGTGCTGCCGCCGTCCTTCGACGCATCGGGCGACGTGGATCAGTTCCTGGCGCGGCTGCCGGAGCTGGATAAAGAGTTCGCGCGCAACGTGGCCAACGCCGCCGAGCAAGGCAAGGTGCTGCGCTATGTCGGCCTGATCGACGAAGGGCGCTGCAAGGTGCGCATCGAGGCGGTGGACGGCAACGATCCGTTGTATAAAGTGAAGAACGGCGAGAACGCGCTGGCCTTCTACAGCCGCTACTATCAGCCGCTGCCGCTGGTGCTGCGCGGCTACGGCGCCGGTAACGATGTGACCGCAGCGGGCGTGTTCGCCGATCTGCTGCGCACACTGTCATGGAAGTTGGGAGTTTAATATGGTTAAGGTGTATGCACCGGCCTCGATCGGTAACGTCAGCGTCGGTTTCGATGTGTTGGGCGCGGCGGTTTCGCCGATCGACGGCACGCTGCTGGGCGACTGCGTCAGCGTCGAAGCCGCCGAGACGTTCAGTCTGCAAAATGCTGGGCGCTTCGTCAGCAAGCTGCCGGCCGAGCCGAAAGAGAACATCGTTTATCAATGCTGGGAGCGTTTCTGCCAGGAGATCGGCCGCGAAGTGCCGGTGGCGATGCGGTTGGAAAAGAACATGCCGATCGGTTCGGGGCTGGGCTCCAGCGCCTGTTCGGTGGTCGCCGGGCTGATGGCGATGAACGAGTTCTGCGATCGGCCGCTGGATAAGACGACGCTGCTCGGCCTGATGGGCGAGCTGGAAGGCCGCATTTCCGGCAGCGTGCATTACGACAACGTGGCGCCTTGCTATCTGGGCGGTCTGCAGCTGATGCTGGAAGAAGAAGGCATCATCAGCCAGGAGGTGCCGTGCTTCGACGATTGGCTGTGGGTCATGGCCTATCCGGGCATCAAGGTCTCCACCGCCGAAGCGCGCGCCATTTTACCCGCGCAATACCGTCGTCAGGATTGCATCAGCCACGGCCGCTATCTGGCCGGCTTTATCCATGCCTGCCACACCCGTCAGCCGCAGCTGGCCGCCAAATTGATGCAGGACGTGATCGCCGAACCGTACCGCACCCGGCTGCTGCCGGGCTTCGCCGAAGCGCGCAAGGCGGCGCAGGAGATCGGCGCGCTGGCCTGCGGCATCTCCGGTTCCGGCCCGACGCTGTTCGCCGTCTGCAACGACGGCGCCACCGCGCAACGCATGGCCGCCTGGCTGCAACAACACTATCTGCAAAACGACGAAGGTTTTGTTCATATTTGCCGTCTGGATACCGCAGGCGCTCGACTACTGGGATAACGCATGAAACTGTACAACCTTAAGGATCACAACGAGCAGGTCAGCTTCGCGCAGGCGATCAAACAAGGCTTGGGCAAGCAGCAGGGGCTGTTCTTCCCGCTGGAGCTGCCGGAGTTCGAACTGACCGAGATCGACCAGCTGCTGGAGCAGGACTTTGTCACCCGCAGCAGCCGCATTCTGTCGGCCTTTATCGGCGAAGAGGTACCGGAAGCGGCGCTGAAGAAACGCGTGCAGGCCGCCTTTGAGTTCCCGGCGCCGGTGGCGAAAGTGACTGACGACGTCTCCTGCCTGGAGCTGTTCCACGGCCCGACGCTGGCGTTCAAAGACTTCGGCGGCCGCTTTATGGCGCAGATGCTGGCGGAAGTGGCCGGCGATCAGCCGGTGACCATTTTGACCGCCACCTCCGGCGATACCGGCGCCGCCGTGGCGCACGCCTTCTACGGCCTGAAAAACGTCCGGGTGGTGATCCTCTATCCGCAGGGCAAAATCAGTCCGCTGCAGGAGAAGCTGTTCTGTACCCTGGGCGGCAACATTCACACCGTAGCGATCGACGGCGACTTCGATGCTTGCCAGGCGCTGGTGAAGCAGGCGTTCGACGATCAAGAATTGAAAGACGCGTTGCACCTGAACTCGGCTAACTCGATCAACATCAGCCGCTTGCTGGCGCAGATCTGCTACTACTTCGAAGCGGTGGCGCAGCTGCCGCAGGAAGCGCGCAATCAGCTGGTGATTTCGGTGCCGAGCGGCAACTTCGGCGATCTGACCGCCGGGCTGCTGGCCAAGTCGCTGGGCCTGCCGGTGAAGCGCTTTATTGCCGCCACCAACGCCAACGACACCGTGCCGCGCTTCCTGACCAGCGGCCAGTGGCAGCCGCACGCCACGGTCGCGACGCTGTCCAACGCCATGGACGTCAGCCAGCCAAACAACTGGCCGCGCGTGGAAGAGCTGTTCCGTCGTAAGGTCTGGCAGCTGAAAGAGCTGGGCCACGCGGCGGTCAGCGATGAGACCACCAAGGAAACGATGCGTGAACTGGCCGAGCTGGGTTATATCTCAGAACCGCACGCAGCCATTGCCTATCGCGCGCTGCGCGATCAGCTGCAGGAAGGGGAGTTCGGTCTGTTCCTCGGCACGGCGCATCCGGCCAAGTTTAAAGAGAGCGTAGAAGCGATCCTCGGCCAGGAACTGCCGTTGCCGAAAGCGCTGGCGCTGCGGGCCGATCTGCCGCTGCTGTCGCACACGCTGCCGGCCGGCTTTGCCGAACTGCGCAAATTCCTGATGGCGCTGCCGGCCTGAAGTTCGGCAGGCTAGAATGCGAAAAGCCGTCTTGCGACGGCTTTTTTTATGCCTGCTCCGGGCGTTTGAATACCAGTTCATTGCCCTGCGAGGCGGCTTCGTCGAAGGCGTAGCCTTCCAGGTTGAAGTCCACCAGCTGCTCGCTGCGCGTCAGGCGGTTCTTGATGATAAAGCGGCTCATCAACCCGCGCGCTTTCTTGGCGTAGAAGCTGATGACCTTGTACTTGCCGTTCTTCTCGTCGAGGAACACCGGTTTGATCAGCGCGCCGTGCAGTTTGGCCGGCTTCACCGCCTTGAAATACTCGTCGGAAGCCAGGTTGACCACCACGTCGTCGCCCTGCTGCTCCAGCGCTTCGTTGAGTTTCTGGGTGATTTGATCGCCCCAGAAGCTGTACAGATCTTTGCCTTTCGGGTTTTCCAGCTTGATGCCCATCTCCAGCCGGTACGGCATCATCAGATCGAGCGGGCGCAGCACGCCATACAGACCGGACAGCATACGCAGATGCTGCTGGGCAAAGTCGAAATCGGCCTCGTTGAAATCCTGCGCCTGCAGGCCGGTGTAAACGTCGCCCTTGAACGCCAGCAGCGCCTGACGGGCATTGTCTGGGGTAAATTTGGGCTGCCACTCGCTAAAGCGCGCGGCGTTCAGCCCGGCCAGCTTGTCGCTGATGCTCATCAGGCTGGCGATTTGCGCCGGCGTCAGCTCGCGGCAAATTTTGATAAGCCGCTGAGACTTGTCCAGCAGTTCGGGCTGCGTGAAACGTTCTGTCGCCAGCGGGCTGTCGTAATCGAGAGTTTTTGCAGGGGAAATAATAACGAGCATGGCCAGATCCTGTTTATCCAAGTGCGGATACTGTAGCAAAAAGCGCAGGAAAAAGGGGCAATCGGTCCAATAGGCCGGGGCGCGCACCGCACGCGCCCCGGAAAACTCAGCGCGGTGGTTGATTACCGTCCCACACGCCCGGCTCCAGCTGCGACTTCAGCTCCGGATAACGGTTGGCGTCGAAGGTCGGCAGCTTGCCCAGGCGGCGTTGGCGATGGTAGTCGTCGGCCAGCTTCAGCGCCACCCGCGACAGCAGCAGGATGGCCGTCAGGTTGGTGATGGCCATCAGCGCCATGGAGGTATCCGCCATTTTCCACACCAGCGGCAGCTCCGCCAGCGCGCCGAACATCACCATGCCCAACGCCACGCAGCGGAAAATGATCAGGCCGCCCGGATGGTTGTGCTCGAGGAACACCAGGTTGCTCTCGGCATAGGCGTAGTTGGCGATGATCGAGGTAAAGGCGAAGAAAAAGATGGCGATGGCGACGAACGGCGCCCCCCAACTGCCGACGGCGGTCGACAGCGCGCGCTGGGTCAGATCGATGCCGCTGATGCTGTCGGTCGGCTGATCGAGAATGCCGGAGGAGAGGATGATCGCCGCGGTGGCGCTGCAGATGACGATGGTATCGATAAATACCCCGAGCATTTGCACGTAGCCTTGCGAAGCCGGATGCGGCGGATAAGGCGAGGCGGACGCCGCCGCATTGGGCGCCGAACCCATGCCGGCTTCGTTGGAGAACAGGCCGCGCTGCACGCCCTGGGTCATCGCCTGGGAGATGCCGTAACCGACGGCGCCGGCCGCGGCTTCCTGCAGGCCGAAGGCGCTTTTGAAGATCAGCGCCAGGATCGCCGGCATGTGTTCGATGTTATGGCCAATCACCCAGAGGGCCAACAGCAGGTAGGCGCCCGCCATCAGCGGCACCACCAGTTCGGCCACTTTGGCAATGGAGCGAATGCCGCCGAAGATTACCACGCCGCTCAACACCACCAGGCCGATGCCGACGTGCAGCGGCTGCAAATGGAAGGCGACGGCGGAGGCCTGGGCTATGGAGTTGGCCTGCACGGCGTTGAATACCAGGCCGAACGCGATGATCAGGAAGATGGAGAACAGCACGCCCATCCAGCGCATGCCGAGGCCCTTTTCCATGTAATAGGCCGGGCCGCCGCGGTAGTTGCCGCTATCGTCTTTGGTTTTGTAGAGCTGCGCCAGCGAGCTTTCCACAAAGGAGGTGGCCATGCCGATAAACGCCACCACCCACATCCAGAAGATGGCACCGGGGCCGCCGGCGGTCAGGGCGATGGCGACGCCGGTCAGGTTGCCGGTGCCGACGCGCGCCGCCAGCGTGGTACACAGCGCCTGGAAAGAGGAGATGCCGGCGCTGTCGCTTTTATTGCTGTTTTTCAACACCGAGAACATGTGGCTGAAGTGGCGGAGCTGGATAAAGCGGGTGCGCAACGTGAAGTAGATGCCGGTGCCGAGCAGCAGATAAATCAGCACCGACCCCCACAAAATATTGTTTATAAAGTTCATCAGGTCCGTCAAGGGATCCCTCCTCTTATCGAAATTTAATGCGCACCTTGCAGCATCCACCGCAGGTGAAAAACATTGGCCTATTTTTTACAAGAGCTTAGCTGGAATTGGTCCGGCGTCAGTCGATTAAGATTTTTCGCAGATTAGCGGACGAATTGCATCAATTTTTTCGAATTTAACATAATTTATTCGGACAATAGCACGTTATTGCCTTTCCATCCGCTCGGTTATGGCGAAAGATATCGGCGTAAACGGTTGCTCGCCCAAGGATAAAACAGATGCTTGCGCGCCGCGGTTTTCCAGCCTTGCACCGGGCTTGGCGCATGTTATTATCAGGGTAGGGCATGGTTGAACAATGCCAAAAGTTCATGCACAAACGATGAGATAATGCCAACATGACCGACAAATTAACTTCCCTGCGCCAGCTGACCACGGTGGTTGCAGATACGGGTGATATCGCGGCAATGAAGCTGTATCAACCGCAGGACGCTACAACCAACCCTTCGCTGATCCTCAATGCAGCCCAAATTCCTGAATACCGCAAACTGATTGACGAAGCCATCGCCTGGGCGCGCGGCCAGAGCAGCGATCGCGAGCAGCAGATCGCCGACGCCGCCGACAAGCTGGCGGTCAACATCGGTCTGGAAATCCTCAAACTGGTTCCGGGCCGCATCTCCACCGAAGTGGATGCGCGTCTGTCTTACGACACCGTCGCCAGCGTGGCCAAGGCCAAACGCCTGATCAAACTGTACAACGAAGCCGGCATCAGCAACGATCGCATCCTGATCAAACTGGCCTCGACCTGGCAGGGCATCCGCGCGGCGGAGCAGCTGGAGAAAGAAGGCATCAACTGTAACCTGACGCTGCTGTTCTCCTTCGCTCAGGCTCGCGCCTGTGCCGAAGCCGGCGTTTACCTGATCTCACCGTTCGTCGGCCGTATCCTCGACTGGTACAAAGCCAACGGCGACAAGAAAGAGTTCGCCCCGCACGAAGATCCGGGCGTGATCTCCGTGACCGAAATTTACCAGTACTACAAACAGCACGGTTACAACACCGTGGTGATGGGCGCCAGCTTCCGTAACGTCGGCGAAATCATCGAACTGGCCGGCTGTGACCGCCTGACCATCGCCCCTGCGCTGCTGAAAGAGCTGGCGGAGAGCGAAGGCGCGCTGGAGCGCAAACTGTCTTACACCGGTGAAGTGAAGGCGCGTCCTGCCGCACTGACCGAACCTGAGTTCTACTGGCAGCACAACCAGGATCCGATGGCGGTTGAGAAACTGACCGACGGTATCCGCAAGTTCGCCGTAGACCAGGGCAAACTGGAAAAAATGATCGCCGACCTGCTGTAATTCCCGCAGATCGCGCAGTAAAAAGGTGGCTCAGGCCACCTTTTTTTATGCCCGACGCTCCCGCCGGCGGGGGAAGCCCTTATACTCTCGGCAATGACAACAGAACGGGAGACGAACCCGTTCGGACCCCATCAGGCTGTAGAGGTTACGCATGGATATTTTACGTATTGGTTTGGTTTCCGTTTCCGATCGCGCTTCCGGCGGTGTTTATCAGGATAAAGGCATCCCGGCGCTGGAAGAGTGGCTGAGCGGCGCGCTGGCGACGCCGTTCAAGCTGGAAACCCGGCTGATCCCCGATGAGCAGACGCAAATTGAACAGACGCTGTGCGAGCTGGTGGACGAAATGGGCTGCCATCTGGTGCTGACCACCGGCGGCACCGGGCCGGCGCGCCGTGATGTCACCCCCGACGCCACGCTGGCGATCGCCGATCGTGTGATGCCCGGCTTCGGCGAGCAAATGCGTCAGATCAGCCTACACTATGTGCCAACGGCAATTCTTTCTCGCCAGGTGGGGGCGATCCGCAAACAGGCGCTGATCATCAACCTGCCCGGCCAACCGAAGTCGATCAAGGAAACGCTGGAAGGGGTAAAGGATGAGCAGGGCAATGCGGTGGTACACGGTATCTTCGCCAGCGTGCCTTATTGCATTCAGCTGCTCGACGGGCCTTACGTCGAAACGCACGCCGCGGTGGTAGCAGCATTTCGGCCAAAGAGCGCGCGTCGCGAGATAAACCTCTAAATTTCAGCATTCTGCGAGATCGGCTTCAGCCCGTCTGGTGTGAAAATAATTTGCCGCTATAGTAAGGATTCTTTTACAGAAAGCCTGCGGCTTTTATTTTTACAGCCTTTACCGACGGTGCCCTATGCCTCACGACACTAATCGCCGGCTGAACCGGCAAGACTACAAAACGCTGACGTTGGCCGCGTTGGGCGGCGCGCTGGAGTTTTACGACTTCATCATCTTCGTGTTCTTCGCCGCCGTGGTCGGCGATCTGTTCTTCCCGGCGGACATGCCGGAGTGGCTACGTCTGGTGCAAACCTTCGGCATCTTCGCCGCCGGCTATCTGGCCCGCCCGCTGGGCGGCATCGTGATGGCGCACTTCGGCGATCTGGTCGGCCGCAAGAAGATGTTTACCCTGAGCATTCTGCTGATGGCGTTGCCGACGTTGGCGATGGGCCTGCTGCCGACCTACGCCAGCATCGGCATTGCTGCGCCGCTGCTGCTGCTGTTGATGCGCGTGCTGCAGGGGGCGGCGATCGGCGGTGAGGTGCCGGGCGCCTGGGTCTTCGTTGCCGAACACGTGCCGCGCCGGCGCATCGGCTTCGCCTGCGGCACGCTGACCGCCGGGTTGACGGTGGGCATCCTGCTGGGCTCGGTGGTGGCGACGGTGATCAACACTACGCTCAGCCCGCAGAGCATCGCCGGCGGCGGCTGGCGCATTCCTTTCCTGTTGGGCGGCATGTTCGGCTTGGTGGCGATGTACCTGCGCCGCTGGCTGCAGGAAACGCCGATCTTCATCGAGATGCAGGCGCGTAAAGCGCTGGCCGAGGAGCTGCCGCTGAAGTCGGTGGTGCTCAACCACAAGCGGGAAGTGGTGGTATCGATGCTGCTGACCTGGCTGCTCTCCGCCGGCATCGTGGTGGTGATCCTGATGACCCCGACCTATCTGCAAAAGCAGTTCGGCATTGCGCCGGCCTTGACGCTGCAGGCCAACAGCATCGCCACCATCATGCTGATCGCCGGCTGCATCGTCGCCGGTTTATCGGCCGATCGCTTCGGCGCCAGCAAAACGCTGGTGGTCGGCAGTGTGCTGCTGGCCGGCTGCAGCTGGCTGTTCTATCAAACGGTGGGCGTGCACCCGGAAATGCTGTTCGCCTGCTATGCGCTGGTGGGGTTCAGCGTAGGCGTGGTGGGGGCCGTGCCGTACGTGATGGTGCGGGCGTTCCCGGCGGAAGTGCGGTTTACCGGCATCTCGTTCTCATATAATGTCTCGTACGCTATTTTTGGCGGTTTAACCCCTATTTTTGTGACGCTGATCATGAAATTGACCCCGTTAGCGCCCGCTTACTACGTGTTGGCGCTGTCGCTCATCGGGCTGCTGCTCGGTTTCTACCTGCATCGCGATCTGAACAGCGAAGCCGGGGAGCGGCGAGCCGATTCCTACAGCTAAAAAAAAGCCCTGCACTGCAGGGTTTTTTCATCAGGGAAGGGCGATTACGCCGCCACCGGTGAGGCCGCGACGCGGGCCGGAGCCGGCTCGCCAATCGGCAGCACCTTGCGGCCGTATTGCTCGTTGAGCACTTCGGCCATCGCCAGGTAAATGGCGCTGGCGCCACAGATGATGCCTTCATAGCCGGCGAAGGTCAGCAGCGCATGATTGCCGGTGATGTTGCCGACGGCCAGCAGGGCGAACAGCAGCGTGAGGCTGGCGAACACGAACTGCAGCACGCGGTTGGCGGCCAGGGTGCCGAAGAACATGAACAGGGTGAAGATGCCCCACAGCGCCAGGTAGATGCCCAGCACGTGCGCCTCGGTGGCCTCAGCCAGGCCCAGACGCGGCAGCAGCAGCAGGCCGACCAGGCTCAGCCAGAAGCTGCCGTAGGCGGTGAAAGCGGTCATGCCGAAGGTGTTGCCCTTCTTGTATTCCAGCAGACCGGCCAGGATCTGGGCCAGGCCACCGAAGAAAATCCCCATGCTGATGATGGCGGAGTTCAGTGGGAAAAAGCCCGCGTTGTGCAGGTTCAGCAAGACGGTGGTCATCCCGAAGCCCATCAGGCCGAGAGGGCCGGGATTCGCCAACTTGTTGGTGTGCATAAGTCCTCTGCGATAACAGAAAATTAACGGAAACAGCGAAGTAAAATAATAAATGGTCTGAATGGCCAAAAAATCGAAGTTTTCCACCAGAGCGCGCGCATCATAATGATCCCCGCAGCCGGAAACAATGATCTGAATGACGATAAAAAAAAGAAATTTTTTTCGCCTTGCCCCTTGATGCCGGATTGGATGGCCCCATCTTATTTGCAACCGCAGTTGCTAACCGCGGGTCGCACTGAGATATCGGGCAGTTGAAAAGCAAAAAATCGCCCGCATATAGGTTAGCAACCTGACTGATTATGAATTTTTTAGTGGAGACGTTTAGATGGGTAAAATTATTGGTATCGACCTGGGTACTACCAACTC
Source organism: Serratia sp. 121840015-1 (assembly GCF_053627655.1). NCBI lineage: Bacteria > Pseudomonadati > Pseudomonadota > Gammaproteobacteria > Enterobacterales > Yersiniaceae > Serratia > Serratia sp. 121840015-1. The sequence goes on from NZ_JBSEYF010000002.1 coordinate 364,199, forward strand.
TTGCGTAGCAATTATGGATGGTGCCAAGGCACGCGTGCTGGAAAACGCCGAGGGCGACCGCACCACTCCTTCTATTATCGCATATACCCAGGACGGTGAAACTCTGGTTGGCCAGCCGGCTAAGCGTCAGGCAGTGACCAACCCTGAAAACACCTTGTTCGCCATCAAGCGCCTGATCGGTCGCCGCTTCCAGGATGAAGAAGCGCAGCGCGACAAAGCGATCATGCCGTACAAAATCGTCGAAGCCGACAACGGCGACGCTTGGCTGGAAGTGAAAGGCCAGAAAATGGCTCCGCCGCAGATCTCTGCGGAAGTGCTGAAGAAAATGAAGAAAACGGCGGAAGATTACCTGGGCGAACCGGTAACTGAAGCGGTTATCACCGTACCGGCTTACTTCAACGACGCCCAGCGTCAGGCGACCAAAGACGCCGGCCGCATCGCGGGTCTGGAAGTCAAGCGCATCATCAACGAACCAACCGCTGCGGCCCTGGCCTACGGTCTGGACAAAGAAGTTGGCAACCGCACCATCGCGGTTTATGACCTGGGCGGCGGTACTTTCGATATCTCCATCATCGAAATCGACGACGTTGACGGCGAAAAAACCTTCGAAGTGCTGGCGACCAACGGTGACACCCACCTGGGTGGCGAAGACTTCGACAGCCGTCTGATCAACTACCTGGTGGAAGAGTTCAAGAAAGATCAGGGTATCGATCTGCGCAACGATCCGCTGGCGATGCAGCGTCTGAAAGAAGCCGCTGAGAAAGCGAAGATCGAACTGTCTTCCGCTCAGCAGACCGACGTTAACCTGCCGTACATCACTGCAGACGCGACCGGTCCAAAACACATGAACATCAAAGTGACTCGCGCCAAACTCGAGTCGCTGGTTGAAGATCTGGTTGCACGTTCTATCGAGCCGTTGAAAGTGGCGCTGAAAGACGCAGGCCTGTCGGTTTCCGACATCCAGGACGTGATCCTGGTGGGCGGCCAGACCCGTATGCCAATGGTGCAGAAGAAAGTCGCAGACTTCTTCGGCAAAGAGCCGCGTAAAGACGTGAACCCGGACGAAGCGGTTGCCGTGGGCGCTGCGGTACAGGGCGGCGTGTTGGCCGGTGATGTGAAGGACGTTCTGCTGCTGGACGTGACCCCGCTGTCGCTGGGTATCGAAACCATGGGCAGCGTGATGACGCCGCTGATCACCAAAAACACCACGATCCCGACCAAGCACAGCCAGGTGTTCTCTACCGCTGAAGACAACCAGTCTGCGGTAACCATCCACGTGCTGCAGGGTGAGCGTAAGCGCGCCAGCGATAACAAATCTCTGGGCCAGTTCAACCTGGACGGCATTCAGGCGGCACCGCGCGGCATGGCGCAGATCGAAGTGACCTTCGATATCGATGCCGACGGCATCCTGCACGTGTCTGCCAAAGACAAGAACACCGGTCGTGAGCAGAAGATCACCATCAAGGCATCTTCTGGCCTGAACGAAGACGAAATCCAGAAAATGGTGCGCGACGCCGAGCTGAACGCTGAAGCCGACCGCAAGTTCGAAGAGCTGGTACAGACGCGTAACCAGGCGGATCACCTGATCCACGGCACTCGCAAGCAGCTGGAAGAAGCGGGCGACAAACTGCCGGCGGAAGACAAAACGGCGATCGAAGCGGCGCTGAAAGATCTGGAAGCGGCGGTGAAAGGCGAAGATAAAGCCGAGATTGAAGCGAAGACTCAGGCTTTGGTGCAGGTTTCCGGCAAACTGCTGGAAATGGCCCAGGCGCAGCAGGCTCAGCAGGGTGCTGACGCCGGCGCGGACAACGCGGCGCAGAAAGACGACGACGTGGTTGACGCTGAGTTCGAAGAAGTTAAAGACAAAAAATAATCGCCCTTAAGCGGGCACGGGGCGGCCGAGATGCCGCTCCCGGAAACCAGCACGGGCGTCGAGGCAACTCTGCGCCCGTGCACGCATGTTAAGGGTAAGCGAAAGAATGGCGAAGAAAGACTATTACGAGATTCTCGGCGTCAGCAAGACGGCGGATGAACGTGAGATCAAAAAGGCGTACAAACGCCTGGCGATGAAATACCATCCTGACCGCAACCAGGAACAAGACGCCGAAACCAAGTTTAAAGAAGTTAAAGAAGCTTACGAAGTCCTGACCGACGACCAGAAACGCGCGGCCTACGATCAGTACGGGCACGCGGCCTTTGAACAGGGCGGCATGGGCGGCGGCGGCTTTGGCGGCGGTGCCGACTTCAGCGATATCTTTGGCGACGTGTTTGGCGACATCTTCGGCGGAGGCCGCCGTCAGCGCGCCAGCCGCGGTTCCGATCTGCGCTATAACATGGAGCTGACCCTCGAGGAAGCGGTACGTGGCGTCACCAAAGAGATCCGCATCCCGACGCTGGAAGAGTGCGACGTCTGCCACGGCAGCGGCGCCAAGCCGGGCAGCTCGCCGGTGACCTGTCCAACCTGTCACGGCCAGGGCCAGGTGCAGATGCGTCAGGGCTTCTTCACCGTGCAGCAGGCGTGTCCGCACTGCCATGGCCGCGGTCAGATCATCAAAGATCCGTGCAACAAGTGCCACGGCCACGGCCGGGTAGAAAAATCCAAAACGCTGTCGGTGAAAATTCCGGCCGGCGTCGATACCGGTGACCGCATCCGCCTGGCGGGTGAAGGCGAAGCCGGCGAGCACGGCGCACCGGCGGGCGATCTGTACGTTCAGGTGCAGGTGAAGGCGCACCCGATCTTCGAGCGCGAAGGCAACAACCTGTACTGTGAAGTGCCGATCAACTTCGCCATGGCGGCGCTGGGCGGCGAGATTGAAGTGCCGACGCTGGACGGCCGGGTGAAACTGAAGGTGCCTTCGGAGACCCAAACCGGCAAACTGTTCCGCATGCGCGGCAAGGGCGTGAAATCTGTGCGTGGTGGCAGCCAGGGCGACCTGCTGTGCCGCGTAGTGGTGGAAACCCCGGTCAATCTGAACGACAAGCAGAAGCAATTGCTGCGCGAGCTGGAAGAGAGCCTGGGCGGCCCGTCCGGTGACAAGAACAGCCCGCGTTCGAAGAGCTTCTTCGACGGGGTGAAAAAGTTCTTTGACGACCTGACTCGCTAACCTGCTGTTTCTGCTGGTTTATATTAGAACCCCGGGCGTCTGTCCCGGGGTTTTTATTTGCATGTTGCACCCCTAACTCCCTACAAATAATGTGACTTATGTGTGCTTTTGATCGGTTTTATCGAGTTATTTAGCATTTATAAACTTATTTTTTCGAACTAAAACGCCCTCTATACTCACTTCATGACTGTGGTTCGCAGGGCGCTACGCCCTGCACAGATTTGGAGAGACGTATTGTGACCAACATCATTCGTCAATTTTTACGTCAGGAAGCCGCGGGCGGCATCATTCTGATCGCGGCGGCGATCGTCGCCCTGATCATGGCCAACACCCCGGCGCAGGGGATCTATCAGGCATTCCTCAACCTGCCGGTGATGGTAAAAATTGCTTCGCTGGAGATCGCCAAGCCGCTGCTGCTGTGGATCAACGACGGCCTGATGGCCATCTTCTTCCTGGTGGTGGGGCTCGAGGTCAAGCGCGAGCTGATGCAGGGCTCGCTGTCCGGGCGCGACAAGGCGGTGTTTCCGGCGATCGCCGCGCTGGGTGGCATGCTGGCGCCGGCGCTGATTTATTTGCTGTTCAACGGCGCGGATGAAGTCACCCGTCAGGGCTGGGCGATCCCGGCTGCGACCGATATCGCCTTCGCGCTGGGCGTAATGGCGCTGCTGGGTAACCGCGTGCCGACCAGCCTGAAAGTGTTCCTGCTGGCGTTGGCGATCATCGATGACCTGGGCGTGATTATCATCATCGCGCTGTTCTACACCCACGAAGTGTCGATGGTGGCGCTGGGCGTGGCGGCGGCGGCGGCGGTGCTGCTGGCGGTGATGAACTGGCGCGGCGTGGGTAAAACCTCGCTGTATATGATGGTCGGCCTGGTGTTGTGGGTCGCGATCCTCAAGTCCGGGGTGCACGCGACGCTGGCCGGGGTGATCGTCGGCTTTATGATCCCGCTGAACGTCAAGAAGGGGCCGTCGCCGTCGGAGACGCTGGAACATGAGCTGCACCCTTGGGTCGCGTTTATGATCCTGCCGCTGTTCGCATTCGCCAACGCCGGGGTTTCTTTGCAGGGCGTATCGCTGGAAGGGTTGACGTCGCTGTTGCCGGTCGGGATTGCGGCCGGGCTGTTTATCGGCAAGCCGCTGGGGATTTTCCTCTTCAGCCTGCTGGCGGTGAAAATGGGCATCGCCCGCTTGCCTGAGGGGATCGGTTTCAAACAGGTGTTTGCCGTTTCGGTGCTGTGTGGTATTGGTTTCACCATGTCGATTTTCATCGCCTCGCTGGCGTTCGGCGATGCGGATGCGGCGCTCAGCACCTATTCCCGCCTGGGGATCCTGCTGGGCTCCACTGCGGCGGCGGTGGCAGGGTATGGGTTGCTGCGTCTGGCGTTGCCGCGGGTGCGTTAATCCTGCGTGTGCCCGATAAGGGCACACAATAAAATGGCTGGTCGGAGCTGCGCGGTATAAAATATGTGCAGCTTCGGCCGTTCTTCGTTGGGACTAATGGGGCTATACGTTGTCTGAAGCAGGGAAAGGAAGTTTGTCGCTCGTCACGGCACACCGTTTGCCGCTGCGAAACGTTGTTAAGGAGAGCCGCTCGTGAGGATGTCGCATATCAACTTTAATCACCTTTACTATTTCTGGCAGGTCTGCAAGGCCGGTTCCGTGGTCGGTGCCGCCGAAGCGTTGTTTTTGACGCCGCAGACCATCACCGGCCAGATCAAAGCGCTGGAGGAGCGGTTGGACGGTAAGCTGTTCAAACGCCAGGGGCGCGGGTTGGTACCTTCGGAGCTGGGGCAGCTGGTGTTCCGCTATGCCGACAAGATGTTTATGCTCAGCCAGGAAATGCTGGATATCGTCAACTACCGCAAAGAGTCGAACCTGCTGTTCGACGTTGGCGTGGCGGACGCGTTGTCGAAGCGCCTGGTCAGCCAGGTGTTGGAAGCGGCGGTGGTGGTGGATAACGAACAGATCCACCTGCGCTGTTTTGAATCGACGCACGAGATGCTGCTGGAGCAGCTCAGCCAGCACAAGCTGGATATGATCCTGTCGGATTGCCCGGTGGACTCCAGCCAGCAGGAAGGGCTGTTCTCGCTGAAGCTGGGCGAGTGCGGCATCAGCTTCTTCTGCCGCCAGCCGGCGCCGGAGCTGCCATTCCCGGCCTGCCTGGAGCAGCGCAAGCTGCTGATCCCCGGCCGCCGCTCGATGCTGGGGCGCAAGCTGCTCAACTGGTTCAATACGCAGGGCATTCAGGTGGAAATCCTGGGCGAGTTCGACGATGCGGCGCTGATGAAGGCTTTCGGCATGTACCACAATGCGATTTTCGTGGCGCCGACGCTGTATGCGCAGGATACCTATAACGATGACAACGTGGTGGAGATTGGGCGCATCGACAGCGTGCAGGAGGAGTACTACATCATCTTCGCCGAGCGCATGATCCAGCATCCGGCGGTGCAGCGCGTGTGCAACAAAGACTTCTCGGCGCTGTTTTCCTGCTAGTGGTTCACTGAACGCAGGGCGTAAAAAAACCGGCCTGAGCCGGTTTTTTTATCAAGCAGATAACGAAATGCTTATTGCATTGCGTTGATGCGTGCAGTCAGGTTTGACTTATGACGCGCTGCTTTGTTTTTGTGGATCAGGCCTTTAGCTGCCTGACGGTCCACCAGTGGCTGCATTACCAGGAATGCAGTTTGTGCTGCTTCTTTGTCGCCAGCTGCGATAGCTGCGTCTACCTTCTTGATGAAGGTACGCACCATTGAGCGACGGCTAGCGTTATGCTTGCGGCGTTTCTCAGACTGTACGGCGCGTTTCTTAGCTGATTTGATATTAGCCAAGGTCCAACTCCCAAATATATTCTATTGAGGACAATTCAAAGGCCGAGGAATATGCCCTTTTAGCCTTCGTTTGTCAATGGATTTGTGCAAATAAGCGCCGTTTGTACAGGCGGCACTCGCTACGTTGTGATGGCGCAGGATTTTACCAGCTTCGCTCTTGGGAATACAGTGTTTCGCGAGAAAATTCGCCAATGTTTTGCCGCGGCGGACGCAAGCCGTTGGCCGTGGTCGAGAATCGGCCCGGCAGTGCCGGATAAACTGCGGCGAAGCCGTTTCACGCGCAGATTATCTCCGGTATGGTATGTCTATTACATAAAGGCACCAATCGCGGGTTAACCTTACCGGCTGTACAAGGTATAATCCGCCGATTTCCACTGTTTTGAGCCAGCTATGGAGCTAATTCGCGGCATTCACAATATCCGGGCGCGCCACCATGGTTGCGTGCTCACCATCGGCAACTTTGACGGCGTACACCGCGGTCATCAGGCGTTGCTGGAGCAGTTGAAGCAACAAGGGCAACGCCTCGGGCTGCCGGTGATGGTCATGATCTTTGAGCCGCAGCCGCTGGAGATGTTCGCCGCAGACAAGGCGCCGGCCCGCTTGACGCGCCTGCGCGACAAGGCCAACTACCTGGCGCAGGCGGGCGTCGATTACCTGCTGTGCGTCAAGTTCGATCCGCGTTTTGCCGCCAACACCGCGCAGGCGTTCGTCGCCGAGCTGCTGGTGGAAAAACTGGGCGTCAAATTCCTGATGGTGGGGGATGATTTTCGCTTTGGCGCCGGGCGTCAGGGCGATTTTCCGCTATTGCAGCAGGCCGGAAAAGAGTACGGCTTCGAGGTGGTCAGCACCCCGACCTTCCGCGAAGGCGAGCGGCGCATCAGCAGCACCGCGATCCGCACCGCGCTGAGCGAGGACGACCTGCCGCTGGCGGAGACCCTGCTGGGCCACCCGTACAGCATTTCCGGGCGCGTGGTGCACGGCGACGAGCTGGGCCGCACCATCGGCTTCCCGACCGCCAACCTGCCGCTCAAGCGCCTGGTGGCGCCGGTGAAAGGGGTGTATGCGGTAGAAGTGTACGGCCTGGGGCCGCAGCCGCTGCCGGGCGTGGCCAATATCGGTACGCGCCCGACCGTCGCCGGCGTGCGCCAGCAGCTGGAAGTGCATCTGCTGGATGTCACAATGGATCTTTACGGGCGCCATATTGAGGTGGTGCTCCGCGCAAAATTGCGCAATGAACAACGGTTTGCTTCGCTCGATGCCCTGAAGCAGCAAATCGCCAATGATGTGGTGACGGCCCGGAAGTTCTTCGGGCTACAGACACCGGTTTAATCTCTATAGCCGAAAACGGAACCGAGAATCTAATGAGTGACTACAAGAATACCCTGAACTTGCCGGAAACAGGGTTCCCGATGCGCGGCGACCTCGCCAAGCGCGAACCTGGCATGCTGCAACGTTGGTATGAACAGGATCTGTACGGGATTATTCGTACTGCCAAAAAGGGCAAAAAAACCTTCATTTTGCATGACGGCCCTCCGTATGCGAACGGCAGCATTCACATTGGTCACTCGGTTAACAAGATTCTCAAAGACATTATCATCAAGTCGAAAGGGATGGCCGGCTTCGACTCGCCTTATGTGCCGGGTTGGGACTGCCACGGCCTGCCTATCGAACTGAAGGTTGAACAGCTGTACGGCAAACCGGGCGAGAAGCTGACGGCGGCCGAATTCCGTCAGAAGTGCCGCGAGTACGCGGCCGAGCAGGTTGAAGGCCAGAAGAAGGATTTCATCCGCCTGGGCGTGCTGGGCGACTGGGATCGCCCATACCTGACCATGGACTTCAAAACCGAAGCCAACATCATCCGCGCGCTGGGCAAGATCATCAGCAACGGCCACCTGCTGAAAGGCGCCAAGCCGGTTCACTGGTGCACCGACTGCGGATCGTCGCTGGCGGAAGCGGAAGTGGAGTACTACGACAAGACTTCGCCGTCGATCGACGTGAGCTTCCATGCAGCAGACGCGGCTGCCGTGGCGGCCAAGTTCGGCGTGAGCCACTTCAACGGGACTATCTCCCTGGTTATCTGGACCACCACCCCGTGGACCCTGCCGGCCAACCGCGCGATCTCGCTGCATCCGGACTTCACCTATCAGCTGGTGCAGGTTGACGGCCAGTGCCTGATCCTGGCGGCCGAGCTGGTGGAAAGCGTGATGAAACGCGCCGGCATCACCGAATGGGCGGTGCTGGGCAGCTGCAAAGGCGCCGATCTGGAGCTGCTGCGCTTCAAACACCCGTTCATGGACTTCGACGTGCCGGCGATCCTCGGCGAGCACGTGACGCTGGACGCCGGTACCGGTGCGGTGCACACCGCGCCAGGCCACGGCCCGGACGACTTCGTGATCGGCCAGAAATACGGCCTGGAAGTGGCCAACCCGGTAGGGCCGAACGGCTGCTACCTGACCGGCACTTACCCGCTGCTGGACGGCAAGTTCGTCTTCAAGGCCAACGATCTGATCGTCGACCTGCTGCGTGAGAAAGGCGCGCTGCTGCACGTCGAGAAGTTCCTGCACAGCTATCCGTGCTGCTGGCGCCACAAGACGCCGATCATCTTCCGCGCCACGCCGCAATGGTTCGTCAGCATGGATCAGAAAGGCCTGCGTCAGCAGTCGCTGGAAGAGATCAAAGGCGTGCAGTGGATCCCGGATTGGGGCCAGGCGCGCATCGAAATGATGGTGGCCAACCGCCCGGACTGGTGCATCTCGCGTCAGCGCACCTGGGGCGTGCCGATGTCGCTGTTCGTGCACAAAGAAACCGAGCAGCTGCACCCGCGCACCGTTGAGCTGATGGAAGAAGTGGCCAAGCGCGTCGAGCAAGACGGCATTCAGGCCTGGTGGGATCTGGACGCGGCCGATATTCTCGGCGCGGAAGCCGCCGACTACGTGAAAGTGCCGGATACGCTGGACGTGTGGTTCGACTCCGGTTCCACCCACGCTTCGGTGGTTGACGTGCGCCCTGAGTTCCAGGGCCACAGCGCCGACATGTATCTGGAAGGCTCCGACCAACACCGCGGCTGGTTCATGTCATCGCTGATGATCTCCACCGCGATGAAAGGCAAGGCGCCTTATAAAGAAGTGCTGACCCACGGCTTCACCGTCGACGGCCAGGGCCGCAAGATGTCCAAGTCGATCGGTAACACCGTCAGCCCGCAGGACGTGATGAACAAACTGGGCGGCGACATTCTGCGTCTGTGGGTGGCATCGACCGATTACACCGGCGAAATCGCGGTCTCCGACGAGATCCTCAAGCGCTCCGCAGACTCTTATCGTCGCATCCGCAACACCGCGCGCTTCCTGCTGGCCAACCTGAACGGGTTCGAGCCGAGCACCGATTGCGTGGCGCCGGAAGACATGGTGGTGCTGGATCGCTGGGCGGTCGGCCGTGCGCTGGCGGCACAACAGGATATCGAGCAGGCTTACGCCAACTATGATTTCCACGAAGTGGTGCAGCGTCTGATGCAGTTCTGCTCGGTCGAGATGGGCTCCTTCTACCTGGATATCATCAAGGATCGTCAGTACACCGCGAAGAGCGACAGCGTCGCCCGCCGCAGCTGCCAGACCGCGCTGTATCACATCGTGGAAGCGCTGGTGCGCTGGATGGCGCCGATCATGTCGTTCACTGCGGACGAGATCTGGGGCTTCATGCCGGGCAAACGCGCGCAGTACGTGTTTACCGAAGAGTGGTACGACGGCCTGTTCGGGCTGGCGGAAGGCGAGCCGATGAACGACGCTTTCTGGGCCGAGCTGCTGAAAGTGCGCGGCGAAGTGAACAAGGTGCTGGAGCAGGCGCGTGCCGACAAACGCCTTGGCGGTTCGCTGGAAGCGGCGGTAACGCTGTATGCCGACAGCGAGCTGGCGGCGCGCCTGAACAGCCTGCAGGATGAGCTGCGCTTCGTGCTGCTGACCTCTGCGGCAAGCGTTGCGCCATTGGCGGATGCGCCGGCCGACGCGCAGGCTTCCGAGCTGCTGAAAGGGCTGAAGATCGCCTTCAGCACGGCACCGGGTGAGAAGTGCCCGCGCTGCTGGCATTACACCACCGATATCGGCCTGGTGGCGGAACACGCAGACATCTGCGGCCGCTGTGTGAGCAACGTCGCCGGTGACGGCGAGAAGCGTAACTTTGCCTGAGAACTCGCGCCTGATGAGTAAATCAATTTGTTCGACCGGCCTGCGTTGGCTGTGGGTTGTGGTGGCGGTGCTGGCGCTGGATTTTGGCAGCAAGCAGTGGATCCTCGCTAACTTTACGCTGGGCCAGTCCCAGCCGTTGATCCCGTCGTTCAACCTGTTTTACGCGCGCAACTACGGCGCTGCGTTCAGCTTCCTGGCCGACCATGGCGGCTGGCAGCGCTGGTTCTTCGCCGCCATCGCCATCGCCATCGTTGCGGTGCTGCTGGTGATGATGTACCGCAGCACCGCGCAGCAGAAGCTGAACAACATCGCCTACGCCTTTATTACCGGTGGGGCGTTGGGCAATCTGTTCGATCGCCTGTGGCACGGTTTCGTGGTCGATTTCATCGACTTCTACGTCGGTGACTGGCACTACCCGACCTTCAATCTGGCGGACAGCTTCATCTGCGTGGGCGCGGCGATGATCGTGCTGGAAGGTTTCCTGTCGCCGGCGAACAAAGGCGCAAAGAGTAAAGGTGAGTAATATGACGGCTCAGATTATCAGTGACAGCGCGGTGCTGGTTCACTTTACGCTGAAACTGGAAGACGGTTCGACCGCCGAATCCACCCGCAGCAGCGGCAAACCGGCGCTGTTCCGTCTGGGTGACGGTAGCCTGTCGGCGCCGCTGGAGGCGCAGCTGCTCGGCCTGCGCGCGGGCGACAAATGCGCCTTTACCCTGCAGCCGGAAGCGGCGTTCGGCGCGGAGAACCCGGATCTGGTCCAGTTCTTCTCGCGCCGCGACTTTGCGGAAACCGGCGTACCGGACGTGGGCACCATCATGCTGTTTACCGCCATCGACGGCAGTGAAATGCCGGGGGTGGTGCGCGCGGTGGCGGAAGATTCGATCACCGTCGATTTCAACCATCCGCTGGCGGGCCATCCGGTGACCTTCGATATCGAAGTGCTGGAGATCGATCCGCAGCAGGAGGAGACGCATGCAAATATTGCTGGCTAACCCGCGCGGCTTCTGCGCCGGGGTTGATCGTGCGATCAGCATCGTGGAACGCGCGCTGGAACTGTATGGCGCACCGATCTACGTGCGGCATGAAGTGGTGCACAACCGCTACGTGGTCGACAGCCTGCGTGAGCGCGGCGCGGTGTTTATCGAAGAGATCGCCGAAGTGCCGGATGGCTCTATCCTGATCTTCTCGGCGCACGGCGTTTCTCAGGCGGTGCGCGCCGAAGCCAAGGCGCGCGATCTGACCATGCTGTTCGACGCCACTTGCCCGCTGGTGACCAAGGTGCATATGGAAGTGGCGCGCGCCAGCCGCCGCGGCACCGAAGCGATTCTGATCGGCCACGCCGGGCACCCGGAAGTGGAAGGCACCATGGGCCAGTACAGCAACCCGCAGGGCGGCATGTACCTGGTCGAGTCGCCGGAAGACGTGTGGAAGCTGCAGGTGAAAGATGAAAGCAACCTGTGCTTCATGACGCAGACCACGCTGTCGGTAGATGATACCTCGGACGTGATCGACGCCCTGCGCCAGCGTTTCCCGAGCATTATCGGCCCGCGCAAGGATGACATTTGCTACGCTACCACCAACCGTCAGGAAGCGGTGCGCAACCTGGCCGGCGATGCGGACGTGGTGCTGGTGGTGGGGTCTAAAAACTCCTCCAACTCCAACCGACTGGCGGAACTGGCGCAGCGCGTCGGCAAACCGGCTTATCTTATCGATTCGGCGGCGGATATTCAGGAGAGCTGGCTGAGCGGGGCGCGCCATATCGGCGTTACCGCCGGTGCCTCAGCGCCGGACGTGCTGGTGCAGGAGGTGATCTCTCGCCTCAAAGCGCTGGGCGGTATGGACGTGCATGAAATCAGCGGGCGTGAAGAGAACATCGTGTTCGAAGTGCCGAAAGAGCTGCGCGTGGACGTTCGTCAGATAGACTGACAGGCGCCGGCGGATGACAACGGGGAGCCCAGGCTTCCCGTTTTTTTGGGCATTCGCATGGCATTGAAAATAAAACGCTGCGCATATTCAAATTTTCTGCTAACTAAAGTCAAATTTATTCTGAGTATTTGAAATAGCGTCGGTGTCATTAATTATATAAGCTGACGAAAAGTCATTGATCAAGGTATCATTAGTCTGCAATCTAAATAAGGCCTGGCGTTGGCAAGGTGATTACAATAATTACAATAATGGGTGTTGCAGATGTTTCTTATTTTATTCCTGCCGAATATGTTCTAAGGCGTTTAATCCTTTCTCCTTTAAATAGAGCTTCATATGCTCCAGCAATCGTCGGACTTTTAATGGCTGAATCTCCCGACGCGGCATAATGGCATAGCAATTTATTTCCGGTAATCGCCAGTCGGGCAATATTTCAATCAGCTCGCCGCTGAGCAACTCACGCTCAACGTTGGCGAAGAAATTGCGAATGATACCCTTGCCGGTCAGCGCCAACTCCTTCATCGCCATACCGCTGTTGGTGAACAAGCGCCCGGTCATGCGCATGCGGTGTTCACCGCCGTCGCGATGGATCAGACGAACAAACTGCGGGTTTCCGAGCGGTGTAAAGGTCACCCAGTGGTGATGCGTCAGCGCCTGCGGCGAATCCGGCACGCCGTGGTGCGCCAGGTAGGCCGGCGAGGCGCACAGCACTTCGCGGCAGCGCGCCAGCCGGGTGGAAACGTAGCTGGAGTCGGCCAGCACGCCGCCGCGTATCGCCAGATCGATGCGTTGCGTGATGAGGTCTATCTTCTCATCGTGGATTTCCAGCCGCAGCGTGAGCCGCGGGTGCTCGTCGAGGAAGCTCTGCAGCGCCGGCACCAGATAGTGGGTGGCGAATTCGGTCGAGGTGGCGACGCGTAGTTCACCCACCAGTTCGCCACGCAGCGCGGCGATCCGTTGTTGGCCGCGTTCGGCGGCGTGGATCATCAGCAGGCAATCTTCATAAAAGCACAATCCGGCTTCGGTCAGACTCAATGAACGCGTCGACCGCAACAGTAATTGAATGCCCAGATGTTCCTCCAACTGGCGAATATGTTGGCTGACGGCCGAGGTCGTCATGCCCAATTCTTTTGCCGCCATGCTGAATGCGCCGCAATCGACCACTTTTGAGAAAATGGCCATGCGTTTTAAAATATTGCTCATAGTTTGTTAAGCACAACTTAACCAAGATTGTGAATTATACGGGCTAATAATATAGCACCATCTCTTCTATATTGCCTGAAGCATATAAACGCCGGGCTAATTATTATCTCGCAGAGGTTTTTTCTCTTTTGATAAATCTTATTGCGCTTTTCAATAATACACCCGCGCCGCATCGCAACAGGAGCACATTGTGGACAGCGTTCAGAAAGATGAAATAGCGTTAAAAATCCTACGTGAATTATTGCAATACCGCCGCCGTTTCCCCGGTGGCGACACCTCAATTGCCGAAGAAGAACAACGGGTCACTCAGGTGCAATTGCCACGCATTCGGGCATTCATTGAAAACGAGCAGCGCATCGAATTCGTGCTGCCGGCCTTTCCGACCAAGTCGCCCAACACCAACAAGGTGATCGGCGCGGTGCCGGACATGGCGGAGCGGCTGTCGCTGATCTTCCTCAACTCGCTGTGCCAGCGTATTCAACTCTATTACCCGCCGGGTGCGCATATCGTTATCTGCTCCGACGGCCACGTGTTCGGCGATCTGATCCGCGTCAGCGACGAAGCGATCAACCACTATCAGCGCGAGATTGAAGGCCTGCTGCATGAAGTGGGTGCGACGCACCTGAGCGTGTTCAACCTCGGCGACGTCAAAGGCCTGGCGGAGCATACCGACGATTACGATCTGCTGCGCCGGCTGTTGGTGGACGGCTACGCCGAGTCGGAAGAGGCGATCAAGCAACAGCTGATGCAGGACGAACAGGGCCTCTTGCTGTACCGCGCCATCACGCGTTTCCTGTATGAAGACAGCCAGCTGCCGGGCTACAGCGGTTCCAACGCCGCGCTGCAGAAGGACGCCAAGCAGCGCGCCTGCGGCGTGATCCAACGCAGCTGGGCCTGGGGCAACCTGCTGGCGCAACATTTCCCGGCTGCGATCCGTCTGTCGATTCACCCGCAGCCGGTCGACAGCCTGAAAATGGGCATCCACATGATGCCGACCAAAGACGACTGGCTGACGCCGTGGCACGGCGTGGCGGCGAACGTGAACGGCCAGTTCGTGCTGATGAAGCGTAAAGACGCGCAGAGCCTGGACGGCGAACTGGTGGAGATCCGCGGCACGCCGAGCCATTACCTGATCGAGCAGCCACAGATGGCCTGAGGCCGCCGCAGGCTTTTGCGCCCGAAATCCTGGCGGGCGCGTTTTTGACGGCACGTTGCCGTGTGAGCAGCACATTCGATGCAAGGAGAATCACCGATGAACAACCAACCGCTTAATTGCCATATCCAACCGAATACCCCGTTCGGCGCGATCCTGACGCCGCAGCACCCGGGGCAAAAGATCGGCGAGCTGCCGGTGGCGGCGCTGCGAGCGCTGGCGCAGGAACACCACTTGCTGGTGCTGCGCGGATTCGACTCCGGTTTCAGCGAGGCGGAAGTCCTGACTCGCTATGCCGAACAGTGGGGCGAAATCATGATGTGGCCGTTCGGTGCGGTGCTGGACGTGAAGGAACATCCGGACGCCAAGGATCATATCTTCGACAGCAGCTACGTCCCGCTGCATTGGGATGGCATGTATAAGCCGACCATCCCTGAGTTCCAGCTGTTCCACTGCGTGGCGGCGCCGTCGCAGGACGAAGGCGGGCGCACTACCTTCGTCGATACCACGCGGCTGTTGGCCAATGCGGACGAAGCGCTGCTGGATCAGTGGCTGTCGGTCTCGATCACCTACCGCATCAAGCAGGTGGTGCATTACGGCGGTGAAGTCTGTTCGCCGCTGGTGGTGCAGCACCCGAACGGCAGGGGGTTAATCATGCGCTACAATGAACCGCCGACGGAGGGGAAAAAATTCCTCAACCAGCATGCGCTGGAATATCACGGCGTGCCTGAACAGCAGCAGGAACAGTTCCACCACACCCTGCAGCAGCATCTGTACGATCCGCGTCACTATTATGCTCACCAATGGCAACAGGGTGACGTAGTGGTGGCGGACAACTTCTCGCTGCTGCATGGCCGTGAGGGCTTTACCGCCCGTTCCGCGCGTCATTTGCAGCGCGTGCATATCCAGAGCAACCCGGTGTGCGCCAATCTGGCGCTGAAGCCGGCCAACGCAGAAGCGTAAAGGAGCATTATGGCAAGGATACTGATGGCGGCGGTCGCCACTCCGGGGCACGTCTACCCGATGTTAGCCATCGCTCGCCACCTGATTGCCCAAGGGCATCAGGTGCGGGTGATGACCGGCGCGCTGTTCCGCGAACGCGCCGAGGCGGTTGGGGCAAGCTTCGTGCCGTTCGACGCGCAGGTGGATTTCGATTATCGCCACCTGGAGGAACATTTCCCCGAGCGCGCCGCGCTGCCGCCGGGCAATGCGCAGATGGCGCTGGCGCTGAAGGATTTCTTCGCCGCACCGATCCCGTTGCTGGATCGGCAACTGCGTGCGGCCATCGCCGCCGAAAAGACCGATCTGCTGATGGTGGAGAACTGCTTCTACGGCGTGCTGCCGCTGCTGCAGTCCGCCGAGCGGCCGCCGGTCTTCGGTATCGGCGTCACACCGCTGTCGTATTCTTCGCGCGATGCTATTTTTTATGGCCCGCGTATCCCGCCGGCGCTGCTGCCACAGGCGCTGACCCGCGAGCAACTGGTGGATGAAGAAACGCGCGTGCTGCTTGATGAGGTGCAGCAAAGCTTTGATGCGGCACTGGTGCAGGCGGGCGGGCGGGCGCTGAATCGCCCGTTTACCGACGCGCTGATCGGCGGCTGCGAGCGTTTCCTGCAGTTGGCCACCACGGCGCTGGAATATGAGCGCGACGATCTGCCGAGCGGCGTGCGCTTCGTCGGCCCGCTGCGCAGCGGCGGCCAGCCGGCGGCGGAAGAGACGCTTTGGGAGAAGGACGACCGCCGGCCGCTGGTGATCGTGTCTCAGGGCACGCTGGCCAATGTCGATTTGCATCAGCTGATCGTGCCGACGCTGCAAGCGCTGGCGCATCTGCCGGTGAGGGTGTTGGCCACCACCGGCGGGCGGGCGACGGAAGGGCTGATGGAGGCACTGCCGGGCAATGCCAGGGTGCGGGAGTTTATCTCCTTCGAACGCTGGCTGCCGGAGGCGGCGCTACTGATCACCAACGGCGGTTATGGCTCGATCAACTATGCGCTGGACAGCGGCGTGCCGCTGATCGTCGCCGGCACTGGCGAAGACAAACTGGAGGCGGCCGCGCGCGTGGTGGCCGCCGGCTGTGGCATCAGCCTGCACACCAGCACGCCGAGCGCCGAACAGATTCTGGCGGCGGCGACGCGTATTCTGCAACAGCCGATCTATCGGCAACGCGCGGCGCTGGTGCGTGAGGACTATGCTCGCCACGACGCGCTGACGGCGATTGCCAACGAAGTGGCCGCCATTACCGCCTGACCTCGCCGATCTCCCTTCCTCAGGCGCCGTTTTCGGCGCCTTTTTTCTGCATTTTTTTGCCATGCAAACTGCATGATTATGTACAATCGTCGCAGGCCGCCAAATCGGTTGAATGTTAATCTCACGACAGCGCCGCTGATGAGAACGGAGGAATATCATAATTTTCTAATTATGAAATGAATCCTCTGGCGACGCTGAAGCGGGGCGGTTACCCTGAATCGATAGCCTAATGGGATAGGCGTCAAATCAAGAAGAGAGCAAGCATGAGTGATTCACAAATCCGCATTGCGATTGCGGGCGCCGGCGGCCGGATGGGTCGTCAATTGATCCAGGCGGTGCAGCAGGCGGAAGGCGTGGTGTTGGGGGCGGCGCTGTCGCGCCCGGGCTCCAGCCTGGTCGGCGTCGACGCCGGCGAACTGGCGGGCATCGGCGCGCTGGGCGTCAAGGTGAGCGACAGTCTGGAGAAGGTGGCGAACGAGTTCGATATTTTGATCGACTTCACCCGCCCGGAAAGCACCCGGGGTTACCTGGATTTTTGCGTGGCGCACCACAAGGCGATGGTGATTGGCACTACCGGCTTCGATGACGCCGGCAAACAGGCGATCCGCGATGCGGCGCAGCATATCGGCATCGTGTTCGCCGCCAACTTCAGCGTCGGCGTCAACCTGGTGTTGAAACTGCTGGAGAAGGCCGCGCAGGTGATGGGCGACTATACCGATATCGAAATCGTTGAGGCGCACCACCGCCACAAAGTGGATGCGCCGTCGGGCACGGCGCTGGCCATGGGCGAAGCGATCGCCGGCGCGCTGGGGCGCGACCTGAAAAGCTGCGCGGTCTATGCGCGCGAAGGCCATACCGGCGAACGCGATCCGAAAAGCATCGGCTTTGCCACCATTCGCGCCGGCGACATCGTCGGCGAGCACACCGCGATGTTCGCCGACATCGGTGAACGGGTGGAAATTACCCATAAGGCCTCCAGCCGGATGACTTTTGCCAGCGGCGCGGTGCGTGCGGCTGCCTGGTTGCATAACCGGGATAAAGGCCTGTTTGATATGCGTGACGTGTTGAATCTGGACCAATTATAATTAATTTGCATACCATCGTGATGTGGTTGTATTGATCATAATGCTATGATAATCGGACAATAATTTTATTGTCCTTTTTTTTAACATGAAAAATTAAGCGTTGGTGTGTTTTTATTTCATTGATTGTTATTTATTGATGTTTTCCTTGCTAATCATCCCGTTTTTATCCACCAGATCTCATTTCAGCGTCTTTTGGAGCCCATTCTGGCGCCATTTTTCGTCATTCAGCCTCGCAACCGTTTTCCAGCCCCGGTTTTCTGTGTTTTTATCGCCGCTCAAGCCGCATGAGCGGCGAGAACTGCAAAAATAAAACAAAAAAAGGCAGTTTGGGTAGACAAGCCGGACACTCATCATTAAAATGCGCCCAATTTGCCAAAAATTGGCCTCGCGGACGGTTTTTGCATTGATTTAGATCGCGATATCTGAATTAATATGCAAATATTGTGATTGATTATTCCTCGGAGGGTGTTTTGATAAAGTCAGCGCTATTGGTTCTGGAAGACGGAACCCAATTCCACGGTCGGGCCATCGGGGCAGAGGGAACGGCAGTGGGGGAAGTGGTCTTCAATACGTCGATGACCGGTTATCAAGAAATCCTCACTGATCCTTCCTATTCCCGCCAGATCGTTACTCTTACTTATCCTCATATCGGCAATGTCGGCACTAATGCTTCCGACGAAGAATCCTCCGCAGTACACGCCCAAGGCCTCGTCATTCGTGACCTCCCGCTGATCGCCAGCAACTACCGCAACGAAGAAAGCCTGTCCGACTACCTCAAGCGTCACAACATCGTGGCAATCGCCGATATCGATACCCGTAAATTAACCCGCCTGCTGCGCGAGAAGGGCGCCCAGAACGGCTGCATCATCGCCGCCGACTCGACGGACTCCGCGCTGGCCCTGGCCAAGGCGCAAGGTTTCCCGGGGTTGAAGGGCATGGATCTGGCGAAAGAGGTCACCACCCAAGAGGCCTACAGCTGGCAGCAAGGCAGCTGGACGCTTGAAGGCGACCTGCCTGAAGCCAAGACCGCCGCGGAGCTGCCGTTCCACGTAGTGGCTTACGACTACGGCGCCAAGCGCAACATCCTGCGCATGCTGGTGGATCGCGGCTGCCGCCTGACCGTGGTGCCGGCGCAGACCCCGGCCGACGAGGTGCTGAAAATGAATCCGGACGGCATCTTCCTGTCCAACGGCCCGGGCGACCCGGAGCCATGCGACTACGCCATCGCCGCCATCAAACAGTTCCTAGAAACCGACATTCCGGTGTTCGGCATCTGCCTGGGTCACCAGCTGCTGGCGCTGGCCAGCGGGGCGAAAACCATGAAGATGAAGCTCGGCCACCACGGCGGCAACCACCCGGTGAAGGATCTGGACAACAACACCGTGATGATCACCGCGCAGAACCACGGCTTCGCCGTCGATGAAAACAACCTGCCGGCGAACCTGCGCGTCACGCACAAATCGCTGTTCGACCACACGGTGCAGGGCATTCACCGCACCGACAAAGCGGCGTTCAGCTTCCAGGGGCACCCGGAAGCCAGCCCAGGCCCGCATGATGCCGCGCCGCTGTTCGATCACTTCATCGAACTGATTGAGACTTACCGTTCTAACGCCAAATAATCAGGAGCAGTAAAAAATGCCAAAACGTACAGACATAAAAAGCATCCTGATCCTCGGCGCTGGCCCGATCGTTATCGGCCAGGCGTGTGAGTTCGACTACTCGGGTGCCCAGGCGTGTAAAGCGCTGCGCGAAGAGGGTTACCGCGTCATTCTGGTTAACTCCAACCCGGCGACCATCATGACCGACCCGGAAATGGCCGATGCGACCTATATCGAGCCGATCCACTGGGAAGTGGTGCGCAAGATCATCGAAAAAGAGCGCCCGGATGCGGTGCTGCCGACCATGGGCGGCCAGACGGCGCTGAACTGCGCGCTGGAGCTGGAGCGTCAGGGTGTGCTGGCCGAGTTCGGCGTTACCATGATCGGCGCGACGGCCGATGCGATCGACAAGGCTGAAGACCGTCGCCGTTTCGACGTGGCGATGAAGAAAATCGGTCTGGACACCGCGCGTTCCGGCATTGCGCACACCATGGAAGAAGCGCTGGCGGTAGCCGCTGACGTCGGCTTCCCGTGCATCATCCGCCCTTCCTTTACCATGGGCGGCACCGGCGGCGGCATCGCCTACAACCGCGAAGAGTTCGAAGAGATCTGCGAACGCGGTCTGGACCTGTCGCCGACCAACGAGCTGCTGATCGATGAATCGCTGATCGGTTGGAAAGAGTACGAGATGGAGGTGGTGCGTGATAAGAACGACAACTGCATCATCGTCTGCTCCATCGAAAACTTCGACGCCATGGGCATCCACACCGGCGACTCGATCACCGTCGCACCGGCCCAGACCCTGACCGACAAGGAATACCAAATCATGCGCAACGCCTCGATGGCGGTGCTGCGTGAGATCGGCGTCGAAACCGGTGGCTCCAACGTGCAGTTCTCGGTCAACCCGAAAACCGGCCGCCTGATCGTTATCGAAATGAACCCGCGCGTGTCGCGCTCTTCGGCGCTAGCGTCGAAAGCCACCGGCTTCCCTATCGCCAAGATCGCCGCCAAGCTGGCGGTGGGCTACACCCTCGATGAGCTGATGAACGACATCACCGGCGGCCGCACCCCGGCATCGTTCGAACCGTCCATCGACTACGTCGTGACCAAGATCCCGCGCTTCAACTTCGAGAAGTTCGCCGGCGCCAACGACCGCCTGACCACCCAGATGAAGTCGGTCGGCGAAGTGATGGCCATCGGCCGCACCCAGCAGGAGTCGCTGCAAAAAGCGCTGCGCGGCCTGGAAGTGGGCGCTACCGGCTTCGACCCGAAAGTAAGCCTGGACGATCCGGAAGCGCTGACCAAGATCCGCCGCGAGCTGAAAGACGCCGGCTCTGACCGCATCTGGTACATCGCCGACGCCTTCCGCGCCGGTCTGTCGGTCGACGGCGTCTTCAACCTGACCAACGTCGACCGCTGGTTCCTGGTGCAGATTGAAGAGCTGGTGCGCCTGGAAGAGCAGGTGGCCGACGCGGGCATCAACGGCCTGAACAAAGAATTCCTGCGCACCCTGAAGCGCAAGGGCTTCGCCGATGCGCGTCTGGCCAAGCTGGCCGGCGTCGCCGAGAGTGAAATTCGCAAGCTGCGCCACAGCCACGGCCTGCATCCGGTGTACAAGCGCGTGGATACCTGCGCGGCGGAATTCGCCACCGACACCGCCTACATGTATTCCACCTATGAAGAAGAGTGCGAGTCCAACCCGACCAACGACCGGCCGAAAGTGATGGTGCTGGGCGGCGGGCCGAACCGTATCGGTCAGGGCATCGAGTTCGACTACTGCTGCGTGCACGCCTCGCTGGCGCTGCGCGAAGACGGTTACGAGACCATCATGGTCAACTGCAACCCGGAAACCGTCTCTACCGACTACGACACCTCCGACCGCCTGTACTTCGAGCCGGTGACGCTGGAAGACGTGCTGGAAATCGTGCGTATCGAGAAGCCGAAAGGCGTGATCGTGCAGTACGGCGGCCAGACCCCGCTGAAGCTGGCGCGCGAGCTGGAAGCCGCGGGCGTGCCGATCATCGGCACCAGCCCGGACGCCATTGACCGTGCCGAAGACCGCGAGCGCTTCCAGCAGGCGGTCAACCGTCTGGGCCTGAAGCAGCCGGCCAACGCCACCGTCACCGCCATCGAGCAGGCGGTGGAGAAGGCGGCGGGCATCGGCTATCCGCTGGTGGTGCGCCCTTCCTACGTGCTGGGCGGCCGAGCGATGGAGATCGTCTATGACGAAACCGACCTGCGCCGTTACTTCCAGACCGCGGTCAGCGTGTCCAACGATGCGCCGGTGCTGCTGGACCGCTTCCTGGACGACGCGGTGGAAGTGGACGTCGACGCCATCTGCGACGGCGAGCGCGTGCTGATTGGCGGCATCATGGAGCACATCGAGCAGGCGGGCGTGCACTCCGGTGACTCCGCGTGTTCGCTGCCGGCGTACACCCTGAGCCAGGAAATTCAGGACGTGATGCGTCGTCAGGTGGAAAAGCTGGCGTTCGAGCTGCAGGTACGCGGCCTGATGAACGTGCAGTTCGCGGTGAAAGACAACGAAGTCTACCTGATTGAAGTGAACCCGCGCGCCGCGCGTACCGTGCCGTTCGTGTCCAAAGCGACCGGCGTGCCGCTGGCCAAAGTGGCCGCGCGCGTGATGGCGGGCAAAACGCTGGTTGAGCAGGGCGTGACCGAAGAAATTATCCCGCCGTACTACTCGGTGAAAGAAGTGGTGCTGCCGTTCAACAAATTCCCGGGCGTCGACCCGATTCTGGGGCCGGAAATGCGCTCTACCGGGGAAGTGATGGGCGTGGGCCGCACTTTCGCGGAAGCCTTCTCCAAAGCGATGTTGGGCAGTAACTCGGGCATGAAAAAGCAGGGCCGCGCGCTGCTGTCGGTGCGTGAAGGCGACAAGGCTCGCGTGGTCGATTTGGCCGCCAGCCTGCTGAAGCAGGGCTTCGAGCTGGACGCCACTCACGGCACCGCGGTGGTGCTGGGCGAAGCGGGCATCAACCCGCGCCTGGTCAACAAGGTGCACGAAGGGCGTCCGCACATTCAGGACCGTGTCAAGAACGGCGAGTACACCTACATCGTCAACACCACGGCCGGCCGTCAGGCGATTGAAGACTCCAAGCTGATTCGCCGCAGCGCCCTGCAGTACAAGGTGCACTACGACACCACGCTGAACGGCGGCTTTGCCACCGCGATGGCGCTGAAAGCGGATCCGACCGAGCAGGTCACGTCGGTGCAGGAAATGCACGCGCGCATCGGCAAATAACCGCGCGATAACGCTACGCCAGGGGCGCTGCAGATGCAGCGCCCTTTTTTATTCAGCGAATTTGTCGGCTGGCGTTAAAAATTTCCGCTATCAATCAGTGGGCAAACTGTCACCCTGTGTGATTGGTATATGCTTGGTGTATTGGCAAGGAACGAAGGAACGACGATAACAATGATTCTGATAATTTATGCTCACCCGTATCCCCGGCATTCGCATGCCAACCAGCGCCTGCTGCAGGCGGTGAGGGATCTCCCCGAGGTAGAGGTGCGCTCGCTGTATGAGCTGTACCCCGATTTCAATATCGACATCAACGCCGAGCAGCGGGCGCTGGAGCGCGCCGACCTGGTGGTGCTGCAGCATCCGATGCAATGGTACAGCTTCCCGCCGCTGTTGAAGCTGTGGATCGACAAAGTGCTGGAGCACGGCTGGGCCTACGGCCACGACGGCAACGCGCTGGTGGGTAAAGACTGCCTGTGGGCGGTGACCAGCGGCGGCGACGAGCACCACTTCGAGCTGGGCGACTTTCCCAACTTCGCCGCGCTGGCGCAGCCGCTGCAGGCCACGGCGATTTACTGCGGCATGAACTGGCAGCCTTTTTTCGCTCTGCATAACACCTTTACCTGCAACGAACCGGCGCTGCTCGCCGCCGGCGAAGCCTACCGGCAGCGGTTGGTCGACTACCTGATGGAACATGCCGAAGCGGAAACACGGGAGGCCAGCCATGGATAACCACCACATGATGATCGAGGGGCTGATCTACCTCGGCTCCGCCGCGCTGTTTGTGCCGATCGCGGTGCGACTGGGGCTGGGCTCGGTGCTCGGCTACCTGATTGCCGGCTGCATCATTGGCCCCTGGGGGCTGAAGCTGGTGTCGGATGCCGAGTCGATCCTGACCTTCGCCGAGATCGGCGTGGTGCTGATGCTGTTTATCATCGGCCTGGAGCTGGATCCCAAGCGGCTGTGGACGCTGCGCGCCTCGGTGTTCGGCGGCGGCAGCATTCAGATGGTGGGCTGCGGCCTGGCGCTGAGCGCCTTCTGTTACTTCCTGGGCCTCAACTGGAAGGTGGCGCTGTTGATTGGCCTGACGCTGGCGCTCTCATCCACCGCCATCGCCATGCAGGCGATGAGCGAACGCAACCTGACGCCGTCGCCGATCGGCCGCAGCGCATTTGCGGTGCTGCTGTTCCAGGATATCGCGGCGATCCCGCTGGTGGCGATGATCCCGCTGCTGGCCAGCAGCGGCGCCACCACCACGCTGGGCGCTTTCGTGCTGTCGGCGGCCAAGGTGGTGGGCGCGTTGACGATAGTGGTGTTGCTCGGCCGCTACGTCACCCGCCCGCTGCTGCACTTCGTCGCCCGTTCGGGCATGCGCGAGGTGTTCAGCGCCGTGGCGCTGTTCCTGGTGTTCGGTTTCGGCATCCTGCTGGAGATGGCCGGGCTGTCGATGGCGATGGGGGCGTTCCTCGCCGGGGTGCTGCTGGCGAGCTCGGAATACCGCCACGCGCTGGAGAGCGATATTCAGCCGTTCAAGGGGCTGCTGCTGGGGCTGTTCTTTATCGGCGTCGGCATGTCGATCGATTTCGGCACGCTGTTCCATCATCCGCTCCTGATCGCCTCGCTGCTGCTGGGCTTTATGCTGATCAAGGCGGCGCTGCTGTGGCTGATTGGGCCGCTGCTCGGCGTGCCGAAGCGCCAGCGCGGCCTGTTCGCCATTCTGCTGGGGCAGGGCAGTGAATTCGCCTTCGTGATCTTCAGCGCCGCGCAGCTGGCCGGCGTCCTGCCGGTCGAATGGGCCAAGTCGCTGACGCTGGCGGTGGCGCTGTCGATGGCGGCCACGCCGCTGCTGCTGGTGATCGCCGCGCAGCTGGAGAAAAATGCGCCGAAAGAGGAGCGCCCGGCTGACGTTATCGACGACGAGAATGCCAGCGTGATCATCGCCGGCTTCGGCCGTTTCGGTCAGATCGCCGGCCGCTTGCTGTTGGCCAACGGCGTACACACCGTGGTACTGGATCACGATCCGGACCATATCGAGACGCTGCGCAAATTCGACACCAAGGTGTTCTACGGCGACGCCACGCGCGCCGATTTGCTGGAGGCCGCCGGCGCCGCCCACGCCAAGGTGCTGATCAACGCCATCGACGACGTGGAAGACAGCCTGGCGTTAACCGAGCTGGCCAGACAGCACTTCCCGCATCTGAAGGTGGTGGCGCGAGCGCGCGACGTCGATCACTGGTATCAGCTGCGGCAGCTGGGGGTGGAAAAACCGGAGCGCGAAACCTTTGAAAGCTCGCTGCGCATCGGCCGTGAAACGCTTGAGCTGCTGGGGCTGGACGCCTATGAGGCGCGCGAGAAGGCGGATACGTTCCGCCGCTATAACCTGAAGATGCTGGAAGACACGCTGGAGAATTATCAGGACACCGAGTTCCGCATCGCCAGCCTGCAGCGGGCCAAGGAGATGCTCAGCGCGGCCATCGAGCAGGATCAGAATCGGCTGGCGCGGGTGCAGCAGACCGGCTGGCGCGGCAGTATCGACGGCAAGGCGCCGGAGGATGAAGTGGTGGAAGCTAAAGGATAAGAGTAGGGGCGCCAGATCGGCGCCCCTTTTTTTGCTTAGCTCAGTGCGACCTTGATGCCCAAGGCGATCAGCATACCGCCCAGCAGCTTGTCGACGATCTTCTGGGTCTTTTCCAACCCGCGACGCACCGGCCCGCTCTGGATCAGGAACACCAGCAGCGGCCACCAGATGACCGACAGGCCGAGAATAATCCCCGCGTACCACAGCTTGTCGCCCAGGCCGGAATCGATCTGCAGCTGATGCGCGGCGCGATAAATGCGCGGGAATATGCGAGATAAATTGAGGTGGAAATATTTTCACTATGTGAAGCGGAATTACATAAATGCAATGGCCGAGAGTGAACTCGGCCATTGGTATTACAGCAGAATACCTACCCCATCACAGTACGTCCTAAATCGCGCAGCAGTCAGCGCTTGCTGACCTTCCGTCATCACACCCTCATAAATCGTAAATGCTGCCACGTCATTCGTGCCTTGCAGATTTTGAGTCTCTAGCGCCGGGCCGCCGACAGCAAATGCGCGATTTGACAGGCCTGGGATAAAGCCGGTGGGGAACGGGTTGATGGCCGTCTGTCCTGTCGTCCAGTCTCGCACCGACACATGCGTATCTGAGCAGGTGAGTGAAATCAATGAGAACACCGAAACGTCTTTCACGATATTCACGGAAAGAGGCTTGGTTGTATCTGGCGCATTCGGGTCAAACACCCCGGCCTGGGCGGTCATTTTGCCCATCGGTGCGCCGGGGTCGTTCTTGACGATAAACAGCGAGAATCCGTGCGAAACCTTGGCCGGTAGCTCGACGTTCTGCCCGCTGAAGGTGCCGATAAACATCGGTGTGTGCTCAGGGTCGGCGAATGTGTCGTTTGAACGTACCACGCAGAAAATGGTGTGATTGCGACGCTGGAAAACGCTGGTGCGCAGAAAATCACTTCCTCCCTTGAACCGCAGGAAGTTGGGGTGGACTTCCGGATTACCCACGGTGGTAAAACCAGGTTGTCCAAATGCCAGGTTGCGGATGGATTTCTCAATTGACCCACCCAGGTATGCCCAGGCCAGCAACCCCGGAAATACCGGGGGAACGATAAACGCGTTTTTATCGTTGCTTAAATCGCTGGATTTATCGCGTGTTGCAATGCCCATTTAAATAACCTCCGGAGTGGTTTGATATGCGGTTGACCAGTTCTCAAGCCCATAGGGTTTATTGACCAGTTCGGGAATGTTGGCTTCTGGATACATGCCACTGTCTGCAAGGTAGGTGTATTCAGTCAGACTCAACCCCTGGCTGGAATCGCACACCATCCCGTTGCCATCGTGATTCGTCTTATCGGCATAACGAATAATCAATTCGCCGATAGGCTCTCGTTCCAGTACCAGGTGAATGACAGAGGTACGTTTAATTTCGACACTGACAATAGCGATGGGGGTATCAATTCCACCAACGCGGTCTAACGCGCTGTATCCCTTGTCAGCATAGGACTGTTCAACATACCCCACGCGCGGTGCCTTGAACTGCAGCGGAGGCACGGGGACATGCTTCGCGAGCAGAACATCTTTACCGCGCCGAACGGCTTTAATGAGTTTGACGCATTTCCAGCTTTGCTTCAGTACAGAAACGCGGAAACCTACCTCGGTAATTTTTTCGCCCAGGTTCCTTGTGCCATTCGCATCTAAATGCCCGCTGGGTTTATTGGTATAGGGGTAATACGGCCCGACCATAAAAACAAAATCCAGTTCATCATCAATTTCCAGCTGCGCCATACCTACGGACATATCCTTATCATCACGGGTATACGACGCGCCTGTTTGCACGGTCAATATTGGGAATTTGCGATTATCTGGCAAATACGCGATGCGGTCGGTCTGCATATCATTCAACAATTGAATAGTGGCTGCTTTAAATGCCGCTTTACTGGTATTGGGATAATCGTTCTCACCCTGAATATAAACCACTGCCCCGACCTGATAACTTTTTCCCTCGGCATCAGCAATAGCTTTTACCCCCTGCATCGCATCTACAAAGCGCTGATAGAGGTTTGGGTTCGCATTTTTGCTCAGCTGTGCCACTGTTCGGCCACCGACACCGGCAGCACTGGCGACAAATACACGTTCCGGGTCTGAGGCCTTACCGAAATAGTCGAGGTATTTACGGCGCAGTGAGTTTGTAAAGCCCTCTGCGGGGGACTCGCCGTAAATAATCGTGCCAGGTGCAGCTGCGGCGACTTGTTCGTCCGTCAGCAGGTTACCCTGTGCGTCACAGCAGGTGGCAATCAGCGGTTTCAGCGCGGCCCCGTTACGCGGTACAAATTCGGGGGCCGTCGGCGATTTGGGCATCACGGAGTCACCGAACATCAGGCTGTCGATAAACTGCGTGCGGCTCAGGCGCGGGTAGGCTTCAGTGCCGTTTTGCAGTGACTGGCCGTAATAAATGAAATGAATGTAATTAGCCACCAGGCTGACAACAGTATTTCCAACCGATGCCAACATCCAGCGGCTTTGTTCAGCCAGCTGCTCCAGGGAATTAATAGTTTCCTGCAACCAGTCAGGTTGAGAGGATGACGATGAACCTGCACCAGCAGCCACAGCAAAAAAGTTTTTATCCACGCTATATTGCCCCGGATATGGCACCGTGAAAACATCAAATTCCGGCGTCGCGAAAACGCCGTCGATATACGCGATATGAGGAAAACCGGCAAAATCAATCGATGAAAATGTCGGCTCGTTACCAGAGTCAACTTCTTGTATCCGGTCTGAGACTGTTTTTACATATGCGCCGCTGGGCAAGTCTTTCGGTAATAATACTGCGGTGCCCGATACGTTCTGACCCTCGATACTCCAAATTAGTGGATCGCTGCTGCGAACGGAAAATTTCGCGCCTTCGGGTATGCGCCCTTCATTAATTAATTGCTGAGCATAATCCAGCGAACGCAGTGGAGACTCGCCCGCCTGATAGCTGTCAACATATTGCTTCAGATATGACGTACGGCTGGCCAACTGCTGAGCCTGCCAGTTGTCCGGGCCGTTATCCCCACCGAGCACAGGCGTGGTCATTTCTAACTGGAAAATGCCATCTACCCAAACGGGTGATTCTGGTAATGTCTTGGCCACGTTATTGCCCCCCGTGGGTATAAACACCGTTGTGATTAATAGCGCCGTTATGCGTAATACCACTTAACGTCTCGATTATTGTTACTCGCCCAAATCGACCTAAAATCGGGTCGTCATGACGAGACATGTCATACATTATTTCAGCCGCCGTATCGACGCCTCCTATCGATGAGTCATTGTTAATAAGTTGCAGGGTCGTCAGTGGTTCAAATGAAAGCCGAAAAAGCTCAACAAGCATGTGCTGATTTGACTCTGCCAGATTGATGCTTTCATAACGAAACACAAACTCATCCCGGTTATCCGAAAAGATCGAAATGCTTGAGCTATTGGCATGCGCATAGTCAACGCTAATAGGCTGATGAACGGGAGTTGATATGAAATTAATCATTCCCCAGGAGGCATCAACACTGTAATCACGCCCCTCAACCATGCCATTAATTTCAACTCCCCAAACATTTTGGTGGGACAATGCAATACGGTCGCCAGCCGATATTTTTTGCGGCAACACTTCTTTTTCTATAACTCTCGGATAATTACGGACCACATTGGAATTCAACAGCAGTGACAAATTTTCAGCCGAAAAATTATGCCATGTCGATGTCACAACACCTGATTGAGACGTCATGTAACGTCGTGTATTAACCAGTTTTCCGCCTCGCGACGACTTAGACGTCTTTTGTTCAAACGCCAGCGTTACCGATAATGCTGATACATCACCTATCCAGCGGAATGCACCGGGACGACCATTTTCATCACGACGCGCTAAATAAACTTTACCCTGGCCATAATAGTACGTTTCATTCATGGGGCGGTACTCCGTTCACGCAGCGTCAGTGATATTTTGCCCTCGTTCAAAACAACGCCGGACGATGTAAATAATGTCATGTCATCAGCGGCGCGATAAATTCCAGCTGACCAGGCAACCGGCGCTGACGTTCCCGTGATGGACTCAATCACAAACGCGCTGGCATCACCGGCCAGCACCAGCACGGTCAGTAACGAACTTTGGGAATAACTGGCCAACATCAGCACCTGATGCTCACCAAACAGATATGGTGAGTCAGGCCAGGTCCCTGCAGGGTAGTCGATATCATCAGCCGGGATGGACAGCCCACGCGCAACGAATGCAGGTGCCGCGCCATCGGTAGCTCCAGCCGCCTCTCCCAACGCAATAAACTCCGGTACCGCGCCGGTGGTGGTATCCGCTGGCGTCGCGGCTTGCCAGTCAGCGCCGGTAATGACCTCCAATGCCGGGATGGTCACCGATACCGGTGATGGAACCGGAATATAGCGCCCGGCCGGGAGCGTGGACTGGTAGTGATACAGTGATTCTGTGCCGTTGCGTGTGGTACTGAGCGTCAGAATATGCACAGCCGCATCCACGCCATCGGTGTGGTACGGTAGCTTGACCGTGTTGCCATCTGATATCTGCGTCCAGACCGTTTCTGACGTGTCCTGACGCACCAGCGCCACGCTGTACTTTGACCCCGGCTCCGGGCCAATACTGGCTTCTGTGCAGTCAATCAGCCGGTCTGCCTGCAACACGCGGTCACGATGTGCGAACGTCAGCGTGTAGCCCGCTGCTAGGGCCACTTCGGCAGGATACGGAACACCGTTCACCCGGATGTTGCCTGGCAGGTACGGGCGATATTGGCGCTGGGCCATAGTGATGTTGCCAACAGGTGCCAAATTTGCGGCCAGCGTCTCGGTGCCGGTCCGCGTCAGCAGGCGCACATCCACGTTCTCGCCGCCCAGGTACTCCTGGCCATCGGATTCGATGGCATCACGGTAGAATCGGATCGGTGTCCCTGCAGCATGTTCAGCGGGCAGCGTGTCAGCACAGGCCCGCCCCACTGATAGGGTGCCAGCAGACACATTAACCTGGTCAATTCGGACTATCTCGTTGCCCACGATCGCGCCGTCGCCTACGGCAGGCGGGAACGGCATCACCACGCGCAATGTGCGATTCAGCGGACCGACGGCCGCCAGCAAACTGCCGGACGGCGTCCAGTCACCCTGGTTGCGATCGACAAATCCGGCACCGGCGGCGCGACTTTGGATTTGATAGTTGATGGAGAGCGACGTCGGCGCACTGGCCATGATGCCGACAAACCCGGAACCAGGTTTGACATAGGCCAGTTCAGACTCGGAGAGCGTCCCAGCCAGTACCGCGTAGGGCAACTCAATCAGCTGCATATCCGTCACCGGCCGCGCCGCCTGGTCGGGGGGCGTCCAGCCACCAGGCTGCTCACCGGTGCTGTAGGACGTCGACGGTAGCCCGAAAACGTCCTGCACCACGGTGATTTTCAGGGAACCATCATCGCCTTCGCTGATCTGGCCAACACGCAACACCATATTCGCGATATTGCGGTCGGGCAGGCTCACACGGAATACGCCGCCTGGCTTCAGAATGCCGCCGCGCCGGTCGAAGTTGATCACGAGCCGCGTCAGCCCGGATGTCCCCATTTCCAGATCGCGCTGCGCGACGCGAGCACCCAGGTCATGGGTCGGAATAGCACGGTACTCGACCGTGCTGCTGATAAGCCCCACGGCCTGAATCGCCCCCAGATTTTGCGCCTTGACCTCGCCATCGCTGTTGGTGACCGGATCATGATAGGTCACGACCACTTCATTCGGTGCCGTGTCTGCGCTGCTGCTGTCATCGTCCTGGACGCTGATGATGCCGTTGTCATACGTGAACAGCGGCAGATCATCGACCACATAATCGTCGCGCAACAGCTTCAGCGCCATCTTGCCGGTCTCGAGGTCGCCATATTGCACCGCGCCAATATGGTCGAGCACCTGCTGTACAAAGGTGTCCAGGCTGTCCTGGCGGTTATAACGGAAGCACAAACCAAACTGCTCGTCGTAGAGGCGATCAGCAGCAATACGATAACTGTCGAGGTCCAGATCATCGACCAGCGACAAACCGCGCCCCCAATCCCGATTCGTTGCGCATTCGACCAAAATATGCGCCGGGTTCATCGCGTGAATACGGCGCAGGTTCGCGACCTGCTCCGGGGAGAGTTTCGACTCGTCATCGAGCTGGCCGACGGTGTTCTCCAGCAGAATACGCATTTTCTCCGGATACCAGGCAATGTTGTTGTCCCACCCGGAGGTTGTGCGCCGCACGCGAAACGACCACGGCTTCGGGCTGGCGCTGTAGCAACTGACCAGGCCAGAGAAAAACGTCGTTACCACGCCGCGAAAGCCCGGTACCAGACCGGTCAGAAGTTTGAGCAATGACGGAGGGGGGACCTGGTCCGGACCGCCCATCATCACGTCGAGCGTGCCCTGGATACCGCCTTCGCCGCCGGTATCCTCGCCGCCAAACAGGTTTGGCTGGTCGATGTAAACGGAAGTATTTCCCGAAAGCTGCCCCTCAGTGCCTGCGAACACGGTCTTTTTATCGGCGCTGATTGCGACGATCTCGTTAACTGGGCCACGTCCCAACCCTGAGTGGATGTCCCAGGAGTAGCGATACCCAACCGTGACTTTTTTTGACCCTTTACCGCCACCACCCATCTATTGATTCTCCTCGTTTTTTTCCGCCAGGCGGACGATGTTTATTGCCAATGCATCCCCGGTGGCCAGGAATTTTTCAGAGTCGATGCCGCCCTCGCGGAGGAATGCCTCTAAGTCCAGATGGTAGCGAGAGAAGAAGGTTCGCAGTCCCCATGCACAGCCGCCACCGGCGCGGATATGTTCCATCGTGATTTTCATGATGCACTCCTATTTTCTGATGGCGTCATAGCGGTAGTTGCCGTAACCGAGCACGAACCAGTCATCGGTCCAGCAGTCGCCGAAAAATACACACTGAGGCGTGCCTTCGGTCGGCTGAGGTAGCTGCCAACTTTCTTCCGTCGCCGCTTCCGGCGTGTTGTTTTTCGGCCGAGGGGCCAGTGCCTGGTTGACCAGGTATGACGCGACGATAACCGCGACATATTTGGCGATGGCGAACCACACGATGACCTCCTAAAACAGCTTGATGATTTGATACGGGGATTTACCCGGCATGTGCGGCATCCCCCCGTAGTTCAGGTGATTGCTGAATTTGCTGTCGCACTGGGCAATCGTGCGGTTGCAGCCCGGATACAGCGTCACTACCTGGCCAACGGCGAAACCGGCCGAGCCGCCGAACAGATTCATCTGGTTGCCGTTTTGCGCCCGCAGGCCGCGCAGCTCGGTGACGCCATCCACGGCCCACTCAACATAGCCGCCGGAGAACCATTCGGACGCCGTGCCCTCGGGCAGATTGACCGTGATACTGACGCCATCCATCGCAATCACGACCAGCCCGCCGACACCGAACGCCAGCGGATCAACCTTGCAGTTGTGGTCATACAGCGCATAGGGGCAGGCGCGGCCGTAAGTCAGGCGCAGACCGACGCGGGAAAACGTGCTGGCCAGGCTGGAGGTCATCAGTTTGGTGCGTTCGATTGCCTCACGCTTGGCCTCGGTCACCGTACCCACCCAGACCGTGCGAAACTCAGCTGCAGCATCTTCCGCATGTAGCCGATACACGCGGATGCGCACCGGGCTTGAGGGCGGAACACCACGGAATAGCATGGCGACGGCGTTATTGGCAGGCACGGTGATATCCATGCCGTCGCCGTTCCCGGCGCTGAGTCCGCTGTCGCTGATGGCCACTGCTTGCCAGTCGACATTGGCGAAATGAATGTCGCGATCGGCGTTGGTGTAGCGGTAATGCACCGCGCCGCCACGAATAAACTCGTACAGGGTCAGCGGCTGGCCGTTTGCCACCGAATATTCGTACTCACTCCAGCTCATCCCGGACTCCTATAAATGAGGTGGTGACGCTGGCGAAACCGTCAGCGTCGGTGGTGTGCTGCCAGGCAACCGAATCATTGTTTTGCCTGGCGAACGTCATAAATGACACGCTGGCGATTTGGCGCTGCGGGACGGTGACCGACTCGCCGTCCAGCGCCAGCAGTTCTGCCTGGCCGCTGATGGCCACGCCGGTCATACGCCTGTACAGCGTGCGGCCGTCGGCCAGCAAGATGCGCAGATCACGCCGCCCAGGTACGACGCTCATCTCGCTGAGCCCGCAGCGGATCACCGGCAATGTGTTCCCGGCCAACGCACCCGCCGGGGTCAGATCGTCATTCTGGCTCGGCACCCACAACGCGCGCTGGCGGCCGCGCAGGTGGTACATCAGCTGGCGCAGCGCAAATTGCTCGCTGCGGCCCATCAGCGACCAGGTGTGGCGCTGCAGATAGAACGGGCGGCGTGCGGTGTCGAGGCGGGCCGGGATACCGCTGCCGTTATCCAGCTCGATCATCAGGCGCTGATATGCGCCGGTCAGGTTTTCCGACCAGTCAGCCTCCGGTTCCAGCACCGGATGGCCACGGTACAGCGCGAGACCGGTTGCTGCCGAGAATGGGTTATGTTCGGCGATACGAAAACGCACCTGGGCGCTGGCCAGGCCACCTGTGATGCGGGTGAACGACGGAGGGTCAGTCAGCACTGCAGGGCGCACGGGGTACACCGCTGTACCCGCCCGCCAGCCCGCTGCCAGTGGCTGGGACAGGGTCAGCGAATCAGCTCCGATCGCGCTGACGGTCACCAGCGCGGCAGGTGATGCAATAGCCTCGGCATTTTTCAGCAACACCGTTCCACCCACTGAAAAATCGCGGCCGCGCGTATCAACCTGCAGTTGAGAGGCTCCGGCCGTGACCGAGGCCTGCAACTCGGTCACGTCCGGGAATACCGGCATTGCCCAGGTGCAGCCGCCAGCCTCCCACACCGCGTTCTCCAGCCACTGGCGATCAACGTCACCCGCGAGGATGCCGAACTCAAACATACGACGCGGCGACAACCGGCGAGAAATGCGCTGCTCGGCACCGCTCGGCGACTGTAATACGTCGGTTTTCCACTCGAGCGTCTCGGTGATGCCGCCGGTCCAGTCGGGCTCCATCAGCCAGGGAAATAATGCCGCCATCACTTCACCCCCAGCATCTGCTTGAGAGTGGGAACATTGGCGCGCAGGACCGTCATGAGACTGCGTCCCCCCTCAACGGACTCCACCCCTTTGGCGAACGCATCGGCAGCATCGAATACCAGCGTCTGCTGCAGTGGTTGCAACATGGCCGGTCCGGCTGATGGGCCCGCTAACGAGGTATCCGGTACCGAACTCGGTGCACTTGCAACGGGGGCGGGTAACCCGGCCAATCCGCCGGTCGCATGCCGGGCGCGTGGCAAATACCCCTCCAGCGCCGCCATGCCGTGGCGGTTAAAGTCATGCAGAAAATCCAGCGCACCGGGTTGTTGTACGACTGCAGCGCGGGTGACGAACTCGTAATCGGACAGCATCGCGGGGATAGAGTCGCTGGTTGTCGTGCCAGGACCGCGAATGTGGCCACCGTCTGCCGCAAACAAACTGCCCAGCACGCCGCCCATCCCGCCAGACGAACCGACCAGGCTTGAAGTGGCCATTTGCGCCAGCTGCTGCGCGGCAATTTGGGCCATGCTGTTGATGATAGTCAGCGCCAGATTCTTCACCGCATCGCTCAGGCTCATGGTGCCTTTGGCCAACCCCATCAGCGAGCTCTCGATACCGCTCTGCAGCCCGTCACGAAATGCGATCGTCAGCTCATTACCTGCCTGATTGAGCTTATCCAACTGCAGCTCGAGCTGGCGGATCATGTCGCGGACTTTCTCACCGGCTTCGCCTGGCGCGTTGGCCATCTCTTTGAGCTGCGGCAGGTAGCCCTTGACCTTATCGCCGACCTCCTGATGCAGTTCGACCAACCGCTGGCGCCCCTGGATTTCATTCAGCAGGCCACCCTGGACTTGCGTCTGGATACTGGTTTCCTGCTGGGCCTGGTAGGCGAACAGATCATCCAGTTGCTTCTTCAGATCATCGACGCGGATTTTGGTCTCGGCCACCGGCAGCAGCTGGTCCAGCAGGCTGAGCCCCTTCGTGTTGCCGCTGGCCTCAAACTCGCGGCGCATATCGGCGAACCGGGATTGGGTCTCCAGTAAGCTGGCTCCGGCCGTATCGCCGGTGTCGCGCATGTACTGCAGCTGGAGCTGCAGGTTCTGGTTTTTGAATTCCTGGGCGGTGATGGCCGCGTTCGCCGCCTCCGCCTGCTTACGCTGTTCGGCGGTCAGATTGCGGGTCGCGATTTCTTGGGCGCGCGTAGCGGCAGCTCCCTCGACACGCTTGGAAGCCTGTTTCTCCAGCTGTTCGACAAAGCGCTGGTTCTCGTTAAAGGATTTTTTCGTCTCGGCGGCGTCTGACTTGGCTGACTTATTGGCAGCCGTCTGAGCGTCAATTTGTTTGGCGAGGGCACGTGCCTTATCTTGCTCGGCCTTGCTGGCATCTTTCAGCGAACCATTGCTGATGTCGGCCTCAACGCGCGCCAATTGAGTGAGCGCCTTTTTCTGGTTCAGCGTCTGCTGCAGTTGCTTGTTGTATTGCTCAGCTTTCTTACCGGACTGATCAAGGGCTTTAACATCGGTATCCCACTGGCCACCGGAAAAATTTTGGCCATCTGAGGAGGATACGCCCAGGTCGCGCAATTTTTCTCGACCACCTGCAGCCGCCCACATATCCGTATAGCGTTTTTTCAGCAAATCCAGTGCATCAGCTTCTTTCTCTACCGCTGTGCGGTTGTTCGCCCAGGTCTTTTCAAGCTCTTTAGAGGCCGCATTGCTCTTGTCTTCTATTTGTTGGCGTTTAGTCGCTTCTGCCGCAATTTTTTGTTGTGCTGCTGCTTCTGACTCCAATGCAGCTAAACGTTTTTTATCGTTACTAACTTGGCGAGCGTAACCCTCACCTCGGGTGGCTATTTCAATTTCACTACCCGCGCTATTTAGGCGTTGTTTAATGTCCTGGATTTCTTTCGCTCGCGCTTCTTCTGGAGAATCAAGATTCAACGCTGAACTGGTGCCGCTTTTCAGGCCCGCATAGGCCTCGGCGGCAGCATCTTTGACGTTCTTCCAGCCGCGGGCGACCCAGTTCAGTTTGGTCTCGATTTCACCCAGGCGCTCAATCGCCGCTTTTTTGTATGCCTGGGACGCCAACTCAATGGCATCCTCTTTGCGCCCCTGGTCTTCCAGGGCGCGGATACGCTGGTAGGTTTCGGAGTCCAGCCAGTGATACTGCTCGCTGCTATTGACCGCCCAGTCTGAGACGCTGTCGGTCATCTTGACGAACTGTGCAACCACCTGATCGGCAGAGTCGCCGGTCAACTGCGCCATCGCCGAGGCTGCCTGCGAAACGGTGTCCAGCGTCTCGCCGGTAAATTTGCCGCTGCTGACCAGGCCATTCAGGATGTCACGCACCTGGCTGTAGTTGCTGCCGAGCTGGCCACCGGCCTGCGTCATCATCTCCAACTGACCTGCGGTCACCCCTGCGTAGTTACCGGTCAGCTGAATGCTGTGATTGAATTCGTCCTGGTCGCGCAGCACGTTGGCTACCACCACACCGGCCCCGGCCACAGCGCCAATTGTGCCGCCGATCGCCAACGTGGTCGCACTGAACAGCGGCGGCAACATGCCGGTGCGGTTCCCCAGGGACAGGATATTATTACTGGCATCGCGCCAGTTCCCATTCACCAACTGATGAGCGAGAACACGCAGTTCTCGGCCAGCAGCCCTGGAATTTAACGAGAGTTTTTCAGTGCCGTCGGAGATGAGATCAATCGCTTCACGCTGTGTACCCAGCTTGCCCAGGTAATCGTTGAACGTACCGTCGTCAATGAGCCCGGCCTTGCGGGACTTGCGCAGCTGCGCCTCCTGAGCATCGAGCTTCCCCAATGCTTTTGCCGTCGGATCAATGCTACCAAGAAGGCTGTCGAGGTCTTTCTTCAACTTCTCGACTTCTTTGCCATGCGCTTCCGCCGCCTTGGCTGCTGCTTCCTGAGCCTGAGCGGCTTTCTGCTCCTGCTGATACAATGCATGGCCGCGCGCGCTTTGCGCGTTCTGCGCAGCGGTCACTTCCTCGGCGCTGCGGGCAGCACGTTGGGCCATGAGGACCGAGTTCTGCAGCTCAGTATTGAGTGATTGTTGGGCCGTAGCATTGTTGCGGGTGGCGTCCGCCGCTGCTCCTTGGGCATCGGTAGTGGCCTGCCATTGTTGATTGCTCGCTTGCGCGGTCGTACCGGCCGTTTTGATATCGTCGGTCAGTGACTCCACTGCCTGTTTGGCTTCGTTGAGGTCAGCGGTGATACGCAGGGCGAGGTTGAGAGATGAGTTTCCGGCAGCCATAACAGCACCCTATATAAAGAAGGAATTGCCCCGATCACTTCAGGGCATTGATACGTGATGTCGCGCTCTGCCCGCCGACGAAACCGGCATTGGCGTCCAATATCCGGGCGATGCTGTCCTGCGCCTGCAGGGCCAGCGCCTCCCTGTAGTAGAGCGTCAGCTGGCGGGCGGTGTAGTATCCGAGCCGGTCTGGGTTATGGCCTGCCCGGATGAGCGTGGCGAAGATGCGGCCGAAAGTGACGGTTTCTCCCTGGCTGCGCGCAGCGTGATTTGACGGACGGCAGCGCTCATAAAAAAACGTCGGTTCACCGTCCACCACCAGTCCATCAGCGCAGTGCCGTCACTGCCCGGCAACGTAGCGACCCATTCGACCGGCTTGTTGATACAACAGGCGATCAACTTCGGCAACGCGTCGGAATGCTCGGCCAGCACGTCTTGCACGGCTTCGAACGAGGGCCATTCGCTTTGCATGACGTCTGCCAGGCTGGCCACCACCGGCTTCAACTCCTCATTCATCGTCAGCGAATCCACCAGGGTGAACTCGCGAACGGTGAGGTGTTGACCTGCGATGGTGATATCGCGGGTGGACAGCAACACGGACAGGTCATCCTCCTGTGGGGTTGCGGCCTGTTGCGGTTCGCGGCTCATTCCACCGGCTCCGCAACATCAATAACACGACCGAATTTACCGATGGTCGGGTCATTCGGTTGTACATTGTCGAACAACACGTTGGCAGTGGTTTCCAGCCCGGCCAGGGAGGTATCGCCCTGGATCAGCGCCAGCGTTGAGACTGGGTCGAACGACAGCTTGTACAGCTCCAGAATTTTTGCCGCACCGCCTTCTGCCAGGTTGATGCCCTCGAATCGCAACGCATAGTTTTCGGGGTGCGAGGTGAACAACGTGGTGTTCACGCCCCCGGCATACTTGTAGTTAATGGACGGTGCAGCAGTCTGGTCCTTCAGGAACGTCACTGCGCCGTAGGTGTAGTCCAACTCGTAATCAGTCCCTTCGACGAGTTCGCCGATCACCGCATCACTGATGCGCTGATGCGCCAGCGCAAAACGTTCACCGGCTTTGATGCCTGCTGGCAACGACTCCGCCGTGACGCTGCCGCCAGGGATAACCACGCGGTCGCCGTACAGCACCAATGCGAGGTTTTCCGCCGACAACTCATGCCAGGTGCTTGTCACTGTGCCATCTTTGCTGGTCGGGAAACTGCGGGCCGTGGTGCGTTGACCGGAGTAAGACTCCTTGTGCGACAACTTCTCCACGGTCAGCGCGAGCGCCAGTGCGGAGACGTCGCCAATCCAGCGATACGCGCCTGGGCGACCGTTCGGTAAACGGCGAGCGAGGAATACCTTGCCCTGACCGTAGTAATAGGTTTCAAGCTGCCCCATTATCTGCCTCCACTTTGCTATTGCGACGGCCGTTCTGGTTGTCGCTGTTCACGACGGGCAAAACAGCCTCGATGATTTTCTGTGCCTTCAGCCATCTGGCTTCGGACTCGGTCACGGTGATGGTTTCACCGGCTGCAACAGCCTTACCCGCGTGGGTATGCTGCTGCAGGAGTTTTACTTCTGGCATCGTCTGCCCCCGATCACATGTTGAACCTGGAACGTGTCCATCCAGAGCAGCGTTCCGCCATCAAAATCCAGGACATCGCCGCGTAACCACTGCAGTCCCGTGGTGCTGGCGAGCGTAGGACGCCAGCCGATCAACTGGTCACGCACCTGCCCGATAAGGGGATTGACCTCATGGGTCAATCCCTCGGCTCCCAACCCGTAGTTGCGTACTGCGATCGCAATCCCGATCACCGCTTCGGCCACCTGGGCGCGGCTACCGTTGCCGGGAACGCCGCGCTCTGGCCCCATCAGCACATAGGCACCGGGCATCGCAAACCCCGACAGGTCGGTGACCTTGCTGTACTCGACAATGGTGCCGATTTGACTGAAGGGCTGTGGGTCGAGCTCCTGCAATCGCGCGACAACCAGATTGATGTCAAACGGTGCGCTGCTCATTTGCCGTAGTCCCGCAGCGAGTCTATGCTGAAGGTGCGGCCCGGCCCGGTAATTTGCGGGGGGCCACCGGCAGCGGGCAGTGAATCACCCAGTCCCAAGCTGAACTTACCGGCCGCAACTTGCTCCAGCAGCTTCA
Organism: Serratia sp. 121840015-1; assembly: GCF_053627655.1. NCBI lineage: Bacteria > Pseudomonadati > Pseudomonadota > Gammaproteobacteria > Enterobacterales > Yersiniaceae > Serratia > Serratia sp. 121840015-1. Next base: position 403,852 of record NZ_JBSEYF010000002.1, read on the forward strand.
GCGCATCGCGGTAGTCGCGCACAATCGGATCGGTCTTCTCGTCGGAAACGCGATGTGAATGTAGCTTGTACCGGGTGATAGCGCGCGCCCAGCCAGTCAGGATCGACGGCACGTTGGCCAGCGGCAGTTTGTAACCGCGCTTGCGCAGGTAGCCGTCGATAAGCCCCTGAGTTTCCTCCACGGCATCACCGATTTTTTCTACCGCTGCCAGAGCAACCTCGACCTCGGCCGGTGGCCAGGATGAGGTCTCTTCGCCGCGCAACAGCGCATCCAGAATTTCCGGACGCGCCAGCGGCTTACCCATTGCAGCAGTTGACTGAGACAGTTCAACAGCACCGGGGCGCTCAGCCAGCTCGGACAGTGGGACATACCAGGTCACGGCCATAACTCGTTTCCTCACCCCGCGACAGCGTTCTGGAAGAAGTAACCGCAGTCCGGGGCCACAATCAGCTCGCGCACCGACTCACCGACGCGCACCCGCTGACCGCCACGCAGCCCCATGTCCGGATCGGGAATGGATCCCGACACGCGGCTGCCGAACTGCGCAGTCATCCCGAAGGTGACGCCGCCCTGAGTGTCGGCAAGCTTGTTGCGGTAGATAAATGACGCGTGGTTTGCCCAGGCTCGCACCAGAACAGGCTTCTGACCTGGGCGAGAGATATTGACGAACGCGCTGCCGACCAGGATGTCTTCCAGCTCAAGCAGGTCGCGCAGGAACTGCAGCGGCACCAGACCGTCTTCCCCCATCGTGCCGTTATAGGCTTTCACCACCGATGGGTTCTGACGTAAGGCGGTTGCCGTTGTACGTCCCAAAACGGCCACGTTCGGGCGCATGATCATCTTGTCGAGTGCGGTGGTAATTTTCTTGATCGGCTTGCTCTTGTCGTTGTTCCACTGGTCGTCACCGCTCAGGGTTTCTTTGTTGCCGGTGGCATAGTTCGCTGCGCTGAATACTTCACGGCTGGTGCGAACTTCACGATCGAGCAGAATCAGGTCCGAGGTACGCTCTGCAGCTCGTCCCAACGGATCATAGTTCGCCGGCGCATTATCGATATCGGACTGTGGTACCGGTGCATCCAGGCCATAGTCGTTAGTCGATGAGGTTTTTTCTTCCGCGTTAAACTCAACCTGATTGGGTTGAGAGGTACGGCCCACATTGGTGTTCGGCACGGTGAAACCCTGGCCGAGGTCATACTCCCACCATTTAAATTCAGCCTTGCCAACCGGCACACGAGGTAAAACCTCATCGGCGATCATGCTGGTGTTGCGATACGCGATGGCGATGGCCGTCAGGTGCGCGTCAATCGGAAACGGTGCTTTTGACATACTGTCACTCTCCAAAAAAGGGATAGAGCCGGTGTTACCCGGCGAAAAATATTCGGGCTAAGCCGGGTTAACCGCCCGCAGCGGCCGCCGCCAGTTGACCTGGTGCAATCCACACTGAACCGAGGTCGTCTTCCGCACCGGCGTATTCGGCAAAACCGATATAGAAGTTTCCGGCTGCTGCAGGAACGGCACGGCCTTCGGCATCTGCCGTCAGCGGTTGTCCGGCAGTGATGTCAGCGCCATATTTGACCGGAGCCAGACCGTAGCGGATCACGTCTGCGGCTTCACCGATGGCGCTGCCGATGATGGTGGTGACCCCGATGATGAGTTTGCTGCCGTCTGCAGCAGGCACGATTTCATCGGTAACGGTGCCGTGCGTGACGAGCTGGCGAGGCAATACAACCGCTTCAACTTTGTGCGCCGTCGTCAGGACTGGGATATTCATTGCTTCGCTCCTTTCTTAACGTGATTGACTGCATCGGTGATGGAAACGGTGCGCCCCAGCTTGGCCTGCTCGGCGACGTAGACGTTGGCGGCGTCAGCCACGGCACTGACGTCGGCAAAGTCCAGAACGTCGCCTTCTTCGCCGGACTTCTCATTGAAGTCGACCACCCTGGGCTTTTCGTTCAGCACATCACGCAGCAACTCTTCCGGGGTTTTGTTCACCGTAGTGTCACCATCTGCAAACGACAGCGGCGTGCTGTCCAGGCTAAGCAGAACCTCAACCACCCCCGTTTTTTGGCGCGGCAGAATGGAACCGGCTTTCACCAGACCATCGGCATAGCTGACGATCGCTTCTCGACGTGCCTTCGCCTCGCGCTCTTTCGCAGCGGCTTCTTCTTTCCGTAATTTGGCTTCACGCTCTGCCAGTTCTGTCTCGCGCTTGGCGAGCGCCTCCGCCGTAACGGTGTTTTTCTTGTTCGGGTCCACATCGAGCTCCTCGGCATATGCCAGTGGTGAAATGGTTGAGTTGTTTTCAGCATCGGCAGCATTGGCTGCCAGTTCTTCCAAAGAACGAATACGCCACTGCGGCATCAGCAGGTCGGCACGTTCGGCACCGTCTTTTTCAACGATGTAGTCACGCACACCGCGCAGCAGATCAACCAGCAGTTCGGTTTCCCAGGGAATGGCGAATTCCAGTGGCGCATCGTCGGCTCCTTCAGCGAACTCAGTGAACTCGGCATCCGGCAAACCTTTTACGCCTGGTGGAACGGCACCCAGGAAGCCCACGTGGCGTGGATAGAAATGGCCAGGTTTCGGGTTGCCGGGTGAGTTGGGTTGGTAGAACGACAAGGAGCGCTTTTTATAGCTGCCCGCATTGAAGGCCTCGGCAAAGGCCGGGTTGACCTGATGAGGTTCGGCATACAAAAAGCCGTCACGAAACTCAAACCGTTTGGCCCACCCGTAGGAGGGGGCAGTCAGTTTCGGATGGCCGATCACAAAGGGGGATTCCGACAGACTTGGATCATAGCTATTGGCCATATCGATACAGTCTTCGGTAGTGAACGTCATCGTGCGCCCATCCATCGCGGTATGGGTGCCCGGTGCAAAAACGGCAATGGTGGCGGTCGAGGTTTTGGTGGTCATCGTTATCATCCGTAGACGGGAAAGAACGTTACGGAGTGATTTTGGGCGAATGACGCGCGGGGGTAATCTGCCCTCGGACAGATAATTATGAGTTGGAAATGACTATTGGGGGTTAGCGCGGGGGAGGAACTGCGCCGATAGCCGTATTAGAACGTATTATAATACGGCTCGGCAACCGAATTGGGACCATCATGCCGGATAACAGCGCAGAGGCCGTTACAGCGCGTTTGCGGCGGTCACGGTTTTAGCGACCGCTGCAGGTAATTCCGGGCCAGTTCGACCAGGCGTTCGCCTTGTTCGGCAGACACCCCCAGCCAAGGGCGCGCCGGTATCGTCACCTGGTGGGCCGGAATGGTATGCCACTGCGCGAAGTTGGATTTCGACTTGCGGACAAAGCGGTTGTCGATCTCGCCGTTTTTCTTCTGTCGGTAATAGGCCTGTTGGCTTCGGGCTGCTATCTCAATCGTCGCACCGAACTGGTGAACAGCACCATAGATGCGGTCGGTACCGAACAGCAATTCATTGGCGTTGATCTGCCAACGCAGCGTGTTACGCAAATGCCCATCCAGCGTCAGCACCTTGTCTTGATTGCGGCGCTTGCGCTTTTGATAGCGGGCAGACAGGGACTGCCACGGAGTGCCGTCTGGCGACTCCTGCGCGCGAAAGCGTTGCTGGTGAAACTCCAGCAGTTTCTCGCCCATGTCCGCCAGCAAAGGCGCAGGGTCTGCCAGCGCCGCTTGGGTGCGCAGTAGCGTATTGAGCGCATCCTGATAGTCGAATGTCAGCGTGGCTCCGGCCATCACTCATCTCCTCGCGAGTACAGGCGCACGCCCTGGCGAAATGCCTGCAGTGCCTCTCCCGTCAATTCGGTGCTGGCGGCCCAGCCATCGGTACCGGTTTCGAATACCACCGCCACCGGTTCAGCCTGGCCAGTTCGGGTAAAGCGTGCCAGATAACGGCGGCGTACAACCGCGCGCTGCAGTGCCTGTAACCAAACCACCTGCGCCCATATCTCATCAGGTGCCAGGATAGCCTGCGCGAGCAGTTGCATACGTTCTGCAGCTTCAGCCATCTGACCCTCGCCATCGCGAGTGGCGAACATCTCAGGCCCGATCGCAATGCGTTGACCCGCTGCATCACGAAACGCCGCTGGCGTATTGGATCTCGCGCCAAACGCCTGCAGGAAACTCTCAATGGCATTCCCACGCCAGGGCTCTGCTGGCGCGGGTTGAGGCGCTGGCAACGGTATCTCAGCGCTGGCCGTTGCAGCATCCTGCGGCTCCGGTGCCGCTGGTTCACCGCCTCGCGGGGATGGCACCTGGCTGAAAAATTTACTGCGGCCGGGGGTATGCTCAAAACCGGGGTCAATACCCTCGGGCACAAAGACCGTGCGGGGACCGCCAGGGCTGCGCTGCCCGATAGTCCGCTCGATAAACCGCACCGGCGGCGCAGTGTCCGGCCCGTCTTTGCCCATTCGCGTCAGATCATCTTCCGTGCGGGCAATCACGCCGCACTGACACCCCCAGGCGTTGATCGGGAAATGGGTCACCCACCACGGGTCATCCCAGCGCAGCACCATCCCGTTCCAGGCCAGGTGCTCTTCGCGTGGTTCCTCGACGGCGTCGCTGTGGACGTACTCCCAGTAGGGGTGAGAATCTCGCATGGCCATCAGCTGCTGATAGCGACCTGCCATATACGATGACCGGAGATTGGTTTCGTAAATGACGCGGGAGCGCCATTCAAAACCACCGTTATAGCTCCAGCCGTAACGCGCGACGATGCTGGCAAAGTCCTTACGGAAGTCGGCCAGCGTGCGCCCCTCGGCGATGGCGCGTTCAATCGCCTGGCGAAAGTCCGCCAGCAGATCGTCGCGGTTGGCACCGGCCACCATAAACTCGTTGTCATGCTCGGCACCGTAAACATCCGTCCAGGCATCAGTCTTGGTGTTGAGCTTATGTCGGAAAAAGGCAAGCTGCTCGCGGAACGGCAGCGAGCCGTAGGCAACATTACCGGCCATTCATTTCCTCCAGCAGTTCATAGCGTCCCGCCAGCGCGGCAGCAGACATCGCTTGTGCCATCACCTCGGCGTACTGTTCCAGGTCCATGTCCGGCAGCAGTTTATCCAGGCCATCGCGCAGTGCCTCGAGTGACTCGGCATCATCAACCAGTTGCTGCAGCTGTGCCATCCAGGTGTCGGTCACCGGGGTTAACTCACGATTAAGCCGTTCGGCCATTGCGGCCGGAGCGTCCGGGCCATGCGTATGTTCGGCAAACTCGGCACTGGATGGCCTGGCCGCCGGTACCGCCGGGGCAACGGCCGGTTTCGGCTCCCACTCGCCGCCATAGGTTTCCTGGGTGCTCGCCAGCGTTGGACGGAATCCGGTGGTTTCGCTGACGGCTTTGTCACGCTCTGCTCGCGCGGCCAGGTCTTCCGGATCATCAAACACGCGGGAGACCACCGGTACGGCAGCACCGGGGAAATTGAACTCGGTCAGCCATCTGCCCGGACCACGGTTCCACGATTCGCAGATCACATCCGCATCGGATTTGGCGATCGACGTGAGGATTTTGTCCTGCAGAGACTCGTCGCCGCCGATGCCTTTTGACGCGCCGCCGGAGCTGGAAATCTGCCCGACCACTACCCGCCGGATGGCCTCATTCATGGCGTTATACATTGCCTGGTAATCGGCAGCGCCCGAGCGCGACGCGCCCAGCATTTCTATCGCCATGCCCTCCGGCATGATGACGCCACTGTCTGTGGAGATAGCGCGCGTCAGCGCCAACAGGTTACGTTTCTGCTCCGGTGTTGCGCCCTCCGGGTGCTTGCCCGCAACGGTCGGCATACCGAACTTGTCCAGGAAGATCAGCCAGAACTTGATGTCGTTACGTTTGAAGAACGTTGGCCAGTAGAGCCAGTGCGCCAGGCCCATACCGTAGGGTTCGTCGTCGTGGTCAGCGCCGGTCGCGAACGACCAGAAGTACGGTGCCGGGCACGCCTCACCGACTGTCATATTCTGCGGTGTCAGCAACCGCAGCTCGCCTGTCGGGCTGAAGCGGAAGCGCCGACGATCGCGGACCTTGATCTCGTCGAACCACAACAGATTGTCGCGGACCCCGTAAATCAGTTCGGCAACCGCATAGCCGTAAAACACGCCGTAGTGCATCAGACGGGTGATGCGGTCAAAGCCCAGACTATCAATTTGCTGGCGCATTGCTTTGGCGGCTTCGATATCAATCGGCCGTTCACCACCGGCTTCGACCTTAATCTCGCGGGAGATCAACGCATCCTGGCGCTGGGTGAACGCGGACTTTACCTCCTCGTCGCTCAGTACCTCACGGTAAATTTTGAGGTCTGGCGCTCCGCGACTCTGCAGAACGCTGTCCTCTGCGAGCGCCAGCGCACCGACCCACGGGCGGGTAATGTCGCGGCCGTCGCCGGTGGACGCAAACTCCTGACCCAGTTGCGGACGCGGCATGGCAGGCGTTGCCTGGCCTGGACGGCGTCGGTTTTTACGGCTCATATAAATCCTCCAAAATCATTCATGCCACGCACCGTGCCGAAGCCAGTTTCTGTCAGTTCACCGCCGCCACTGGAGCCATAGCCCGACAGCACCTGATAAACCGGTCGTGCGCCGGTAGATTCAAAAGCGATCTCCGCCGCCAGATTGAGCGCAGCATAGTTACCCAGGCAACCGGCAATCGCCGAGTCGCCGTGGCGCACCAGTTCCGGGTCTTTGAGGTCTTTGCGTTCCAGCGAAGTCACCATCTGAATGCCGTCGACGGTCTCAACCGTCCGCAAATCCTGGGCGATGTTCTCGTCGCGCGGCAGCTCGATCATGTTGTCCTCGAACAGCTCGGTGAACTTGGGCATCCATACCCCGTACCATTTGCGGTTCAGCGTGATTTCGGCGATACGCGGGCGGCCGAAATGGTCTGCCGTGTACTCGGCCAGCACCATGCCGGGACCGGTAGCATCCATTGCACCGCCAGACTGGCGCGGCAGGTTTTTGATGAACCAGAACAGGATTTGCTGCTGCAGGCCGGACGGGACATTGTTCAGTTCGATGGCGAACGGTACGACGCGGCGCAGCTGCTCGGTGATTTCAATCGGCCAGATCACCGAGAAGTGGCGGTGGCGGGCAAAGTCCATACCGAACACATGCCGCAGTTGCGGGTTCAGGCACTTGGCCATGACCGGCTGCAGGTACGTTTCAATCCAGGCATTGCCCCACGATTCGCGCTCAACCTCAGTCTTGTTGATGAAATCGTCATCCAGCGCCAGGCGCAGCACTGGCCGCTCGTCGGGCATTGCTCGTTCGATCCAGACGCCGGGAATACATACGCCGTTTCCGTCGCGCGGGATGGCATCGAGCTCCTCGCGCATCGCCGCTTTGCGCGGACCATAGGCGTTGCGTATACGGCTGTACCACGCCTTCTTCCCCTCAATCGTGGCGGTCTCACCTTTCATCGCACAGACACGCTCGTAGAGGCCGTTGGCCACGGCATCATCGAACGTGACGGTAAACACCGCCGCATCATTGCCATAGCGCCCGGCCTCAATGTCGGTACAGAACTGGTTAAACGGGTTATTCTTGCCGTTATGCGAACTGATGATGACGATACGTCCCCCCCAGATCAGCAACGCAGTTGCAGCATCCAGCACGCCCTGAACGTCCTGGTGGAATGCCGCCTCATCGATGACGACCACACCCTGCAGGCCACGGATGTTGGCCGGGCGTGAGGACAGCGCGGCCACCTGAAAACCGCTGGCGAACCGCACGCGGTAGGCCGTTATCATGCGGGTGTTGCCCTTGTCGTCCTGGTCCTCGAACAAGAACTCCTCGATCGCCGATACCTCTTGTGCTTGCTGTGCGGCAATCACGCGGGCGAATTTGGCCACGTAGCCGATAAACTCCAGGCCTTTCTCTTTGGTGTCGCCGATGTAGTAGACGTTATCGCCGCCAGCCGCTTTCTGCGCACCGGCGATCAACGTGGAGTTGAGCCCCCAGGCGAACGTGATGCCGGTTCGACGGCCTTTCGGGATAGCCAGAATGGACACGTCATAACTCAGGCATTCAGCCTGGTGCGCCATCAAAACACCGTCCTCGAACGGGTTGAAGGCAAACGGGATGTCACGGGCGCGGGCGGGTAACTCGTCCCATTCAACGGTACGGACCGTGGAGGCTAACGGTTTCATCACTTGATCCCCAATACGCGCTCACGCCAGAACTGCACCTGGTCTTCGCTCAAGCCCTGGGCGCGGGCGGTTTCCTGCAGGTTCTCTTCCTGCTCTTTCAACAGACGCTCGCGGGCGGCGCGCTCAATTTCTCGACGCTCGTCGAGGCTGGCCTTACGGGACTGCAGAACATCTTTAGCCGCGCGTGCCAGGTGACGCACGGTATCGATATCCGGATCGGCTTCTTGCTGCGCTGTGAATGCGGCATGGGTGGTCAAGGTGGTGACGGCCTGAACCATCAGCGCCCCCGCGCGGTCGTCCGGGTTCTCGCCCAGCTCGCTCACCAGCAGGCGTGCCATCTGGTCCTGCTCGCGCATGCGGCTGACCATCTCGCCGAATGATTGTTTATAGCGGCCCAGCGCGCTGCGACTCGGGGTTTCACCCGTATCAGGGAAATGCTGGCGAATATCCTCCAGCAGCTCATCCAGCGTCAGCTGGTCTTCACGCAAGCGGCGTTCGATATGCGCCCGAACGTCGGTCGGCAACTTGTGAATGGTCGATTTACGGCCCATCTCAGCCTCCCGCGCCAGGGCGTTTGACACCGTGGACAATGGCGCGACCGGCAGCGACATCGGCACCGCGCTCGGTGAGGCGTGCGACCAGCACGGTCTCGATATCGTCGATACGCACCAACCCTTGCTCCTCGAGCCAACGTAACTCGGTCTTGACCTGGTCACGGCTCGGAGCATGGCCATAGCGCGTCAACGCCTGGTAAATCACCGAACTGTTGGAGCTGTAGCTCGGCATCTCGGCCAGAAAGCGCAACATGACCAGGCGCTGGTCTTCGCGCAGAAAGTCGGCAAAACTCATGATGTCCTCCGTTATTTCTTCTGCAACAGATAGGCTTCGATGTTCTCGGTACGACGATAGGTCGCGGCCATCTGCTCCTGCATCCCATGCATCTGCGCCTCAGCGCGGCTCAGCTTGCTGATGAGTTCGGTGATCTGCGACTGGGTCGGTACCTGTTTCACCTGCGCTTCCAGCGTGGTGATGCGGGTGCGCAACTCCAGCAGCTCTTTCTGGCTGGCCGATTGACGGCCAATCAGCCAGGTATATACGCCGACGACGGCCATCACTGCCCATTGCAGAAATGCCCAGTCAAAACGCAGTTCATCAATTGCCACAACTACCCCCTTGAATACATTGAATTATGTTTGCCAGACGCCCTGCGCACAGGCCGTACTGGTCGTAAACCGTTTTCAGCGCGACGACGGCGGCGTCGGCACTGTTATCGTTCGGCAGCACCGGTGGCGGGCACCGTACCGCCAATTCTGCTGGCAATACCGCTGGTTGTGGCGGTAGCAGCACGCTGCTGGGCGGCGGTGAGTTGCTGCATGACGTCAGCGTCAAACTCGCAATTAACGCGACGGTCAGCGGTTTTTTTGAGGGCATCGCGGATCTCCCGAGTAGATTGGTCATCGGCGGCCGCGCGGTCGGCGATCTGCTGCGCCAACTGCTGGCTGGCGGCATTGGCCTGGGCTGTCAGCGCTTTAGTACCGGCAATGAACTGGTTGAGGGCGTTGGCGGCTTGCTGAGTCTGGCCTCGGGAGCACTCCAGACGACCGGCGGCCAGACCGTCGTTGTATGAGTCGTTGCGGATGTACCAGATGGATGCGGCCAACCCGATAAGCAATCCCAGCAGCGACCATTTATTCATCGTCATGGCAGACCCCCGAGCCCCAGCCAGCCCGCTCATAGAGCGGTTGCCACGCGTAAATGATACGAGTCGGGTAGCCCCGATTCTCGCGGAAATTGGCGGCGGAGCGCCCGGCGTTCACGTTCTCGACTACGTTCCAGTAGCGCCCGGCGTCAAGGCCGCGCGAGGCAGCCAGCTTGCGGTCACGCTGCACCCAACCCAGCCCGCCGTTATAGGCGGATAGGACGTAGGCCCAACGGTCGCATTCGGTCGCTGCAGCGATACGGTCATAGTGCCAACGGTCATAGGTCACCAGCGCCCGCATCGCCCAGGACGGGTTCAAGGGCTGATTGTCGCCGAGGCTTTGGGGGTAGATGCCCGCAATCCAGCCCGCTGTCGCAGGCATAAACTGCGCCAAACCGAGTGCCCCAACGGGCGATTTTGCCGTGGCACGCCAGGTCGACTCCTGATGGATTTGACCGGCGAATGTCGCCACCGGCGCATCCAGCCCCCAGACTACGCGGGCGTTGCGGGTCAGTTCGCGCTGATATTGCCGGGCATCCTCAGGGATAGCCGCGGCCACCGGATGACAGGCGCTAAGCAGCAGAAACAGGCAAGAGAGCAGGCATCTCATGCTTATAACCCCATCGTGACGCCGATACAGATGGCGGAGACAATCAGCGCCCGGCGCAGCAATACAGCGGCGAACACCAGCTCGTAGCCGGTCGCGACAGGGAACTCCGGCTCGTTGCGGCCAGAGGGGACCGGCGGTTTACCCTGGGTCTCTTTCCAGTCGTCGATCAGGTAGCTGCCGGGGCTGGCATACGGGAATAGCGCGCGGTCGAGGTGATAACCGAGGATGGCGGCGATAGAGACCAGCGACAGTTTGTACAGCGTGACGCCGAGCTGCATCGGCGAAACGATAGCGATGGCGAGCAGCAGAACAACGGCGAGGATGATCCAGTTGCGCAGGCGCTGGTGACGGACTTTGTGAAGTAGTGACATGTTGTTCTCCTGATATAGGCCAAAAGACCGGATAAATCAGGAGTCAGTGTGAGGTATTCAGATAGGTGGTGTAATTTGCCCCCGGGCAGAATATTTACAAGGGAATGAAGATACGATGTCAACTACCACCGGAAGGGAAAATCTTATCCATAAGAAGCTGTATCCAATCAAGAACGGGTTTTGTGTACCAGCAATAAACCACAAGCGCTGTGATGATACCGATGACCAGTACCCCTCGAATAATCCAGAAGGTGCGCTTCTGTGTTTTAAGCCGCGTTTTAATACTACTAAACACGCCTTCCACATCATCTTTGATGAAAGAGTACTCCTTATTTACCTGCTTTTTTTTGTATTCGATTTCCTCACTCAGGGCCCTCATAGACTGCATCTGGTTAGATAGAGCCAGCCAGATTAGTGTTGCAGCAAAAATACATCCCAGCAGAATTATCGTATTTGTGATTCCCTGGCCTGACCATGTTGAGGCCTCTTTGAATTGGGTGGCGACAACGACTGAAGCCACTGGGATGCCAAGAATATGGTTCTGAATATCCGAAAACGCTTTGTGGATCTTCCCCATCTCCTCAACTTTTGCTGTGCGAAGCTGGTCCATCACCTTGTCGTAAGAGAATCCGGAAGAATAGATTCGATATCCTTTCAGGAACTTTTCATGCAGGCGCTGAATGTTGTCCAGTAAAAATGCAAACATTCTCTGCGAATCAACTCCTTCACAGACTGCCTGAATGCTTTCGATCAGAATGTCTAGCTTCTGGTCCTTGTGGGTATCGTCGTTGAAACAAGCAATAAGGTTGCCGAGACAATCACATTTCAGCTGTTGCACGGTTTCCGCTGAAAAGAGTGGCGATAACTTAATAACTTCTTTTCTCAGAAAGACTAACTGACAGGTGGATACGTCGAAATAAGCTGCAGTTTCTTTAAGCAGGTCAACGAACTTCAGAATAGCTCGGTAGTTACTAATGAAAGTAGGTACCTCAGCATCATCATTGCGAAACTTCGCCTCAAGGATGAAATACTTCGCAGGTTCCTGGCACTGATGCTTTGGTGCGTTTAACAGGATTTTATACGTGGCAAAAACAAGCCCAAGGCCACTTCTTGGTGGGGTTATGCGAAGTGTTATCGTATTACCTGGGGCAACCGTTCCTGTCTCAACAGAAAGTCCGAACTCACGTGGATCGTCAAGCAATGTGTTAATAAGATCACATTCAGGCTGGTCAGAGAGCGACATCGTCCCGACACGGCATTCATCACGGAATTCCATGCGACGGTACAGATCTGTCAGTGCCTCAAACGAAATCGTCACGATTAAACCTCATTCAGCCACATTTCTCTAAACTCTTCAGGCACGTTGCGCAGAGTGATGATATTTGTCTCAGGGTCATAGTCAATATCCCCCGATGTTGTCCCTTCCCGGTCAAATTTGAGTTCCCAGTGTTTTGACTTACCTTTAAAAGATACCAGCGCACGGATGACTCGACCGTCAGGCACAAAACCATCCGACAACTCCAACTCTTCAGAAGCAAGTTTACCAGACAATTCCTCTGGTGCCTGGGGCCAGACAGCATTAACAAAAGTTTCAAGATTGAGTGGTTCACTAGCCTTGCTTAAAGCATTCAAATGCTCGAAAGCTGTCTTAAGAAATGCGTCTTTTTCTGCACCTTCAAGTTTTTTTTCAACTGCAAATGCAGTCAAAGTATCTCGCAGTTTCTCTGATTCACGCTTGGCGATCAGTACATCATTACAACCGAGGAATTGTTTAAAATAGTTTGATACGTTTCCCTGACCTTTAAGAAAACTGATATAGCGTTCCGCGTCACTTTTCCATGCTGTTAAGTCAATACGACCGGCCATACGCAACTTTGCTATATCCAGATAGGTACTGTCTTTAATGATGAGATCGTCATCAACGGTTGACCCAACGGTAGCATTAACGATTGCAATGAGAAGATGCTCGTTTCGTCCTATCATGATGTGAGCGAACAGAACGAACCCACCGGTAGCCATATTCTCTCGCTGTGAGCGTTCTGTCAGGTGATGCATCATCCTGCAGGAACTATGGTAAAAATCATCAGCGCCGTCCAGATAATCACCAGCCATCCGTTCCATCGGGTAGTTATCTGTATCACCTTCAAAATAGCCGTAACCTTTACCTGTGCGACCTGCATATTTTGCACAGATATCGTTAATCAGGCGCTGGGAGGCTTTAGTAACCTGACGCTCTTCAGGGCTCAATTGCTCTGAAGCATCCCCATTCTGTTTTTTTACCAAAACGTGAACTACAACGTGTTTGACTTCAATGGCTTGTTCAGTCATTGGCTATTCATCCTTTTTATTTATTGATAACAAACGGTTATCTCTTCCTGTTTGCTGTGCAAAATTATTCAAATCTACTCATCCCCAGACTTTGTTAGTCCAAGGACAGATTAATTTTCGTTTTCTTAGTGTTAGCGTTTCTGGAGAAAGAGCGGCCTGCAGGGTGGTGGAACACCCAACAGGCCATCAACAACACAGCTGGTACCTGTGAGTCGACCCAAGGCTCAGTCCGTCTCGCGAGACAGATTAAGCCTACTGCATTTTCATCATATGAAAAAGGCTTACAGTTTATGAAATCGACCCCGATCATACCTTGGGTGGGTGGCAAGCGCCGCCTGGCTAAAAAAATCCTGCCTCAGTTCCCCGAGCATACCTGTTACGTTGAGCCGTTCTGCGGTGCAGCGGCACTGTATTTCATGAAATCGCCCAGCAAGGTCGAGGTGATCAACGACATCAATGGCGAACTGGTAAATCTGTATCGGGTGATCCAGCATCATCTGGAAGCGTTCATTCAGCAGTTCAAGTGGGCGTTGGTGAGCAGGCAGATGTTCGAATGGTTGCAGATCACGCCAGAGGTAACGCTTACTGATATTCAGCGTGCTGCACGGTTCTACTACCTGCAGAAGCAGGCGTTCGGCGGCAAAATCGAGGGGCAAACCTTCGGCACGGCAACAACGTCACCGCCGCGTTTCAACCTGTTGCGGATTGAGGAGGATTTATCACAGGCCCATATGCGGCTGGCACGCACCTGTATTGAGCACATGGACTGGGCCAAATGTATCCAACGCTATGACCGGCCGCATACGCTGTTCTACTGCGACCCACCTTACTGGCAGACCGAAGGGTATGGCGTGGACTTTAGGTTTGAGAACTACGTGGTGATGGCTGAATTGTCCAGGTCGATAGCGGGCAATATGTTGATCTCAGTGAACGATATACCTGAAATGCGGGAAGTTTTTGCGGGGCTTCACATGGAGAGCGTTGGTATACATTACACTCTCCAAGGGGCAGGCAGAACGGCCACACAACATAAAGAACTCGTTATCAGAAACTGGTGAAAATCTCGGTGCAGTGAGTACTGCACCGCTTTAAAATTACTCATGTTTATCTTGGCAGTAGGCGTTCCAATACATTTTTTCAAAAATAGTTCCATTGCCATCAGTATCTGGAGATGAGGGCGAACTATCTACTTTTGATGAATAAATAGCATATTCATTATTTTGTTCATTTTTGTACCCTGCTACAACAAAGCGAGCATCACCACTATAAGCCCCAAATGAGTTCTTCGCGTTAACCAGACCGCATACGTTGAAGACGCTACCATCTTCAGAAATTTTCAGCCTTACATCAGAAAACCTTGCTGAATCAGGGTCTTTGAGCTGTTTTTTCACGGATGAAATAGCTAAGTCTTTAATATTGCGTTCTGAAAAATCACATCCAGACAGAATGAGCATCAAGGCGATGAATAAAACTCTATGCATTTTAAAACCTCAATCCTTAAATGATGTTCTTAATGGGAACAGTTCAGCCTGTTTTTTTATTTTCGGCTATTTTTGAAGATAGTTCCTCAATTTTCTTTTCCATCTCTATCATTCGCTGTTTATCCTCAGCGCCTCGCATTAGGTCCCTTCGGACATCAGGATCAAGCTGATTCAAGAGTTCTAATAATGTTAAGTCGCTATGACTAAACGAAGAGTTACTTGCCTGCTGCACATCTATCTTTTTCTCATCCAGGAACATCGAGCCGTTACCGGTAAGAAGCCAATCTATAGATATACCCAAATGGGTTCTCAATGTAACCAGTGCATCAGCATTAGGCTCCCGCTCTCCTCGTAGATAATTTTGCAGAGATCTGTACGGGATAGCACAAAGCTCAGAAAGCTCTTTGATTGTTAATCCTTTCACATCAATGACTTGTCTAAGTCTCTCTTTTATGCTCATTCGGGTGCATTTCTCTCGTTGACATGTTCATTTGGGTGCGTACAATAGACCCAATAGAGTACATGATAACCCAACAGGAACAACCAGACTATGAACAAACGACAGATTCAGGCTCGTCTGATTGAGCGTGGTAGTAACTTTCGCCAGTTCGCGCTGGGTGCAGGTTACGAGCCACGCACTGTCACTCAGGCGGTGAGCCGTTGGGCCGGTAAAAAAGAGCTACCGCGAGGCAGGTTGACGTACAAGATTTTGCGAGACCTGTCTGTCGCAATTGGCGGGGAAGTAACCCCTGGCATCCTTGGAAATGTGGAGTAAAGCATGAGCAAGAAACCCGGCACCTCATCATCAGCAACACGCACGCTGCGAGTACTGATTGCCCTCAAGGGCTACACGATGACAGGCCTGTCAAACGGCGAGCTGGCCAAAGCGTTGAACGTCTCTCCAGCCAACATCAGCCGCGACTTAGCCACTCTGGTTGACGTCGGCCTTGTGATTCAACTCGACAACGGCCGCTACGCGCACAGCATCCAAATGCTGCAGATCGCCACGGCTCACGCCGATCACATGTCCCGCATGCAGGCCCGCATGAATGAAACCACCCAGCGCATCATGGCTGGAACACGTTAGGAGATAGAGACAAATGGCCAGACCTAAAAACGAACCGGCACCAATGGTAGGCGACACCTTTTTACCCGCTGACCTGAGCGAAAATCAGAACCAAATGGCTCTGCACCAGCAGCAGATCATGGAGCAATTTGGCGAAGGCCTGCCGTATGAGCGCTCTCGTATCGTTCATGAGACCAAGTTCTACATGGCGCAAAGCGCTGAAGCCATGCTTGAAGCGGGTAAGCGCTTGGTCATTCTCAAGGAGAACGAACCGCACGGTGATTTCACCGACATTATTGAATCCCAGCTGGCGCTCTCGAAGCGTACAGCGCAGGTCATGATGCAGGCATCCCTCAAATATTTATCGCCAAAACTGGAGTCAAAAGCGCAGGCGCTTGCGCATTTGGGCAAGACCAAACTGTTCGAGTTGATGACCGAAGACGACGACGAGCTGGTAGCGCTCGCCGAAGGCGGCACCATTGCTGGCCTGGATATTGACGATATCGACCGTATGACTAGCCGCGAGCTGAAAGCCGCACTGCGTGAAGCGCGCGAAGATGCCGACGCCCAGCGCCGCGTGTTGTCCGACAAAAACACCAAGATTGACGACCTGACCACCAAGCTGCAGAAACAGTCGAAGATCAAGCCGCCAGCCCCGGACGTTGAGGCTGAAAAGCTGCGTAAAGAAGTCAGCGCCATCGCCTATGAGGCTGAGGCTGTCTTGAGCGGCAAGCTCCGTGAGGCTTTCTCTGTTCTCACTACCCATTGTTCAGACCATGAGGTTGACCCGCCATACGATTTTATGGCCGGACTGCTATGCCAGGTCGAACGCGCGGTCAACCAGTTGCGCGATACCTATGACCTGGAGTCAGCCCCCACCGGCAATGACCGTCCGGACTGGGTTGACCTGCCGGATAACGACACCAACAACGCTACGGTGATGTGATATGAGCGCAGCCCTGACCGAACGACTGGTTGCGATAGCGCAGGCTGCCCGCAATGCCGGGCACGGTGAGCGCGGCGCTATCTATGAAAAGGCCTGCGTTGAGCTGGGTATATCCCGCGCAACGCTGTTACGAAAAATCAAGGAGGTCGCGATGACAGACACACGCAAACGCCGCACGGATGCGGGCACCAGTGCGCTGACGCGCGAGGATGCCATGATGATCTCCGCACTGCTGACTGAATCTACCCGCAAGAACGGCAAGCGCCTGTATGCAGTCGCCGACGCGGTGGCAGAGCTGCGGGCCAACGGCATGATTTCAGCCGAAGCCATCGATGAAAGCACGGGCGAAGTTCGTCCATTATCGGAAAGCGCCATTATTCGCGCCATGCGGGCCTACGGTGTGCATCCCGACCAGTTGATGGCTCCAGAGCCCAGCACCCGGTTGGCCAGCTTGCATCCCAACCACGTTTGGCTGGTCGATGCCTCACTCTGCACCCTCTACTACCTGCAGAACGGCAAGAAAACCACCGGCCTGCAGGTGATGGACAGCGCTGAGTTCTACAAGAACAAGCCAAAAAATTTGGCGCGTATCGCCCACGACCGCGTCTGGAGCTACGAAATCACCGACCACACCAGCGGCTGGATCTACGTCGAATACGTCCTCGGTGCCGAATCCGGCGAGAACTTGTGCTCGGTGCTGATTAACGCCATGCAGGAGCGCGGCGGCGCGGATGTGTTGCACGGTGTGCCGAAAATTCTATTCATGGACCCCGGCTCTGCCAACACCGCCGCCATGACAAAAAACCTGTGCCGGGCACTGAGCATCGAGATGATCGCCCACAAGGCCGGGAACGCCCGTGCAACCGGCCAGGTCGAGAAAGCCCGTGACATCATCGAACGCAAGTTCGAACCGGGCCTGAAATTCGTCACAGTCAACAGCCTGGACGAGCTGAACGCGATGGCGAAGAAGTGGCGCAGCCACTTTAACGCGACGGCTATCCATAGCCGCCACGGCTTCTGCCGCAACGATATCTGGTTGCGTATCACCGCCGAACAGCTGATTAAAGCGCCCTCGGTGGAGATTTGTCGTGAATTGGCGGTCACTACGCCTGTGTCGCGCAAGGTCCAGCCGACGCTGGAAATATCGTTCCAGAGCCGCCAGTACGACGTCTCAAGTGTACCTGGCGTGATGATTGGCGAGTCGCTGATGGTGACACGTAATCCGTGGCGTACCGACGCCGCGCAAATTGTGTTGGTTGGTGAAGATGGACACGAGTTTTACCACCTGGTGGATGAAGTGCCGGAGAACGAGTTTGGGTTTGCAACCAACGCCGCGATCATCGGCGAGAGCTACCGCAAACCGGCAGATACCGTCACCCAGCAGGTCAATCAGGAGATTGAGCAAATTGTCACCGGCACCGACTCTGCCGACGCCGCAGCGGCGGCGCGTAAAGCCAAAGCACTGCCGTTTGGTGGGCGGTTTGACCCGTATCGCACGATTGACGACACCGAGCTGCCGTCCTACCTGCCGAAACGCGGCCAGGAGTCGGATGTGCGCGGCCCACGTATAGAACAGCGTCCGCTGACGCACGTTGAGGCAGCGAAAGCGCTGCGGGAGATATTCACGGCGCAGGGCCGGGAGTGGCAGGCACAGCACTATAACCAGTTGGTTCAGCGTTTCCCGGACGGCGTTCCGGCGGACGATATCGACACGATTGCCGGTGACCTGGCTGGCAAGCACACCGTGACGCTGAGCGTCGTTAACGGCCAATAGGAGGCAGCATGTTGGTACTGAAGGCGCTGATGCAGGAACACGGTATTGATCAGCAGATGGTCGCTGACGCTGCCCAGGTCTCTCAACCGACCATTTCGCAGATAGTGAACCACGGCATCTGGCCAAAACGCCGCACTGCAGAGGTGCGGGAAAGCATCAGCCAATTTTTAGCAGCGCGCGGGCTGGATACAGCTGGCGCATTTGAAGAGGTGCAGGCGGCGGACACCGCCTGCACCAATGTCTCGCAACAGGCAAATAAGGAAGGAGACGACAATATGTTACTCGCAAAACAGGTATTACATCCAGCAACGAAAAAGCATTTCGGTTTGTTCCGCGACCCGTTCGCCGACGACTCCCTGCAGGGCTCTGAGGATGTGTTCACGACCCCGGACATTCGTTACGTCCGTGAGGCATTGTTCCAGACGGCGCGCCACGGCGGTTTCCTGGCGGTGGTAGGTGAGTCCGGTGCGGGCAAGTCCACGCTGCGCCGCGACCTGATTGAACGCATCAACCGCGAAAATGCGCCGGTGATTGTGATTGAGCCGTACATCATCGCGATGGAAGACAACGACAACAAGGGCAAGACCCTGAAAGCGGCGTCGATCGCCGAGGCGATCATCAATACTCTCGCGCCGCTGGAGGGCGTCAAACGCAGCCAAGAGGCCCGGTTCCGCCAACTCCACCGCGTGCTGAAAGACAGCAGCAACGCCGGTTACAGCCATGTTCTGGTGATTGAGGAGGCCCACTCGCTGCCGCTGCCGACGCTGAAGCACCTCAAACGCTTCTTTGAGCTAGAGAATGGGTTTAAAAAACTGCTCTCCATTGTGCTGGTCGGCCAGCCGGAGCTGGCGATGAAGCTGTCAGAACGCAATCAGGAGGTCCGCGAGGTGGTACAGCGCTGTGAAGTTGTCGAGCTGCTGCCGCTGGATACCCAGTTGGAGGCGTTTTTGACGTTTAAGTTTGACCGCGCCGGTAAATCGGTAAAAGAGGTTCTGGACGCCAGCGCCACCGACGCTATTCGCGCCAGGCTCAGCAGTAACATCGGTGGCCGCAAAGGTGTTGTTAGCCTGTTATACCCGCTGGCCGTCAGCAATTTAACCATCGCGGCAATGAACCTCGCCGCCCAAATCGGCGTGCCGGTGGTTAATGCCGACGTAATTAAAGGCATTTAACTATTAATTAATGAGGTCGGAGGGATTATGCGTACTACTCATAAATTATCGTTGGTGGTGGAAAGCGAGGGAATTCAAATAGCCATTATCACCACAAGCAAAGCGGTTACCACATTATCTGCCCAGGGAATTACGGTTAAACGTATTGACATCGAAGAAGGCCGCCGACCGACAGTGGTCATTCACCCGAACGCCACCACGCGCAGAATGGTGGCCCAGGGTAAAGCGGTTCGATATTCAACGGGCACCGATGAACAGGGACGCTATCAAAAATTCCAGTACCAGCTGGATAGATGCCGGGTTGTTTGGGAGGAACGTGGTAATGGGTGAGAAAATCAAAGTCAGCATTACCGCCGATATGCATATTCACCTGGATAAAACGGTAGAAATGGATAAGGCCGATTTTGACGAATATCAGCATATCTGTTCTGAAGGTATCGACCTGGATTCACGCATAGGAGAAATAGCCAGCAAATACGACTTAAATATCAACGACAGCAGTTTCGAGAATGACCCGGAAAACATTACATTCGAAATAGTTAAATAACCAACCACACGAAAGGTATTTAAAAATGGCAAAAGGTAAAAAGCGGCTTAAAGCTGCGGCGGTTCCGTACGCCGCGCAAACGAAAACTGAGGTAATTGACGGTATTAAATCCCTCGGCGATTTACAGCGTCAATTAACCCGTATCGAAACGGAAATGAATGACCAGATTGCAGCGGTAACGCAATACCACTCGCCGGAGATTGAACGACTGAAGGTCGAGATAAGCGGTCTGCAACAAGGCATCCAGACCTGGTGCGAGGCCAATCGCACCGAACTGACCCAGGACGGAAAAACAAAGACCGTCAATTTGACTACCGGCGAGGTGATTTGGCGTAACCGACCGCCGAGCTGCACGATACGCGGTGCCGAGGCAGTTATTGCTGCCCTGAAAAGACTCAAGCTGACTCGATTTATTCGTTCCAAGGAGGAAATTAATAAGGACGCGATATTGAACGAACAGGCGGCAGTAAAAGATATTCCGGGCATCACTATTAATCGCAACCTGGAAGATTTCGCCATAGTACCATTTGAACAGGAGATCGCCCAATGAGCCTGCAATGCAAAACCTGTAGCGAAGATGTAGATGAGCTCGATTCCGAGCAGGCAACCATTACGCAGGGGCAGGACGGCACCTGGTGTGTGGACCTTATCCTGGCCTGCCCGCATTGCGGGCAGACCTACAACGCGTTTGTGCCCACCAGCGAGCTCCAGCCATTACCTCACGATGATTATTCGGAGGGGATATGTCTATAGCGACTAACCGTTCGACTTTGTACCGCTTGGTCATGAAACGCTTTGGCCCAGACTCTCAACTCCTGAAGCTGGCCGAGGAGGCCAGCGAACTGAGTACTGAGGTGTCGCGCAACCTGAACGGCCTTAGCGACGAAATGAAGCTGGCCAGCGAAATGGCCGACGTGGAGATCATGATCGAGCAATTTCGCCTGAACGGCCTCGATACGGCCATCGATTTTCACAAGCGGCAAAAACTCATGCGGCTGGCAGAACGCCTGGGAGTTAACTATGACCCACAACAATGAAAAGTATCTGGCGAAGATCAAGAAGCTGCTTAACCTGGCCAGACGTAGTACCAACAGCAATGAAGCTGCTAATGCACTGAGCCAGGCTCAGGCATTAATGCGCAAGCATAGTCTCACTGAGACGGATATTGACCTGATGGAAATTGGTCGTGCCAGCAGTAAAGGCGCACCATCACAGGCGCAGAAAATCCCGGCATATATGAATAGCCTGGCCAACATGATTTGCCGCGCATTTGGTGTTGATTGCTATTACCAATATAAGCGTGACTTTCTTTCGAGCGGCCAACGGACTGTCGTATTCTTCGGCCCTAATGAAAGGCCGGAAATCGCGGCATATGCATTTGATGTTTTGTCACGCCAATTAGTAAAGGCGCGTCGTGAGTTTACGGCAAAAATGCGGCGTAATATAAAGCCCAGCACAAAAGTCGCCCGAGCGGATCAGTTCTGTGAAGGCTGGGTTGACGGTGCATATGCCGTTATCGATATTTACAAGGTGGCTGCATCTGAGAAAACACTTATGGCTGCGTATTACAGCCGCCTTAAAGAAGAAATGGAATTTAAAGAGTCCACCTTTCGGGCTGCGAAAAAATGTCGCGGTGGTGAGGACGCTGCCGATGCCGGTTACAGGGCTGGCAAACAGGCGCAACTACACCAAGCTGTACATGGCCAGGGAGGTTCTTTGACAGGTATAGGAGTAAAACCATGACCATTTCACGAGGAGGAACGTGGCTATTAATGGCGTTATTCTGCGCTGTATTCTGGTCAGTGAGTATTTGGGGCAGTTATTTAATAATTGAATGGGTGGTGTCGCTAATAAAACACACGCGGGGGTAATGTGATGAACCGTATTAACCTGGTAAAATTAATTCATGTCGCCAAACGTGAACGTCGCCTGGATGACGATACCTACCGCCAACTGCTCGATAGCTATACGGGTTTAAGCTCAACGAAAGAAATGACCATCAAGCAATTAGAATCTGTGATGGACGCGTTTTATGGTCTGGGGTTCAGGCCGGTATTTAAAAGACCTGGAAAGATTACGGCGACAGACGAGCAATCGAAAAAAATCCGGTCATTGTGGCTGGAGATGTTTGAAGCGGGGTTTGTCCGTGATAGTTCGGAGCGTGCGATAAATGCGTATGCTCACCGTATAACAGGTGTAGGTCGGCTGGAGTGGCTGGGAACGGACCAGGCCAGTCGCGTTATCGAGACGTTGAAGAAGTGGCAGAAACGCGAGCTGAAGGCTCAAGCCGCATTGCAATAACGGGGGGCAGATCATGATTACGCCAATGGAAGAAAAGCGCCATAAGCTGTTATCTGAGGTTGCTGATCATGTCGCCGAGACAGCATCTGACTATGGGTGTTCAACTGAGCAGGCCGAGCATCTGGGGCTGGCGGTGGCAAATTTCCTGGCAGAGCATTTCGGTGGGCAGAATTTCACGTTTCCTCGTGATTACGTTTATAAGCTGGCCGTTCGTGATCTGCAGATTTACAACGAGTTCAAAGGCAATAACTGGGCCGACCTGAGTTCCCGATATGGCATTACCGAGCGAGGGCTGCGCAAGCTGATTCACCGAGTACATAAACGAGTGATGAAGCACAAGCAGCCGATGCTGGATTTGTTCGGTGGCGGGGAATAAAATTTGGGGCAGAGGACTGAAGTTTTCTGCCCTGTTTTATCTTTCACATACTGGAAATGATTTACAGACCTTGTCCCACTATATCCTCTAAAGAATCACTATATCCCCTAATTATCTCGCAGACTCAGTTCCATTTATCTCACTTCTAATCATGCAGCACCTGGGTGAATACCGCCAGGAAGAACAGGGTGGCTTTCGGGTTCAGCAGGTTGCACAGGTAGCCTTGCGCAAAGGCGCTCTTCAGGCTGACCTGCTGCTGCGGCAGATTGCTGACGTTCATCTTACCGCCGCCGCGCGACAGCAGCGCCTGGATGCCGATCCACACCAGATACACCGCCCCGGCGTATTTCAGCAGGTTAAACAGCCACGGCGTGGTGGTGATCACCACCGCAAGCCCGGCGACGCAGTAGGACATGTGGGTGGCGACACCGCAGATCACGCCGAAGGCGGTCATCATGGCGGCCAGCCGCGGATAGCGGGCGGCGTTTTTGATCACCAGGAAAAAATCCGGGCCGGGGGAGAGCATGCCGAGGGCGGCAATGCCGGCGACGAACAGCGAAGTTTCAAGCATGGGGCGTCTCGCGCAAAAGACAGAGTTCTGGCGATAATAACGCCGCTTCCTCTGATGCGCATCAACCCAATGAGGTATTGTTAGGCTCTATGATAATTATTCATCTACCGCCAGCGACGGAGCCCTATGCAGCAGACTAACGCCACAGACATGCCGGAACCGCACCGGCAACAGCGTGAAATAACCCGCCTGTGCATTCAATGCGCGCTGCTGCTGTTGCAGCACGGCGCTGAGAGCACGGTGGTGGAACAGCTGTCGACCCGCCTGGGGCTGGCGCTGGGGATGGACAGCGTGGAAAGCTCGATCTCCGCCAATGCGGTGGTGTTGACCACCCTCAGCCACGGCGCCTGTCTGACCACCACCCGCAAGAACGTCGATCGCGGCATCAATATGCAGGTAGTGACCGAAGTGCAGCATATCGTGATCCTCGCCGAGCACCACCTGGCGGATGCGCACGACGTGGCGCGCCGTTTTGACAGGATCCGGCCGTTGCGCTACCCGCGCTGGCTGGTGGTGCTGATGGTGGGGTTGTCCTGCGGGTGCTTCAGCATGCTCAACGGTGGCGGCGCTGACGCCTTCCTGGTGACCTTTATCGCCAGCGGCACGGCGATGCTGGTGCGCCAAATTCTCACCGCCCGCCATATGAATCCGCTGATCAATTTTTGCCTGACGGCGTTTGTCGCGACGTCGATCTCCGGGCTGCTGCTGCGCCTGCCGGCGTTTAAGGACACCTCGAGCGTGGCGATGGCCGCCAGCGTGCTGTTGCTGGTGCCGGGCTTCCCGCTGATCAACGCGGTGGCCGATATGTTCAAGGGGCACGTCAATACCGGGCTGGCGCGCTGGGCGATGGCCAGCCTGCTGACGCTGGCGACCTGCATCGGGGTGGTGATGGCGATGTCGCTGTGGGATCTGCGGGGGTGGTCATGAGTCTGCTGTGGGCCTTGTTGCAGGAGATGTTGTTGGCGGCGGTGCCGGCGCTGGGCTTCGCCATGGTGTTCAACGTGCCGCTGCGCGCGCTGCGTTATTGTGCGTTGCTTGGGGCCATCGGGCGCGGTTCGCGCATGCTGATGATGCACGGCGGCATGAACATCGAGTGGGCCTCGCTGCTGGCGGCGATCCTGATCGGTATCATCGGTATCTACTGGTCGCGCTGGCTGCTGGCGCACCCGAAGGTGTTCACCGTGGCGGCGGTGATCCCGATGTTCCCCGGCATTTCCGCCTATACCGCGATGATAACTGTGGTAGAGATCTCACATTTGGGCTACAGCGAAGCCTTGATGGAGACCATGATCACCAACTTCCTCAAGGCCAGTTTCATCGTCGGCGCGTTGTCGATCGGCCTGTCGCTGCCGGGCCTGTGGCTGTACCGCAAACGCCCCGGCGTGTGAAATTTCCCGGCGGGAGATCGTTGGTTATTAGATATGCTGATAAGAGCTATCTTATATATTCATCTTGCTTGATTAGCCTATCGACGGCACTCAGGCCTTTACGTATAGTGTCACCAATTTTGCTGCCTACACAGGGTTAAACAATGATTATCAGCCTGATCGCTGCCTTGGCGGCGGATCGCGTTATTGGCATGGAAAACGCCATGCCGTGGCACCTGCCGGCGGACCTTGCGTGGTTTAAACGCAACACGTTGAATAAGCCGGTTATTATGGGCCGCAAGACCTTCGAGTCCATCGGCCGCCCGCTGCCGGGCCGCCACAATATCGTTTTGAGCAGCCGTCCGGGTAGCGAAGCCGGGGTGGCCTGGGTGACCTCGATGGATGAAGCGCTGGCCGCCGCCGGCGACGTGGAAGAAGTGATGGTGATCGGCGGTGGGCGCATCTATACCCAGCTGCTGCCGCGTGCCGATCGCCTGTACCTGACGCACATCGACGCCGAGGTCGGCGGCGATACCCACTTCCCGGATTACGAGCCGGACGAGTGGGAAACCACGTTCAGCGAGTTCCACGACGCCGACGATCTGAACTCGCACAGCTACTGCTTCGAGATCCTGCAGCGCCGCTGATTTCAGCGCGTTAGCCAACTCTGCCCGGGGGCGCAAGCAATTGCGCCCCCGGCCTTTTTGCGCCCGTCGTCCGTAACCTTTCCGTCACATTACCTGATTAGTATGAAGCCCAACTCCGAGCGCCCCGGCAACTCTGGTGAATCTTGACCGCGGCGCCATAACTAAAAAGGTAACCACGCTATGACCAAGCAAATTGAGCAATTAGACGCCGACCGCCTGATCGATCCCACTCGCCGCAAACTGCTGCTCGGCAGCGCCGGCGCCGTCGGCCTGGCCGGCTTTCTCGGCGGCGGCATCTGGTCGGTCTCCGCCGAGGCGTTGGCCGAGGATCTGCCGCCAAACAAACTGCTGGGCTTTCAGGGCATCGCCGCCTCTACCGCCGACGAGGTGACCATTGCGCCGGGCTACCGTGCGGAGGTGCTGATCTCTTGGGGGGAGCCGCTGGTGGACGGCGCGCCGGCCTTCGATCCGCAGGGCAACAACAGCGCCGCCGATCAGGAAAAACAGTTCGGCGACAATAACGACGGCATGAGTTTCTTCCCGATCGACGATCGCCACGGCGTGATGGCCATCAATAACGAATACGTCAACGAGCAGTACCTGTTCGCTCACGGCGGCGCCAAGGCCACCAGTCTGGAAGAGGTGCGTAAATCCCAGGCGGCGCACGGCGTTTCCATCGTGGCGGTAAAGCGCGTCGGCGACGGCCAGCGGTGGGAAGTGGAGCGCCCGTCGCGCTATAACCGCCGCATCACCGCCAACACCGACATGCAGTTCAGCGGCCCGGCCGCCGGGCATCCGCTGTTGCAGACCGCCGCCGATCCGAGCGGGCGCAAGGTGCTGGGCACCTTCGGCAACTGCGCCAATGGCAAGACGCCGTGGGGCACTTACCTGACCTGCGAAGAAAACTTCGATACCTACTTCGGCACCCGTCAGGCCGATTACCCAACCACGCCGGAACAGAAGCGCTATACGCTGAAGGTCAGCGAGCCGGAGCGTAACTGGCCGGACTATGACGAGCGCTTCGACGTGGCGAAGAACCCCAACGAATTCAACCGCCACGGCTGGATCGTGGAGATCGATCCGCTGAATCCGACTTCGACGCCCATCAAGCACACCGCGCTGGGCCGCTTCAAGCATGAAAATGCGGCGGTGACCGTGGCCAAAGATGGCCGCCTGGTGGTGTACATGGGGGACGACGAGCGCGGCGAACATATCTATAAGTACGTTTCCAAAGGCGTGGTTGACGCCGCCAATCCGGCCAACAATCGCACGCTGCTGGATGAGGGAACGCTGTACGTGGCGCAGTTCGACGGTGACGACGCCGGCACGCCGCTGAAGGGCAAAGGGCACTGGATTGCGCTCGAGTTCGGCAAGAATGGCCTGACGCCGGAGAACGGCTTCCGCGATGAGGCCGAAGTGCTGATCTTCGCCCGCAAGGCGGCACAGCAGGTCGGCGCCACTAAGATGGATCGCCCGGAGTGGATCGCGGTGAACCCGCATGACGGCCGCGCTTATTGCACGCTGACCAACAACAGTAAGCGCGGTGAGGAAGGGATGCCGCTGAACGCCGCCAACCCGCGGCCGAACAATATCTATGGCCAGATCATTCGCTGGGACGAAGGCGGTGACGCCACCGCCGGCACCTTTGCCTGGGACATGTATGCGCTGTGTGGCAACCCGATTGCCCACCCGGAAGGCGTCAACCGCGGCACGCCGAACATCACGGCGGACAACACGTTCAACAGCCCGGACGGGCTGGGCTTCGATCGCGCCGGCCGCCTGTGGATCCTCACCGACGGCAAGTACAGCAACAAGGGGGATTACGTCGGGCAGGGCAACAACCAGATGCTGGTGGGTGATCCGGTCAGCGGCGAAATTCGCCGTTTCATGGTGGGGCCGAAGTCCTGCGAACTGACCGGCATCACCTTCACTCCGGACTACAAGACGATGTTCGTCAACGTGCAGCATCCGGGAGAAGAGGGCGATTCGCACTTCCCGAACAACAGCCCGCGCCCGCGTTCATCGGTATTGATGATCACGCGTGAAGATGGCGGGGTGATTGGGGCGTAAGGCAGTAAAGAGAACCAAGGCGGCCTGGGGCCGCCTTTATGTTTTCAGGACGCGGCCAGTCTGCCGGCGTGGTCAGGCGCCTCGCCACGGTTGGCGGGCTGCGTGAAGTAACGGCGGTCTTCCCAGCGCAGCATCGTCAGATCGCCGCCCCAGCAGCAGCCGGTGTCCAGCCCGATCACGCCTTCCGGCGTGCCCTTGCCTTCCAGCGAGGCCCAGTGACCGAAGACGATGGTGTATTCCGGATCCACCAGGCGCGGCAGCTCGAACCACGGCTTCAGCGGCGCCGGCGCGGTGCCCGGCGCATCTTTGCAGATCATGTCGAGCTGGCCGTTGGGGAAGCAGTAGCGCATGCGCGTGAGCGCATTGGTGCTGAAACGCAGGCGCGCCAGGCCGCTCAGTTCCGGCGCCCAGTTGTTCGGCATGTCGCCGTACATGGCGTCGAGAAACAGCGGGTAGCTGTCGCTGCTCAAGACCGCTTCCACTTCGCGCGCGCACATTTTCGCGGTGTCGATATCCCACTGCGGGGTGATGCCGGCGTGCGCCATCACCAGCTTTTGCTCATCGTCCACCTGCAGCACCGGTTGGCGGCGCAGCCAGTTGATCAGCTCGTCGGCGTCCGGCGCTTCCAGCAGCGGGGTGATGCGATCTTTGGGTTTGTTGCGGCTGATGCCAGCGTAGACCGCCAGCAGGTGCAGATCGTGGTTGCCCAGCACCATGCGCACCGCCGGGCCGAGCGAGCGCACGAAGCGCAGCACGTCCAGCGAGGCGGGGCCGCGCGCCACCAGATCGCCGGTCAGCCACAGCCGATCGCGCTCGGGATCGAAAGCAGCCTGAGCCAGCAGCGACTTCAGTTCATCGTAACAGCCGTGAACGTCGCCGATAAGGTATGTCGACATAATTAATGGATCAGCGTTGGAATGGCTAAGCGAAACACGGGAATAGCGGTGCGGAACGGTTGACCCTGATGGTCCACCATTTCGTAATGGCCTTCCATGGTGCCCAGCGGCGTTTCCAGAATCGCGCCGCTGGTATACTGAAACTCTCCGCCGGGCGGAATGACAGGCTGTTCGCCGATCACGCCTTCGCCCTGAACTTCGGTTTGGCGGCCGTTGCTGTTGGTGATCAGCCAGTAACGGCCCAGCAGTTGCACGTCGGTCCGCCCCAGATTGCGGATAGTGATGGTATAGGCGAAGACGTAACGCTCTTCTTCAGGGATCGACTGTGATTCCACATAGATGCTCTGAACCTGAATACACACGCGGGGCGAATCAATCATGACAACAACTCCTTATTGCTGCGGCGTCGGATTGGCTGACAGCCAGTTCGCCAGCTTGCAGTACTGCGCCACAGAAATATTTTCTGCTCTGAGCGAAGGATCGACGCCCAGCTCCGTCAGCTGCTCCGGCGTGAACAGGTCGCCCAGGCTATTGCGGATGGTTTTCCGCCGCTGGTTGAACGCCTGCGTGGTGATGCGGCTCAGCATGCGCACGTCGCCCACCGGGTTCGGCAGCACGCTGTGCGGCACCAGGCGCACCACGGCGGAATCGACCTTCGGCGGCGGCGCGAACGCGGTCGGCGGCACTTCCAGCACCGGAATGACGTTGCAGTAGTACTGCGCCATCACGGTCAAACGCCCGTAGGCCTTGCTGTTCGGGCCGGCCACCAGACGGTTGACCACCTCTTTTTGCAACATAAAGTGCATGTCGCGGATTGCCTGAGTATAGCTGAAAAGGTGGAACATCAGCGGCGTCGAAATATTGTACGGCAGGTTACCAAATACGCGCAGCGGTTGGCCAGCTTCCTCGGCCAGTTCGGCGAAATTCACCGTCATGGCGTCCTGCTGGTGGATGGTCAGCTTGTCTTTCAGCCGCGGGTGGTTCTCCAGCCGGGTGGCCAGATCGCGGTCCAGTTCGATCACCGTCATGCGATCCATGCGTGCGCCGACCGGCTCGGTCAGGGCGCCGAGGCCTGGGCCGATCTCGACCACCGCTTCGCCCGGCTGCGGGTGAATGGCGGAGACAATGCTATCGATGACAAACTGATCGGTTAAAAAGTTTTGTCCAAAGCGTTTGCGGGCAAAGTGCCCTTGGTGGACTCTGTTATTCATTACAATTAATTATCATTTTAATGGCGAGATTCAGGGCCGTTTGGAAACTGCCGACATCGGCGGTGCCGGTGCCGGCCAGTTCCAGAGCGGTACCGTGGTCGACCGAGGTGCGTATGAAAGGCAAACCGAGGGTGATATTCACCGCGCGGCCGAACCCTTGGTATTTTAGCACCGGCAGCCCCTGATCGTGATACATCGCCAGCACCGCATCGGCATCTTGCAGATATTTGGGCTGGAACAGGGTGTCCGCCGGCAGCGGGCCGACAAGATGGATGCCCTCAGCGCGCAGCACGTCGAGCGCCGGGATGATGGTGTCTATCTCTTCGTGCCCCATATGGCCGCCTTCCCCGGCGTGGGGATTCAGACCGCAAACGTAAATGTGCGGCCGGGCGATGCCAAATTTGGTTTTCAGATCGTGGTCGAGGATGCGGATGACTTCGAACAGGCTCTGTTGCGTGATGGCGCCCGGCACCGCCAGCAGCGGCAGGTGGGTGGTCGCCAGCGCCACGCGCAGCTCTTCGGTCGCGAGCATCATCACCACGCGATCGCAGCGGCTGCGATCGGCAAAGAATTCGGTATGACCGATAAACGGCACGCCGGCGTCGTTGATCACGCCCTTGTTCACCGGGCCGGTGATCAGCGCAGCGAATTCGCCGTTCAGGCAGCCGTCGCAGGCGCGCGCCAGGGTTTCCACCACGTAGGCGCTGTTGCCGACGTTCAACTCCCCGGCGGTGATCGGGTGAGCGAGCGAGACCGGCAGCACGGTCAGCGTGCCGGCGCGTTGCGCTTCGGCCGGCTGCTGCGGCTGGTAGTCGCGCAGCGTCAGCGGCAGGCCCAAACGCTTGGCGCGTTCAAGCAGCAGGGCCGGATCGGCGCACACCACCAGCTCAACAGGCCAATCCTGTTGCGCCAGCGCTGCCACCAAATCCGGCCCAACCCCGGCGGGTTCGCCGGGGGTAATGACGACGCGTTTATTGCTGTGCATCGCTGCCATCGAGGATCTTCACGTAAGCCTGGGCGCGCTGTTCCTGCATCCAGGTCTGCGCTTCTTCGGCGAACTTACGGTTGAACAGCATGCGGTAAGCGCGATCTTTTTGCGCGGCGTCGGTCTTATCCACCTGGCGGGTATCCAGCAGCTGGATCAGGTGCCAACCGAAGGAAGAGTGGACCGGCGCGCTGATTTCACCCTTGCTCAGCTTCAGCAATGCATCGCGGAAGGCCGGATCGTAGATGTCCGGGGAAGCCCAGCCCAGATCGCCGCCCTGCATGGCGGAACCCGGATCCTGCGACAGCTGTTTGGCTTCGTCGGCAAACTTGGCGCGGCCGCTCTTGATCGCTTCCGCAACGGATTGCAGCTTGGCGCGCGCCTGATCGTCGGTCAGCACCACCGAAGGTTTCAGCAAGATGTGACGGGCGTGCACTTCGGTAACCGACACCGACTGGCTCGCGCCGCGGATGTCGTTCACTTTCAGGATGTGGAAGCCGACGCCGGAGCGGATTGGGCCGACGACGTCGCCTTTCTTGGCGCTCACCAGACGTTCCGCGAACAGGGTCGGGATCTCT
The DNA here is from genome assembly GCF_053627655.1 of Serratia sp. 121840015-1. Lineage (NCBI taxonomy): Bacteria > Pseudomonadati > Pseudomonadota > Gammaproteobacteria > Enterobacterales > Yersiniaceae > Serratia > Serratia sp. 121840015-1. The sequence continues at coordinate 434,958 of NZ_JBSEYF010000002.1, forward strand.
TGTAGCTTGCCCCAGCCCATGTTGCCGCCTTTCAGCGCCTGAGAGTCGGCGGAGTAAGTGATCGCCAGCTTGCCGAAGTCGGCGCCGCTGTTGATCTCACCCACCAGGCGTTTGGCCAGCTCTTCGGCTTTGTCGACCTGCTGCTGAGACGGGTTCTCCGGCAGCGGGATCAGGATGTGGCTGATGTTCATTTCGGTGTCGCTGCCGTTCTGCGCGCCCACCTGTTTGGCCAGCGAGTCCACTTCCTGCGGCAGGATGGTGACGCGGCGGCGCACTTCGTTGTTACGCACTTCGGAGATCAGCATCTCTTTGCGGATCTGCGAACGGTAGGTGTTGTAGTTCAACCCTTCGTACGACAGGCGGCTGCGCAGCTGATCGACGCTCATCTTGTTTTGTGCGGCGATATTGGCGATCGCTTTATCCAGATCGGCGTCGGACACGGTGATGCCCATTTTCTTGGCCATCTGCAGCTGGATGTTATCCATGATCAGGCGTTCGATGATCTGATGGCGCAGCGTCTTGTCGTCCGGCAGCTGTTGGCCGGCCTGCTGGGCGTTGAGCTTCACTGACTGCAACAGACCGTTGACGTCGCTTTCGAGTACCACGCCGTTATCCACGACGGCGGCGACTTTATCCACTTCTTGGGGTGCTGCGAACGCGGCATTGGCGCAAACCACCAATCCGAGAATAAGCGTTCTCCAGTTCTTCATACATTTCCCATTATGTAATCCGCAAATGCGGGTGAAAGTTCTCGTTTTCAAAGTGTTGCAAAGCGTCAGAATGCGCGCTGATACGGCAGAATGCCGGAGCGCAGCATTTCTGCGGAGCCGAGACTATGATCGCTGCTCAGGCCGCGCAGTTCGACGTTGAACGAAACTCTGTTGTCGTAAACGCTGGTATTGTTGCTGTTGTTCCAGTCGGTGATCTTGCGCTCATAGCCCAGGGTCACTGCCCAGCAGCAGGTGTTGTACTTCAGCCCCACCAGCTGATCGGCGGATTGTTTGGCGCGGGTGTCGTAATAATACGCCCCGACCACCGCCCAACGATCGGCGATCGGCCAGCTGCCGGTGATGCCCACCTGCGAGATGCCGTCCTGGAAGGCCGGAACCGTTTTGGTGTTCAACGCCGTCTGGATATATTCCGGCGTGGCGTAACGGTAGTTCAACTGCACCACGCGCTCGGCATCCTGGCGGTATTCCACCACGCCGTTGCCCAGCGAGACGCTGTTCAGGCGGGTGTCGTACTGCAGGCCGCCGCGCAGGCCCCAACGATCGTCGATTTTCCAATAGGTATCGCCGGCCCAGGCCACGCTGCCGGTATCGTCGTTGTTGTCGTACCCGGTTACCTGGTCGCCGGTGCGCGAACGGCTGAAGTAGTAGATTTGACCCACGGAAGCGTTAAAACGTTCAACCAGCGCGTCATCATAAATGCGGGTGGTCAAACCGGTGGAGACGCGGTTCTGCGAAGCGATGCGATCCAGGCCGCTGTAGGTGCGGTCGCGGAACAGGCCGGAGTAGTCGGTCTGCAGCAGCGTGGTGTCGTAGGTGTAGATGTTGCTCTGGTCGCGGTACGGCACGTACAGGTACTGCACGCGCGGCTCCAGCGTCTGGGTGGCGCCTTCGGCCCAGATCATCGGTCGTTCGAATACCAGCTTGCCGTCAACCTTGAACTGCGGCAGTACGCGGTTGACCGAGTCATCAAGTTCCGGTGCAGCGACGCCTTTACGGCTCTGGTAGTTGGCGGCGAAACCGTCAGGAATATCCTGCTGGTAATGGGTCGCCATCACCTTGGCTTCGGTGTTCAGGCTGGCCCAGCCGTTGGTCAACGGCAGGTTGAGCGTCGGCTCCATATGCAGACGGGTGGCGTCCGGGCTGTATGGGTTGACGCTGGTGAACTTGGCCGCCTGACCGTAGATATGGAAGTCGAACGGGCCGAGGTCGTTCTTGTAGTAGTTCAGATCCAGCTGTGGCTGGACTTTATACGAGTCCGACTGTGAACGATCGGTGTCGTCGTAAATCTGGAACTGTTTGGAGCTCAGCGTGGCGTTCCAGTTCTCGTTGGCATAGCCGAGGCTGAATTTCTGCGTGGCGTAGCCGTCAGTGGTGGAACCGTACTTGGAATCCAGGTCGGTGAAGTATTTAGAGTCGCTGACCTTGGTGTAGTCGACGTTGAAGCGCCACACCTGATCCATGACGCCGTTGTGGTTCCAGTAGAACAGCCAGCGTTTGTTGTCGTCATGATCTTTGCCGTATTCCTTGTCGTCCGGCAGCCAGTCGAACTCCATCAGGCCGAGGCCCGGCTGCACCAGATAACGGAACTCGGTCTGCCACTGCAGGCCGCGCTTGGACATATAGTGCGGCGTGATGGTGGCGTCGTAGTTCGGCGCGATGTTCCAGTAGTACGGCAACATGAACTCGAAGCCGTTGTTGCTGCCGTACTTGGCGTTCGGGATCAGGAAGCCGGAACGGCGCTTGTCGCCGACCGGCAGCTGCAGGTACGGGCTGTAGAACACCGGCACGCCGCCGATGCGGAAGCGGGCGTTCCACACTTCCGCCACCTGTTCTTCGCGATCGTGGATCACTTCGGAGCCGACCACGCTCCAGCTGTCGTCGCCCGGCAGGCAGGAGGTAAAGGTGCCGTTTTCCAGAATGGTGTAACGGTTGGCGCCGCGCATCTTCATCTTGTCGGCGTCGCCGCGCCCCTGGCGGCCTACCATCTGGTAGTCGCCTTCATAGACGTCGGTATCTTTGGTGTTCAGGTTCGACCAGGCCTTCGGGCCTTTCAGTTTGATCTGATTGTCGCTGTAGTGCACGTCGCCGGTGGCGGTGACGGTACGCACCGGCTCCGTCTGGCCGGGTTTTTCCGTCTGGTTCAGCTCAACCTCTTTGGCGGTCAGGGTGCTGTTGCCCTGTTCGACGCGCACGTTGCCGCTGAACAGGGCGCTTTTCGGGTAGTCGGCGCGCGAGTCATCGGCATTGATCGTCACCGGTTGGCTGTTCGGATCGCCGCTGACCAAAGGCTTGTCGTAAACGGGAACGCCAAGCATGCATTGCTCGGCCAGATCAGCCAGCGCATGCTGACTGTAGAGTGCCGTCCAAATCATCGTGGCCAGCAGTGTTGGGAAACTTTTTTTCATACGCGGTTTTGGTGTTCCGTCATCAGAGGCGTCATGTCCGGCAAACGGTCAGAGACTATATTACTCATCTGCGTTGCGCTAGTGCTAAATCCAGCCGTTTACTTGCGTCGTCGTTAGGCGCAAAGATAAATGACAGGTATGATAATCCAAATTCTAGGAAAAATCGCCTGCACCCTTTCCTGAAGCGAAGGGGAGTGGGCGGCTTTCGGCATGATAATTGAGGAGTATATGCAGTATTGGGGAAAACTGCTCGGCGTCATCGTCGCCATCTGGTCTGGCGCGGGATTCTGGGGTGTAGTTCTGGGGCTGATTATCGGTCATATGATCGATACGGCGCGCAGCAACAAGCGCAGCCGGGGGTTCTTCACCGACCAGCAAACGCGGCAAACGCTGTTTTTCCGCACCACTTTTCAGGTGATGGGCCACCTGACCAAATCCAAAGGACGCGTTACCGAGGCGGATATCCAGATCGCCAGCCTGTTCATGGATCGCCTGCAGCTGCATGGCGAAGCGCGCACCGCGGCGCAGCAGGCGTTCCGCGAGGGCAAACAGAGTCAGTTCCCGCTGCGTGAGACGCTGCAGCAGTTCCGCAGCATCTGTTTTGGCCGCTTCGATTTGATTCGGATGTTTCTGGAAATTCAGATTCAGGCGGCGTTCGCCGACGGCTCGCTGCACCCGAACGAACGCCAGGTGCTGTACGTCATCGCCGAGGAGCTGGGTATTTCGCGCGCGCAGTTCGACCAGTTCCTCAGCATGATGGAAGGTGGGCGCCAGTTCGGCGGCGGTCAGCAGGGCGGATATTCGCAGGGCGGCTATCAGCAGGCTCAGCGCGGCCCGACGCTCGACGACGCGTGCAAGGTGCTCGGCGTGCGCAGCAGCGACGATGCCGCCACCATCAAACGCGCCTACCGCAAACTGATGAGCGAACACCATCCGGATAAGCTGGTGGCGAAAGGCTTGCCGCCGCAGATGATGGAAATGGCCAAGCAGAAAGCGCAGGAGATTCAGGCGGCGTACGACCTGATCAAACGCGAGAAAGGCTTCAAATAACGATACCCGTCATACTTCGAGCTGCAGGTGTGTTGGCTGCCCGCGCTTACCCCGGTCACGTACTTTTTGTACGCTCCCGGGGCTGCGCTTAGTTGCCGCCTTCCTGCAACTCGAATTATTTAGGGTATCCCTGGGTGATGCGCTTAGAAATCCGGCTCGGCGCGAAAGTGCATCGGCGTCTGGAAGGCGGGGTGGGTGATGCGCAGCTCTTGCGCATGCAGCTGCAGCCGCGGCGCCATCGCCTTGGCCTCCGGCGGGGCATAGAAACCGTCGCCGAGGATCGGATGCCCCAGCGCCAGCATGTGCACCCGCAGCTGGTGCGAGCGGCCGGTGATCGGCGTTAGCTTCACGCGGGTGCTGCCGTCGGCGTCGCGCGACAGCACCAGATATTCCGTTTGCGCCGCTTTGCCGGTGTCAAAACACACCTTTTGCAGCGGCCGGTTCGGCCAATCGCAGATCAGCGGCAAGTCCACTAACCCTTCGTCATGCTCCATATGCCCCCAAACGCGGGCGATATAGGATTTCTTCGGTTCGCGTTCGCGAAACTGACGCTTCAGCTCACGCTCGGCGGCCTTGTTGAGCGCCACCACGATCACCCCGCTGGTGGCCATGTCCAGCCGGTGCACCGATTCGGCGGCCGGATGATCGGCCTGAATACGGGTCATCAGGCTGTCTTTGTTTTCCGGCGCGCGGCCGGGCACCGACAGCAAGCCGCTGGGCTTGTTGACCACCATGATGTGTTCATCCTGATACAGGATGTGCAGCGGGTCCTGCGGGGGATTGTAGGGTTCCATCTTGGCTCCGCGATAAGGGCCGAACGGGGAGGCGGTTGCCTCCCCGCGTCGCGCCGGTTACTGGTGGGTGACCACCACCAGACGAATGGCGTCCAGGCGCCAGCCGGCTTCATTGAGGTTGGCCAGCACCTGACGGCGGTTGAACTCCAGCGCTTCGACTTCGTCGTCGCGGATGTTCGGGTTGACCGCCTTCAGCGCTTCCAGACGCGCCAGCTCGGCGCTCAGCTTGTCGTCCGCCTCTTGCTTCGCCTGTTCGATAAGCGTGCGCGCCTGCGCTTCCACCAGGCTTTCCGCCTGCTGCAGCATGGCGTGCACGTCTTGCTGCACGGCGTTGACCAGCTTGCTGGAGGTGTGGCGATTGACCGCGTTCAGCTGGCGGTTGAAGCTTTCGAACTCGACCTGCGCCGCCAGGTTGGTGCCCTTGCGGTCCATCAGCATGCGGATCGGCGTCGGCGGCAGGAAGCGGGTTAGCTGCAGGTGCTTCGGCGCCTGGGCTTCTACCACGTAAACCAGCTCAACCAGCAGGGTGCCGACCGGCAACGCTTTGTTTTTCAACAGGGACACTGCGCAGCTGCCGGTGTCGCCGGACAGGATCAGATCCAGGCCGTTGCGGATGATCGGGTGCTCCCAGCTGACGAACTGCGCGTCTTCGCGCGACAGCGCCCGATCGCGGTCGAAGGTGACGGTGCAGCCGTCCTGCGGCAGGCCCGGGAAGTCCGGCACCAGCATATGATCGGACGGCGTCAGCACGATCAGGTTGTCGCTGCGGTCTTCCTGATTGATGCCGACGATGTCGAACAGGTTGAGCGCGAAGCCCACCAGATTGACGTCGTTATCCTGCTCGGCGATGGCGGCGGCCAGCGCCTGGGCTTTGTCGCCGCCGTTGGAGTGCATCTCCAGCAGGCGGTCGCGGCCCTGTTCCAGCTGCGCTTTCAACTGATCGTGCTGCTGGCGGCAGGCGTGGATGAATTCGTCGAAGCCTTCCTGTTCGGTCGGCGCGGCCAGATAGCCGATCAACTGCTCGTAGCAGCTGTCGTAGATGGTGCGGCCGGTCGGGCAGGTGTGTTCGAAGGCATCCAGCCCCTCGTGGAACCAACGCCCCAGCACCGCCTGCGCGGTGTGCTCCAGGTAAGGCACCATGATTTGGATATCGTGCATCTGGCCGATACGGTCCAGACGGCCGATACGCTGCTCCAGCAGATCCGGGTTGAACGGCAGATCGAACATCACCAGCTGGCTGGCGAACTGGAAGTTGCGGCCTTCGGAGCCGATCTCGGAACACAGCAGCACCTGCGCGCCTTCCTCTTCGGAGGCGAAGTAGGCGGCGGCGCGGTCGCGCTCGATGATCGACAGCCCTTCGTGGAACACCGCGGCGCGGATCGCTTCACGCTCGCGCAGCACCTGCTCCAGCTGCAGCGCGGTGTCGGCCTTGGCGCAGATCACCAGCACTTTTTCGTTGCGGTTGGCCAGCAGGTAGTCCAGCAGCCACTCGACGCGCGGGTCGAAGTTCCACCAGGTGGCGTTCTCGCCCTCGAACTCCTGATAGATCTGCTCCGGGTACAGCATGTCGCGCGCGCGCGCTTCGACGGACTTCTTGGCGCCCATGATGCCGGAGACTTTGATCGCGGTCTGGTACTGGGTCGGCAACGGCAGCTTGATCTGGTGCAGGTTGCGGTGCGGGAAGCCCTTCACGCCATTACGGGTGTTGCGGAACAGCACGCGGCTGGTGCCGTGGCGATCCATCAGCATGGAAACCAGCTCCTGACGCGCCTGCTCGGCGTTGTCGCCTTCGCTGTTGGCGGCTTTGAGCAGCGGTTCGATGTCCTGCTCGTCGATCAGTTCGCCCAACAGGTTCAGCTTGTCATCGGCCAGGCGCTCACCGCTCAGCAGCAGGGTGACGGCGTCGGCCACCGGGCGGTATTTCTGCTGCTCGGCAACGAACTCGCCGTAGTCGTGGAAACGGTTCGGATCGAGCAGGCGTAGGCGCGCAAAGTGGCTCTGTTGGCCCAGCTGCTCCGGGGTGGCGGTCAGCAGCAGCACGCCGGGAATATGCTCGGCCAGCTGTTCGATCACCTGATATTCGCGGCTCGGCGCTTCTTCGCTCCAGGCCAGGTGGTGCGCTTCGTCGACCACCAGCAGATCCCACTGGGCGTCCGCCAGCTCTTCCAGGCGCTGCTTGTTGCGGCGCACGAAGTCCAGCGAGCAGATCACCAGCTGTTCGGTTTCGAACGGGTTGCTGCTGTCGAGCTTGGCTTCGGCGTAGCGGCTGTCGTCGAACAGCGAGAAGTAGAGGTTGAAGCGGCGCATCATCTCCACCAGCCACTGGTGCTGCAGCGTTTCCGGCACCACGATCAGCACGCGCTCGGCGCGGCCCGCCAGCAGCTGCTGGTGGATGATCATGCCGGCTTCGATGGTTTTGCCGAGGCCGACTTCGTCCGCCAGCAGGACGCGCGGCGCATGGCGCTGGCCGACTTCATGGGCGATGTGCAACTGGTGCGGGATCAGGCTGGCGCGCATGCCGCGCAGGCCGGCGAACGGCAGGCGATACTGCTCGCTCTGGTATTTGCGTGCGCGGAAACGCAGCGCGAAACGGTCCATGCGGTCGATCTGGCCGGCGAACAGACGATCCTGCGGTTTGCTGAAGGTCAGCTTGCTGTCCAGCAGGACTTCGCGCATCGCCACGCCGCTTTCCTGGGTGTCCTGGCGGGTGCCGATATAGGTCAACAGACCGTTTTCCTCTTTCACCTCTTCCACCTGCAGCTGCCATCCCTCGTGGCTGCTGACGGTATCGCCCGGGTTGAACATCACGCGGGTGATCGGCGAATCGTTTCTGGCATAGAGGCGGTTTTCACCGGTGGCGGGGAAAAGCAGGGTAATCATGCGCGCGTCCAGCGCCACGACGGTGCCCAGTCCTAATTCGCTTTCCGTGTCGCTGATCCAGCGTTGACCAAGAGTAAAAGGCATATATTGTCGGCTCGATTCTTTGTAAGTAAGTCTTGTTACCGGGCGGGAAGGGCCGCGGCACCTGTACTGAACGTCTGCTAATCCCGGTTTGTTTTAAATTTGACGGGCAATAGCCGTTCACGCCATGCAGACGTCGCGAGACGGCAGGGCTAAGCGTGGTTCAGTTTTGGGAAGGGCGCTATGGTAATGGAAGGCGGCGCGTTCGTCACCTGCAAAACCGGATGATTTTTCTTAACCTGGCGCAATCTCAAAACAGCCCCATCTGCCCGGTGACCAGCGTGGTGAAATCGTCGTGCAAGAAAGGGAGTATAGCGTCTGCCACCGGTTGCAGTTGGCGTTCGAGGTAATGCTGATAGTCGATGGGCGAATGACGGGTTTCCAGCGGTTCCGGCCCGGCGACGGTCATCACGTAGCTGATCCAGCCGCCGTTCTGATACTGCAGCGGCCGCCCCTGGCTGCGGTTGTAGTCATCGGCGATGCGCGCGGCGCGGGCGTGCGGCGGCACGTTGCGCTGATAGTCGTCGAGCTTTCTGCGCAGGCGCTTGCGGTACACCAGCTGATCGTCGAAGTCGCCGTTCAGGGTTTTGCCGACGTAGTCGCGCACATAGTCCTGGTAGGGTTGCCGTTTGAAGATGCGCTGATAGAGCTGCTGCTGGAACTGCTGCGCCAGCGGCGTCCAGTCGGTGCGCACCGTTTCCAGACCTTTGTACACCATCTCTTCCTCGCCGCCGGCGCGTGCGATCAGGCCGGCGTAGCGCTTCTTGCTGCCCTGTTCGGCGCCGCGAATGGTCGGCATCAGGAAGCGGGAATAGTGGGTTTCGAACTCCAGCTCCAGCGCGTTCTCCAGCCCGAACTGCTGCTGCAGATGCTGCTGCCACCAGGCGTTGACCCGCTGCACCAGCGCCCGGCCGATCTGCGCCGCCTGCTGCTCATCATGCGGCTGTTTCAGCCACACGAAGGTGGAGTCGGTATCGCCGTAAATCACCTGATAGCCTTCGGCTTCGATCAGCTCGCGGGTTTGGCGCATGATCTCGTGGCCGCGCAGGGTGATCGACGACGCCAGCCGCGGATCGAAGAAGCGGCAGCCGCTCGATCCCAGCACGCCGTACAGCGCGTTCATGATGATCTTCAACGCCTGCGACAGGGGCTTATTGTGTTGGCGCTTGGCGGCTTCGCGCCCCTGCCAGATCTGTTCGACGATCGCCGGCAGGCAGTGTTTGCTGCGCGAGAAGCGGGCGTTGCGAAAGCCGGGCACCGAATCGGCGTCGCTTGGGTGGCGCATGCCTTCCACCAACCCGACCGGATCGATCAGGAAGGTGCGGATGATCGACGGATACAGGCTTTTATAGTCCAGCACCAGCACCGAATCGTACAGACCGGGCTGGGAGTCCATCACGAATCCGCCGGGGCTGTGTTCCTCCGGCTGTTCGCCGAGGTTGGGGGCGACAAAGCCCAGTCGGTGCATGCGCGGCATATAGAGGTGGCTGAAGGCCGCGACCGATCCGCCGCTGCGATCGGCCGCCAGCCCGGTGACGGTGGCGCGTTCCAGCAGGAAGTTGAGCAGATCGGCCTTGGCGAAGATGCGCGTCACCAGCTCGCAGTCCTTCAGGTTGTAGCGGGCCAGCGCCGGCTTGTCTTCGGCGAAGCGTCGGTCGATCTCCGCCATGCGCTGATAAGGGTTGTCGATCGCCTTGCCTTCACCCAACAGCGCCTGCGAAACGTATTCCAGGCTGAAGGAGGGGAAGTTCCAGGTGGCGGATTTCAGCGCTTCGATGCCGTCGATGATCAGGCGGCCGGCGGCGGTGGCGAAAAAGTGGTTCTGTTTGAAGCCGTGCTCGCGCCACTCCAGCAGGTTGCCGCCGCGCCCCAGCCGCAGCGGGATCTGGTAGCGTTCGGCGTGCTTTTGCAGCACCCGCAGATCGAACTGCACCAGGTTCCAGCCGATGATGGCGTCAGGATCGTGGCGCTCCAGCCACGCGTTCAACCGTTCCAGCAGCTGGGGGCGGCTGGCGCAGTATTCCAGATCGAAATCCAGCGGCGCATCGCCGCCGTTGGCCGGCCCCAGCATGTAGACCTGGCGCTGGCCGCAGCCTTCCAGCGCTATGGAGTAAAGTTCGCCGTGGGCGGTGGTTTCGATATCCAGCGACACCAGTCTGAGCGTCGGGCGGTAGTCCGGCGCCGGCTTCATCTGGCCATTGAGCAACGGCCCATCGCCGTTGCCCTGGCCGTTGAACCATACCGGCGCGGTGATGAAGCGTTCCATCAGGTAGCGCTCGGGCGGGCGAATGTCGGCCTCGTAGACCGTAACGCCGCCTTCCCGCAGCAGCTTTTCCAGCTTGATGAGCTGACGGTGCTGGCGGCAGTACAGCCCCAGCATCGGGCGGTGATGAAAATCCGTCAGCGCCAGCGGTTTCAGTTCGACTTGCCGTTCTTCGCGCAGCAGCTGTTCCGCGCGCGGCTTTTGTTCGGCGGGGATAAACGCCACCGAGGTTTGCGGCGGTAGACGCAACTGACGCGGGCCCGCGTCGGTCGCCAGCCAAAATTCGACCTCGGTGCCGGCGGGCGTATCGCGCCAGTGGCGAGTGAGCAGGAAACCCTGTTGCAGTGCTGTCATAACCCCTTCGTCTTCCGCCGGGCGGCGTGCGCGACATTCAGCGAGATGCCGGTTTTGGCGCTAATATAGATAAATTATAGTATGGGTTTTTATACAGTGATTGTCCATTGCCGCGCGGCGTTGCCAAATACGCATACAATTCATCGATTGACTCGTCTGCGGCGGCACTGGAAAATCCTTCGCCCCGTTTGGCCGAATAATCCGCAGAGGTGTAATGGAAGCCTATTTACAAGATTTGATCACCCAGTCACTGGCTTTCACCCTGATGGTCGTCCTGCTGGTCGCTTTTCTCGAGTCGCTGGCGCTGGTGGGGCTGCTGTTGCCCGGCACGGTGATGATGGCCAGCATCGGCGCCCTGATCGGCAGCGGCAAGGTGGACTTCTACTACGCCTGGGCGGCGGGGATTGTCGGCTGCCTGCTCGGCGACTGGATCTCCTATTTCGTCGGCCGCGCCTTCAAAGGGCCCTTGCACCGCTGGTCATTCCTGAAGAAGAACAAAGCGCTGCTCGACAAAACCGAACACGCCTTGCACCAGCACAGCATGGCGACCGTTCTGATCGGCCGCTTCGTTGGCCCGACGCGCCCGCTGGTGCCGATGGTGGCCGGCATGCTCGATCTGCCGCCGTACAAGTTTGCCTTGCCGAACATCATCGGCTGCCTGACCTGGCCGCCGGTCTATTTTTTCCCCGGCATCCTGGCGGGCGTGGCGATCGACATTCCCGCCGGCGCCAACAGCGCGATGTTCAAGTGGCTGCTGCTCGCCGCGGCGCTCACCCTCTGGCTGGCGGTGTGGCTGAGCTGGCGCTGGTGGCGTGAGGGCAAGCGCAACGCCGATCGGCTGAGCCGTTGGCTGACGCCGCTGCGGCTGCGCGTGGTGTGCGCCGTGAGTTGGCTGGCGGCGCTGGCGGTCGGTTATCTGCTGAGCCAGCAGCCGCTGATGCCGGTGTATCGGCACCTGTTGTGGCAGGTGCTGTCCGGGCAATCATCATAATGGATAGGGGGCGTCAGCCCCCGTTCGCCTTACTGGAAGAACGCTTCCAGCTGTTCAAATACCCGCACGTCTTCGCTGTGGCGCTTCACCTGCAGCACGTCCTCCAGCTTTTCCACCTGGCTTATCATCTGCTCCAGCCGTTGGTCGTCGGCCACCAGTAGCCAAATGCGGCTCTGCTGGCCGTCCTTCAGCGGCAGGCACAGAATGCCTTCGACGTTGAACGCGCGGCGAGCGAACAGCCCGCAAACGTGCGACATGACACCGGGATGGTTGCGCACGGCCAGCTCCAGGATCACCTGGGGTTTATCTTGTGGTTGCAGCATGGCTTATTCTCCAATCATGTCGATGTTGGCGGCGCCCGGCGGCACCATCGGGAACACTTTTTCGTTGATGTCGATCAGCGCGTGGATCAGGCAGGGGCCCGGGCGTTGGATCGCTTCGGCCAGCGCGGCCTGCGGATCTTTCGCGGCGTTCAAATCGCAGGTGTCCAGCCCGAATCCGGCGGCGATCTTCAGGAAGTCGGTGCGCTTCGGATAGGCGGCGGCGAAGATGCGCTGCTGGTAGAACAGGGTTTGCTGCTGGTGCACCAGCCCCAGCGCCTGGTTGTTCATCAAAATGATTTTCACATCCAGATCGTGTTCGACCGCGGTGGCCATTTCCTGAATGTTCATCATCAGGCTGCCGTCGCCGGAGAAGCACAGCACTTTACGCTCAGGCTCCGCCAGCGCCGCGCCGATCGCCGCCGGCAGACCGAAGCCCATGGTGCCCAGGCCGCCCGACGTCAGCCACTGGTGCGGCCGGCTCAGCGGATAGGCCTGCGCCACCCACATCTGATGCTGGCCCACGTCGGTGGTGATAATGGCGCTGTCGTCCACGCAGCGCGCGGCGGCCAGCACCAGGCCGTAATGGCTCAGCGGATCGTCGGCGTTCGGCATGTTGAACGGGAACTCGCGTTTCAGGTCGTTGACGGTGCTCAGCCACGCGCTGCGCGGCTGCGTGTCGATCTGCGGCAGCAGCTGTTGCAGTACCTGGCCGACGTCGGCATGGATCGCCACGTTGGCCTGTTTGACCTTGCCCAGCTCGGCGCGGTCGATATCCACGTGAATGATGGCGGCGTTAGGGCAGAACTGCTCGGTTTTGCCGATTGCCCGATCGTCGAAGCGCGCGCCCAGCACGATCAGCAGATCCGCCTCCTGCAGAATGAAGTTGGTGCTGCGCGCCGCGTGCATGCCCAGCATGCCCAGCGACAGCGGGTGTTCCACCGGCATCGCCCCCAGCGCCATCAGCGTCATGGTGGTAGGCAGACCGGCGCGTTCGGCCAGTTCCAGCGCCTGCCGGTGAGCGTCGGCGCAGATGATGCCGCCGCCCAGGTAGAGAATCGGGCGTTTCGCCTGGTTGATCATCGCGGCGGCCTGCGAAACCAGCGCCGGATCGAAGCTCGGTGCGGCGTCCGGCACGGCGATCGGCGGCAGCTCTTCCAGGGTGATGGTGGCGGTCTGCACGTCTTTCGGCACATCGATCCAGACCGGGCCGGGGCGGCCGGACTCGGCGATGCGGAACGCGTCGCCGATCACCTGTGGCAGTTCGCGGATATCGCGTACCAGATGGTTGTGCTTGGTGATCGGAATGGAAATGCCGTAGGTGTCCACCTCCTGGAAGGCGTCGGTGCCGATCATCGAGGAGGGCACCTGACCGGTGATGCACACCAGCGGAATGGAGTCGAGCTTGGCGTCGGCGATGGCGGTGACCAGGTTGGTGGCGCCCGGCCCGCTGGAGGCGATGCACACCGCCGCTTTGCCGTTGGCGCGCGCCATGCCCTGCGCCATAAAGCCCGCGCCCTGTTCGTGGCGCGCCAGCACGTGGTGAATGCGGGTGCTTTGGCTCAGCGCGTCATACAGCGGCAGCGCGGCGCCGCCGGGGATGCCGGCGACGGTGGTGATGCCCTGCCGCTCCAGCAGATGAACGATCAATTGTGCGCCGGTGAAGCTGGTGCCCGGTTGAGGCGTGCCCGAAGTTGCCATGTTCCTGTCCTTTCTCAAGGCCGGTGAGCTTTTCTGGGCAGGGTGCTAAAACAAGAAACCCCGCCCGGTTTGCGCCGGCGGGGTTTGGGAATCGATGCGTTGATTCGGACCCTACGGCGCATTGCCGACGACCACCACCACACGCACGACGACCACCGCGGCTGGTAGCGCGGTAACTAGTAGGGTCGAAGTCAGCGAGGATGCGATCACAGGGAACCTTATCATCAGTAAAAAAAGTCAGGTTTTTATAAAAGCACAGGCGCAAAATTCGCACAACAGGTTTATTGGCGCAGCATAAAAAACGCGCGTCAGATCACGCTTTGCCCGAAATGCCCAGCACGCGCGCTTCGGGCGCGCTGCCGTCCAGCAGGGCCTGCGTCGGGCCGTCGTAGTAAATGCGCCCGTCGACTACCAGCAGCGTGCGCGGCGCGATGCGCGCGGCGTCGTCGAGGTTGTGCGACACCATCAGCAGCGTCAGGTTGCGCTGTTCGCACACCGTCTGCAGCAGTTGCAGCATCTCGTTGCGCAGCGCCGGATCGAGCGCCGAGAAGGGCTCGTCGAGCAACAGGATCGGCCGTTGGCGAATCAAACAGCGCGCCAGCGCGGCGCGCTGACGCTGACCGCCGGAAAGCTGCGACGGCAGGCGCTCCAGGTGCTCCTCCAGACCGACCTGACGGGCGATATGCGCCCGCTGTTGGCGCTGCTGTTCAGTCAGGCGCAGACCGGGATCCAACCCCAGCCCGATGTTCTGCGCCACCGTCAGGTGCGCGAACAGGTTGTTCTCCTGAAACAGCATCGACACCGGCCGTTTGGCCGGCGGCGTGGCGGTGTGGTCTTCGTCGTTCAGCAGCAGCCGGCCGCTGGCCGCCGGCAGAAAACCGGCGATTAAACTCAGCAGGGTGCTTTTACCGGCGCCGCTGGGGCCGAGCACCGCGACGCGCTCGCCCGGCTGGATGCGCAGATCAAAGCGCATCGGCAGGTGTTCGTACAGATAGGTCAGTTTTTCAAGCGTCAGCATGGCGCCCCGGTAAGCGTTCGATCAGGGTAAACAGCAGGAAACACAACAGCAGCAACAGCAGCGCGGTCACCGCCCCGTCGTTGCTGCGATAGGCGCCAATCTGCTGATACAGGTAAAAAGGCAGGGTACGGAAATGCTCGTTGCCAAACAAGGCGACCACGCCGAAATCGCCGATCGACAGCACGCAGGCGAAGGCCAGCGCCTGCGCCAGCGGGCGACGCAGCGCGCGCAGTTCGATCAGCCGCAGCCGTTGCCAGCCGTGGATATCCAGCGACAGGCACAGCGGGTTGTAACGTTCGGCGAGGTCGCGCATCGGGTTCTCCAACACCTTCAGCGCATAGGGCACAGCCATCAGCGCATTGGTGAGGATCACCAGCGCATAGGGCGACTGCGGCAGCCCGATCGTATCGCTCAGCAGCAGGAAGAAGCCGGTGGCCAGCACGATGCCCGGCATCGCCAGGATCACCATGCCGCTCAGCTCCAGCGCCTGGCCGCCGCGCAGGTGCTGCCGCAGCTTCAGCTCGCGGCTGCTCCACAGCAGCATCATCGTGAGCGCCACGCACAACAGCCCGGCGCCGAGGGCGATGCGCAGCGACGTGAACAGCGCCTGCCACAGCACCGGCTGGCGCAGCACGCTGACGACGGCCTGATTGGCGCCGTCGGCGATCACCGCCAGCAGAGGCGGCAGCAGCAGCAGCAGCGCGGCGGCGATCAGCAGAAAATCGCTGACGCGCCGCCACAGGTTGTCTTCCGGGTTGCGCCAGCGCTGGGCGTGGGTATGGCCCACCGGCAGCGCCTGGCTCAGCCGCTGGCTGATCAACACCAGCCCCAGACAACAGCTTAACTGGATCAGCGCCAGCATGGCGGCGCGGCCCAGATCGTAGTCGTAACTCAGCGCCTGATAGATCGCCAGTTCGATGGTGGTGGCCTGCGGCCCGCCGCCCAGCGACAGCACGGTGGCGAAGCTGGCGAAGCACAGCATGAAGATCAACGCGCCGCTCGGCAGGATCTGGCGGCGCAGCGCCGGCCATTCGACGAAGCGGAACTGCTGCCAACCATTCATGCCCAGCTGGGCGGCCAGCTGGCGCTGCTCTACCGGGATATTCTCCAGCGCCTGCAGCAACAGGCGGGTGGCCAGCGGCAGGTTAAAGAACAGGTGCGCCAGCAGAATGCCCTGCAGGCCGTAGGGCGAGAAGCCATACTCGACGCCCAGCCAGCCGCACAGCGTCGCCAGCCAGCCCTGGCGCCCATAGACGCTGAGCAGGCCGAATACCGCCACCAGCACCGGCAGCACCAGCGTCATGGCGCACAGCCGCAGCAGCAGTTGCCGGCCGGGGAAACGGCGGCGATAGAGCGCGCGCGCCAGCAGAACGGCGGGCAGCACCGAAATCAGCGCCGACAGCAGCGCCTGCCAAAAGGTGAAGCGCACCACGTGCCACAGGTAGCTGTCCTGCCACAGGCCGCGCCAGTCGCTGTCCGGCGCGTGACGCCACAGCGAGCCCATCGCCAGCGCGGCGACCAGCAGGATCACGCCGGCGGCCAGCAGCCCCGGCCAGAGCCAGCGGGGGATCAGCGGCTGACGGCGGTTTGCCATGCCCGGATCCAACCGCCGCGTTGTTTGGCCACCTCTTCGGCGCTGTATTGCAACGCGGTATGCGGCACGTTCATCTGCTCAAAGCCGACGGGCAGTGGGGTGTTGATCACCGGGTACATCCAGTTGCCGGTCGGGATGGTGTTCTGGAAGGCCGGCGTCACCATGAACTGCATGAAGCGCTCCGCCAGCTCTGGCTGTTTGGCGGCCTTCAGCTTGCCCGCCACTTCCACCTGCAGGTAGTGGCCTTCGCTGAACGTGGCGGCGGCGTAGAGATCTTTTTTCTCTTCGATCAGGTGATAGGCGGGAGAGGTGGTGTAGCTGAGCACCAGATCGCCTTCGCCTTTCAGGAACAGGCCGTAGGCTTCGCTCCAGCCTTTGGTGACGGTGACGGTCTTCTTCGCCAGCTGCTGCCAGGCGGCCGGCGCCTTGTCGCCATACACTTTTTGCATCCACAGCAGCAGGCCGAGGCCCGGCGTGCTGGTGCGCGGATCTTCGTAGATCACTTTCCAGTTGCGATCGCTGCTGACCAGCTCCTGCAGGCTTTTTGGCGGGTTCTTCAGTTTTTCTTTGTTGTAGACGAAAGCGAAGTACCCGTAGTCATATGGCACGAAGGTCGCGTCCTGCCAGCCGCCCGGCACCGTCAGTTTGGCGGTGTCGACGCCGCTCGGCGCGAACAGGCCGGTTTGCTGCGCCGCCTGTAACAGGTTGTTGTCCAACCCCAGCACCACGTCGGCGGCGCTGTTCTTGCCTTCCATGCGCAGGCGGTTCAGCAGCGAGACGCCGTCTTCCAGCGCGACGAACTTCAGTTCACAGTCGCACTCGGCTTCAAAGGCTTTTTTCACCGCCGGGCCTGGGCCCCAGTCGGCGGCGAAGGAATCGTAGGTGTAAACCGTCAGCGTCGGCTTGGCGAAAACCGGCGCGGCACACAGCAGCAATAAGCAGGGCAGATATGTTTTGACCACGTTGCACTCCTGAAAAATAAGGGGGCAAGGGCATCTGAGGGGGCGAGGCGGCGTCGCCGGTTCGCTGGGCTCAAATCCCTCCGCCGGTATTGACCGGATCAGGTTCGACGGGTGTGCTCTCAGCGGAAAATCGGGCTTATCACGCGGCCCGACTTACCGCACCCCGTTGAGACGGCGCTATTGTAAAGATTAACCGACCCGGGCGAAAGGCGCTTATGCCTCCGGCGGGGCAAACCAGGCGGACTTGAAGTCGAACCAGCCGAGGGTGTTCATCCGCACGCCGCGCATGCTGCGCTGGCCGTGCAGCTGCAGCCAGTGGTGGAACAGCGGGTGCAGCTGGTGGTTGCTGACCAGACGCTGGCAGAACTCGGCCAGCGGCAAGCGGTTGGCGCGCCACAGCGCTGCGTCCTGCGCCAGATCTTCGTTCATGCAATGCTGCATCAGCGGCAGTTCGTACAGCGTGGCGAACAGCGAAAACTCCAGCGGCAGATAGAAGTTGGCGCTGCCGAGCCACAGATCGCTGCGCGCGTCGCCCTGGTGCCAGGTGGCGTAATCCACGCTTTGCACGATCAGGCGGATGCCGTGCTGTGCCAGCAGCGGTTCGATCGCCTGGCGAATGGCGTGAAACTCCGAATGTTCATTGAAGTGGGTCATCGTCAGTTCGGTCAGGCCCGCGGGCTTGGGCTGCTGCGCCAGCGTGCGGTTGTGGTGCCAGCGCGGCAGCAGGCCGTACGCCGGCGACCAATAGCGCTGGTAGAGCGGCCCGGCGTGGCTCAGCAGCGAAATGGGGTTGATCAATTCGCACAGCCAACTGCGAATGGCGGGGTCGGCGGCCAGCGGAGAACGCTGATCGAACAGCAGGAAATAGCACCCCTCTTCCAGCCGGCTTTCCAGCTCGCTGTTGCCGGTTTCATCGCCCTGCAGCTGCACGCCGGAGTGCACCAGCTCTTCGGAAAACTCCGGCAGCACCCAGATGTTCACCTCGTCGATCAGCGCCCGGTAGCCAAAATAGTCGTCGAAGGCGTGGATCTTCATCTGGCTGGGAAGGTTGCGCACCACGCGGTAGGGGCCGGTGCCGACCGGATGGCGGGCGAAATCCGGCAGTTCACGCCATTCGCGCGGCAGGATCATGGCCTGCACGCTGCCCAGCAGCCAGGGCAGCCAGTGGTCGGGGCTGCGCAGCTGCACGTCGATAACGAACGGCGTCGGCGAGGTGACGCTCTCGATATGCGAGAACAGCGGTTGCGAGGTCAGTCGCGAAAGGGAAGTGATGACGTCTGCCATCTCCAGCTCGCGGCCGTGATGAAAATGGATCGCCGGGCGCAGGTAAAACCGCCAGTGCAGCGGCGTCAGCGCCTGCCAATGGTGAGACAGATCGGACTCGAGTTCCCCGTTTTCCTCATTTATGCGCGTCAGGCCGTTGAAGATCTGGCGCGCCAAATGGGTCTCCGAACGCCGCAGCGCCGAGCCGGGCAGCAGGTTGTACAGCTGCCGGTAGTAGAGCACCCGCAGGATGTGTTTACCCTGGCGGAAGCTGCGCCCCAGCTGCGACAGCAGCATCTGGCGCACCACGTTTTTGTCGCCCACCAGCTGCACCAACTGATCGATGCGGTCCTGCTCCAGCAGCTCCTCGGCCCGCTGTTGCTGCAGCGCCAGGCCGGTGTAGTGGAACGTGAGCCGTGAACGCTTGCCGCGCCCCGACTCCGCCTGCCAGGTGAGCCAGCCTTCCCGCTGCATGGCGCTCAGCAGGGAGCGCACGTGGCGCCGCGAGCAGCTGAGCACCTCCGCCAGATCCTGCAGCGTGGTGTCAGTGGTTTCACCGTGACAGCGCTGCCACAGGCGGATGAACTGTTGCTGCAATCTGGACGTGGACATAAAAGAGGAACGCTCCCGCCTCAACTCGTCAATTTATCTTTCCCTATATTACGCCGATAATTTTCATCAATGAAAGGGGAGGGCGTAATCATGAAAGCTTTCTTATCCAGACAGTTCTATCAACGCTATTTCAGCGCGGTGCGCCGCCAGCGCGCCGACTGGCTGAGCGTGGTGCCCGAACAGGCGCGGCTGGCGATGCTGGCGCACCTGACCCAGTGGGATATCAAAGAGATGACCGATAAGCAGTATCGCGAGCACCTGTAAGGGCGGCGGCAACAAGTTTCTGAGTAATGGTGCTGTTTCACCAGCCAGTGGGGCGACCCACTGGTTTTTTTATGCGTGGTCATGGCGATATGCTTGCATTTTTCTCGCCGTGACCTAAGGTTCATTCTTCTGCTTTAAGGTCAGGGAAGACGATATGCAACGCCTGAGCCGGTTGTCACTGCGCATCAACCCCATCTTTGCCGCATTCCTGCTGATCGCTTTTCTCTCCGGCATCGCCGGCGCGTTGCTGACGCCGACGCTCAGCCTGTTTCTGACCACCGAGGTCAAAGTGCGGCCGCTGTGGGTCGGTCTGTTTTACACCGCTAACGCCGTGGCCGGCATCGTGGTCAGCTTCCTGCTGGCCAAACGTTCTGACACCCGCGGCGACCGGCGCAGGCTGATCCTGCTGTGCTGCCTGATGGCGGTCGGCAACTGCCTGCTGTTCGCCTTTAACCGCGATTACCTGACGCTGATCACCGCCGGGGTGTTGATGGCGGCGATCGCCAACACCGCCATGCCGCAGATCTTCGCCCTGGCGCGGGAATACGCCGACAGCGAGGCGCGTGAAGTGGTGATGTTCAGCTCGGTGATGCGCGCCCAGCTTTCGCTGGCCTGGGTGATCGGCCCGCCGCTGTCGTTTGCGTTGGCGCTGAACTACGGCTTTACCGTGATGTTCCTGATCGCCGCCGCCACCTTCGCGGTTTGCGTGCTGCTGGTCGGATTCATGCTGCCTTCGGTGCCGCGCGCGGCGGATGGCGAAGGGTTGCGGGAAGGCGCTTCCGCGCCGATTGCGCCCGCCAGTGCCTGGCGCAATCGCGACGTGCGCTGGCTATTCATTGCCTCAATGCTGATGTGGACCTGCAACACCCTGTACATTATCGACATGCCGCTGTATATCACCGCCGATCTCGGCCTGCCGGAAGGGCTGGCCGGGGTGCTGATGGGCACCGCCGCCGGGCTGGAGATACCGGCAATGCTGCTGGCCGGTTATTACGTCAAACGCTTCGGCAAGCGCAACATGATGCTGCTGGCGGTGGCGGCGGGCGTGCTGTTTTATCTCGGGCTGATAGTGCTGGCGGCCAAGCCGGCCCTGATCGCGCTGCAGCTGCTCAACGCGGTGTTTATCGGCATCGTCGCCGGTATCGGCATGCTCTATTTTCAAGATTTGATGCCGGGCCGACCGGGCGCCGCCACCACGCTGTTCACCAACAGTATTTCGACCGGGGTGATCCTGGCCGGGGTGCTGCAGGGGGCGCTGGTGGAGAACTTCGGTCATGGTTCGGTGTATTGGATGGCGGCGCTGTTGGCGCTGGCGGCGCTCTGGATGAGCGCCAAAGTGCGTGAAGTGTGAGGTCAAACGGCGGCATTCTTGATACAAGTCATTGAGAAGGCTGAAACGGACGCCCAAGCTGAAGGCATATGGAGCGCGATCGTTGCGCCCACGCCCGTCTCGCTATTGAGACGCCGCCTTTGTTGTTTAGAACAGTGGGAACGTTATGGATAAACTCACACCGCTCAAACCGCTTCCTTCCCTGTGCGCCCTCGCCGCCACGCTGATTATCTGGTTCCTCATTCCCGTGCCGGAGGGCGTTGCACCCAACGCCTGGCAGCTGCTGGCGCTGTTTATCGGCACCATCATCGCCATCATCGGCAAGGCGATGCCGATCGGCGCGGTCTCGGTGATTGCCATCGCCCTGGTGGCGGTGACCGGCGTCACCAACCCCGGCAAGCCGGGCGCCGCGCTGGACGACGCGCTCAGCGGCTTTTCCAACCAGCTGATCTGGCTGATCGGTTTTTCGATCATGATCTCCCTCAGCCTGAACAAAACCGGGCTGGGCGCGCGCATTGGCTACTACTTCATTTCGCTGTTTGGCAAAAAAACGCTGGGTATCGCCTATGCGCTGACGCTGGCGGAAACCACGCTGGCGCCGGTGACGCCGAGCAACACCGCACGCGGCGGGGGTATCATTCACCCGATCATGAAGTCGATCGCTGACAGCTTCGGTTCCAAACCCGAGCTCAATACCTCCGGTAAAATCGGTCGCTATCTGTCGCTGGTGAACTACAACATCAACCCGGTCACTTCGGCGATGTTTATCACCGCCACCGCGCCTAACCCGCTGATCGTCAGCCTGATTGCCAAAGGCACCCACGGCAGCTTCGAACTGTCCTGGTCGATGTGGGCAGTCGCCGCGCTGGTGCCGGGGCTGTGCTCGCTGATCGTGATGCCGTTGGTCATCTATCTGCTGTATCCGCCGGAGGTGAAGAGGACCCCGGACGCGCCGCGCTTCGCGCGCGAAAAACTGCAGGCGCTGGGGCCAGTGACGCTGCCGGAGAAAATCACCCTCGGGGTGTTCGCGCTGTTGCTGGTGCTGTGGGCCGGCATTCCGGCGATGATCTTCGGCCCGGCGCTGGCGGTCAATCCCACCACCGCGGCGCTGATCGGCCTGGCGGTGCTGTTGGCCACCGGCGTGCTGAGCTGGGAGGATGTGCTCAAGCATAAAGGTGCCTGGGACACCGTGGTATGGTTCTCGGCGCTGGTGATGATGGCCAGCTTCCTCGGCAAGCTGGGGCTGATCGGCTGGCTGTCGCAAACCGTGGGCAACGGCATCGACCATATGGGCATGAGCTGGGTGGGCGGCACGATCTTGCTGACCCTCATCTATTTGTATTCGCACTATTTCTTCGCCAGCACCACCGCGCACGTGACGGCGATGTTCGCCGCCTTCTTCGCCGCCGGCATCGCGCTCGGCGCGCCGCCGGCGCTGCTGGGCCTGATCCTGGCGTTCTCTTCCTCGCTGATGATGTCGCTGACGCATTACGGCACCGGGACCGCGCCGATCATCTTCGGCTCCGGCTACGTGACGCTGGGGGAATGGTGGAAAGCGGGGCTGGTGATGAGCGTGGTTAACCTGCTGATTTGGATGCTGATCGGCGGGGCGTGGTGGAAGCTGCTGGGCTACTGGTGAGGAAAAAATTCACCCGCCGGGCGGCGGGTGAAGGGGATTAATTCAGAAACGCCGGCTGCTGCGCTTCGTAGCGGGAGATGTCCGCTTCGTGCTGCAGCGTCAGGCCGATGCTGTCCAGCCCGTTGATCATGCAGTGGCGGCGGAAGCTGTCGATTTCGAACGGATAGCTTTTTCCGCCGGCGTTGACCGTCTGGTTCTCCAGATCCACCACGAACTCCGTTCCTTCATTGGCGCCGACCAGGTTGAACAGCTCATCCACCTGCTGCTCGCTCAGCGTCACCGGCAACAGCTGGTTATTGAACGAGTTGCCGTAGAAGATATCGGCGAAGCTCGGCGCGATCACCACTTTGAACCCGTAATCGGTCAGCGCCCAAGGCGCGTGTTCGCGCGAGGAACCGCAGCCGAAGTTCTCGCGCGCCAGCAGGATGCTCGCGCCTTTATAGCGCGGTTTATTCAGCACGAACTCCGGGTTCGGCTGTTGGCCGGCGTCGTCGAGGAAGCGCCAATCGTTGAACAGGTGCTGGCCGAAGCCGGTACGGGTCACCTTCTGCAAAAACTGCTTGGGAATAATGGCGTCGGTGTCGACGTTGGCCGCATCCAAAGGCACCACTAAGCCGGTATGTTGAGTAAATTTAGCCACGTTAGCCCCTTAGTGAATATCACGGATGTCGGCGAAGTGACCGGCGACGGCGGCCGCGGCGGCCATCGCCGGGCTGACCAGGTGGGTACGCCCACCGCGGCCCTGACGCCCTTCGAAGTTACGGTTGCTGGTGGATGCGCAGCGCTCGCCCGGATTCAGGCGGTCGTTGTTCATCGCCAGGCACATCGAACAACCCGGTAAACGCCATTCGAAACCGGCTTCGATAAAGATTTTGTCCAACCCTTCGGCTTCCGCCTGGGCCTTCACCGGGCCGGATCCCGGCACCACGATGGCCTGCACGCCGCTGGCGACCTTGCGCCCCTTGGCAATCGCCGCCGCCGCGCGCAGATCTTCGATGCGTGAGTTGGTGCAGGAGCCGATGAACACTTTATCGATCGGCACGTCGGTCAATTTGATGCCCGGTTTCAAATCCATGTAAGCCAAGGCTTTTTCCGCAGAGGCGCGCTCGACCGGATCGCTGAACGATTCCGGCGCCGGGATCGCCTGATTGACGGCGATCACCTGGCCGGGGTTGGTGCCCCAGGTGACCTGCGGCGCGATCTCTTCGGCGTGCAGCGTCACCACGGTATCGAATTGGGCGTCGGCATCGGACTTCAGCGTGCGCCAATAGGCGACCGCCTGCTCCCAGTTTTCGCCGGTTGGTGCGAACTGGCGCCCTTTCAGGTAGGCGAAGGTGGTGTCGTCCGGTGCGACCAACCCGGCCTTGGCGCCCATTTCGATCGCCATGTTGCACAGGGTCATGCGGCCTTCCATGCTCAACGCTTCGATTGCCTTGCCGCAGAACTCCACCACGTGGCCGGTGCCCCCGGCGCTGCCGGTTTTGCCGATCACCGCCAGCACGATGTCTTTGGCGGTGATGCCCACGGCGGCGTCGCCGGTGACTTCAATCTTCATGGTCTTGGCGCGGCCCTGCTTCAGGGTCTGGGTCGCCAGCACGTGTTCCACCTCGGAGGTGCCGATGCCGAACGCCAGCGAGCCGAAAGCGCCGTGGGTGGCGGTGTGCGAGTCGCCGCATACGATGGTCATGCCCGGCAGCGTCATGCCTTGCTCAGGCCCGATCACGTGTACGATGCCCTGGAACGGGTGATTCAGGTCATACAGCGAAACGCCGAATTCCGCGCAGTTCTTGATCAGCTCCTGCATCTGGATGCGCGCCATTTCGCCGCTGGCGTTGATGTCTTTAGTCTGGGTCGACACGTTGTGATCCATGGTGGCGAAGGTTTTGCCGGGCTGGCGCACCTTGCGGCCCATGGCGCGCAGGCCGTCGAACGCCTGCGGCGAAGTGACTTCGTGCACCAGGTGACGGTCGATATACAGCAACGGCGTTTCGTTCGGCGCTTCGTGCACCAAGTGGGCGTCGTACAGCTTCTGGTATAAGGTCTTGGCCATGTTATGCCCCCTGAGCTACAAAGCGAGCGATGATGTCGCCCATTTCATCGGTGCTGACGGCTTTGCCGTCACCGGCCAGATCGGCGGTGCGGTAGCCCTGTTCCAACGCCTGGTTGATGGCGCGCTCCACGGCGTCGGCCGCTTCATCGGCGCCCAGGCTGTAACGCAGCAGCAGGGTGGCGGACAGGATCTGCGCAATCGGGTTGGCGATGCCTTTGCCTGCAATATCCGGCGCGGAACCGCCCGCCGGTTCGTACAGGCCGAAGCCTTGCTCGTTCAGGCTGGCGGACGGCAACATGCCCATCGAGCCGGTGATCATCGCGCATTCGTCGGACAGGATGTCGCCGAACAGGTTGGAGCACAGCAGCACGTCGAACTGGGACGGATCCTTGATCAGCTGCATGGTGGCGTTGTCGATATACATGTGCGACAGCGACACGTCCGGGTAATCCTTGGCGACCTGATTGACCACCTCACGCCACAGGATGGAACTCTGCAGCACGTTGGCCTTGTCGATCGACGTCACCTTGTGGCGGCGCTTGCGGGCGGATTCGAAGGCGATGCGTGCTATGCGTTCAATCTCGAAACGGTGATACACCTCGGTATCGAAAGCGCGCTCCTGCATGCCCTGGCCTTCGCGGCCCTTCGGCTGGCCGAAGTAGATGCCGCCGGTCAGTTCGCGCACGCACAGAATGTCGAAGCCGCGGGCGGCGATGTCGGCGCGCAGCGGGCAGAATGCCTCCAGCCCTTGATACAGGCGTGCCGGGCGCAGGTTGCTGAACAGCTTGAAGTGCTTGCGCAGCGGCAACAGCGCGCCGCGTTCCGGCTGCTCGGCCGGCGGCAGGTGTTCCCATTTCGGGCCGCCTACCGATCCGAACAGGATGGCGTCGGCCTGCTCGCAGCCGGCGACGGTCGCCGGCGGCAGCGGGCTGCCGTGGCGATCGATGGCGATGCCGCCGACGTCGTATTCGGCAGTGGTGATGCGAATGTCAAAGCGTTGACGCACCGCGTCCAACACTTTGCGCGCCTGAGCCATTACTTCCGGGCCGATGCCGTCTCCGGGCAAGACGGCAATGTGATAAGTCTTCGTCATGTTCACACCGTTTCCTGATTATTTTGATGTTTGTTTTGCTGCAGGCGCTGCTTTTCTTTTTCTACCTGCTGTGAGCGCCAAATATTGTTCAACACGTGCACCATCGCCTTGGCGGAGGATTCGACGATGTCGGTCGCCAGACCTACGCCGTGGAAGCGGCGGCCGTTGTATGAGACCACGATATCCACCTGGCCCAGCGCGTCGCGGCCATGGCCCTTGGCGGTCAGCTGGTATTTCACCAGCTCGATCGGGTAGTCGGTGATGCGGTTGATTGCCTGATAAACCGCATCGACCGGGCCATTGCCGGTGGCGGCCTCGGCTTTCTCTTCGCCGCCGCAGATCAGTTTCACCGAGGCGGTAGCCATGATGCTGCTGCCGGACTGCACGCTGAAGTAGCCCAGGCTGAAGTGCTCCGGCTCTTCCTGCTGTTTATTGATGAAGGCCAGCGCCTCCAGGTCATAGTCGAACACCTGGCCCTTTTTGTCGGCCAGCTTCAGGAAGGCGGCGTACAGGGTATCCAGGTTGTAGTCCTGCTCCTGGTAGCCCATCTCTTCCATGCGGTGTTTCACCGCCGCGCGGCCGGAGCGGGAGGTCAGGTTCAACTGCACATCCTTCAGGCCGATCGACTGCGGGGTCATGATTTCGTAGTTTTCGCGGTTCTTCAGCACGCCGTCCTGGTGAATGCCGGAGGAGTGGGCGAAGGCGTTGGAGCCGACGATCGCCTTGTTGGCCGGGATCGGCATGTTGCACAGCTGGCTGACGATCTGGCTGGTGCGGAAAATTTCCTGATGATTGATGTTGGTGTGCACGTTCATGATGTCTTGGCGCACTTTAATCGCCATGATCACCTCTTCCAGCGAACAGTTGCCGGCGCGCTCACCGATGCCGTTCAGGGTGCCTTCCACCTGCCGGGCGCCGGCCTGTACCGCGGCGATGGAGTTGCCGACCGCCATGCCCAAATCGTCGTGGCAGTGCACGGAGATGATGGCTTTGTCGATGTTCGGCACGCGGTCATACAAGGTGGTGATGATGCCGCCGAACTGGTTCGGCGTGGTGTAGCCGACGGTGTCCGGGATATTGATGGTGGTGGCGCCAGCGTTGATGGCGGCTTCGACCACGCGGCACAGATTGTCGATCGGCGTGCGGCCGGCGTCTTCACAGGAGAACTCTACGTCGTCGGTGTAGTTGCGGGCACGTTTGACCGAGCGCACCGCCATCTCCAACACTTCGTCGAACGAGCGTTTCAGCTTCGATTCAATGTGCAGGGTCGAGGTGGCCAGGAACACGTGGATGCGGAACGCTTCGGCGACGCGCAACGCTTCTGCGGCCACGTCGATGTCTTTGTCTACGCAGCGGGCCAGGCCGCAGACGCGGCTGTTCTTGATCTGGCGCGCGATGGTTTGCACCGATTCGAAGTCGCCCGGCGAGGAGACCGGGAAGCCGACCTCCATCACGTCGACGCCCATTCTCTCCAGCGCCAGCGCAATCTGAATCTTCTCTTTTACGCTCAGGCTGGCCTGCAATGCCTGTTCGCCATCACGCAGCGTGGTATCGAAAATAATGACTTGTTGGCTCATCGGTGCATTCCTTATCGTGTTGATTTCACGCTAAGCGGGCAAAAAAAAAACCCGCGCAGTAGCGCGGGTTTCTTATGGGTGATCGGCTGAGTCAGCTCCGAACTTCGTCCACAGGCATACCGCGCAAACAAGATGCGTTAAGTAGTAGGCCTAGTAGACGGTGAGTACGGATCATAAGGGTTCAGCTTCTCTTAAATGGGGTGTCTGCCTAATTTGATACGTGATTGCCCTGGCGATGTCAACACCTGATTGAATGCGGGGACAATGCATCGGCGAATCGGCCGAACAGAGGATCATGCGGCAAAAAAGCGACGCCCTAGAGAAAAAACGGGGCCAGTTTGCGTGCTGCTTAGCATAAACGAATCGAATATATACTGCGCTAATTGCTTCTGGATTTCGTTGCGTTAAGATTTGTGATGAAAAAATAAGAGGAATTAATCACGGGGGGCAATAAAATAACATTTTTAATACAAATGATTTAAATTGAATTCATATGATTAATCGATTGTTTTAGTCATAATATAACAAAATAATGCGTTTTTACACAAAGTGAGCGGTGTTTTTAGATGGTTTGATTGCTTATGATGTGTTTCTATAGTTTGTCTCATACTGTGCGGTTAGGTTGTTTAATTGTCTTAATCATTGTTGATACCTAATTATTAGTACCACCCAGGTGGCATTCTTCCCGCTGACGGGAGATGCTGCTGACATGTATTCCACATACGACTTATATCGTGACGATAACACGAGGTTTTTTATCGGCTGATGGCGGTAATGGCAGGATTTGTCGTGCAAAGATAAGACAATGCGGCGTTTCATTGTTTGTCGAGCATAAGGATTAGATTATCTACACAGGATTTAGTGGAGTGAAATATGGCTGAATATGATTCAGAAATCGCCATGGTCAAAGAGCCGGCGGACATTCATTTGCGCAGCGTCGATCTTAATTTGCTGACGGTGTTTGACGCCGTGATGCAAATGCAAAATATTACGCGAGCCGCTAATTCGTTAGGGATGTCGCAGCCGGCGGTGAGCAACGCGGTGGCGCGCCTGAAGGTGATGTTCAACGATGAGCTTTTCGTGCGCTGTGGGCGCGGGATCCAGCCCACCATGCGGGCCAGGCAGCTTTTTGGGCCGGTGCGGCAAGCGCTGCAGCTGGTGCAAAATGAGTTGCCGGGCGCCGAGTTCGAACCGCTGACCAGCACGCGAGCGTTCTCCCTGTCGCTGTGCAGCCCGCTCGATTTGCGTCTGGGCGCCGGGATAATCAATCACGTCAAACAGATCGCGCCGCAGCTTAACCTGCAAATAAAGTCGTACATCAACAATAATATTGAGCATCAATTGCGTTATCAGGACGTCGAGTTTGTCATCGGCTACAGCCGTTTCGAATCGGCGGAGTTTCGCAGCCTGGCGATGTTCGACGACGAATTAGTGCTGGCGGTTGCGCAGGCGCATCCGAGAATAGGCGAGGAGGTGACGCCGGAGCACATGCTGGCCGAGCAGCACGCTGCGGTTTCCCTGGAGAGTTTTGGATCGTTCAGTAAACCTTTTTATTTAGAGGAGCCGATGCTGCGCGCCGTGACGCAACAGTGCACGGATCTCTACAGCGTGTTGAATATGGTGTCGCAAACGGAAATGGTGGCGATTGCGCCCGCTTGGTTGGTGCGACAGCAGACGGAAGCGTTGAAAATAAAGGCGGTTCCTTTATGTGGCAACGAGAATAAAGCCACCTGCTATCTCTCCTGGCATGAATCCTCCGAGCGGGATAAAGGCCACCAGTGGATGAAATCCGTCCTGATTGAGGCAGGTAACCCAAAGTAAAGCGATAAAGAATGGGAGCCACATAAAGATAATATTCAACTGAGCGTTTTTTTCTCATGATAAAAACTAAGAACTATCTGTGTTTTTATTAAGATGTTTCTTGGTTTTACGGCGATAAAATAACTTATTTTCAGAGTGAGTTTGTTCGTTCAGCAAAAATAATTAATATAAATTAATATTCTGATTTTTACTTTCCGGCTGGTATTTTAAACTAACTCGATGCGGCGGCCCGGATGGGCCGCGTTTTATTGCCATCAGCAAACCTTTTCCTCCCCGTTTTGTCCAACCAATGAAAGTGCGGAAGCCGGACTGAGTTTTGGCTCACACTTCTACGCTGAAATCGCTTTTCCCCCTGCCTGAGACTAGGTAGACTGCGCAGAAAAAAGTAAACACGTGTAAGCTGAGATGAGGGCCGTAAGGCGTCGTTCCGGCTTAACTGTTTGATTCATTTCAGGCTTAGAGCACTATGATCACTAATCTGCTGCAATACCATTTGATCCATCGTATACAGCATCAAATCATCCACCGCGCCGATCGCACAGTTTTTCGCCAATGGTCGCCCAACGGCGAGTTGCAGCTGACCTGGGGAGAGGCCGCCACTCGTATTGATTGCATTGCCGCCGGGTTGCTGGGGCTGGGCGTCGAAGTGCAAGAACGCATCGGTATTTTCGCCAATAACACGATGGCCTGGGCGTTGACCGATCTCGCTATCCTTCACCTGCGCGGCATCAGCGTTCCGCTCTATTCCACCAATACGCCGGCACAGGCGGCGTTCATCACCAACGATGCCGACATCCGTATACTGTTCGTCGGCGAGCAGGCGCAGCTTGACGCCGCCATCGCGCTGCGCGGCGTCTGCCCGCAGCTGCGTCATATTGTCGTCTTCGACGAGGGGGCCGATCTGCGCGGCTGCGAGATCGCACAGCATCTGAGCACCTTCGAGCGCGCTGCCGATCCGGCGACTTTTGCCGCTCAACGCCAGCAGCGTATTGAAGAGTGCGACCTGCAGGATCTCTTCACCCTGATCTATACCTCGGGCACTACCGGCGAGCCGAAAGGAGTGATGCTGGACTACCGCAACCTGGCGGCGCAGCTCTACCTTCATGATGAAAGGCTGACGGTCGGCGAAGAAGATGTGTCGCTCAGCTTCCTGCCGCTGTCGCACGTTTTTGAGCGGGCCTGGAGCTTCTTTGTGATGCATTCCGGCGCGCAGAACGTTTTCCTGCCGAACACCGACTGGGTGCGGGAAGCGATGGGGCAGGTCCGCCCGACGCTGATGTGTGCGGTGCCGCGTTTCTACGAGAAGATTTTCAGCGCGGTGCACGAAAAAGTGGCGCGCGCCCCTTGGCTGCGCCGTGCGTTGTTCCACTGGGCGATCGTCTGCGGCGAGCGCAAATTCCTGCAGGAGCGCGCCGGCAAACCGTT
Source organism: Serratia sp. 121840015-1 (assembly GCF_053627655.1). Classification (NCBI taxonomy): domain Bacteria; kingdom Pseudomonadati; phylum Pseudomonadota; class Gammaproteobacteria; order Enterobacterales; family Yersiniaceae; genus Serratia; species Serratia sp. 121840015-1. The sequence goes on from NZ_JBSEYF010000002.1 coordinate 465,176, forward strand.
GGGCAAAGTGTTCGACTTCACCCACCGCTGGGCCGATAAGCTGGTGTTGAGCAAGCTGCGCGGTATCCTCGGCGGCCGGGTGCGCTTTTTTCCGGCGGCGGGCGCCAAGCTGGACGACAATGTGATCCTGTTTTTCCAGGCGATGGGCGTCAACATCAAGTACGGTTACGGCATGACCGAAACCTGTGCGACCGTCTCCTGCTGGGAAGAGGGGCATTTCCGCTTCGGCTCCATCGGCAAACCGCTGCCGGAGGTCGAGGTGCGCATTGGCGAGGAAAATGAAATCCAGGTGCGCGGGCCGATCGTGATGCGCGGCTATTTCAACAAACCGTTGGAAACCGCCGCGACCTTTACCGAGGACGGCTGGCTGAAAACCGGCGACGCCGGGGCGATCGATGAAGAGGGCAACCTGTTCATCACCGAACGCCTGAAGGATTTGATGAAAACCTCCGGCGGCAAATATATCGCGCCGCAGATGCTGGAAGGCACGCTGGCGCAGGATCGCTTTATCGAGCAGGTGGCGATCATCGCCGATGCGCGTAAATTCGTTTCCGCGCTGATCGTGCCGTGCTTTGAGTCGCTGGAAGAGTACGCGAAGTCAGTGAACCTGAAATACCAGGATCGCCTGGAACTGCTGCGCAACGGCGAAATCCTCGAGATGTTCGAAAAGCGCCTGCGCGAGATGCAAAAGGAGCTGGCGCGCTTCGAACAGGTGAAGAAGTTCACGCTGCTGCCGGCGGCCTTTTCGATGGAGCTGGGGGAGTTGACGCCAACGCTGAAGCTGCGCCGTAAAGTGATCCTGCAGCGCTATCAGCGTGAAATCGACTCGATGTACCAGGAACAGGCCTAACGCTGCCGCCGGGCCATGTGCCCGGCCAAAAAAGCGGCATATCCTTCACCTGATTTAGTTCTGTAATTTCCCCCCTGTTCGAAACAATGCCTAGCCTGACAACCCCGAGGCTAGCGCATTGTTTTTATAAAGCCGCGATCTCCAGCCGCTTGGCAATAACCCCGCTACCGTTAAGCCATTTTGCCGTTTGCCTGCCCCATATTCTGACGTTATGTTAATTCGATAGCGACAACCCATAAAAACTTTGGGGCATTGCCCCGCAGCAGGCGCTACGTTCCGGCGCCAGAGAAGAATAAGCAAGCCTGGAGGCAAACCCATGGAGATGTTGTCAGGAGCCGAGATGGTCGTCCGATCGTTGATCGATCAGGGCGTTAAGCATGTATTCGGCTACCCCGGCGGGGCGGTGCTCGATATCTACGACGCCCTGCATACGGTAGGAGGGATCGATCATATTCTGGTGCGCCACGAGCAGGGGGCGGTGCACATGGCCGACGGCTACGCGCGCGCCACCGGTGAAGTGGGCGTGGTGCTGGTGACCTCCGGCCCCGGCGCCACCAACGCCATTACCGGCATCGCCACCGCCTACATGGACTCGATCCCGATGGTGGTGCTGTCGGGGCAGGTGCCCAGCTCGCTGATCGGCTACGACGCCTTCCAGGAGTGCGATATGGTGGGGATTTCTCGCCCGGTGGTGAAGCACAGCTTCCTGGTAAAACGCACCGAAGACATCCCGGCGGTGTTGAAGAAGGCGTTCTACCTGGCTTCCAGCGGCCGCCCCGGCCCGGTGGTGATCGATCTGCCGAAAGATATCGTCGGCCCGGCGGTGCGGATGCCTTATGCCTACCCGCAGGACGTGAGCATGCGTTCTTATAACCCGACGGTGCAGGGCCACCGCGGGCAGATCAAACGCGCGTTGCAAACCATTCTGGCGGCCAAAAAGCCGGTGATGTACGTCGGCGGCGGCGCGATCAACGCCGGCTGTGAAGCCGAACTGTTGGCGTTGGCGGAGCAGCTGAACCTGCCGGTGACCAGCAGCCTGATGGGATTGGGGGCTTTCCCCGGCACCCATCGCCAGAGCGTCGGCATGCTCGGCATGCACGGCACCTATGAAGCCAACAAAACCATGCACCATGCCGATGTGATCTTCGCCGTCGGTGTGCGTTTCGACGATCGCACCACCAATAACCTCGCTAAATACTGCCCGGATGCCACCGTGCTGCACATCGATATCGATCCGACCTCGATTTCCAAAACGGTGGATGCCGATATACCGATCGTCGGCGATGCCAAACAAGTGCTGGTGCAGATGCTGGAGCTGCTGGCGCAGGACGAGAAAGCGCAGGATCACGATGCGCTGCGCGATTGGTGGCAGTCTATCGAGCAGTGGCGTGCCCGCGACTGTCTGGGTTACGACAAGCACAGCGGCACCATCAAGCCGCAGGCGGTGATCGAAACCCTGCACCGCCTGACCAAAGGCGACGCCTATGTCACCTCGGACGTGGGCCAGCACCAGATGTTCGCCGCGCTCTATTATCCGTTCGACAAACCGCGCCGCTGGATCAACTCCGGTGGCCTCGGCACCATGGGCTTCGGTTTGCCGGCGGCATTGGGCGTCAAGCTGGCGCTGCCGGAGGAAACCGTGGTGTGCGTGACCGGCGATGGCAGCATTCAGATGAACATTCAGGAGCTGTCCACCGCGCTGCAATATAACCTGCCGGTGGTGGTGGTGAACCTCAACAACCGCTATCTGGGCATGGTGAAGCAGTGGCAGGACATGATTTATTCCGGCCGTCACTCGCAGTCCTACATGGATTCTCTGCCGGACTTCGTCAAGCTGGCCGAGGCTTACGGCCATGTCGGTATCGCCATCCGCACGCCGGATGAGCTGGAAAGCAAGCTGGCGCAGGCGCTGGCGGAAAAAGAGCGGCTGGTGTTCGTCGACGTGACCGTCGATGAAACCGAACATGTTTACCCGATGCAGATCCGCGGTGGAAGCATGGACGAAATGTGGCTTAGCAAAACGGAGAGGACCTGATCATGCGCCGTATTTTATCTGTCTTGCTGGAAAACGAATCCGGCGCTTTGTCGCGCGTGGTCGGGCTGTTTTCCCAGCGCGGTTATAACATCGAGAGCCTGACGGTGGCACCGACCGACGATCCGACGCTGTCGCGCATGACTATCCAGACCGTCGGCGACGAGAAAGTGCTGGAGCAGATTGAGAAACAGCTGCACAAGCTGGTGGATGTGCTGCGCGTCAGCGAGCTGGTGCAGGGCGCCCACGTCGAGCGCGAGATCATGCTGGTGAAGCTGCAGGCCAGCGGCTACGGCCGTGAAGAGGTGAAGCGCTGCGCCGACATTTTCCGCGGCCAGATCGTCGATGTGACGGCGACGCTGTACACGGTACAGCTGGCCGGCACCAGCGACAAGCTCGACGCCTTCCTGAGCGCGGTGCGTGAAGTGGCGGAGATCGTGGAAGTGGCCCGTTCCGGCGTGGTTGGCGTGTCGCGCGGCGACAAAATCATGCGCTGAGCGCGGTCTGGCGGCGAATAATCGGGGGCGCGGCGTGGCTGCGCCCTTTGTTTTTCGGTATTTTTTGCCCGATTGCTGGCACCTTTCGGCAAAAGCGGTTGCTAGGCAGTGTTTTCTGCTGTTAGATCGCAGAGGCTGGATTGAATAACCGTACGGGATGTCATGGTTAATCCGAGCACAGCCTTCACTTCTATTTTCAGCGTCATTAAGGGGTTAATGTGAAACTGGATGAAATCGCGCGTCTCGCGGGCGTTTCGCGCACGACGGCCAGTTACGTCATCAACGGCAAGGCGAAGCAGTATCGTGTCAGCGATAAAACCGTCGAGAAAGTGATGGCCGTGGTCAGGGAGCATAACTATCACCCGAATGCCGTCGCGGCGGGGCTGCGCGCCGGGCGTACCCGTTCTATCGGTCTGGTGATCCCGGATCTGGAAAATACCAGCTATACCCGCATCGCCAACTACCTGGAACGCCAGGCGCGCCAGCGTGGTTACCAATTGCTGATCGCCTGTTCCGAAGATCAGCCGGACAACGAAATGCGCTGTATCGAGCACCTGCTGCAGCGCCAGGTGGACGCCATCATCGTCTCCACCGCCTTGCCGCCGGAGCATCCTTTCTATCAACGCTGGGCCAACGATCCGCTGCCGATCATCGCGCTGGACCGCGCGCTGGATCGCGAGCATTTCATCAGCGTCGTCGGGGCCGATCAGGAAGACGCCTTTGCGCTGGCGCAGGAGCTGCGCACCTTCCCGGCTGAATCGGTGCTGTATCTGGGCGCCTTGCCGGAGCTTTCGGTGAGCTTCCTGCGTGAGCAGGGCTTCCGTCAGGCCTGGCAAGAAGATCCCCGCCACGTCGATTATCTGTACGCCAACAGCTATGAACGTGAAGCCGCCGGCGCGCTGTTTGCCGAATGGCTGAAAACGCACCCGATGCCGCAGGCGCTGTTCACCACCTCGTTCTCGTTGTTGCAGGGCGTGATGGACGTGACGCTGAAGCAACGTGGCCGTTTGCCGACCGATCTGGCGATTGCCACCTTCGGCGACCATGAACTGTTGGATTTCCTCGAGTGCCCGGTGCTCGCGGTGGCGCAGCGCCATCGTGACGTAGCCGAACGCGTGCTGGAGCTGGTGTTGGCCAGCCTGGATGAACCGCGTAAACCCAAGCCGGGTTTGACGCGTATCCGCCGCAATCTGTTCCGTCGCGGCAGCCTGAGCCGCAAATAGTCCGCTCTACAGGAGCCCGCTTTGCCGGGCTCCTGGTTTAGACGTAGCCCGCCACCCGGAACAGCCGCCGGCAATATTCCAGGAAATAGCCATACACCACGCCCATCGCCATGGAGACCAGCGCATTGCTGGTGACCGCCGCCAGCATTTGTTGGCCGTCGGCGCCTACGCTCCACAAAATGGCGGCATAAACCGGCGACTGGAAGCTGACGTAGGCCAGCAGGTCGGCGAGGTTGCGCAGCACGAATTGGCCGCGCGGACAGCGGCGCGCCGTGCGGATAAACAGATCGCGATAGCGGCCGTAAGGCCAGGCGATCAGGATGTTGACCGGGATCGACAGCAGGCGCGAAGAGAGGGATTGCTGGAAGCTCATGCCGGAGATCAACACTTCTATCGCCATGCCGGCGATAAAGCAGTACACCACCAGTGCGAACGTATCGGCAGCGGCGCTACGCCAGTGAGCTACGGGCGAAAGCATGTGTTACCTCCCTTTGGTTAAAATTCTGTTAAATTATAAATTGTTGGTTGTTAAAACTGCTTTTTTGCTTTTTATATAGTGTACTAATCTGCATTGATTTTTTTAACTAGATTTATATTTTTATTTTTAACATTTGCTCGGTTTTTGTCCCGCAGAACCGGGAGAGAGGAGAGGGTAGAGAGATTAAAATCGGTAGTTTAAAATAAATTCATTAAAAACATATGGTTGCGATTTTTGGCGTCGAATGGGGATTTTTTCCGGCAAAAATTGTGGAAATAAGGTGTAAGAAAATGAAACCATAATTGTAAACAGGTATTTTGGGAATAATCTTACCAAATTGATTTAAATCGAAATTACTTCTGCTCGTAATATCCGAACCATTTATTTTTATCGCGGCCGCATCACGGCCGTGCAAATTGAAGTAAAATAGCGCCCGGTTTTACGGTGAATAACGATTGAGCGTTATTAACTCAAGGAGTTATGGCCTTATTCCGCGATCGGCTCGCCCAACGCCGAGCCTTGGCGGGCGCGGCTCGCCAGCGGTTACCGCACTGAGATTGCCGAGCTGAAAAATGAGACATGGCTTGCAGAAGGAAGTAATGAGTTAATTAATCGCCAGTTCGTCAGGTTTTTAATCAGATTCTTTCCGCTTAGAAAATTCTCTCCGTTTATCATGGTGTTAATTTTTAATCGTCGAATAATCAGAGTTTCTTTCGCGAGTCAGCTCCCAAAATGACCAGAGAAATATTGCCAAAGCGCTGGCGCTCTGGCTTGACAAGGTTTTCATACCCTCCGTAAACTCCATTGTGTGGGAATTTGTGGGGTAAAGTGGTGAAAACGGTCACTAAGGAGTAGCTCAGGAATGTTCCGTGGAGCGACGATGGTCAACCTCGACAGCAAAGGGCGGCTTGCCGTACCTACCCGATATCGGGAATTGCTCAACGAGGAATCGCAAGGCCAAATGGTCTGTACCATTGACCTCCATCAGCCCTGCCTGCTGCTTTATCCTTTGCCCGAATGGGAAATTATTGAACAAAAATTATCACGTCTGTCGAGCATGAATCCCGCCGAGCGCCGCGTTCAGCGCCTGCTGCTGGGGCATGCCAGTGAGTGTCAGATGGATAGTGCCGGTCGTTTGCTGTTAGCCAATACGCTGCGGCAACACGCCGGGCTCACGAAAGAAGTGATGCTGGTCGGTCAGTTCAACAAGTTTGAACTGTGGGATGAACAGACCTGGTATCAACAAGTCAAGGATGATATTGACGCTGAACAGTCGACTCAGGAACCGTTGTCTGAGCGGCTACAGGACTTGTCGCTATAAGCATGTTGGAAAACTATAAACACACCACCGTCCTGCTGGACGAAGCCGTCAAAGGCCTCAACATCCGCAGCAACGGCATATATATCGACGGTACTTTTGGTCGCGGTGGCCATTCTCGTCTGATTCTGTCCCAGCTGGGGCCGGAAGGGCGCTTGCTGGCGATTGACCGTGACCCTCAGGCGATTGCAGCCGCCAAATCTATTGAAGATCCTCGTTTTACCATCGTACACGGCCCATTCTCCGAGTTGTCGCACTACGTGCGGGAACGTGAATTGGTGGGCAAGATCGACGGCGTTCTGCTCGATCTGGGCGTTTCTTCGCCGCAGCTTGACGACGCAGAGCGCGGATTCTCCTTTATGCGCGACGGTCCGCTGGACATGCGCATGGATCCGTCCACCGGCCTGTCCGCCGCAGAGTGGCTGATGAAGGCCGAAGCGGACGACATCGCTTGGGTGCTGAAAACCTTTGGCGAAGAGCGTTTCGCCAAGCGCATCGCACGCGCCATCGTGGAAAGAAACCGCGTGGAGCCGATGACGCGCACCAAAGAGTTGGCGGATCTGATTGCCGATGCCAGTCCGTTCCGTGAAAAGCACAAGCATCCGGCGACGCGCAGCTTCCAGGCGATTCGTATCTATATCAACAGCGAGCTGGAAGAGATCGAGCGTGCGCTCGACGGCGCGCTGGAAGTGCTGGCCCCACAGGGCCGTTTGTCGATCATCAGCTTCCACTCGCTGGAAGACCGCATCGTCAAACGCTTTATGCGTCACCATAGCCGCGGCGCCCAGGTGCCGGCGGGCATTCCGTTGACCGAAGAGCAACTGCGCAGCATGGGCGGGCGAACGCTGAAAGCGCTGGGCAAAATGATGCCTTCGGAAGCGGAAGTGGCGGACAACCCGCGTGCGCGCAGCTCGGTGCTGCGTATTGCTGAGAGGATGCCCGCGTGATCGGCAACGAACGCCACGGTTTGGTCGGGGTTATTGGCGGCGACCTGCTGCGCAACGCCAAGATCCCCATGATTTTACTGATTGCGTCACTGGTCTCCGCGATTTTCGTGGTGACCACCGCGCACCGCACCCGCCTGCTGACCGCCGAGCGCGAACAGCTGGTTCTGGAGCGCGATGCGCTGGATATCGAGTGGCGCAACCTGATTTTAGAAGAGAACGCCCTCGGCGATCACAGCCGGGTTGAACGTATCGCGACAGAAAAACTGCAGATGCAACACGTTGATCCATCGCAGGAAAATATCATCGTTAAACAATGAATGGTTTAACCGGAATAATGACACGGAGTAGAAAGGAAACGCATGAAAGCAGCGCGCCCCGGTAAGTTGAGACGCCAGGAAGATCAGGCCAGCTTTGTCAGCTGGCGTTTTGCGTTGCTGTGCGGCTGCATTTTGCTGGCGATGGTTGGCCTGATGCTGCGCGTCGCGTACCTGCAGGTCATCAACCCCGATCGTCTGGTGAAAGAAGGCGACATGCGTTCGCTGCGCGTGCAGGAAGTGCCGACCGCGCGCGGCATGATCAGCGATCGCGCCGGCCGTCCGTTGGCGGTCAGCGTGCCGGTCAATGCGGTGTGGGCGGATCCGAAAGAGCTGAACGAGCGCGGCGGTATCACGCTGGACAGCCGTTGGAAAGCGCTTTCCGATGCGCTGAACATCCCGCTGGACCAACTCTCCAACCGCATCAACGCCAACCCGAAAGGGCGCTTCGTTTATCTGGCGCGCCAGGTGAACCCGGCGATCGGCGACTACATCCACAAGCTCAAGCTGCCGGGGATCTACCTGCGGCAGGAGTCGCGCCGGTACTACCCGGCGGGGCAGGTGACGTCGCACATCATCGGCGTGACCAACATCGACGGACAAGGCATTGAAGGCGTCGAGAAGAGCTTCGACCGCTGGCTGACCGGGCAACCGGGCGAGAGAACGGTGCGTAAGGACCGCTTCGGCCGGGTCATCGAAGATATTTCCTCCGTAGACAGCCAGGCGGCGCACAACCTGGTGCTGAGCGTCGATGAACGCCTGCAGGCGCTGGTGTATCGCGAGCTGAACAACGCGGTGGCGTTCAACAAGGCCGAGTCGGGCACTGCGGTGCTGATCGACGTGAACACCGGCGAAGTGCTGGCGATGGCCAACAGCCCGTCTTACAACCCGAATAACATGGCCGGTACGCCGAAAGAGACCATGCGTAACCGTGCTATCACCGATATTTTTGAACCCGGTTCAACCGTGAAGCCGATGGTGGTGATGACCGCGCTGCAAAACGGCGTGGTCAGAGAAAACAGTGTGTTGAACACCATCCCGTACCGCATTCAGGGCCACGAGATCAAAGATGTGGCGCGGTACTCGGAGCTGTCATTGACCGGGATCTTGCAGAAGTCGAGTAACGTCGGTGTTTCAAAGCTGGCGTTAGCGATGCCGTCCTCAGCGTTAGTAGATACTTACTCTCGTTTTGGGCTGGGAAAAGCGACCAATTTGGGGCTGGTCGGAGAAAGCAGTGGCATATACCCAAAAAAACAACGGTGGTCTGACATAGAGAGGGCCACCTTCTCTTTCGGCTACGGGCTGATGGTAACTCCGTTACAGTTGGCGCGAGTCTATGCAACGATCGGCAGCCTGGGCGTATATCGCCCATTGTCGATCACCAAGGTTGACCCTCCGGTCGCCGGCGAACGCGTTTTCCCTGAACCTCTGGTGCGCACCGTGGTGCACATGATGGAAAGCGTGGCCTTGCCGGGCGGCGGCGGCGTGAAAGCCGCCATCAAGGGATACCGTATCGCCATCAAAACCGGTACCGCGAAAAAAGTGGGCCCGGACGGCAAATACGTCAACCGATACATCGCTTATACCGCCGGCGTCGCGCCGGCAAGTAACCCCCGTTTTGCCCTGGTGGTCGTCATCAACGACCCGCAGGGTGGGAAATACTATGGTGGCGCAATCTCCGCGCCGGTGTTCGGTGCCATCATGGGCGGCGTATTGCGCACCATGAACGTCGAGCCTGACGCGTTGCCTACCGGTGACAAAAGCGAATTAGTGATTAACAAGAAAGAGGGTTCAGGTGGCAGATCGTAATTTGCGCGACTTACTCGCCCCGTGGGTGCCGACGGCACCCGGGCGCGCGCTGCGGGAAATGACATTAGACAGCCGTGTGGCGGCTGCCGGGGATCTGTTTGTCGCCGTTGTCGGCCATCAAACGGATGGACGCCGCTATATTCCGCAGGCCATCGCGCAGGGCGTCGCCGCCGTGATCGCCGAAGCTGACGGCCAGGCCGAAGACGGCGCCATCGTTGAAATGCACGGTGTGCCGGTGATCTACCTGAGCCAACTGAACCAGCGCCTTTCCGCGCTGGCCGGGCGTTTTTACCACCAGCCGGGCGAGCGTCTGCGCCTGGTCGGCGTGACCGGCACCAACGGCAAAACCACCACCACCCAACTGCTGGCGCAGTGGAGCCAACTGCTGGGCGAAACCAGCGCGGTGATGGGCACCGTCGGCAACGGCCTGCTGGGTCAGGTGTGTCCGACCGAGAATACCACCGGTTCTGCGGTGGATGTTCAACACGTATTAAACGATTTGGCGGAACAGGGCGCGACCTTCGCCGCCATGGAAGTCTCTTCCCACGGTCTGGTGCAACACCGGGTGGCGGCGCTGCCGTTCGCCGCGGCGGTCTTCACCAACCTGAGCCGCGATCACCTGGATTACCACGGTGACATGGCCAATTACGAGGCGGCCAAATGGTCGCTGTTCGCCGCCCACAGCGTGGGGCAGGCGATCATCAACGCCGACGATGAAGTCGGTCTGCGCTGGCTGAGCAAGCTGCCGGATGCGGTGGCGGTGACGATGCAGGGCAACCTGCAGCCGGGCGGCCACGGCCGCTGGCTGAAAACCACGGCGGTCGATTATCACGACAACGGCGCCACCGTTCGTTTCAGCTCCAGCTGGGGCGATGGCGAGATCGAAAGCCGCCTGATGGGCGCTTTCAACGTCAGCAACCTGCTGCTGGCCTTGGCGACGCTGCTGTCGCTGGGCTATCCGCTGGAGGCGCTGGTGGAAACCGGCAGCCGCCTGCAGCCGGTCTGTGGCCGCATGGAAGTGTTTAACGCGCCGGGCAAACCGACGGTAGTGGTGGATTACGCCCACACGCCGGATGCGCTGGAGAAAGCGTTGGAAGCCGCGCGCCTGCACTGCCAGGGGCAGCTGTGGTGCGTGTTCGGCTGCGGCGGCGATCGCGACAAGGGCAAGCGTCCGCTGATGGGCGGCATCGCCGAGCAGTTCGCCGATCGCGTGGTGATCACCGATGACAACCCGCGTACCGAAGAGCCGCGCGCGATTATCAACGACATCCTGACCGGATTGCTGGACGCCGGGCAGGCGTTGGTGATCCACGGCCGCGCCGAAGCGGTGACCAGCGCCATCATGCAGGCGCAAGAACAGGATGTGGTGTTGGTGGCAGGCAAAGGCCACGAAGATTATCAGCTGGTGGGCAACCGCCGCCTGGATTACTCCGACCGCACGACGGTCGCCCGACTGCTGGGGGTGCTGGCATGATCCCTGTCTCTCTTCAGACACTGGCTGAGGTATTGAGCGCTGAACTGATCGGCGCCGATTGCCAAATTGTCGAGGTGACGACAGACACCCGCAAGGTGACCGCCGGTTGCCTGTTTGTGGCGCTGAAAGGCGAGCGTTTCGACGCTCACGACTTTGCGGCGGATGCCGTAGCCGCAGGTGCCGGGGCGCTGCTGGTCAGTAAGCGCTTATTGGTGGACGCGCCGCAGCTGGTGGTGCAAGACACCCGTCTGGCGCTGGGGCAGCTTGGCGCCTGGGTGCGTCAGCAGGTGCCGGCGCGCGTGGTGGCGCTGACCGGTTCCTCGGGCAAGACCTCGGTGAAAGAAATGACCGCCGCCATTCTGCGCGAATGCGGCGAAGTGCTGTATACCGCCGGCAACTTCAATAACGACATCGGCGTGCCGCTGACGCTGTTACGTCTGGAGCCGCAGCATGATTTTGCCGTGGTAGAGCTGGGCGCTAACCATATTGGCGAAATCGCTTACACCACCGCATTGACGCGTCCGCAGACCGCTTTGGTGAACAACCTGGCGGCTGCGCACCTGGAAGGCTTCGGCTCGCTGGCCGGCGTCGCCCAGGCGAAAGGTGAAATCTTTACCGGCCTGCCGGCCGACGGCGTGGCGATCATCAACGCCGATAACAACGACTGGCCGCACTGGCAGAGCATGCTGGGCGGCAAAACCGTCTGGCGCTTCTCGCCACAGGCTGCCGCAGGCGTGGACTTCTTCGCGGATAACGTGCGGGTGAACGGTGCAGGCACGCAGTTCACGCTGCACAGCCCGTTCGGCACCGCCGAGATCGCGCTGCCGCTGCCGGGGCGCCACAACGTGGCCAATGCGCTGGCGGCGACCGCGCTGGCGACGTCGGTAGGCGCCACCCTCGAAGCGGTGCGTCAGGGGCTGAAACAGCTGCAGGCGGTGCCGGGGCGTCTGTTCCCGGTGGCGCTGGCCGAAGGCAAGCTGCTGCTGGACGACAGCTATAACGCCAACGTCGGGTCGATGATCGCGGCGGCGCAGGTGCTGGCAGAGATGCCGGGCTACCGCGTGATGGTGGTCGGCGATATGGCCGAGCTGGGCGCGGAAGCGGAAGAGTGCCACCGTCAGGTGGGCGAAGCCGCCCGTCTGGCCGGCGTCGACAAGGTGATCAGCGTCGGCGGTTTGAGCCGCGTGCTGAGCGAAGCGTCCGGCAACGGCGAACATTATCAAGACAAGACAGCAGTGATCGCGCGCGTGGCGGAATTACTGTCGGAACATGCGGTCATTACCGTGTTAATCAAAGGTTCACGTAGTGCCGCAATGGAGCAGGTAGTACGCGCGTTACAGGAGAAAGCACCATGTTAGTTTGGCTGGCCGAGCATTTGGTCAAGTATTACTCAGGCTTCAACGTCTTTTCTTATCTGACGTTCCGAGCCATTGTCAGCCTGCTGACCGCACTGTTCCTGTCGCTGTGGATGGGCCCTCGGGTGATCAAGCGCCTGCAAGAAATGTCCTTCGGCCAGGTGGTGCGTAACGACGGCCCCGAGTCGCACTTCAGCAAGCGCGGCACGCCGACCATGGGCGGCATCATGATCCTGACCTCCATCACCATTTCGGTGCTGATGTGGGCTTACCCGTCCAACCCGTATGTCTGGTGCGTGCTGTTCGTGCTGGTGGGTTACGGCATCGTCGGCTTCGTCGACGACTACCGCAAGGTGGTGCGTAAGGACACCAAAGGGCTGATCGCCCGCTGGAAGTATTTCTGGCAGTCGGTGATTGCGCTGATTGTCGCATTCGCCATGTACGCCGTAGGAAAAGACACGCCAGCCACCGAGCTGGTTGTGCCGTTCTTTAAGGACGTGATGCCGCAGCTGGGCCTGCTGTACATCCTGCTGGCCTATTTCGTGATCGTCGGCACCAGCAACGCGGTCAACCTGACCGACGGCCTGGACGGCCTGGCTATCATGCCGACGGTATTCGTGGCGGCCGGCTTCGCGCTGGTGGCCTGGGCGACCGGTAACATGAACTTCGCCAACTACCTGCATATTCCGTATCTGCGTCATGCCGGTGAGTTGGTGATCGTGTGTACCGCCATCGTCGGCGCCGGCCTCGGGTTCCTGTGGTTCAACACTTACCCGGCCCAGGTGTTTATGGGCGACGTCGGTTCGTTGGCGCTGGGCGGCGCGCTGGGCACCATCGCGGTGCTGCTGCGTCAGGAGTTCTTGTTGGTGATCATGGGCGGCGTATTCGTGGTAGAGACGCTGTCGGTGATCCTGCAGGTGGGATCGTTCAAGCTGCGCGGACAACGCATTTTCCGCATGGCGCCGATTCACCACCACTATGAATTGAAAGGCTGGCCTGAGCCGCGCGTTATCGTGCGCTTCTGGATCATTTCGCTGATGCTGGTGCTGATTGGCCTGGCAACGCTGAAGGTGCGTTAATCATGGCAGACTATCAGGGTAGAAAAGTCGTCATCATCGGGTTGGGCCTCACCGGCCTGTCCTGCGTCGATTTCTTCATGGCGCGCGGCGTGACGCCGCGCGTGATGGATACCCGTATCGCGCCGCCAGGCTTGGACAAACTGCCTGAGAGCGTGGAGCGTCATCTGGGCGATCTGAATCAGGACTGGCTGCTGGCGGCGGATCTGATCGTTGCCAGCCCGGGCGTCGCGCTGGCGACCCCGGCATTGAGCGCCGCGGCGGATGCCGGCGTGGAAATCGTCGGCGACGTCGAACTGTTCTGCCGTGAAGCGCAGGCGCCGATCGTGGCGATCACCGGCTCCAACGGCAAAAGCACCGTCACCACCCTGGTGGGCGAGATGGCGAAAGCCGCCGGTTGGGCGGTGGGCGTGGGCGGCAATATCGGCCTGCCGGCGCTGAGCCTGCTGCGTCAGGAATGCCAGCTTTACGTGCTGGAGCTGTCCAGCTTCCAGCTGGAAACGACGTATAGCCTGCGGGCGGCGGCGGCGACCATCCTGAACGTGACCGAAGATCATATGGATCGCTATCCGTTCGGCCTGCAGCAGTATCGCGGCGCCAAGCTGCGCGTGTATGAAAACGCCGCCGTGTGCGTGGTGAACGCAGACGATGCGCTGACCATGCCGGTGCGCGGCGCCGACGAGCGCTGCGTCAGCTTCGGCGCCGACGTGGGCGACTATCACCTGAACCGTCAGCAGGGGGAAACCTGGCTGCGGGTGCGCGGTGAGAAAGTGCTGAATACGCGCGAGATGAAACTGACCGGCCGCCACAACTACACCAACGCCCTGGCAGCGTTGGCGTTGGCGGATGCGGTCAATATCCCGCGCGCGTCCAGCCTGAAGGCGCTGACCACCTTCACCGGCCTGGCGCACCGCTTCCAGCTGGCCTGGGAGAACAACGGCGTGCGTTGGATCAACGACTCCAAAGCCACCAACGTCGGCAGCACCGAAGCGGCGCTGAACGGCCTGCAGGTAGACGGCACGTTGCATTTGCTGCTGGGCGGCGACGGCAAGTCCGCCGATTTCTCGCCGCTGGCGCGCTATCTGCAGGGCGACAACGTGCGTCTGTACTGCTTTGGCCGCGACGGCGCCCAGCTGGCACAGCTACGGCCGGAGGTGGCGACGCTGACCGAGACCATGGAGCAGGCGATGCACACCATCGCCGGCCGCGTACAGCCTGGCGACATGGTATTGCTGTCGCCGGCCTGCGCCAGCCTCGATCAGTTCCGTAATTTTGAAGTGCGCGGCGATGAGTTCGCCCGCCTGGCGCAGGAGCTTGGCGGATGAAACTACGCTTGCCGAACTTCGGGCTGACAGAACGGCTGAAAGACTGGGTGACCGGCGCGCGCGACAACGACGCGGTCAACATGGTGCTGTACGATCGCACCCTGCTGTGGCTGACCTTCGGGTTGGCGATCATCGGCTTCGTGATGGTGACCTCGGCGTCGATGCCGATCGGCCAACGCCTGGCGGACGATCCGTTCCTGTTCGCCAAACGCGACGCGCTGTACCTCGGCCTGGCGTTCGGCCTGTCGCTGGTGACGCTGCGCGTCCCGATGGAGATTTGGCAGCGCTACAGCAACGTGATGCTGCTGATGTCGATCGTGATGCTGCTGATCGTGCTGGTGGTGGGGAGTTCGGTGAACGGGGCCTCGCGCTGGATCGCGCTTGGCCCGCTGCGTATTCAGCCGGCGGAGCTGTCCAAGCTGTCGCTGTTCTGCTACCTGGCGAGCTATCTGGTGCGCAAGGTGGAAGAGGTACGCAGCAACTTCTGGGGCTTCTGCAAGCCGATGGGCGTGATGGTGGTGCTGGCAGTGCTGCTGCTGGCGCAGCCGGACCTCGGTACCGTGGTGGTACTGTTCATCACCACGCTGGCGATGCTGTTCCTGGCCGGCGCGAAAATGTGGCAGTTCCTGGCGATCATCGGCTCTGGCGTGTTCGCCGTGGTGCTGCTGATCATCGCGGAACCGTACCGTATGCGCCGCGTGACGTCGTTCTGGAACCCGTGGGCCGATCCGTTCGGCAGCGGCTACCAGCTGACCCAGTCGCTGATGGCGTTCGGCCGCGGCGAGTTCTGGGGACAGGGGCTCGGCAACTCGGTGCAGAAACTGGAGTATTTGCCGGAAGCACACACCGACTTCATCTTCTCCATTTTGGGTGAAGAACTGGGCTATATCGGTGTGGTTTTAGCCCTGTTAATGGTATTCTTCGTCGCTTTTCGCGCGATGTCCATCGGGCGCCGCGCGCTGGAGATCGACCAACGCTTCTCCGGCTTCCTGGCCTGCGCGATCGGCGTATGGTTCAGCTTCCAGGCGCTGGTTAACGTCGGCGCCGCCGCGGGCATGCTGCCGACCAAAGGTCTGACGCTGCCGCTGATCAGTTACGGCGGCTCGAGCTTGCTGATTATGTCGACGGCCATCGTGCTGTTGCTGCGAATTGATTATGAAACGCGCCTGACCAAGGCTCAGGCGTTTGTGAAGAGGTAAGGGATGAGCGGGAAACCTAAGCGTTTAATGGTGATGGCAGGCGGTACCGGCGGGCACGTGTTCCCGGGGCTGGCGGTCGCGCATCATCTGATGGCGCAGGGCTGGCAGGTGCGCTGGCTCGGAACCGCAGACCGAATGGAAGCCGATCTGGTGCCGAAGCACGGGATCGAGATTGATTTTATCCGCATCTCCGGCCTGCGCGGCAAAGGCCTGAAGGTCCAGCTGACTGCGCCGCTGCGGATCTGGCAGGCGGTGCGCCAGGCGAAAGCCATCATGCGCAGCTATCAGCCGGACGTGGTGCTGGGGATGGGCGGTTACGTGTCCGGCCCCGGCGGCCTGGCAGCCTGGCAGTGCGGCATCCCGGTGGTGCTGCACGAGCAGAACGGCATTGCCGGCTTGACCAACCGCTGGCTGGCGCGCATCGCCGCCAAAGTGATGCAGGCCTTCCCCGGCGCATTCCCGAACGCCGAGGTGGTGGGCAACCCGGTACGTACCGACGTGTTGGCGCTGCCGTTGCCGGCGGAGCGGTTGCAGGGGCGCGAAGGCCCGATCCGCGTGCTGGTGATTGGCGGAAGTCAGGGCGCGCGCGTGCTGAATCAGACAGTTCCTGAAGTCGCGGCGCGTTTGGGCGATAGAATTACGCTCTGGCATCAGGTTGGCAAGGGCGCGCTGGAAACGGTGCTGCGCGACTACGAAAGGGTAGGGCAGACGCAGCACAAGGTGACCGAGTTCATCGACGACATGGCCGCCGCCTACGCCTGGGCCGACGTGGTGGTCTGCCGCTCCGGCGCGTTGACCGTCAGCGAAATCGCGGCGGCGGGGCTGCCGGCGATCTTCGTGCCGTTCATGCACAAGGACCGTCAGCAGTACTGGAACGCGCGTCCGCTGGAAGAAGCCGGCGCGGCGAAGATTATCGAACAGCCGCAGTTCAACGCCGATGTGGTGGCTGAACTGCTGGCGAGCTGGGATCGCAAGACGCTGCTGGCCATGGCCGAGAAAGCGCGCGCGGTCGCCATTCCGGACGCCACCGAGCGCGTGGCGGCGGAGCTGGTGCGGCTCGCCAAGTAACGAGTGCAGGGGTTCGGTGCGCCGAACCTGAATAAAAGCAATGTGATGTAGGGCCGGGGTACCGGATCCGGATTAGAGAGAGTGATGAATACACAACAACTGGCGAAACTACGTACTATCGTGCCCGAGATGCGTCGCGTCCGGCACATTCACTTTGTCGGCATCGGCGGTGCCGGCATGGGTGGTATCGCCGAAGTGTTGGCAAACGAAGGGTATCAGATCAGCGGCTCCGACCTGGCGCCGAATCCGGTCACCCAACAGTTGAGCGCGCTCGGGGCGACGATTTATTTCAATCACCGTCCGGAAAACGTGCTGGATGCGAGCGTGGTGGTGGTGTCTACCGCCATCTCCGCCGACAACCCGGAGATCGTCGCCGCCCGTGAAGCGCGCATCCCGGTGATCCGCCGCGCAGAAATGCTGGCGGAGCTGATGCGTTTTCGCCACGGCATCGCTATCGCCGGCACGCACGGCAAAACCACCACCACGGCGATGGTTTCGAGCATTTACGCCGAAGCCCGCCTGGATCCGACCTTCGTCAACGGCGGGCTGGTGAAGGCGGCGGGCACCCACGCGCGACTGGGGTCCAGCCGTTATCTGATCGCGGAAGCGGATGAGAGCGATGCGTCGTTCCTGCATCTGCAGCCGATGGTGGCCGTGGTCACCAACATCGAAGCCGACCATATGGACACTTACCAGGGTGACTTCGAGAACCTGAAGCAGACGTTTATCAATTTCTTGCACAACCTGCCGTTCTACGGCCGCGCGGTGATGTGCATCGACGATCCGGTGGTGCGCGAGCTGTTGCCGCGCGTGGGTCGCCATATCACCACCTATGGCTTCAGTGAAGATGCCGATGTGCGCATTGAAGACTACCGGCAGATTGGGCCGCAGGGGCACTTTACCCTGAGCCGTCAGGACAAGCCGTTGCTGACGGTGACGCTGAACGCGCCGGGCCGCCACAATGCGTTGAACGCGGCGGCGGCGGTAGCGGTGGCGACGGAAGAAGGCATCGACGACGAGGATATCCTGCGCGCGCTGGCGGGCTTCCAGGGCACCGGGCGTCGCTTCGATTTCCTCGGCGAGTTCCCGCTGGAGCCGGTCAACGGCAAGGCGGGCAGCGCGATGCTGGTGGACGACTACGGCCACCATCCGACCGAGGTGGACGCCACGCTGAAAGCGGCGCGCGCCGGCTGGCCAGACAAGCGTTTGGTGATGATCTTCCAGCCGCACCGTTATACGCGCACCCGCGATCTGTACGACGATTTCGCCAACGTGCTGTCGCAGGTGGATGTGCTGCTGATGCTCGACGTGTACGCCGCCGGCGAAGCGCCGATCCCGGGCGCGGACAGCCGTTCGCTGTGCCGCACCATCCGCAGCCGCGGCAAGCTGGATCCGATCCTGGTTTCCGATGCCGATACCGTGCCGGAAACCCTGGCGCAGCTGCTGCAGGATGAAGACTTGGTGCTGGTGCAAGGCGCCGGCAACGTGGGCAAAATCGCCCGTAAACTGGCCGAGCTGAAGCTGCAGCCGCCGAAGAAAGAGGAGGAGCACCATGGCTGATAAAGTTGCAGTTCTGCTGGGCGGCACCTCCGCTGAACGTGAAGTCTCTCTGCAATCCGGTGCCGCGGTGCTGGCCGGGTTGCGTGAAGCCGGTATCGATGCGCACGGCGTCGATACCCGCGATTTCCCGGTGACCCAGCTGAAAGAGCAGGGGTTCACCAAAGTGTTTATCGCGCTGCATGGCCGCGGCGGCGAGGACGGCACCCTGCAGGGGCTGCTGGAGTTCCTCGAACTGCCTTATACCGGCAGCGGCGTGATGGCCTCGGCGCTGACCATGGACAAATGGCGCACCAAAATGGTGTGGCAGTCGATGGGCTTGCCGGTGGCGCCTTACGTGGCGCTGAATCGCCAGCTGTACCTCGGCGGCGAAAAAGCGGCGCTGCTGGCGCGCGTGGCGGATCTCGGCCTGCCGCTGATCGTCAAGCCGAGCCGTGAAGGCTCCAGCGTCGGCATGAGCAAGGTCACCGAAAGCGCCACGTTGGAAGCCGCGTTGGAAGAGGCCTTCCGCCATGATGACGACGTATTGGTGGAGAAGTGGCTGAGCGGCCCGGAATATACCGTGGCGATGCTGGGCGACCAGGTTCTGCCGTCGATCCGCATCCAGCCGGCCGGCGTGTTTTACGACTACCAGGCCAAGTACATTTCGGACGACACGCAGTACTTCTGCCCGAGTGGTTTGAGCGCCGAGCAGGAAGCCGAGATGGCGGCGTTGGCGCTGCGCGCCTATCGCGGCCTGGACTGCAGCGGCTGGGGCCGCGTCGACGTGATGCAAGACAGCGATGGCAGCTTCTATCTGCTTGAGGTGAACACCTCTCCGGGCATGACCAGTCATAGCCTGGTGCCGATGGCGGCGCGCCAGTTTGGATTAAGCTTCTCGCAGTTGGTGGCGAGAATTTTGGAGTTGGCCGACTGATATGTCGCAAGCTGCCCTGAATGCGCGCGATCGCGAGGTGGATAACGGCCCGCGCCGCAGCAATGGAACCCAGTTGGCGGGAATGATTTTCCTGCTGATGGTGTTGGGAACGGTCGTGTGGAGCGGTTGGGCGGTGCTTGGCTGGATGAAAGACGCCAGTCGCCTGCCGCTCTCAAGGCTGGTGGTGACCGGCGAACGCCACTACACCACCAACGATGATATTCGTCAGGCGATCCTGGCGCTGGGCGCGCCCGGCACCTTTATGACGCAGGATGTGGACGTCATCCAGCAGCAGATCGAACGTCTGCCGTGGATCAAGCAGGCCAGCGTGCGCAAACAATGGCCGGATGAGCTGAAGATCCATCTGGTGGAGTACGTCCCGGTGGCGCGCTGGAACGATTTGCACATGGTGGACGCCGAAGGCAAAGCGTTCAGCGTGCCGGCGGAGCGGGCGGGCAAACAGAAGTTGCCGCTGCTCTACGGTCCGGAAGGGAGCGAGCAGGATGTGCTGGAAGGCTATCGGGCGATGAGCGCCACGTTGGCGGCCAGCAAATATACGCTGAAAATGGCGGCGATGACCGCGCGCCATTCCTGGCAGCTGGCGCTGGACAACGATGTCCGGCTTGAGCTGGGGCGCGATGACCGCAACGGGCGTTTGCAGCGGTTTATCGAGCTTTACCCGGTATTGCAGCAGCAGGGCCAGGCGGAGAGCAAGCGTGTTAGCTATGTCGATCTGCGCTACGAGTCCGGCGCTTCGGTAGGGTGGGCTCCGGTGTTGGTCGATCCGCAGGCGCTTGGCGGTCAGCAAAACAGTAATCAGCAACAGAATCAGGCACAGGCAAAACAACAATGATCAAGTCGACGGACAGAAAACTGGTAGTTGGACTGGAGATCGGTACTGCAAAAGTCTCCGCGTTGGTAGGGGAAGTTCTGCCCGATGGCATGGTCAACATTATCGGGGTGGGCAGCTGCCCGTCTCGCGGCATGGATAAGGGTGGCGTAAACGACCTGGAGTCGGTGGTGAAGTGCGTACAGCGCGCCATCGATCAGGCCGAGCTGATGGCGGACTGCCAGATCTCCTCGGTGTACCTGGCGCTGTCGGGCAAACACATCAGCTGCCAGAACGAAATCGGCATGGTGCCGATCTCGGAAGAGGAAGTGACGCAGGACGACGTGGAGAACGTGGTGCACACCGCCAAATCGGTGCGCGTGCGCGACGAACACCGCATTCTGCACGTGATTCCTCAGGAATACGCCATCGATTATCAGGAAGGCATCAAAAACCCGGTTGGGCTGTCCGGCGTGCGCATGCAGGCCAAGGTGCATCTGATTACCTGCCATAACGATATGGCGAAGAACATCGTCAAGGCCGTGGAACGTTGCGGCCTGAAAGTTGACCAACTTATTTTCGCCGGTCTGGCCGCGAGCTACGCGGTGCTGACTGAAGATGAACGCGAACTCGGCGTTTGCGTGGTGGATATCGGCGGCGGCACCATGGATATGGCGGTGTACACCGGCGGTGCGCTGCGCCACACCAAAGTGATCCCTTATGCCGGGAACGTGGTCACCAGCGATATCGCCTACGCCTTCGGCACGCCGCCGACCGACGCGGAAGCGATTAAAGTTCGACACGGCTGTGCGCTTGGGTCGATTGTTAGCAAGGATGAGAATGTAGAGGTGCCTAGCGTCGGGGGACGTCCTCCGCGCAGTCTGCAAAGACAGACGCTGGCTGAAGTCATTGAGCCACGCTACACCGAACTGTTGAATCTGGTTAACGATGAAATTTTGCAATTGCAGGAGCAACTGCGTCAGCAAGGGGTGAAGCATCATCTGGCAGCCGGTATCGTGCTGACCGGTGGCGCCGCCCAGATTGATGGCCTGGCAGCCTGTGCGCAACGGGTGTTCCACACCCAGGTACGCATCGGCCAACCCTTGAACATCACGGGTCTGACGGATTATGCGCAGGAGCCTTACTACTCTACAGCGGTAGGTCTGCTGCACTATGGAAAAGAGTCTCACCTGAGCGGTGAGACGGAAGTAGAAAAACGCGCCTCGGTGGGCAATTGGTTTAAACGTATCAATAGCTGGCTGAGAAAAGAGTTTTAATGTTTCAACAAAGAGATCATGCTGAGTAATCTTTTTATGATCTCGCAGCGACAGGCACAAAACGGAGAGAAACTATGTTTGAACCAATGGAACTAACCAATGACGCGGTGATTAAAGTCATCGGCGTCGGCGGCGGCGGTGGCAATGCCGTTGAACACATGGTGCGCGAGCGCATCGAAGGTGTTGAATTCTTCGCTGTGAACACGGACGCCCAGGCGCTCCGCAAAACGGCGGTTGGCCAAACCATCCAGATCGGTAGCGGTATTACCAAAGGTCTGGGTGCGGGCGCGAACCCGGAAGTGGGTCGCAATTCAGCGGAAGAAGACCGCGAAGCCCTGCGCGCAGCGCTGGACGGCGCAGACATGGTCTTCATCGCGGCCGGCATGGGCGGCGGTACCGGTACCGGTGCGGCACCAGTGGTGGCTGAAGTGGCTAAAGATTTGGGTATTCTGACCGTGGCCGTGGTGACCAAGCCTTTCAACTTCGAAGGCAAGAAGCGCATGGCATTCGCGGAGCAGGGTATCGCTGAGCTGTCCAAACACGTGGACTCGCTGATCACCATCCCGAACGATAAATTGCTGAAAGTTCTGGGTCGCGGCATCTCTCTGCTGGACGCGTTCGGCGCGGCCAACGACGTGCTGAAAGGCGCGGTGCAGGGTATCGCCGAGCTGATCACCCGTCCGGGCCTGATGAACGTCGACTTCGCCGACGTGCGCACCGTGATGTCCGAAATGGGCTACGCGATGATGGGTTCCGGCGTGGCTTGCGGTGAAGACCGTGCCGAAGAAGCGGCCGAAATGGCGATCTCCAGCCCACTGCTGGAAGACATCGACCTGTCCGGCGCGCGCGGCGTGCTGGTCAACATCACCGCCGGCTTCGACCTGCGTCTGGATGAGTTCGAAACCGTGGGTAACACCATCCGTGCGTTCGCGTCCGACAACGCTACCGTGGTTATCGGTACCTCGCTGGATCCGGAAATGAACGACGAACTGCGCGTAACCGTGGTTGCAACCGGTATCGGTATGGACAAACGTCCTGAAATCACCCTGGTGACCAATAAGCAGGCCAGCCAGCCGGTGATGGATCACCGTTATCAGCAGCACGGCATGTCGCCTCTGCCGCAGGAAGTGAAACCTGCCGCCAAGGTGGTCAACGACCAAGCTGCGCAGCCGAATAAAGAGCCCGACTATCTTGATATTCCAGCCTTCCTGCGTAAACAGGCAGACTAAGAATATCCTGAGAATTTGGAATCTCCGCTCTTTGTGCTAAACTGTCCCGCCGGCCATGCTGTATGCTTGGCTGGTAGGATGGATAACATTGCGAGATAAAACGATGATCAAACAAAGGACATTAAAACGTATTGTTCAGGCGACTGGCGTCGGTTTGCATACCGGCAAGAAAGTCACGCTGACAATGCGCCCAGCGCCGGCTAATACCGGGGTCATCTATCGTCGCACTGACTTGAATCCACCGGTTGATTTTCCGGCTGATGCAAAATCCGTGCGTGATACCATGCTCTGTACTTGCCTGGTGAATGAGCATGACGTGCGTATTTCGACCGTTGAGCACCTCAACGCCGCGCTGGCTGGGTTGGGCATCGACAACATCGTTATCGAAGTCGACGCCGCTGAAATCCCAATCATGGACGGCAGCGCCAGTCCGTTCGTGTTCTTGCTGCTGGATGCCGGCATCGAAGAACTGAACTCGGCGAAGAAATTCCTGCGTCTGAAAGAGACCGTGCGTGTTGAAGATGGCGACAAATGGGCCGAGCTGTCCCCGCATAACGGGTTCCGCCTGGACTTCACCATCGACTTCAACCACCCGGCTATCGACGCCAGCTCTCAGCGCTATCGTCTCGATTTCTCGGCTGAGTCGTTCGTGCGTCAAATCAGCCGCGCGCGCACCTTCGGGTTTATGCGCGACATCGAATACCTGCAGTCCCGCGGCCTGGCCCTGGGCGGCAGCTTCGACTGCGCCATCGTGGTGGATGACTACCGCGTGCTGAACGAAGACGGCCTGCGTTTCGAAGACGAGTTCGTACGTCACAAAATGCTGGACGCCATCGGCGACCTGTTCATGTGCGGCCACAACATCATTGGCGCGTTCACCGCGTACAAGTCTGGCCACGCGCTGAACAACAAACTGCTGCAGGCCGTGCTGGCCAAGCAGGAAGCGTGGGAATACGTGACCTTCCAGGACGAAGCCGAAATGCCGCTGGCATTCAAGGCACCGTCCACCGTATTGGCGTAAGGTCTGAATTCCTCGCCTGCTGCGAATAACGGCAGGCGCATCCTCTGAGAGCCTGAGAACTCAGGCTCGTGATGCGATCTGATGTTTTGCAGCTGTGTCGCTGATTACTTATCACGACTGGTTGTGTTGGTACCCTCTCCGGCCAATGCAGCCAGCCGTTCCAATATCTTGCGCAGTTTCTCCGGGCTACGGCTCGCCAATCCTCTCAGTTCTTCCGCACTTTCCAGACTCAAATGCCGCATCGGCACGGGTTTTTCCGGCGCTTTCTCTGCGTTTTGCACCTGGTGGCTGCCTTTCGCCATCAAGGCCGGATTAATCCTGATGTCGATCGACGACAATGATGGTAGAATTTGCGCTCGTAGTGCAGACAGCAAAGCGGGTTGTTCGTAGCGCAAGCGCATCATCCAACTGGCATTTGCCGTTTCGAGCACTAAAATACCCTGTCGGAAATTCGCGACGCGGCACCAGGGATGCAGGGGAGCAGGCAACAGGCCCTTCACTGCACGGTTAAGCTTGAGCAGCGCCACCGCGCGTTGCTGGACGTTATGCAGCGGCCCTTTGCTGCCGGCAGACGCGTCGTCGAACAGGACATCTAATAATTGTGGACGGCTATCGCGCATAATGGGCTCCGGCGGATTATAAACTCGTGATCGGTATTCTAAATCGTTGGCGACAATTTGGCAGACGTTATTTCTGGCCCCATCTCCTGTTAGGGATGGTTGCGGCCACGCTTGGCGCGTCTTCCAATTTGCCCGGCGCCCCCGATCAGGCCGCACTGCCGAATACGTCGTCCAGCCTTAACCGGCAAAATTCAGCCAACGGCACCTTCAACAGCCTGGCCCTGCTGCAGGACGCGCACCGTCGCCCTACCTTCAGCGTAGATTACTGGCAGCAACATGCGCTGCGCACCGTCATTCGTCACCTCTCTTTCGCGCTGGCGCCGCAGGCGGTTTATGCGCGGGTGCAGGAGAGCGAAGCCGAAGCCGAACCGCCTTTGCAGGTAGCGCAACTGGCGCTGCTTTCTACCCTCAACGCGCTGCTGACGCACGAGCCGAAGCCGCCGACCATCATTCGCCATACCCACCTTGAGGTGCTGCCAACGCTGGCACTGCACCAGACCGGCCTGTGGGTGGCGCAGGTACAGGGCATTCGCGCCGGGCCTGCCGCGCTCGTCTGACTCCGCCCTCAGGGCACAAAAACCATAAATAATAGCAAGTTGACTGCCGTATTCGGCCGTCATGACAGAGATATCAAACATCATGTTAGTGAAATTATTAACCAAAGTTTTTGGCAGCCGTAACGATCGTACCCTGCGCCGCATGCGCAAAGTGGTTGAGCAGATCAACCGCATGGAACCGGACATGGAAAAACTGTCCGATGACGAGCTGAAAGCGAAAACCAACGAGTTCCGTGCGCGCCTGGAGAAAGGTGAGTCGCTGGAAAGCCTGATCCCGGAAGCCTTCGCCGTAGTGCGTGAGGCGAGCAAGCGCGTGTTCGGCATGCGTCACTTCGACGTGCAGCTGCTGGGCGGCATGGTGCTGAACGACCGCTGCATCGCCGAGATGCGCACCGGTGAAGGTAAAACCCTGACCGCGACGCTGCCGGCCTACCTGAACGCCCTGAGCGGCCGCGGCGTGCACGTCGTGACCGTCAACGACTATCTGGCGCAGCGTGACGCCGAAAACAACCGTCCGCTGTTCGAGTTCCTCGGCCTGAGCATCGGCATTAACCTGCCGGGCATGCCGGCACCGGCCAAGCGTGAAGCTTACGCCGCTGACATCACCTACGGCACCAACAACGAATACGGTTTCGACTACCTGCGCGACAACATGGCGTTCAGCCCGGAAGAGCGCGTGCAGCGCAAACTGCACTATGCGTTGGTGGATGAGGTGGACTCCATCCTGATCGATGAAGCGCGTACGCCGCTGATCATCTCCGGCCCGGCTGAAGATAGCTCCGAGATGTACATCAAGGTCAACAAGCTGATCCCTAAACTGATTCGCCAGGAAAAAGAAGACTCCGACACCTTCAAGGGTGAAGGGCACTTCTCGGTGGATGAGAAGGCGCGTCAGGTCCACCTGACCGAACGCGGCCTGATCCTGATCGAAGAGATGCTGGTGGAAGCCGGCATCATGGATGAGGGCGAATCGCTGTACTCGCCGACCAACATCATGCTGATGCACCACGTTACCGCCGCGCTGCGCGCCCACGTGCTGTTCACCCGCGACGTTGACTACATCGTGAAAGACGGCGAAGTGATCATCGTCGACGAACACACCGGCCGTACCATGCAGGGCCGCCGTTGGTCCGACGGCCTGCACCAGGCGGTGGAAGCCAAAGAAGGCGTGGAGATCCAGAACGAGAACCAGACGCTGGCTTCGATCACCTTCCAGAACTACTTCCGTCTGTACGAGAAGCTGGCCGGGATGACCGGTACCGCCGATACCGAAGCCTTCGAATTCAGCTCGATCTACAAGCTGGACACCATCGTGGTGCCAACCAACCGTCCGATGATCCGTAAGGATATGCCGGATCTGGTGTACATGACCGAGAAAGAGAAGATCGGTGCCATCATCGAAGACATCCGCGAGCGTACCGCCAAAGGCCAGCCGGTGCTGGTGGGTACCATCTCAATCGAGAAATCCGAAGTGGTTTCCCATGAGCTGACCAAAGCGGGCATCGAGCACAAGGTGCTGAACGCCAAATTCCACGCCATGGAGGCGGACATCGTCGCCCAGGCCGGCCAGAGCGGTGCGGTAACCATCGCCACCAACATGGCGGGCCGTGGTACCGATATCGTGCTGGGTGGCAGCTGGCAGGCCGAAGTGGCGCTGTTGGAAGAGCCGACCGAAGAGCAGATCGAAGCCATCAAAGCGGCCTGGAAAGTGCGCCATGACGCAGTGCTGGCGGCGGGCGGCCTGCATATCATCGGCACCGAGCGCCATGAATCGCGCCGTATCGATAACCAGCTGCGCGGCCGTTCCGGTCGTCAGGGCGATGCCGGTTCATCCCGCTTCTACCTGTCGATGGAAGATGCCCTGATGCGTATCTTCGCGTCGGATCGCGTGTCCGGCATGATGCGCAAACTGGGTATGAAAGAAGGCGAAGCGATTGAGCACCCGTGGGTGACCAAGGCGATCGCCAACGCCCAGCGCAAGGTAGAGAGCCGCAACTTCGACATCCGTAAGCAGCTGCTGGAATACGACGACGTCGCTAACGATCAGCGCCGCGCCATCTACAGCCAGCGTAACGAATTGCTGGACGTGTCCGACGTGAGCGAAACCATCGCCAGCATCCGCGAAGACGTGTTCAAGAGCACCATCGACAACTACATCACGCCGCAGTCGCTGGAAGAAGAGTGGGACATTCAGGGGTTGGAAGAGCGCCTGAAGAACGACTTCGATCTGGAGATGCCGATCGCACAATGGCTGGACAAAGAGCCGGAGCTGCACGAAGAGACGCTGCGCGAACGCATTCTGGAGAACGCCAAAGAGCAGTACCAGCGTAAGGAAGAAGTGGTCGGCAGCGAAATGATGCGCAACTTCGAGAAGGGCGTGATGCTGCAGACGCTGGATTCCCTGTGGAAAGAGCACCTGGCGGCGATGGACTACCTGCGTCAGGGTATCCACCTGCGCGGCTATGCGCAGAAGGATCCGAAGCAGGAGTACAAGCGTGAATCCTTCAACATGTTCGCCACCATGCTGGAATCGCTGAAATATGAAGTGATCAGCGTGCTGAGCAAGGTTCAGGTGCGGATGCCGGAAGAGGTGGAAGCGCTGGAACAGCAGCGCCGTGAAGAGGCCGAGCGCCTGGCGCAGCACCAACAGCTGAGCCACCACGACGAGAACGCGCTGGTGACCGAAGATCCGAACGCGCCGGCGACCGCCGAGCGTAAAGTGGGCCGCAACGATCCGTGCCCATGCGGCTCCGGCAAGAAATACAAGCAGTGCCATGGCCGCCTGCAGTAATGCCGGCTGCGATTAATCGATAATACCCAGGGGTTCAGCTTGCTGAGCCCCTGTTTTTTGACACCCATCAGGAGGGTGAGATGAAACATCTGAATATCGCCGTGGGCATCATCCGTAATGCGCAACGGGAGATCTTTATTACCCGCCGCGCCGCCGACGCGCACATGGCCGGATTCTGGGAGTTCCCCGGCGGCAAGATCGAACAGGGTGAAACGCCGGAACAGGCGCTAAGTCGCGAGCTGCGGGAAGAGACCGGTATCGAAGCCGAACGTGCCGAACTGTTGGAGGTGGTGGAGCACCGCTTCAGCGATCGCATCGTGACGCTGAATTTTTATCTGGTGGAAGCCTGGGCGGGCGAGCCGTTCGGCCGTGAGGGGCAACCGATGCGCTGGGTTAAACAGGCGGAGCTGCGTGAAGACGAGTTCCCGGAAGCCAACGCCGGCATTATTCAGCTGCTGGTGGCGCAGGCGAACGCCGCGCAATAACAAGGTTGGCCTGGCGGGCGCCAGGCCAATTGCGGACGATCAACGATCGTCCATTTCACTCCAGTCTTCGCTTTCCGACAGATCGCTGTTGCTCGGAATACGCTTCTCTTCATCGGCCCATTCGCCGAGATCGATCAGCTGGCAGCGCTTGCTGCAAAACGGCCGGAACGGGCTGACTTCACCCCAAACCACGCCGGTGCCACAGGTTGGGCATTTTACTACGGTCGTCATAACGGTTCCTTACGCCTTCTGTCAGTGCTGGGAAGGCTTTCTTTCACAAGTTCAACAACAGGCCAGTTCGAACGTCAGGCGTTCAGGCACCACGCCATTTTCGCTATCCAGCGGCAGGAAACGAATGGCATAGCGGGTCTTGTGGCCGGAAATCTGCGGATAAAGCTGCGGCGCCAGATGGAGGCGCAGGCGCAGCAGATCCGCCCCTTCGGCGTTGTCCTGGAAAAAGCCGTTCAGGCTGATCTGATTGCGGAACGGCCCCGACTGACGGATCAGATCCAACACCATGATCAACGCCTGGTTCAGCGGATCCAGCGACTGCAGCCAGGTGGCGACGTCGGCATCGCGATCCTGCTGCGGCGCGTGCATCCACATGTGCAGGGTCGGCAGATCGAAGCTGCAGCAGCCGCCGGGAATGTTCAGCCGCTGGCGCACCAGACCGATCAGCCGGTCTTCGCGCAGAGCCTGGCCGAGGCGCGGCGCCGCCATCAGCGCCGATGAGCGCGACTTCAACTGGCCGCGCAGCTGGTCGATCAGCGCCATATCCACGCCCGGCACATCGGCCCAGGCCAACAGTTTCTGCTGCTGGCGCTCCAGCTCTTTGAGCAATTCGGTGCGTACTTCGCCGCGCTCCAGCACGTCCAGCAAGTCGGAGACGGTGCGAAAGAAGGTGAGGGCGATGGCGGTTTCACTCAGGGCGCGTTGGCCGTGCAGCTGTTGCAGCAGAAATTCGATGCGTAGCCAGGTACGCATTTTTTCGTTCAGCGGGTGTTCAAAGAGAACGGTTGGGGAAACATCACTCATGCAGTTTAATCCTGTTGGGGCGCTGTTGCCGCCAGTTCAAGGTAGCGACGATGCAGTGCGGCGACCTGTGGCTCTATCCCCTGAGCGGCGCCGCTGTTGTCAATAATGTCATCCGCCACGGCGAGGCGCTGCCGGCGCGTGGCCTGGGCGGCGAGAATGCTCTGCGCTTGCTCACGGCTGACGCCGTCGCGCGCGATGGTGCGAGCCAGCTGGGTTTCGGCGTCGACGTCGATCACCAGCACCCGATCGGCGCGCTCCTGCAGACCGTTTTCCACCAGCAGCGGCACTACCCACAGCGCGTACGGGCTGGTGGCCTGCGCCAGTTGGCGCTGGGTTTCACGGTGTATCAGCGGATGCAGCAGCTGGTTCAGCCAGGTTTTGTCATCGGGATGGCTAAAAATGCGCTGACGCAGCGCAGCGCGGTTCAATGCGCCGTCCGGCAGCAACATTTCATTACCAAATCGCTCGGCGATCGCGGCCAAAGCAGGGGTGCCCGGCTCGACGACCTGACGGGCGATCACGTCGGCATCGACGAGGGTTGCGCCGTGGCGCGCAAAGGCGTTCGCGACGGTCGTCTTGCCGCTGCCTATGCCCCCGGTCAACGCAACAATGTAGGCCATGGTATTAGGTGCATCCGATGTTCATAAAAAAATAATAGTCGAATCATAAAGCGATCGCGCAGAAGTGCAAGTCGGCAGGCGGCGCTTGCGCGTCGGCACCGATCGGACGGCGAGAAAAAGCGCAGCGGCACGGCAAAAATGAGCGGGCAATCACACTGCGGTTATGCAGGTAAATTTGTCGGATTGTAGCGTAAATAAAGGCGAATTCGCAGTCTTGTTCGGCGATTATTAGCGCGTATTATAACGTCACTGGAACTGGCATTAATCTCGCCGCCGTCTTTTTGCGCCACTGGAAAGCCGTCGGGCAGAGGTTCGAACATCCTCCTTGCGATCCGTCGCCATTAACCAGGAAATCATAAGTCATGCGTATTGAAGAAGATTTGAAGTTGGGCTTTAAAGACGTGTTGATCCGCCCTAAGCGCTCCACGCTGAAAAGCCGCTCCGAGGTTGAACTGGAACGTCAGTTTACCTTCAAGCATTCAGGTTGCAGCTGGTCCGGCGTGCCGATTATCGCCGCCAACATGGACACGGTGGGCACCTTCCGCATGGCCGAGGCCCTGGCTTCTTTCGACGTTCTCACCGCCGTACACAAACATTACAGCGTCGAGCAATGGGCTGACTTCGTGCAGCGCATGCCGGAATCGGTGCTGCGCCACGTCATGGTGTCCACCGGCACCTCCGAAGCCGACTTCGCCAAAATGCAGCAGATCCTGGCCCTGTCTCCGGCGCTGAAATTCATCTGCATCGATGTGGCCAACGGCTACTCTGAACATTTCGTCGCCTTCCTGCAGAAAGCGCGCGAAGCCTGCCCGAATCACGTGATCTGCGCCGGCAACGTAGTGACCGGCGAGATGGTGGAGGAGCTTATCCTCTCCGGCGCCGACATCGTTAAGGTCGGCATCGGCCCGGGTTCAGTCTGTACCACCCGCGTGAAGACCGGCGTGGGCTACCCGCAGCTGTCGGCGGTGATCGAATGCGCCGATGCGGCCCACGGGCTGGGCGGCCAAATCGTCAGCGACGGCGGCTGCTCGGTGCCGGGCGACGTCGCCAAAGCCTTCGGTGGCGGTGCTGACTTCGTGATGCTGGGCGGTATGCTGGCCGGCCACGACGAGTGCGAAGGCACCGTGGTGGAAGAGAACGGCGAGAAGTTCATGCTGTTCTACGGCATGAGCTCCGAGTCGGCGATGAAGCGCCACGTCGGCGGCGTGGCGGAGTATCGCGCGGCCGAAGGCAAAACCGTCAAGCTGCCGCTGCGTGGCGAGGTGGAGTTCACCGTGCGCGATATCCTCGGCGGCCTGCGCTCCGCTTGCACCTATGTCGGCGCCGAGCGCCTGAAAGAGCTGACCAAACGCACCACCTTTATCCGCGTGGCGGAGCAGGAAAACCGCGTCTTCGGCAGCAAATAAGCCGCACCTTGCATCCGGGCGCAGCGCACAGCGGCGCCCGCTATCATCTTCTTTATCCCAGCACGCTGCCCAGTTGAAAAATAGGCAGGTACATGGCGATCACCAAAGCACCGACAATCCCGCCCACCACCAGCATCAGCAGCGGCTCCAGCGTTTGCGCCAGCGTATCGGCCAGCTCGTGCGTCTGCCGTTCGTACCACTGCGCCAATTTATCCAGCAAGGCGTCCAGCGAACCGGATTCTTCGCCCACCCGCACCAGCTGCCGGCACAGCGGCGGAAACAGCGGTTGCAGGCCCAGGGCATGATGAAACGCCTCGCCTTCGGCGATCTGCCGCTGCACCTGCTCCAGCGCCTGTCGGTACAGCAGATGATCCGCCGCCAGTGCCGCCGCGTTCAACCCTTCCACCAGCGTCAGCCCCGCGCGTTGGGTCATGGTCAGAATACGAAAGGTTTGGCTCAGCGCGCCGCCGCTCACCAGCCGGGCGATCAGCGGCAGGCGCAGCAAGGCGGCCTGTTCACGTCGGCGCCATGGCGGGCGTGGATGCAGCCAGCGGCAATAGCCGAGCAGCAATGCGCCGAGCAGCAGCGCCAAATAGGGGCCAACGGCGATCAGCAGCGCGGACACCCCCAATAACCCTTGGGTAAACCAGGGCAGCGGCGCATCGAATGACTGATAAACCTTGGCGAATTCCGGCAGCACCATCACCAGCATCAGCACGCTGACCAGCAGCGCCACCGCACAGATGAAGAGGGGATACCGCAGCGCTTTGGTCACTTTGCGGCGCAGCATCAGCTGGGCTTCCTGTTGTTGTGCCAGCTGCAGGCAGCAGCGATCGAGGTTGCCGGTCAGTTCGCCGATGGCGATCAGTTGGCGATAGATAAGTGGAAAAACGCCTGGCTGCGCGGCAAGGGTTTCGGAGAGCGGCTGCCCTTCGCGCACCTGTTCTGCCAACTGGCGCAACAGGCAACGCCAGGCTGCCGAAGGGTGCTCTGCCGCCAGCAGCTGCAACGTATTGACCAGCGGCAACCCGGCCTGCAACAGGGTGGCGAGTTGGCGGGTGAAGTGGATTAAGGGTTCTCCGCGCCACTGGCCGGGCGTGATGCGTTTGCCGTGCCCAATCCGCCAAGGTTGCAGGCCTTGTTCGATCAGCAACCGGCTCACCTGCCGCTTTTCATCGCTCATCAGTTCGCCGCGGCGCAAGGCGCCCTGGGCGTCGAATGCCTGCCAAAGAAACAGCCGGTGCGCTTTCATGGCGCGGTTACGCCGAGCTGGACGACGTCGATCACGCGGTACAGTTCTTCCAGCGAGGTCGTGCCTTCGCTGGCCAGCGCCAGCCCGGCCTGCAGCAGCGAAAGCTGCCCCTGCTCGCGGGCGACATCCGCCAGCAGGCTGGGCGCGGCGTTCGCCAGCAACGCCGCCTGTATTTCCGGCGTAATGGCCAACAGCTCATACACGCCGATGCGCCCATAGTAGCCGCCGAAGCAATGCTCGCAGCCGTCGGCGCGCCAGGCGGTCAGCGGCTCCGGCCAGACCGAGGTAGGAAAATGCGTCGGCTGGCTGTGCGGGTAGCGGCAGTGGCGACACAGCCTGCGCACCAGCCGCTGTGCGATGACCAGCTTCAGGCAGCCGGCGAGCAGGTAGCCGGGGATACCCATGTGCATTAGCCGCGTCAGGGTTTCGCCGGTGGAGTTGGTATGCAGCGTCGACAGCACCAGGTGGCCGGTTTGCGCGGCCTTGACTGCGATCTCGGCGGTTTCCGCATCGCGGATCTCGCCGATCATGATGACATCCGGATCCTGGCGCAGCAGGGCGCGCAGCACCCGGGCGAAACTCAGCTCGGTTTTGGCGTTGATCTGGGTTTGATTGACGCCGAACAGCGGTATCTCGATCGGATCCTCGACGCTGCACAGGTTGCTTTGCGCATCGTTCAACTGGCGCAGACCGCTGTACAGCGTGACCGTCTTGCCGCTGCCGGTTGGGCCGGTCACCAGGATCAAACCTTGCGGGCAGGCCAGCGCCGTCGCGTAGCGCGCCAGATCCGCCCGGCCCATGCCCAGTTGATCCAGCGGCAGCTCCTGCTGCTCACCTTGCTGAACGCGCAGCACCACCTTTTCGCCGTGCAGCGTCGGCAGGGTGGCGATACGCATGGCATAGCGCGCGCTGTCCAGCGTCAGGCTGAGTTGCCCGTCCTGAGGCTGACGGCGCTCGGTGATATCCAACTGACCGAGGATCTTCAGCCGGGCGATGAGGCGCGCGGTCAGCTGCGGCGGCGGTGAGGCGAGGGTTTGCAGCACGCCGTCGATGCGCAGGCGAATGCGAAAATGCTGCCGAAAGGGCTCGAAGTGGATATCCGAGGCGCGGCGCTGGATGGCCAGACGCAGCGTCTGGTTGATGAACTGCACCACCGGCGCATCGCCGTCGTCGGGGTAGGCGATGTCGGCGGTGTCTTCTTCGGCTGCCAGCGGCGCCGGCAGCGATTCGTGGCGTTGGTTCAGCGCCTGCTCCAGCCTGGCCGCCGGCCAGTGTTCCAGATGGATGCGCTTGCCGGTGGCGAAACGCAGCGCCGCCAGCAGCCCCTGCGGCGCTTCTTCGTTGAGCGCGATCGTGAGAGTGGTCGGGTCTTCGTTCAGCGCCAACGCCTGATAGCGCCGGCACAGGGCGTGAACCTCTTCGCTGATTTGCGCGTTCATCGCCGTTACTCCGCCGCGTTGTCGAAGCGGAAGACTTCCTGGCACACCTCAACCAGCGTTGCGTTTTCGCTGCTGCACAGCCGGCTCCAGCGGGTCAGCCCATCGGCGTTCGCTTTGGGGGTTAATGCCACCGCCAGCCCCTGCAGCGTTTGGGTGCCGGTCAGCGTGATCACGCCTTTGGCGACTTTCACCCCACTGACGTAACGCGACGTGCCGCCGGTGGGAATGCCTTTGCTGCCGGCCTCACAGCCGGTGGGGGCGCCTTCGTCCAGCACGCACAGCTCGACCGCCAGTTTATACGGCGCCATGGTTTGCAGCATGTCGGTCATTGCCGCTTTCTGGATGTAGCGTTGGTAGGCAGGGATGCCGATGGCGCTGAGGATGGCGATGATGGCGATCACCACCATCAGTTCTATCAGGGTAAAGCCGCGTTGCGTTTCCATACGTTGTTTTCTCCATTGGGGTGTGGAAGACAACGGTAGCGGCTTGCTCGGGGGCTCGGCGAGGGGCTTTTGCGCGTTTCTCGGCGCGCTTCCATCAGTAATGATGTCGTTTGCAGCGGTGAAAAAAACGGTGAGAGGAGGTTCGCAATTTTACGGTAACGCCCCCGACAGCGGCCGGGGGCGAGGGGGATCATTTGAAGCGCATCGACAGATCGAGTGCAGTGATGTGCTTGGTCAGCGCACCGACCGAAATGTAATCCACGCCGGTCTCGGCAAAGGTGCGCAGCGTCTCGCTGGTGACGTTGCCGGACACCTCCAGCTGGGCGCGGCCCTGGGTTTGAGCGACCGCCTGACGCATCATCTCGACGCTGAAGTTGTCCAGCATGATGATATCGGCACCGGCATCCAGCGCCTGCTGCAGCTCATCGAGCGATTCGACTTCCACTTCCACCGGCACGTCGGCGTGCAGCCAGAAGGCTTTTTCCACCGCGTTCTTGATAGAGCCGGAGGCGATGATGTGGTTTTCCTTGATCAGGAAGGCGTCGGACAGCCCCAGCCGGTGGTTGCTGCCGCCCCCGCACAGTACGGCGTATTTCAGCGCGGTGCGCAGGCCGGGCAGGGTCTTGCGGGTATCGAGCAGGCGAGTCCGGGTGCCTTCCAGCAGGGCCACGTAGCGGCTGACTTCGGTCGCCACGCCGGAGAGCGTCTGCACGAAGTTCAGCGCGGTGCGCTCGCCGGTCAGCATCACCCGCGCGGGGCCGCGCAGCCGGCAAAGCGGTTGGTTCGGCGCCAGACGGTCGCCGTCCGCCACCAGCCACTCCACCTGCACCTGGTTGCCCAATTGAATAAAGACCTCATTCAGCCAGCGGCGGCCACAGAATACGCCGGCTTCGCGGGTGATGACGGTGGCTTCGGCCTGCTTGTCCGCCGGTAACAATTGCGCGGTAATATCGCGCCCGGCGTCGACTTCACCCCCCAGGTCTTCGCGCAGCGCCTGGGCGACGGCATAGGGAATATCACTTTCAATTCGTTCAAGAAGCTCGGTGCGGCGACTGTCGGCACTGTAGCGGCGTGTCGGCATGGAAAACTCCGAAATGGACGGTTAGATCGTAGGGGAACATGCTACTCTGTTGCAGGAATAAGTACCACCGCAGAGAGGTGTCTGATGCAGTTGGAAAATGGCTGGATTGTCGGGGTGACGCGAGTGCTCTCGCCGCACTGCGATCGGCGCCCGGATGACGAGCCCCCCTCGCTGCTGGTCATCCACAACATCAGCCTGCCGCCCGGCGAGTTCGGCGGCCCCTATATCGACCAGTTGTTTACCTGCACGCTCGATCCCGCGCAGCACCCCTATTTCGCCGAGATCCATCAGCTGCGGGTGTCGGCGCACTGTCTGATCCGCCGCGACGGGGAGATCGTGCAGTATGTGCCCTTCGACCAACGCGCCTGGCACGCGGGCGTTTCCCTGTATCAGGGGCGCGATCGGTGCAACGATTTCTCCATCGGCATCGAGCTGGAAGGCACCGATCTGTTGCCTTACACCGAGGCGCAATACCGCACGCTGCAGGCGGTCACCGCGCTGCTGGCCGAACATTATCCGCCGCTGGTGGCCAATATCGCCGGGCATTGCGATATCGCCCCCGGCCGCAAGACCGATCCCGGGCCGGCGTTCGATTGGGATCGCTATCTGGCATCTCTGGAACAACGCGACGCGCCCGCCGACGCTATGCTTGAGACAAGAAAAAGGGAGAGGAATCGCTAATGACGCTGTTTACGCTGTTGCTGGTTTTGGCCTGGGAGCGCCTGTTTAAGCTGGGAGAACATTGGCAGCTGGACCACCGTCTCGAAGTGGTGTTTCAGCGGCTGCATCGGGTTTCGCTGGCGCAGACGCTGGCGATGACCGCCGCCTGGATGGTGATCGTCTGGGGCGTTCTGTGGCTGTCTCACGGGTTGTTCTTCGGCGTGGTGACGCTGCTGCTGTGGATTGTCATCGATCTGCTGTGCGTCGGCGCCGGCATCAAGCGCAAACACTACCGCGCCTACCTGAAAGCGGCGCGGCAGGGCGATACCCACGCCAGCGATCAGATGGCGGAAGAGCTGGCGTTGATCCACGGTTTGCCGGTGGACTGCAGCGAAGAGCTGCGCCTGCGCGAGCTGCAAAACGCGCTGCTGTGGATCAATTTCCGCTATTACCTGGCGCCGCTGTTCTGGTTCGTGGTCTTTGGACCTTACGGGCCGATCGCGTTGGCGGGATATGCCTTCCTGCGCGCCTATCAAACCTGGCTGGCGCGTCACAATACGCCGCTGGAGCGTTCGCAGTCGGGTATCGATCATCTGCTGAACTGGCTGGACTGGATCCCGGTGCGTTTGGCCGGGGTGGCCTACGCGCTGTTCGGCCACGGCGAGCGTGCGCTGCCGGCCTGGTTCGCCTCGCTGGGGGATCGGCATTCGTCGTCGTATCAGGTGTTGACGCGGCTGGCGCAGTTCTCGCTGGCGCGCGATCCGCATATGGACCCGGTGCAAACGCCGCGGGCGGCGGTGACGCTGGCTCGCAAGGTGACGATGATCATCGTGGTGGTAGTGGCGCTGTTGACCATTTACGGCACGCTGCTTTAAGCGGCAGCGAAAAACAAAACGGGCGCCGAGGCGCCCGTTTTTTTGGCCATTCGGCCGGGATTACAGCTTGGCGAAGCAGCGACGCGCGGCGTCGATGGTGCGCTGAATGTCTTCCTTGCTGTGCGCCACGGACATGAAGCCCGCTTCGAAGGCGGACGGCGCCAGATACACCCCTTCCTCCAGCATCAGGTGGAAGAAGCGTTTGAAGCGTTCCACATCGCACTGCATCACGTCCTGATAGCAGGTCACTGTCGGCGCGTCGGTGAAGAACAGGCCGAACATGCCGCCGACGTTGTTGACTACCAGCGGGATATTCTCTTCCTGCGCCGCATGCAGCAGGCCTGCGGCTAGCATTTCAGTCAGTTCGGTCAGCGTCTGGTGCACGCCTACCTGTGATACTTCGGTCAGGCAGGCATAGCCCGCCGCCATGGCGATTGGGTTGCCGGACAGGGTGCCCGCCTGGTAGACCGGGCCGGTCGGCGCCAGCGCGTCCATCACGTCGCGGCGGCCGCCGAAGGCGCCCACCGGCATGCCGCCGCCGATGATTTTGCCGAGGCAGGTCAGATCCGGCTCGACGCCGTAATAGGACTGTGCGCCGGCCAGCGCCACGCGGAAACCGGTCATCACTTCATCGATGATCAAGAGCGCGCCGTACTTGTCGCACAGGGCGCGCAGGCCCGGCAGGAATTCCGGCAGCGGCGGCACGCAGTTCATGTTGCCGGCAACCGGCTCGACGATGATACAGGCGATCTCGGACGGGTACTGCTCGAAGGCGGCCCGCACCGAATCCAGGTCGTTATAGGTGCAGGTCAGGGTGTGCTTGGCGAAGTCGGCCGGCACGCCCGGTGAGTTCGGCTGGCCG
Source organism: Serratia sp. 121840015-1 (assembly GCF_053627655.1). Classification (NCBI taxonomy): domain Bacteria; kingdom Pseudomonadati; phylum Pseudomonadota; class Gammaproteobacteria; order Enterobacterales; family Yersiniaceae; genus Serratia; species Serratia sp. 121840015-1. The sequence goes on from NZ_JBSEYF010000002.1 coordinate 503,096, forward strand.
AGGGTCAGCGCACCGGAACCGGCTTTCACCAGCAGGCAGTCGGCGTGGCCGTGGTAGCAGCCTTCGAACTTGATGATTTTGTCGCGGTTGGTGTAGCCGCGCGCCAGGCGGATGGCGCTCATGGTGGCTTCGGTGCCCGAGTTCACCATACGCACCATATCCATGGTAGGCACCAGTTCGGTGACCAGCTGCGCCATTTTGACTTCCATCTCGGTCGGCGCGCCGAAGCTCAGGCCGCGCTGCGCCGCTTCGATCACCGCGTCGCGGATCGCCGGGTGGTTGTGCCCCAGCACCATCGGCCCCCAGGAACCGACATAGTCGATATAGGCCTTGCCGTCGGCATCGAACAGGTAAGCCCCGTCAGCCCGCTCGATAAACAGCGGCACACCGCCTACGCCGGTGAATGCACGCACCGGAGAGTTCACCCCACCGGGGATCAACTGTTGCGCCTGGGCGTACAGACTTTCGGACTTGCTGTGTAGGCTCATAAATCGGCTCCTGGATTCTCTTTTGAATGATTTGACCGCGCTATTCTAGAGGAGAGCGCCGCGTTATGAAACGATCACAGTCAGATACCATTAACGGCAGCGCCCGCCACCGGGTTGGGGTAGAATAACCGCCTTGCCTATTTGTATTACAAATTACCTGACGAATTACTCGCGATGACGGAATCACAATCACAGCCAGTCGGGACGTTGAGCCCGCGTCTTAGCCGCAGCGATGCGGTGCGTCAGTTTATTCGCCGCGATAAGACCCCGGTGGCGATCCTGGTGATGGCCGCGCTGGTGGGGACGCTGGCCGGTTTGCTCGGCGTGGCCTTCGATAAGGCGGTGGAGTGGGTGCAGCAGCAGCGGCTGGCTTCGCTGGCGCAGGTCGCCGACTCGTGGCTTCTGGTGTGGCCGCTGGCGTTTATCCTGTCCGCCGCGCTGGCGGCGCTGGGCTATTACCTGGTGCGGCGCTTTGCGCCTGAGGCGGGCGGCTCGGGCATTCCGGAGATCGAAGGCGCGCTGGAGGAGCTGCGGCCGGTGCGCTGGTGGCGCGTGATCCCGGTGAAATTCATCGGCGGCATGGGCACGCTGGGGGCCGGCATGGTGCTGGGGCGCGAAGGCCCCACGGTGCAAATGGGCGGCAACGTCGGGCGCATGGTATTGGACGTGCTGCGCATTCGCGGCGCCGAGGCGCGTCATACGCTGCTGGCGACCGGGGCCGCCGCCGGGTTGTCCGCCGCGTTCAACGCGCCGCTAGCCGGCATCTTGTTCATCATCGAAGAGATGCGGCCGCAGTTCCGCTACAACCTGATCTCGATTAAAGCGGTGTTTATCGGCGTGATCATGTCGAGCGTGGTATTCCAGCTGTTTAACGGCCAGGGTTCGGTGATCGCGGTCGACAAACTTTCTTCGGCGCCCATCAATACCCTGTGGCTCTATTTGGTGCTGGGGGCGATATTCGGTGCGGTGGGCGTGGGGTTCAACGCGCTGATTTTCCGCACTCAAGACATGTTTGCGCGCCTGCACGGCGGCAGAATGCGCAATATCTTGCTGATGGGCGGGCTGCTCGGCGGCGTGTGCGGCATTCTGGGGCTGATCCAGCCGGAGGCGGCGGGCGGCGGCTTTGGGTTGATCCCGATCGCCGCGGCGGGCAATTACAGCGTCGGCATGTTGATGTTTATCTTTATCACCCGCATCTTCACTACGCTGCTGTGCTTCGGCTCCGGCGCGCCGGGCGGCATCTTTGCGCCGATGCTGGCGTTGGGCACGCTGTTCGGCACCGCCTTTGGGCTGGCGGGGGCGCATCTGTTCCCGCAGTACGGCATCGAGGCGGGCACCTTCGCCATCGCCGGCATGGGGGCGCTGTTCGCCGCTACGGTGCGCGCCCCGCTGACCGGCATCGTGCTGGTACTGGAAATGACCGACAACTACCAACTCATTTTACCGATGATCATCACCTGCCTCGGCGCCACGGTGGTGGCGCAGCTGCTCGGCGGCAAGCCGCTGTATTCGTCGATCCTGGCCCGCACGCTGCAAAGGCAGGAGGCGCAGCTGGCGCGGGAAGCGGTGGAGAAAACAGGTAAGGAAAATGCAACAAATGCGGTGAATACTTGAACGCAACACTCAGGTATCGGATAATCGTTAATATTAATCAGGCAGCCATAGTCGCGATCTGATGCTGAACAATGTTGGGAGTAAAGAGTATGAGTGATCAAACGGCACTGCCCCTGCAATTTACCGAGGCAGCAGCAAGCAAGGTTAAGTTCCTGATTGCTGACGAAGAAAATCCGAACCTGAAGTTGCGGGTTTACATTACCGGCGGCGGCTGCAGCGGATTCCAGTACGGCTTCACTTTTGACGACAAGGTCAACGATGGCGACATGACCATCGAGAAGCAGGGCGTGGCGCTGGTGGTCGATCCGATGAGCCTGCAGTATCTGGTCGGCGGCTCGGTGGACTACACCGAAGGGCTGGAAGGGTCGCGCTTCGTGGTGACCAACCCGAATGCCAAAACCACCTGCGGTTGCGGTTCGTCGTTTAGCATCTGAGTTTGCCTGTCAGAATATCAACCCGCTCGCCTTACGGCCGGCGGGTTTTTTTATGCCTACCATTCCACGAGGATCACTTCTGCACCGTTCTCCTGTGCCGGTGGGCTGTGGATGATGTTCGGCTGCGCCGTTGCGTGGCTGCATTCGGCCTGTGGGGCGGCGGCCTCGAGGCGCACGGCGCATTGCGGTTCAATGGTCAGAGTAACGCCGATCTGGCCGCTGACGGCATCGGCATACGCGGCGCCACTCAGCAGGGTGCCACAGCAGGCAAGCAGAATTTTTTTCATCATTGCGGGAATAGTCATCCGTAAGCCATCTTGTGATGACTTATCGGCAAAAAGTTAAAAAGTTTTAACAGCGCGGGAAAGGAATTAACCTGCGGATAACAGAATTTTACATCGTCACTACGCTATTTTTCGGTCGAAAATAATACCATCAACCCCGTTAATAGTCTAATAAATCACCAGGTGCGGCGTTGCAAAGCGTCGCCCCGCAGGGCGACGGCTCAGCGTTCGAGAATAAAGGCGGGCAGTTTGAGGTGCCAGCGGATGGCTGCGAGGCGAATGGCCAGGGTGATGATCATGCCCAGCATCATGGCCTGTTGCAGCGGCATGTGGAAGGTGTAAAACGCCGTGGCGTGCACGATGCCGCCGATGATGCAGGCGGTGGCGTAAATTTCGGTGCGCAGGATCATCGGGATCTCGCGCGCCAGCACGTCGCGGATAATGCCGCCGCCGACGCCGGTGATCACCCCCATGCAGATTGCCACCAGCGGGCCGGTGCCGGCTGCGAAGGCCTTGTTGACGCCGATGCCGACGAACACCGCCAGCCCGACGGCGTCCAGCACCGGCAGCACCCACTTCGGCAGCCGGCGCGGCTGGCGCACCAGCAGCAGCGTCAAGACGCAGGTGATCATCGCCACCACCAAATCGGTGGGATCCTTGACCCAGAACACCGGGCCGTTGGCCAGCGCCATGTCGCGGATGGTGCCGCCGCCGACCGCGGTGACCACGCCCAAGACCAGCACGCCGAACGGATCCATGCGCAGCTTGCCGGCCAACAGCACGCCGGAGACGGCGAACACCGCGGTGCCGAGAATATCCAACCAGAACACCAGCATCAGCGGATCTCCGCTAGCTGGCGGCACAGCTGCTGCGCCGCCAACGCAATGCGCGGCCCGCCGCGGTTGAACCAGTCTTCGTTCAGCGCGATCACCGGCACCTGCAGCTGCGGGGCCCAGAAGGCTTTCACACTGGCGGCTTCTTTCGCGCCCCCGGTGATGACGATGGCCTGCGGCTGGCGCGCCAACACCTGCTCGCGGCTGATCTGCGGCCAAGGGGTGCGGCTGTCGGCGAAGACGTTCTGCCCGCCGCACAGCGCCAGCACCTGGCTTTGCAATGTGGCGCCGGCGCTGGTGAACAGTGGCTGGGTGCCGAACTGCAGCAGCACGCGCCGCGATGGGTTAGCGGCATACTGTTGTTTGAGAGCGGCGAACTGGCGGCGAAGGCCCTCCGCCGCCTGATGCGCCTGCTCCGGGTGCGGGCTGTATTGCGCCAGCTGGTCCAGCAAACCGGCGATCCCTTCGAGGGTGTCGGCGTCCGCATAGAAAATCGGGATGCCGAACGCGGCGAGCTGATCCAGCACGCGCTGCGGATTGCCGCCGCGCCAGGCGAGGATCAGGTCCGGCTTGAGCGCCAGCACCCGCTCCAGATTGATGCCCTGCCAGGAGGCTACCTGCTCCAGCTTGGCGGCCTGCGGCGGATAATCGGAATAGGCGCTCGCCGCCACCAGCACATCGCCCATGCCGGCGGCATAGGCGAGTTCGGTCGCGTTGGGCGCCAGGCTGATCACCCGCTGAGCGGCGCCGGCCGGCATGGCCAGCCAGAGCGCCAACAGACAGAGCATCGAGGTGAAGCGCAGCCTCACATCAACCGCGCTTGGCCAGGGTTTGCAGCATGGCGTTGACCATCAGCGTAGACTGCTTGGCCGCTACCACCAGGAACTCGTCAAAGCTCATGTGCGATTCGCTGTCGGCGACGTCGGAAATGGCGCGCACCACCACGAACGGCGTGCCGAACAGATGGCAGACGTGGGCGATCGCTGCGGCTTCCATTTCCACGGCGGCGACGCGCGGGAAGGTGGCGCGAATGCGCGCCAGCGGCTCGGCGCCGTTGATGAAGGCGTCACCGCTGCAGATCAGGCCGCGCACCGCGTGCAGATCCAGCTGTTTGATGCAGCTTTCCGCCAGCGCGATCAGCGCGTCGTCGGCGACGAACGCCGCCGGGCAGCCGGCCATCTGGCCCGGCTCGTAGCCGAAGGCGGTGACGTCGGCGTCGTGGTAGCGCACTTCTTCCGACACCACGATATCGCCCACGCGCAGGGTGCTGGCCAGGCCGCCGGCGGAACCGGTGTTGATCACCAGATCCGGGCTGCAGTGTTCCAGCAGCAGGGTGGTGCCCATGGCCGCCGAGACTTTACCGATGCCGGATTTCAGCAGAGCCACGTCAACGCCGCCGATCTGGCCGGTGTAGATTTCGCAGCCCGCACGCTGGATGGTTTGACGGTTTTCGATTTGATCGCGCAGCAGGGTGACTTCCTGCTCCATTGCGCCGATGATGCCTACTTTCATAAATAACACTCGCTGATTGGCCGTGAGAATTGCGGCATAGTCTATCATGGCTGTGTATGAGAGATAATGCGTTGCATCCGCTGCCGGGAATTGTTATCACGGGGGCAGGGCGCAACGGCGGAGAAACAGATGTCCGGGATCGACTTCAAGCAAAAAATCAGCTTCCAACGGCCTTTCAGCAAACCGATCGAGGCCGAGGAAGAGTACGACATCGTGCGGCAATTCGAGAGCGATCGCGGGCGCATCGTCAACTCGGCCGCCATTCGCCGTCTGCAGCAAAAAACCCAGGTGTTTCCGCTGGAGCGCAACGCGGCGGTGCGCAGCCGCCTGACGCACTCGATGGAGGTGCAGCAGGTTGGGCGCCACATCGCCAAAGAGATCCTCAACCGCTTCAAACAGGCGGGGAGAATTGATGAGCTCGGCCTGACCCGGCTGCTCGATCCGTTTGAAAGCATCGTGGAAATGGCCTGCCTGATGCACGACATCGGCAATCCGCCGTTCGGTCACTTCGGCGAGTCGGCGATCAACGACTGGTTTGCCCAACGGCTCGATCCCGCCAGCTGCGGCAGCGAGCCGGGCAGCCACGATCGCTGCCAGGTGGCGACGCTGCGCCTGCATGAGGGGGAGAGCGATCTGAACCGGCTGCGCAGCCGGATCCGTCAGGATCTCAGCCACTTCGAGGGCAATGCCCAAGCGATCCGCATGGTGTACAGCCTGCTCAAGCTCAACCTGACCTACGCGCAGGTCGGCTGCATTTTGAAATACACCCGCCCGGCCTACTGGGCGAGCGACATCCCCGCCAGCCACAGTTACCTGATGAAAAAGCCCGGCTACTATCTGGCGGAAGAGGCCTTCGTCGATCGGCTGCGGCGCGAGCTGCACATGGGCGAGTTCGATCGTTTCCCGCTGACCTATATCATGGAGGCCGCCGACGATATCTCGTACTGCGTGGCCGATCTGGAAGACGCGGTGGAGAAGAGCATTTTCACCGTCGAGCAGCTGTATCAGCACCTGATTCAGGAGTGGGGCGAGGTGGTGCCGGGCGATCTGTTCGACAAGACCGTCGCCAGCGCGTTTCGCAAGATCGATCGCGGCGGCGCGCGGCGCAGCGCGGAAGATCAGTTCTTCATGTATCTGCGGGTGTTTACCGTGGCGCGGCTGGTGCCGCACGCGGCGCAGCGCTTTATCGACAATCTGGACGCGGTCTATCAGGGCAGTTTCAATCAGGCGCTGCTGGAGGACTCCAGCCCGGCGTACCGGCTGCTGAAAATATTTAAAAATGTGGCGTTCAAGCACGTGTTCAACCACCCGGAGGTCGAGCAACTCGAGCTGCAAGGCTACCGGGTGATCAGCGGCCTGCTGGACATTTACAGCCCGCTGTTGGCGATGTCGCTGGCGGATTTCAGCCAACTGGTGCGCGAGGACAGCCATCGCGCTTACCCGATCGAAACGCGCCTGTTCCACAAGCTGTCCACCAAGCATCGGCTGGCGTATGCGGAGGCGGTAGAGGGGCTGCAGCATTTATCGCCGGAGCAGCAAGCCATTCGGGAATATTATTTCCGCGCGCGTTTATTGCAGGACTATATCAGCGGAATGACCGACCTTTACGCCTATGACGAATATCGTCGATTGATGGCGGCGGAATAATTACGCTGAAGAATAATTTTAGCAATTCCAATCGGTTGGCTGTCTCGAGTTTTGTAAAGACGGACAATATTTGTTTACTATTGCCAATCATCTGTGCCGGAACTTCGGGCTATTAATTAACTCTGAATAAGCACGCAAGACAGCCATTCTTTTTGAACGACTTTATAAGAGACACACAGATGAAAAAAACCGCATTAGTTCTGAGCGCACTGGCATTCAGTATCGGTATGGCGATGGGCCCGGTCACGGCCAGCGCCGCTGAAACCGCCTCTTCCAGCACCCAACAGCTGCCGAGCCTGGCGCCGATGCTGGAAAAGGTAATGCCTTCCGTGGTGAGCATTAACGTTGAGGGCAGCACCACGGTCAATACGCCGCGCATGCCGCAGCAGTTCCAACAGTTCTTCGGCGAAGATTCACCGTTCTGCCAGGACGGCTCGCCGTTCCAGGGCTCGCCGATGTGTCAGGGCGGCGAACAGCCTGGGCCGGATGGCCAGCCGCAGGGCACGCAGCAGAAATTCCAGGCGCTGGGCGCCGGGGTGGTCATCGATGCCGCCAAGGGCTACGTGGTGACCAATAACCACGTGGTGGACAACGCCAACAAGATCCAGGTGCAGCTGAGCGACGGCCGCCGTTTCGACGCCAAGGTGATCGGCAAGGATCCGCGTTCCGATATTGCGCTGATCCAGCTGAAAGACTTCAAGAATCTGACGGCGATCAAGATGGCGGATTCCGATCAGCTGCGCGTCGGCGATTACACCGTGGCGATCGGCAACCCGTACGGGCTGGGTGAAACCGCCACCTCGGGCATCGTATCCGCCCTGGGGCGCAGCGGCCTGAACATCGAAAACTACGAAAACTTTATCCAGACCGATGCGGCGATCAACCGCGGTAACTCCGGGGGGGCGCTGGTTAATCTCAACGGTGAGCTGATCGGCATCAACACCGCGATCCTGGCGCCGGACGGCGGTAACATCGGTATCGGCTTCGCCATTCCGAGCAACATGGTGAAAAACCTGACGGCGCAAATGGTCGAATATGGCCAGGTGAAACGCGGCGAGCTGGGCATCATGGGTACCGAGCTGAACTCTGAGCTGGCCAAGGCGATGAAGGTCGACGCGCAGCGCGGGGCCTTCGTCAGCCAGGTGATGCCGAAGTCTTCCGCGGCGAAGGCGGGCATCAAGGCCGGCGACGTGATCGTCACCATGAACGGCAAGGCCATCTCCAGCTTCGCCTCGTTCCGGGCGGAGATCGGCACGCTGCCGGTCGGCAGCAAGATGTCGCTGGGCATTATTCGCGACGGCAAGCCGGTGACGATTGACGTCACGCTGGAGCAAAGCGCACAGACCCAGGTGGCCTCGGGCAATATCTACACCGGCATTGAAGGTGCCGAGCTGAGCAACACCCAGGTCGGCAATGTGAAGGGCGTCAAGGTTGATAGCGTGAAAGCCGGCAGCGCCGCGGCGCGCATCGGCCTGAAAAAGGGCGACGTGATCCTGGGCGTGAACCAGCAGCCGATCCAGAACCTGGGTGAGCTGCGTAAAATCCTCGACAGCAAGCCGTCGGTGCTGGCGTTGAATATTCAGCGCCGCGAGAGCCAGCTGTACCTGCTGGCGCAGTGATAGGCGTCAGGCGTTAAAAAAACAAAGGCACGCTGCGGCGTGCCTTTTTGCGTTATGGCCTGAGGATTCAGGCGGGTTGCGCCAGATGCGCGCGCGCCGCGTGGATCACCAGTTCAATCTCATCCAACAGCTCCAGCCACTCCGGCTCCAGTTCGTCGTTGGTGATGCCCTGACGCAGCTGCCGCTCGAGGTAGAAACACAGCTGCTTGAGGCGCGGCACGCCGCTGTAGCTGCAGCTGCCGTGCAGCTTATGGACCAGATCGAGGATCTCGTCGTCATGCTGGCCGTCGAGCAGCGCCTGTACCCGTTCGCGCACCTGCGGCAGGAAATCGAGCAGCATTTGCAGCAGATCGCGCGCCAGGTCCGGTTTGTTGGCCGCCTGACGCAGCGCCAGCGGCCAGTCGAGCGACAGCGGTGCGTCGTCGGCGATGGCGTTTTCCACGTCGCCGCTGTGGTAGCGCGACAGCACGCGGGTCAGCATTTTCTCGTCGATCGGTTTGGCCAGATAGTCGTCCATCCCGGCCTGCAGCAGGTGCTCGCGCTCGCCGCTGGCGGCATGGGCGGTAACGGCGACGATCGGCGTGGAGTTGTGATGCGGCAGCTGGCGGATCAGTTCGCTGGCGTGAATGCCGTCCATCTTCGGCATCTGAATGTCCATCAGGATCAAATCCAGCACGTTGTCGCGCGCTAGCGCCAGCGCTTCCTCACCGCTCTCGCACAGCAGGGTTTTTTCTACCTGTTCCCCCAGCAGCGTGCCGATCAGCTTCAGGTTGGCCGGGTTGTCGTCAACCGCCATCACCGTCAGCGGCAGGCGTTTACGCTCAGGCTGCGCGGTGAGGCGTGCCGGCGCTTCCATCCGGAGCAGAGGGAACAGTCGGGTGCTGGTGATCGGCTTGATCAGACAGCCGAGCGCGCCTTGTTGTTTAAGCAGCTCGGCGTCGATCTGCGCCTGGCACGGCAGCGCCAGAATCACCCGATCGGCCAGCTTCAGCGAGGCCAGCAATTTGTCCTCGTGCTGCGCCATGTTGTCGCGGAACGGGATGGGCACGCCGGCCAGCAGGAAGTCATAGTGGCCTGGCGGCAACTGGCCCAGCGTCGGCGAGTGGGTGATCACCAGCTGCGTGATGCTGAGCATGTTGAGCGTCGCCTGCGCCGCCGTTGGGTTGGACTCGATATAGGCGAGCGTTTTGCCGCTCAGGTCCGGCAGGCTCGGCGCCAGCGACAGCATGCCCTCGTTCAGATCCAGCGTGATGTGGAACCAGAAGGTCGAGCCGCGGTTCAACTGGCTGTGGAAGCAGATATCGCCCCCCATTTCTTTCACCAGTTTTTGCGTGATCACCAGCCCCAGCCCGGTACCGCCGTGGCGGCGGGAGATGCTGGCGTCCGCCTGACGGAACGCCTGGAACAGCTGCGACTGCTGGCGTTCGGAGATGCCGATGCCGGTGTCGTGGATCTGCACTTCCACCTCCACCCGGCGATCCAGCTGTTTGCGCAGCTCGACGCGAATGTCGATATTGCCGGTTTCGGTGAACTTGATGGCGTTGCCCAGCAGGTTGGTGATGATTTGCTGTAGGCGCAGCGAGTCGCCGATCACCTGCTCCGGCACGTCGTTGTGCACATCCAGCGTCAGCTCCAGCCCCTTGTCGTGGGCGCTGGGTGCCAGCAACACCACCACTTCGTCCAGCGTTTCACGCAGGGCGAAAGGAATATGCTCCAGCACCAGCTTGCCGGCTTCCAGCTTGGAGAAGTCCAGCACGTCGTTGATGATGGTCAGCAGGTTGTTGGCCGAGCGTTCGATGGTCTGCAAATAATCGGTCTGGGTCGCGCTCAGATCGGTTTTCAGCATCTGGCGGGTGAAGCCGATCACGCCGTTGAGCGGTGTACGCAGCTCGTGCGACATGTTGGCCAGGAATTCGGACTTGATGCGCGCCGCCTCCTGCGCGCGTTTTTTCGCCAGATCCAGCTCGACGTTCTGGATCTCCATCTGCTCCAGGGTTTCACGCAGATCGGAGGTGGCCTGATCGATGTTCTGCTGCATCTCTTCGTGATAGGCGGTGAGCGACATCGCCATCGAGTTGATGCCATTCTTCAGCATGTGCAGCTCGCCGAGCATGTAGCCCTCCACGCGGCTGTCGAGCTGGCCGCGGCGGATGCGGTCGACGGTGTTCACCATGTTGCGGATCGGGCCGGTCACGTCGCGCATCAGCCGGTAAGCGAACAGGATAGCGATGCACATGCACAGCAACAGCAGCAGGGTGGAGACGAAGACCTCTTTATATTGCTGCAGCCGCACTGACTGCAGATCCAGCTCGATCGCCACATAGCCTAGGTTGTTGTCGGGGTGGCTGCCGCCGTCGGCGGTTTCATCCGGATACTGGCTTTCCGACAGGATCGGCGTGCGCAGGATCAGCGAATCGCCGCGTCGGGTGAGCATCAGCTCGGTGGGCAACGGCACGCCTTTCGGCAGCTGCAGCTGAGCGAAGTTGTGATGATAATTGGAGGTGACGAACAAATTATTCTGCGCATCGAACACGGTGATCGAACGCACGATGTCCGAATGGCGGCGGTGCAACAGGCTGACCAGCTGCCTGACCGATTCTCGGCTGCGGAACGTCATGCCGTACTCGCTGGCCACCGCCAGCGGCTCGATGATGCTGGCGCCGGCGTCGACCAATTGCTCCTGCAGCTCGTTATAGCGGTGCACCACGAAGAAGGTGCTGAGCAGCAAACCAATCAGCAAGGTCGGGGCCAGAATCAGGATCATCATGCGCGCACGCAGGCTGTATTTGGTCATGGGATTCCAATGTGGGAGAATTGACAGCTGACACTAGCTTAATGAACCAGCACACAATCGACAAATATGGCGCAATTCTACTCTCCCAAACGCCGCGTGACGACCCGGCAGAGCTCACAAATCTTCACCGTGACGGTGAGCGATCTCGATCCTTTCGGCCAGGGCGTGGCGCGCCACGACGGCAAAGCGGTGTTCGTGCCGGGCGTATTGCCGGGCGAGCAGGCGGAAATCCAGCTGACCGAAGACAAGCGCCAGTTCGCCAAAGGCAAGCTCAAACGCTTGCTGAGCCGTAGCCCGCAGCGGGTGACGCCGCGCTGCCCGCATTTCGGCGTCTGCGGCGGCTGCCAGCAGCAGCATGCGGATGAAGCGCTGCAGCAGCAGAGCAAGGCGGCGGCGCTGGTGCGCATGATCGCCCGCGAAACCGGGGTGACCCCGCAGCAGGAACCGGTGATCGCCGGCCCGGAATACGGCTATCGCCGCCGCGCTCGCCTGAGCCTGGCATGGCAGCCGAAGTTGCAGCGCCTGATGATGGGTTTTCGACAGGCGGCCTCCAACGAGCTGGTGGCGGTGGAGCACTGTCCGGTGCTGCGGTCGGAGCTGGAACAGCTGCTGGCACCGGTGCGCGCCTGCCTGAGCGGGCTGCAGGCGGTACGGCGGCTGGGGCATGTGGAGCTGGTGCTGGCGGACAACGGCCCGCTGCTGGTGCTGCGCCATCTCGACGCGCTGAAAGAGGCGGATCGGCAGGCGCTGTTGGCGTTTGGCGAGCGGGAAAACGTCGCCGTCTATCTGGCGCCGGACAGCGATCGCGTGGAGAAACTGTGCGGTGACACGCCGTATTATCAGGTTGACGGGCTACGCTTAGACTTCAGTCCGCGCGACTTTATTCAGGTCAATGACGTCGTAAACCAACAAATGGTGGCGCAGGCCCTTGAATGGCTCGATATTCAACCCAATGATCGGGTGCTGGACCTGTTCTGCGGCATGGGCAACTTCACCCTGCCGTTGGCGCGCCGGGCCGCTGCGGTGGTGGGCATCGAAGGTGTTGCCACGCTGGTAGCGAATGGGCAATATAATGCACATAAGAATAAGCTGAATAATGCATCGTTCTTCCACGAGAATCTGGAGGACGACGTTGCGCGGCAACCTTGGGCAGCACAAGGGTTTGATAAGGTGATGCTGGATCCCGCCCGTGCCGGTGCGGCCGGGGTGATGTCACACATTGTAAAACTGGCGCCGGCGCGGGTGGTGTATGTTTCCTGTAACCCCACCACGCTGGCTCGCGACAGCAAAGTGCTGTTGAGCGCCGGTTATCGTCTTGCGCGCGTGCGGATGTTGGATATGTTTCCGCACACGGGGCATCTTGAATCAATGGCGCTGTTTATCAACGAGCGCGCGCCAGAGGTCGCTGCAAAGTAGGGAGAAGTTATGGTTGCGGTAAGAAGTGCACATCTGAATACGGCGGGTGAATTCGCTCTCGATGAGTGGATCGCTGGCTTGGGGCTACCTAACCCGCAGTCATGTGAGCGATTGGCCGCAACCTGGCGTTATTGTGAGCAGCAGACCCAGAACCATCCCGACGCCTCGCTGCTGCTGTGGCGCGGTCTGGAGATGGTGGAAATCCTCTCGACGCTGAGCATGGACAACGACAGCATGCGCGCCGCGCTGCTGTTCCCGCTGGTGGACGCCGGCATCGTGCAGGAAGAGACCCTGACCGAAGCGTTCGGCAAGGGCATCGTCGCGCTGGTGCACGGCGTGCGCGACATGGACGCCATTCGCCAACTGAAAGCCACCCAAAACGATTCGATGGCCTCCGAACAGGTCGACAACGTGCGCCGCATGCTGTTGGCGATGGTGGAGGATTTCCGCTGCGTGGTCATCAAGCTGGCGGAGCGCATCGCCCATCTGCGCGAGGTGAAAGACGCGCCGGAAGACGAACGCGTGCTGGCGGCGAAGGAATGTTCCAACATCTACGCCCCGCTGGCCAACCGGCTCGGCATCGGCCAGCTGAAGTGGGAGCTGGAGGATTTCTGCTTCCGCTACCTGCATCCGGAAGAATACAAGCGCATCGCCAAGCTGTTGCATGAGCGCCGCATCGATCGCGAACAGTTCATCGACGATTTCGTCGCCGGGCTGCGTACCGAGATGGCCAGCGAAGGCATTCGGGTGGAGATCTACGGCCGGCCGAAACACATCTACAGCATCTGGCGCAAGATGCAGAAAAAGCACCTGGCGTTCGACGAACTGTTCGACGTGCGCGCGGTGCGCATCGTGGCGGAGCGCCTGCAGGATTGCTATGCGGCGTTGGGCATCGTGCATACCCATTTCCGCCATCTGCCGGACGAGTTCGACGACTACGTCGCCAACCCGAAACCCAACGGCTACCAGTCGATCCACACCGTGGTGCTGGGGCCGCGCGGCAAAACCGTCGAGATTCAGATCCGCACCCGGCAAATGCATGAAGACGCCGAGCTGGGCGTGGCCGCGCACTGGAAGTACAAAGAGGGCGCGGGCGTGACCGTGCGCTCCGGCTACGAAGAACGCATCGCCTGGCTGCGCAAGCTCATCGCCTGGCAGGAAGAGATGGCGGACTCCGGCGAGATGCTCGACGAAGTGCGCAGCCAGGTGTTCGACGATCGGGTCTATGTGTTTACGCCGAAAGGCGACGTGGTGGATCTGCCGGCCGGCTCCACGCCGCTCGATTTCGCTTACCACATTCACAGCGACGTCGGTCACCGCTGTATCGGCGCCAAGATCGGCGGCCGCATCGTGCCGTTTACCTATCAGCTGAAGATGGGCGATCAGATTGAGATCATCACCCAGAAGCAGCCGAACCCGAGCCGCGACTGGCTGAACCCGAACCTGGGCTATGTCACCACCAGCCGCGGGCGCTCGAAGATCCATAACTGGTTCCGCAAGCAGGATCGCGACAAGAACATTCTCGCCGGTCGTCAGATGCTGGACAACGAACTGGAGCATCTCGGCATCAGCCTGAAAGAGGCCGAGAAGCTGTTGATCCCGCGCTACAACATGAACTCGCTGGACGAGGTGTTGGCGGCGATCGGCGGTGGGGACATTCGCCTGAACCAGATGGTGAATTACCTGCAGGGCAAGTTCAACAAGCCGAGCGCCGAAGAGCAGGATCGCGAGGCGCTGCGCCAGCTGGTGCAGCAGAAAGCGCCGCCGCCGGCCCGCAACAAGGACAATGGCCGGGTGGTGGTGGAGGGCGTGGGCAACCTGATGCACCACATCGCCCGCTGCTGCCAGCCGATCCCGGGCGACGACATCGTCGGCTTTATCACCCAGGGGCGCGGTATTTCGATCCACCGTGCGGACTGCGATCAGCTGGTCGATCTGCAATCGCACGCGCCGGAGCGCATCGTCGACGCGGTATGGGGTGAAAGCTACTCCAGCGGTTATTCGCTGGTGGTGCGCGTGATGGCCAACGATCGCAGCGGGCTGCTGCGCGACATTACCACCATTCTGGCCAACGAAAAGGTCAACGTACTGGGCGTCGCCAGCCGCAGCGACACCAAGAAGCAGTTGGCCACCATCGACATGGATATCGAAATCTACAACCAGCAGGTGCTGAGCCGGGTGCTGGCGAAGCTGAACCAGCTGCCGGACGTGATAGACGCCAAGCGTCTGCACGGCAACTAAGCTCACATCGCCTTCGGGCCGTATCGATAGCGGATACGGCCCGAATTCGGCGTGCGCCCCCATGCGCTTCCATTCTTTCTCAGAGATTTTTTATGACCCAATCCACTCCGCTGCAGCGTCTGCTGAACATCATGAAAACGCTGCGCGACCCGCAGATCGGTTGCTCGTGGGACCGCAAGCAAACCTTCGCCACCATTGCGCCTTATACGTTGGAAGAGACTTACGAAGTGCTGGACGCCATCGAGCGGCAGGATTACGCCGATCTGCGCGACGAGCTGGGCGATTTGCTGTTTCAGGTGGTGTTCTACGCCCAGATGGGGCAGGAGCAGGGGCTGTTCGATTTCGATGAGGTGTGCACCGCCATCAGCGACAAGCTGGAGCGCCGTCACCCGCACATCTTCGGCGACGCCGAGGGCGGAGACAGCGAAGCCGTGGCGGCGCGCTGGGAGCAGCTGAAGGCCGGCGAGCGCGCCGAAAAAGCGCTGCACTCGGTGCTGGACGACATTCCGCAGGCGCTGCCGGCGTTGATGAAAGCGCACAAGATCCAGAAACGCTGCGCCTCGGTCGGCTTCGACTGGAATACCCTGGGCCCGGTGCTGGACAAAGTGTACGAAGAGATCGACGAAGTGATGCACGAAGCCCGCCAGGCGGTGGTCGACGAGAGCAAGCTGGAAGAGGAGATCGGCGATCTGCTGTTCGCCACGGTGAACCTGTCGCGCCATTTAGGCCACAAGGCGGAGAACGCGCTGCAGGCGGCGAACCGCAAGTTCGAGCGCCGCTTCCGCCAGGTGGAAGAGATTGTCCAGCAAAGCGGGCTGCGGCTTGAAGACGCCACGCTGGAGCAGATGGAAGAGGCCTGGCAGCAGGTGAAACGTCAGGAAAGTTGAATCGCCGCGACAATGTTGATCGCCGACAAGGTTCGCTCAAGCTGAAACGGTTAAGCTTTCGGTCAGGTTAGAGGCGCATGGCTGCCGGCGGCAGCAAAAGGGCAACAAACTGAAATCTAAGGCGTTTTATCGCTCCTGAGGGGCGGTAAAAAGAAATTTTCTCTGCTAACTCTTTGTTTTACCTGGAGGGTTTAGGCGGCGCCGGCGGAGTAAACCCTGATGAACACGGGAGGGCGGCCGAGATGATGGACAGCAAAACGATCGTTTGTAGGTCAGGAGAGGTTCGGGTATACTACTTTCCCGTCCTGGTTCTTCCATCGTCTTTAAACCTAAACTCTCAGGTTCAGCATGACAACTAATTATATTTTTGTGACCGGCGGGGTCGTATCCTCTCTGGGTAAAGGCATTGCCGCAGCCTCTCTGGCGGCTATTCTTGAAGCCCGTGGCCTCAACGTTACCATCATGAAACTGGACCCGTACATCAACGTGGATCCGGGCACCATGAGCCCGATTCAGCATGGGGAAGTTTTCGTCACCGAAGACGGCGCAGAAACCGATCTGGATTTGGGTCACTACGAGCGCTTCATCCGCACCAAAATGTCGCGTCGCAACAACTTCACCACCGGCCGCATCTACTCCGACGTGCTGCGTAAAGAACGCCGCGGCGACTATTTGGGTGCGACCGTGCAGGTCATTCCGCACATCACCAACGCGATCAAAGAGCGCATCATCGAAGGTGGCGAAGGCCACGATGTGGTGCTGGTGGAAATCGGCGGCACCGTCGGCGATATCGAATCGCTGCCGTTCCTCGAAGCCATCCGTCAGATGGCGGTGGAAGTGGGCCGCGAGCACACTCTGTACATGCACCTGACGCTGGTGCCGTACATGGCGGCGGCCGGTGAAGTGAAAACCAAGCCGACCCAGCATTCCGTAAAAGAGCTGCTTTCCATCGGTATTCAGCCGGATGTGCTGATTTGCCGTTCCGATCGCGCGGTTCCTGCTAACGAACGCGCTAAAATCGCGCTTTTCTGCAACGTGCCGGAAAAAGCGGTTATCTCTCTGAAAGACGTTGATTCTATTTATAAAATCCCAGGCCTATTGAAATCTCAGGGGCTGGACGATTATATTTGTAAACGATTCAGCTTGAACGCACCGGAAGCCAACCTGGCCGAATGGGAACAGGTGATCTACGAAGAAGCCAATCCGGGCGGCGAAGTGACCATCGGTATGGTCGGCAAATACGTTGAGCTGCCGGACGCCTACAAGTCGGTGATCGAAGCGCTGAAGCACGGCGGGCTGAAAAACCGTCTGACCGTAAACATCAAGCTGATCGATTCGCAGGACGTGGAAACCCGCGGCGTGGAAGTGCTGAAAGGGCTGGACGCGATCCTGATCCCGGGCGGCTTCGGCTACCGCGGCGTGGAAGGCAAAGTGATGACCGCACGCTATGCGCGTGAGAACAACATTCCTTATCTGGGCATTTGCCTGGGCATGCAGGTGGCGTTGATGGAGTTTGCTCGCAACGTGGCAGGCATGGAAAACGCCAACTCCACCGAGTTTATGCCAGACTGTAAGTACCCGGTGGTGGCGTTGATCACCGAATGGCGCGACGAAGACGGCAACGTCGAAGTGCGCAGCGAAGAAAGCGATTTGGGCGGCACGATGCGCGTAGGTGGCCAACAGTGCAACCTGATCGACAACAGCCTGGTGCGTCAGCTGTACGGCGAACCGACCATTGTCGAGCGTCACCGTCACCGTTACGAAGTTAACAACATGCTGTTGAAGCAGATCGAAGCCGCAGGGCTGCGTGTCGCCGGTCGTTCCGCCGACAACAAGCTGGTCGAGATCATTGAACTGCCGAATCACCCGTGGTTTGTAGCCTGTCAGTTCCACCCGGAATTTACGTCTACGCCGCGTGATGGGCATCCGCTGTTCGCCGGCTTCGTGAAAGCCGCAGGCGAGCATCAGAAGCGCCAGGTGAAATAAAATATTTGGTAGGCGGCGCGCGGTGAGAACCGCGCGCTGTTTGTCTGGAGTTTTAGTTTAACTTGTACTGAGGAAAACCTAATGTCCAAAATCGTTAAAGTCATCGGTCGTGAAATCATCGACTCCCGCGGTAACCCGACTGTTGAAGCCGAAGTTCATCTGGAAGGCGGTTTCGTAGGCCTGGCTGCTGCGCCGTCAGGTGCTTCTACCGGTTCCCGCGAAGCGCTGGAACTGCGTGACGGTGACAAGTCTCGTTTCCTGGGTAAAGGCGTACTGAAAGCCGTTGCTGCAGTAAACGGTCCGATTGCTCAGGCAGTACTGGGTAAAGATGCCAAAGACCAGGCGAACATCGACAAGATCATGATCGATCTGGACGGCACCGAGAACAAATCCAACTTCGGCGCCAACGCCATTCTGGCGGTTTCCCTGGCAGCAGCGAAAGCGGCCGCAGCCTCTAAAGGCATGCCGCTGTACGAGCACATCGCTGAACTGAACGGCACCCCAGGCAAATTCTCCATGCCACTGCCGATGATGAACATCATCAACGGCGGCGAGCACGCTGACAACAACGTCGACATTCAGGAATTCATGATTCAGCCGGTTGGCGCGAAAACCCTGAAAGAAGCGGTGCGCATCGGTTCTGAAGTGTTCCACCACCTGGCGAAAGTTCTGAAAGCCAAAGGCATGAACACCGCCGTGGGCGACGAAGGCGGCTATGCACCAAACCTGGGTTCCAACGCCGAAGCGCTGGCGGTTATCGCTGAAGCGGTAAAAGCGGCAGGCTACGAGCTGGGCAAAGACGTGACTCTGGCGATGGACTGTGCGGCTTCCGAATTCTACAAAGACGGTAAATACGTGCTGGCCGGCGAAGGCAACAAAGCCTTCACTTCCGAAGAGTTCACTCACTTCCTGGAAGATCTGACCAAACAGTACCCAATCGTGTCTATCGAAGACGGCCTGGATGAATCCGACTGGGCGGGCTTCGCTTACCAGACCAAAGTTCTGGGCGACAAAATCCAGCTGGTGGGCGACGATCTGTTCGTGACCAACACCAAGATCCTGAAAGAAGGCATCGAGAAAGGCATCGCTAACTCCATCCTGATCAAATTCAACCAGATCGGTTCTCTGACCGAAACGCTGGCTGCTATCAAGATGGCGAAAGACGCTGGCTACACCGCGGTGATCTCTCACCGTTCCGGTGAAACCGAAGACGCGACCATCGCCGACCTGGCGGTAGGGACTGCGGCTGGCCAGATCAAAACCGGTTCTATGAGCCGTTCTGACCGCGTTGCCAAATACAACCAACTGATCCGTATCGAAGAAGCGCTGGGTGACCGTGCGCCGTTCAACGGCCTGAAAGAAGTTAAAGGCCAGTAAGTTCGACCGATTCGGTTGTTAAATAAAAACCCGCTGCGGCGGGTTTTTTTATGGTCGGCGTTTGGCCAAAAGCGCAATAAAAAACCCGCCGCAGCGGGTTTTATCAGAAGCGAGCGTTACATCTGCTGCGTTGCCGCGCTCACCGGCGAGCCGCCGCCTTTCTTGCGCACCCACAGCCAGTAAGCCACGGTGAGTAAAGCGATCCACACCAGCCCGACGTACAGCGCGATGCGGCTCTCTTCGAAGTAGCCGAGCAGGCCGATGACAAATGCCATAAAGGCGGTCGCTAATGCCGGCGCCACTGGCCACCATGGCACCGGGAAGCTCAGCTGACGGGTTTCCTCCGGCGACAGCGTGCGGCGCATGACGATCTGCGACAGCAGGATCATCAGCCACACCCAGACGGTGGCGAAGGTGGCGATCGAGGCGATGATCATGAAGACTTTCTCCGGGATCAGGTAGTTGAGCACCACCGCCAACAGCAGAGCGACCGACATCACCAGCACCGTCATCCAGGGCACGCCGCTGGCGGTCAGTTTGGTGAAACTGCGCGGCGCCTGGCCGTCCTGCGCCATGCCGTACATCATGCGGCCGGCGCCGAAGATGTCGCTGTTAATGGCCGAGATGGCGGCGGTGATCACCACCACGTTCAGTACGTTGGCGGCGGAGCTGATGCCGAGGTTGCTGAAGATCTCCACGAACGGGCTGCCGTTCTGGCCGATGCTGTTCCACGGGTAGATCGCCATCAGCACCGTCAGCGTCAGCACGTAGAACAGCAGGATGCGCACCGGCACGGCGTTGATCGCTTTCGGCAGCACTTTGGCGGGGTCTTTCGCCTCGCTGGCGGTAATGCCGATGATCTCGATGCCGCCGAAGGCGAACATCACCACCGCCAATGACGCGACCACGCCGCCGATGCCGTTAGGCATAAAGCCGCCGTGCTGCCACAGGTTGCTGATACCGGTGGCGTGCTGGGTTTGGCCGAAGCCGAACAGCATCACCGCTGCGCCGCCGACGATCATCGCCACGATGGCGGCGACCTTGACCAGCGACAGCCAGAATTCCAGCTCGCCGAATACCTTGACGCTGCACAGGTTGAGCGCGCCGATAAACAGAATGATGCTGAGCACCCAGACCCACTGGGCGACCTCCGGGAACCACAGCCCCATATAAATGCCGAAGGCGGTGACGTCCGCCAGGGCGACGATCACCATTTCGAAGGTGTAGGTCCAACCGGTGAGGAACCCGGCCAGCGGGCCGAGATAGTGGCTGGCGTAGTGGCCGAACGAGCCGGAAACCGGCTGGTGCACCGCCATTTCACCCAGCGCGCGCATTACCATGAACACCGCCGCGCCGCCCACCAGGTAGGCCAGCAGCACGGCCGGGCCGGCCAGCTGGATGGCGCCGGCGGAGCCGTAGAACAGGCCGGTGCCGATCGCCGAGCCGAGAGCCATGAAACGGATGTGCCGCGCGTTTAGTCCGCGTCTGAGTTGTGTCGTTTCGTTACGCATGTTGCTTCCCGTTAAGTGTTTGCCGAACAGGCACGCGCTGCCCGCGCCGGGTGGAACGCACCCGGCGGGGCAGAACAAACTGCGTGATTCAGAGTGTGATGATTATGCCTGGCTAGGCAGCAGCGCCGCAGGCAGCAGCGATGTCAGGTGACCGGCCGCCAAGAGTTGGCTGGCGGCTTCAATGTCGGGGGCGAAGAAACGGTCCTTGTCGTAGAAACTGACATGCTCGCGCAGCAGACGGCGCGCCTGCTCCAGACCTTCCGAGGTCTTCAGGCCGTTGCGGAAATCCAGGCCCTGGCAGGCGGCCAGCCATTCGACCGCCAGAATGCCGCGCACGTTGTCCGCCATGCTCCACAGGCGGCGACCGGCGGCCGGCGCCATGGAAACGTGGTCTTCCTGGTTGGCGGAGGTCGGAATGCTGTCGACGCTCGACGGGTGCGCCAGCGCTTTGTTTTCGCTGGCCAGCGCCGCGGCGGTCACCTGGGCGATCATGAAGCCGGAGTTCACGCCGCCGTTCTCCACCAGGAACGGTGGCAGCTGCGACATGTGCTTGTCCATCATCAGCGAGATGCGGCGCTCGGACAGCGAACCGATTTCGGCAAACGCCAGCGCCAGGTTATCGGCGGCCATCGCTACCGGTTCGGCGTGGAAGTTGCCGCCGGACAGCACGTCGCCCTGTTCGGCGAACACCAGCGGGTTATCGGAGACGGCGTTGGCTTCAATTTCCAGCACCTCGGCGGCCTGGCGGATCTGCGTCAGGCAGGCACCCATTACCTGTGGCTGGCAGCGCAGGGAGTAAGGATCCTGCACTTTTTCACAGTTGCGGTGCGAGTCGGAGACTTCGCTGCGCGCGCCGAGCAGGTGGCGATAGGCGAGGGCGGCGTCGATCTGGCCGCGCTGGCCGCGCACCTCGTGGATACGCGCATCGAACGGGCTGCGAGAGCCCAGCGCCGCTTCCACCGTCAGGCTGCCCGCCACGGTCGCGGCGGCGAACAGATCTTCGGCATCGAACAGGCCGCGCAGCGCGAAGGCGGCGGAGACCTGGGTGCCGTTCAGCAGCGCCAGGCCCTCTTTCGCCGCCAGCGTCAGCGGTTTCAGGCCGGCTTTGGCCAGCGCTTCGGTCGCCGGCAGCCATTGGCCCTGATGGCGCGCCTGGCCTTCGCCCAGCAGCACCAGGCTCATGTGCGCCAGCGGCGCCAGGTCGCCGGAGGCGCCGACGGAGCCTTTCAGCGGAATATGTGGATAAACTTCGGCGTTGACCAGCGCGATCAGCGCCTGAATGACTTCCAGACGAATGCCGGAGAAGCCGCGCGACAGGCTGTTGATCTTCAGCACCATGATCAGGCGCACCAGGTTGTCGTCGGTCGGCTCGCCCACGCCGGCGGCGTGTGACAGCACGATCGAACGCTGCAGGTTTTCCAGATCGTCGCGGGCGATGCGCGTCGAAGCCAGCAGGCCAAATCCGGTGTTGATGCCGTAAGTGGTGCGGTTTTCTTCAACGATGCGTTCCACGCAGGCCACGCTCTGCTGGATTGGCGCGTAGGCGTTGTCGTCCAGCGTCAGCGTCACCGGGTGTTGATAGACGTCGCGTAGCTGGGCCAGCGTCAGTTTGCCTGGGTGAATAGTCAGCGCTTTCATGCTTTTTCTCCTTGGGTCGCGGCAACCATCGGCAGGTTCAGGCCTTGCTCACGGGCGCAGTCGATAGCGATATCGTAACCGGCGTCGGCGTGACGCATGACCCCGGTAGCCGGGTCATTGTGCAGGACGCGGGCGATGCGCTCGGCGGCCTCGTCGGTGCCGTCGCAGACGATCACCATGCCGGAGTGTTGGGAGAAGCCCATACCGACGCCGCCGCCGTGGTGCAGGGAAACCCAGGTGGCGCCGCTGGCGGTGTTCAGCAGGGCGTTCAGCAACGGCCAGTCGGAAACCGCATCGGAACCGTCTTTCATCGCTTCGGTTTCACGGTTCGGGCTGGAAACGGAGCCGGAATCCAGGTGGTCGCGGCCGATGACGATCGGGGCGGACAGTTCGCCGCGGCGCACCATCTCGTTGAACGCCAGGCCCAGCTTGGCGCGCTGGCCAAGGCCAACCCAGCAGATGCGCGCCGGCAGGCCCTGGAAGCTGATGCGCTCGCGCGCCATGTCCAGCCAGCGGTGCAGGTGTTCGTCATCCGGGATCAGCTCTTTCACCATGGCGTCGGTTTTGTAGATGTCCTGCGGATCGCCGGACAGCGCCGCCCAGCGGAACGGCCCGATACCGCGGCAGAACAGCGGACGGATGTAGGCCGGCACGAAGCCCGGGAAGTCGAAGGCGTTGTCGACGCCGGTTTCTTTCGCCATCTGGCGAATGTTGTTGCCGTAGTCGAAGGTCGGCACGCCCATCTGCTGGAACGCCAGCATGGCTTTGACGTGATCGGCCATCGACTGTTTGGCGGCGGCGACCACTTTAGCCGGCTCGGTCTGGGCGCGCTGGCGATACTCTTCCCAGCTCCAACCCTTCGGCAGGTAGCCGTTCAGTGGATCGTGGGCGCTGGTCTGATCGGTGACCATGTCCGGGCGCACGCCGCGGCGAACCAGCTCAGGCAGAATTTCCGCCGCGTTGCCGCACAGGGCGATGGAGATGGCTTTGCCTTCTGAGGTGTATTTTTTGATGCGGGCCAGCGCGTCATCCAGATCGTTGGCCTGCTCATCGACGTAGCGGGTTTTCAGGCGGAAATCGATGCGGCTCTGCTGACATTCGATGTTCAGCGAGCAGGCGCCCGCCAGCGTCGCGGCCAGCGGCTGCGCGCCGCCCATGCCGCCCAGGCCGGCGGTCAGTACCCAGCGGCCCTGCAGGCTGCCGTCGTAATGCTGGCGGCCCGCTTCGACGAAGGTCTCATAGGTGCCCTGAACGATGCCCTGGCTGCCGATGTAGATCCAGCTGCCGGCGGTCATCTGGCCGTACATGGCCAGGCCTTTGGCGTCCAGTTCGTTGAAGTGTTCCCAGGTCGCCCAGTGCGGCACCAGGTTGGAGTTGGCGATCAGCACGCGCGGGGCGTTGCTGTGGGTTTTGAAGACACCGACCGGCTTGCCGGATTGCACCAGCAGGGTTTCGTCTTCTTCCAGCGTTTTCAGGGTTTCGACGATCTTGTCGTAGCAATCCCAGTCGCGTGCGGCGCGGCCGATGCCGCCGTACACCACCAGCTCGTGTGGGTTCTCCGCAACTTCAGGATCGAGGTTGTTCATCAGCATGCGTAACGGCGCTTCGGTCAGCCAGCTTTTTGCGTTTAATTGTGTGCCGCGTGGCGCGCGTACATCGACATTGCGAACTTTGTTATTTGTAGTCACAGCAGTTTCCTCAAACAGTATCGGTGCAGATTCCATGCCGCGGTGGGGATGAGTACCACGGCATAACAATGCGTAGGGCTTATTAACATATACTTGTATGTACAAGCATATGCAACACTGACCAGTTGCCGCTGAAAAGTGGCATAAGAAAAAGTTATTTTCTTTTTATATCAGGTTGATATGCGATTTTTCATCGCCGGCTTCATGTGCGAAAAGCCTGAGAAAAGTGAGCTGTTCGGCAAAAATGAATTAAAAATGACTCATTTTTGGGCGGCTAGTCACAATATTTTTACAGACTGATTACAGTTGGCGGCTGAGGATAAACAAGCCCTATCACCGCGGGAAGAAAGCCCGCCGTGGGCGGGCTTGCCAGGCTCAGGCGGCCGGTTGCAGCATCGGCTTGCGGCTCATCTTGCACACCGTGGCGATGGCGGCGATCAGCGCCGGAACGCACAGGAACATCAGGATGCTCTGCACTTCCCACTGCATCGCCAGCAGTTGGGCGCCCATCATGGTGCCGGCGACGCCGCCGAAGCGGCCGATGCCCTGCATCCAGGCGATGCCGGTGGCGCGGCTGTGGGTGGGGTAGAAGGTGGCCGCCAGCGTTTGCAGCCCGGACTGCGCACCGTTCATGGTGACGCCCATCAGGAAGATGAAGGCGCCCAGCAATACGATCTGCTTGTCTTCGGTCGCCATCGCCACGATCAGCAGGGCGGTGACGACAAAGCCGCTCGAGACCACCTTGTGCGCATTCCAGCGATCCATCAGCCAGCCGGCTACCAGGATGCCGAGCGTGCCGCCGAAGGTGAACAGCGAGGTGAGCATCGCAGACTGTTCCAGCTGATAGCCCAGCCCCTGCATCAGGATTGGCATCCAGCTCAGCAACACGTAGTAGATCACCAGCCCCATGAAGTAGGTCACCCACAGCATCAGCGTGCCGAGCAGGTAAGGGCGGCTGAACAGCAGGCCGACGCTGGTCTTGGCCTGCGTCAGCTTCTCTTCGTACAGGTAAAAACGCGTTACACCATCAAGGCTCTGGCTGACGAAGCGTTGCGCGATGCGCTTGATCTTCGCCGCATCCTGCCCGCGGTTGACCATATATTTGACCGATTCCGGCAGCAGCAGGATCAGCAAGACCGTCAACGCCAGCGGCGCAATGGCGCCGAGCAACAGCACGCTGTGCCAGCCGTAGCTCGGGATCAGCCACGATGAAATGGCACCGCCGCCGGCCGCGCCCAGCGGAAAGCCGCAGTACATGGTATTGATCGCCAGCGAACGGCAGCGCTGCGGCGCGTATTCGGAGATCAGCGTGATGGCGTTGGGCATCGCCGCTCCCAGCCCGAGGCCGGTGAGGAAACGCCACAGCGTCAGGCTATTGAGCGAGCCGGCGTAGGCGGTGGCCAGGCTCGACAGGCCGAAGAACAGGCAGGAAAACACCAGCACGCGCTTGCGGCCGATGCGGTCGGAGATTGGCCCGGCGATCAGCGCGCCGAGCGACAGCCCCAGCAGCGCGGCGCTCAGCACCGGCCCCAGATCCTGTTTGACGATGCCCCAGTCTTTGGCGACCGAGGGGGCGATATAGCCCATGGCGGCGGTATCGAAACCGTCGATGGCGAGGATCAGGAATCCGAGAATGATCAGGGTCCAGTGAAACAGCGAAAACTTGCTGTCGTCGATGGCCTGCTGAATGTTCAACTCGCTGGTGGAATGAGTCATGGCACCCTCTAAACGCAGATGTAGTCGTGATGGATGGAACGTGGCCGAAACTGGCGCTCGGCTTGTGTTTGCTTGTATATACATCTGCGCGTCGGCGCTTTATGTCAAATATAATTATCTTATTTGTTAACTGCGTGTTGTTTTCTGTGGAGCAGGTTGCACCGCGGATGAAAGGCCAAAGCACGACTCACAAATTAAATGAGCGCCATTGGCGGTGGGATATGCTAGCGGCGGCGCGGAGAATAAAATTTAATACAATTTTGGCCGTTTGGTCGGCGGGCCGGAATCTGCGATAATCGCTTTTTACTTTTCCAGATTGAGAAACCGATGCAGTACCCGATCAATGAGATGTTCCAAACCTTGCAGGGCGAAGGCTTTTTCACCGGCGTGCCGGCCATTTTTATCCGCCTGCAGGGCTGCCCGGTAGGGTGCAGTTGGTGCGATACCAAACATACCTGGGAAAAGGAAGCCAATCGGGAAGTCGACCTGCAACGGATCCTGGTCAAAACAGAGGAAAGCGACGCCTGGGGCAATGCCGGCGCCGAGCAGCTGCTGGCGGTGATGCGCCAACAAGGTTACACCGCGCGCCATGTGGTGATCACCGGCGGCGAACCCTGCATCTACGATCTGACGCCGCTGACCGAGCTGTTCGAACAGCATGGCTACGGCTGCCAGATTGAGACCAGCGGCACCCACGACATTCGCTGTTCCGCCAAAACCTGGGTGACGGTTTCGCCGAAGGTGAATATGCGCGGCGGCATGAAGGTGTTGGATCAGGCGCTGCGGCGCGCCGACGAGGTGAAGCATCCGGTGGCGCGCGAGCGCGACATCGAGGCGCTGGACGCGCTGCTGGCGACGCTGCAGGACGGCAAGGCACGGATTATTGCGCTGCAGCCGATCAGCCAGAAAGAAGAGGCGACCCGCCTGTGCATCGAAACCTGTATCGCGCGCAACTGGCGGTTGTCGATGCAGACCCACAAGTATCTGAACATCGCCTAAAATCAGGGCGCCTTTGCGGCGCCCTTTCTTTTAACCTTTATATACGCATCCCGCAGTACAGGTCTCTTTCACCATCACCGCAGTCAGTTCCGGCAACTGGGGCTTGAGCTGCTGCCAAATCCAGGCGGCGAGCACTTCGCTGGTGGGATTTTCCAATCCTGGAATATCGTTCAGATAATGGTGATCCAACCGCTCCCAGATCGGGGAAAACACAGCCTTGAGCTCGGCGAAATCCATCACCCAACCGGTGTGGGGGTCCACTTCACCGGTCACTTCCAGACGCACCATAAACGAATGCCCATGCAGGCGGCCGCATTTATGGCCCTCCGGCACGTGCGGCAAACGGTGTGCGGCTTCAAACTGAAAATCTTTAAACAGCGTGGTTGCCATTATTACGGCCTCATTGACTCAAAAACCGCCGCATAGTACCGGAAAGCGCGTCTGCTTGCCATTTATACCGTTATGGTCTAGCGCCGCGATAACTGCGCCCGGTTAACACTTTTTTTGTTTGGTGTTTGCGGCACCTATCGGCTGGGGTAATGAGCCGAAATGTTGAACGGTGAAAAAACGATGAAAAAAAGCGCTTTAATTTCATCTGGATAAAAAACTTTGTTTAACGGTTTAAGCGTTATCCCTTACCAGAAAAACAGCTTAGTCATTTTGGTTATGATTTATTGCTATCCCTTATTTAATCGTTGCTATTCTGCTCGGTAACCTTACAAACTCTCCTGATCTTTTCCGCACACCCGACGCAGCGAAGAGACAGCGACTGACACTGGCGCGCGCCTGGCAGGAAAGGCGCTAAGTATAGGAAATAAGTACAGCAATGACGACTCAGGCTCCTCCAACATCTTTGCTCCCGCTGACGCCCGAACAGCTGGCGCGCCTGCAGGCGACGATCGGCGACTATTCGCCGACGCAGCTGGCGTGGCTGTCCGGCTATTTTTGGGGCATGGTCAATCAACAGCCCGGAGCCGTGGCCATTGCGCCTGTCGCCCCTGCGGCTGCCGCCAGCATCACCATCATTTCCGCTTCGCAGACCGGCAATGCGCGCCGCCTGGCGGAGCAGCTGCGCGACGATCTGCTGGCCGCCAATCTGAGCGCCACGCTGATCAGCGCCGGCGACTACAAGTTCAAGCAGATAGCCCAAGAGCGCCTGCTGGTGATCGTCGCCTCGACGCAGGGGGAGGGCGAACCGGCGGAAGAAGCGGTGGCGCTGCATAAATTCCTGTTCTCGAAGAAGGCGCCGAAGCTGAATGATACCGCTTTTGCGGTGTTCGGGCTGGGCGACACCTCTTATGAGAATTTCTGCCAGTCTGGTAAGGATTTCGACGGCAAGCTGGCCGAGCTGGGCGCCGAGCGCCTGGTGGAGCGCGTGGACGCCGACGTGGAGTACCAGGAACTGGCCGCCGCCTGGCGCAAACAGGTGGTATCGGTGCTGAAGGCGCGCGCGCCGGCGGAAAGCGCCGCGCCGGGCGTGTTGGCCAGCGGCGCGGTCGATCTGATCGACAGCAGCCCGTACAGCAAGGAACAGCCGCTCACCGCCCAACTGGCGGTCAATCAGAAAATTACCGGCCGCGCGTCGGATAAAGACGTGCGCCATATCGAGATCGATCTGGGCGACTCCGGCCTGCGCTATCAGCCGGGCGATGCGCTCGGCGTATGGTTCGACAACGATCCGGCGTTGGTGGACGAACTGGTGCAGCTGTTGTGGCTGAAAGGCGACGAGCCGGTCGAGGTGGAAGGGCAAACCCTGCCGCTGGCGCAGGCGCTGCGCAGCCATTTCGAACTGACGCAGAACACCACGCCGATCGTCGATAAATACGCCGCGCTGTCGCGCGATGAAACGCTGATCGGCCTGTTGGCGGATAAAGCCGCGCTGCAGCACTATGCGCACAACACGCCGATCGTTGACATGGTGCGTCAGGCGCCGGCGGACCTGAGCGCCGAACAGCTGGTCGGTCTGCTGCGCCCGCTGACGCCGCGCCTGTACTCCATCGCCTCTTCGCAGGCGGAGAACGAAAGCGAAGTGCACATCACCGTGGGCGTGGTGCGTTACGACATCGACGGGCGCGCCCGCAGCGGCGGCGCCTCCGGCTTCCTGGCGGATCGCCTGGAGGAGGACGGCGACGTGCGGGTGTTTATCGAACACAACGACAACTTCCGCCTGCCGGCCAATCCGGAAGCGCCGGTGATCATGATCGGCCCGGGCACCGGCATCGCGCCGTTCCGCGCCTTTATGCAGCAGCGCGACGCCGACGGCGCCGGCGGCAAGAACTGGCTGTTCTTCGGCAACCCGCACTTTACCGAAGATTTCCTGTATCAGGTCGAATGGCAGCGCTACGTGAAAGACGGCCTGCTGACCCGCATCGATCTGGCCTGGTCCCGCGACCAACAACATAAAATATACGTACAAGACAAACTGCGCGAACAGGGCGCGGAAGTGTGGCGCTGGATTCAGGAAGGCGCGCACATTTACGTCTGCGGCGATGCCAATCGCATGGCGAAAGACGTGGAAAACACATTACTGGAACTGGTGGCCGAGCACGGTGGCATGGATACCGAGCAGGCGGATGAATTTTTAAGTGAGCTGCGCCTTGAGCGCCGTTATCAGCGAGATGTTTACTGATGAGTGATAAACACCCCGGGCCTTTGGTAGTCGAAGGCAAACTGGCCGATGCGGAGCGCATGAAGAAGGAGAGCCACTTCCTGCGCGGCACCATCGCCGAAGATTTGAACGACGGCCTGACCGGCGGCTTCAACGGCGACAACTTCCTGCTGATCCGTTTTCACGGCATGTATCAGCAGGATGACCGCGATATTCGCGCCGAACGCGCCGAGCAGAAGCTGGAGCCGCGCCACGCTATGATGCTGCGCTGCCGCCTGCCGGGCGGCATCATCAGCCCGCAGCAGTGGCTGGGCATCGACAAGTTCGCGCAGGAGAGCACGCTGTACGGCAGCATTCGCATCACCAACCGCCAGACGTTCCAGTTTCACGGCATTCTGAAAGGCAACGTCAAACCGGTGCACCAGCTGCTGAACCGCCTGGGGCTGGACGCGCTGGCGACCGCCAACGACGTGAACCGCAACGTGCTGTGCACCTCCAACCCGGTGGAGTCCGAGCTGCATCAGGAAGCCTACGAGTGGGCGAAGAAGATCTCCGAACACCTGCTGCCGCGCACCCGCGCCTACGCCGAGGTGTGGCTGGATCAGGAGAAGGTGGCCACTACCGACGAAGAGCCGATTCTGGGGCCGACCTACCTGCCGCGTAAGTTCAAAACCACGGTGGTGATCCCGCCGCAGAACGACGTCGATCTGCACGCCAACGACATGAACTTCGTGGCGATCGCCGAAAACGGCAAGCTGGTAGGCTTCAACCTGCTGGTGGGCGGCGGGTTGTCCATCGAGCACGGCAACAAGAAAACCTACGCGCGCCAGGCCAGCGAGTTCGGCTACATTCCGCTCGAACATACGCTGGCGGTCGCGGAGGCCGTGGTGACCACGCAGCGCGACTGGGGCAACCGCACCGATCGCAAGAACGCCAAAACCAAATACACGCTGGAGCGTGTCGGGGTGGACGTTTTCCGCGCCGAAGTGGAAAAACGCGCCGGCATCACCTTCGCGCCGATCCGGCCGTATGAATTCACCGGCCGCGGCGATCGCATCGGTTGGGTGAAGGGCATCGACGATCAGTGGCACCTGACGCTGTTTATCGAGAACGGCCGCCTGCTGGACTATCCGGGGCGCCCGCTGAAGACCGGCATGGCGGAGATCGCCAAGATCCATAAAGGCGACTTCCGTCTGACGGCGAACCAAAACGTGATCATCGCCGGCGTGCCGGAAAGCGAGAAGGCAAAGATCGAAGCCCTGGCGCGCGATCATGGCCTGATCGACGACGAGATCAGCGAGCAACGCAAGAACTCGATGGCCTGCGTATCGTTCCCGACCTGCCCGTTGGCGATGGCGGAGGCCGAGCGCTTCCTGCCGCAGTTCGTCACCAAGGTGGAAGGGATCATGCATCGGCACGGGGTGGGCGACGAGCATATCGTGCTGCGCATCACCGGCTGCCCGAACGGCTGTGGCCGCGCGCTGCTTGCGGAGCTGGGGCTGGTGGGCAAGGCGGTCGGCCGCTATAACCTGCATTTGGGCGGCAACCGCGAAGGCACGCGCATTCCGCGCATGTACCGCGAGAACATCAACGAAGACGAGATCCTGAGCGAGATCGATCTGTTGGTGGGGCGCTGGGCGAAGGAGCGCAACGCCGGCGAAGGCTTCGGCGACTTCACCGTTCGCGCGGGCATCGTCAAACCGGTGCTGGATCCGGCGCGAGATTTCTGGGAGTGAGGCCGGGCGGCCCCTGGGCAGAGGGGCCGCACAGGTAATTTCAAGTAGCAGGAGAGACAACATGGCTGAATTCGATCTGGCGGCGCTGAATGCGTTGCCCAAATCCGGGCAGGCGCTGGCATTGGCGGTGGTCAACGGCCAACTGGAGACCCTCAGCGCCGAACAGCGCGTTGAATGGGCGCTGGAGCATCTGCCCGGCGAGTTCGTACTCTCGTCCAGTTTCGGCATTCAGGCGGCGGTGTGTCTGCACCTGGTGACGCGCATCCGGCCGGATATCCCGGTGATCCTGACCGACACCGGTTACCTGTTCCCGGAAACCTACCGCTTTATCGATCAACTGACCGACCAGCTGAAGCTGAATCTGCAGGTGTTCCGCGCCGAACAGTCTCCCGCCTGGCAAGAGGCGCGCTACGGCAAGCTGTGGGAACAGGGCGTGGAAGGGATTGAAAAGTACAACCAGATCAACAAGGTTGAGCCGATGAACCGCGCGCTGGAGACGCTGGGGGCACAGAGCTGGTTCGTCGGCCTGCGGCGCGAGCAGTCCGGCAGCCGCGCCAATCTGCCGGTGCTGGCGGTGCAGCGCGGGGTGTTCAAGATCCTGCCGATCATCGACTGGGACAACCGCAAGATTTACCAGTATCTGACCGAGCACGGGCTGAACTATCACCCGCTGTGGGAGCAGGGCTACCTGTCGGTAGGCGATACCCACACCACCCAGAAGTGGGAACCGGGTATGAGCGAGGAAGAGACGCGTTTCTTCGGGCTGAAGCGCGAGTGCGGCCTGCACGAAGGCTAAACGAGGCGAATCACACGACAGGGCTCAGCAATGCTGGGCCCTGTTTTTTGGCGGGCTACTTTTTCTTCTGTGCTTTCGGCGGGTGCGCCTGCGCCAGCTCTTTGATCAGCGGCAGCAGGATCTGCACGCTGTCGCGGCTGCGTTTGTCGATCCGTCCCGGCAGGTAGCGATCCAAGTACTGCAGGTTGTCATACTGCGGGCGGTGCCAGGTGATGCCCTGCGGGAAGTGTGGGCTGACGGCGCGCTGCTGGTAGCCGTCCTTGTCGCCCAGCGACCAGTTGGTGGCCTCCACCGACAGCACCGGGATGCCTGCGGCGTCGAATACCTCTTGATCGGAGCAGCAGCCGGTGCCCTTCGGATGCTGTGCGCTACCCGGATTGCTGGCGGCGGCGATGCCGTAGCGATGGGCGATATCCAGCGCGCGATCGCGGGAGCGTTTCGCCATCTGCGGCGGCGTGTTGCGCCCGGCGTTGAAGTACAGACGATCGCCGGTGATCAGGCTGTCGAGGTTGATCACCAGCACGGTGTTGCTTTTCTCTTCCGCGCTCATGCGTTGCAGGTAGTTCTGTGCGCCCAGCGAGCCGAGCTCTTCGGCGCTGGTGGCGACGAAGCGCAGGCCGTAGGCGGTGGGGATGCTTTTCAGGCGCTCCGCCAGTTCCAGCATCACGCCGATGCCGGAGGCGTTGTCGTCGACGCCCTGCAGCGTCAGGCCGCCGAGGTTGTTATCCAAATCTTCGTCGCTCTGCGGCGTGTAGGTGTCGAAGTGGGCGACGATCACTATCTGTTTCGGGCTGTCGCCGTTGCGGGCGGCGATCACCGAGCTGGCGGTGACGTTGTTCCAGTTCTTCTTGCCGTCTTTGCTGGTGTAGAGGTAGCGCGTGTTGACGCTGCGAATGTCGCTTTGGTAACCCATCTTGGCGAACTGCTGCTTCAGGTAGTCGGCGGTGAGCAATTCGGCCGGGCTGCCCGCCATGCGGCCGGGGAAGTAAGTGGCGATGTGGCGGGTCTGTTCGGCGGCGAAACGGCCCATTGGCGCGTCTTTTGCGGGCTGTGCGGCACAAACGCTGAAGACGCCGCCGAGTGCGAGGGCCAGCAGGCTGGTCTTCAGGTAAAAACGGGAAAACATACCGAAAAATCCTTCTTTGCTATCGGCGCTGCCGATCATTTTTCTGCGGCACCCAGTATGAGACGCCGGGCGGCATTACACAATTTCCCCGTCTCTTAATTTTCGCGCGAATGCGCAAACCGCCGCCGCAGTTATCACCGTTTGCCTCTGGCGTTGCGGCCTATATTCCATAAAGGAACTAATCATTCCTTTTCGTCATTTCAGAGGCTAAATCTCAGCCCGTATAGTCACACTATCTTTCTGTTATATGAAAAGGCTGTTGTGGACTATCTACCAATATTCGCCGATCTGAAACAACGTCCGGTGCTGGTCGTTGGCGGCGGTGACGTGGCTGCGCGCAAAGTCGATCTGCTTCAGCGCGCCGGGGCTGAAATACGGATAGTTGCGCAGTCGCTCTCACCGGAACTGGAACAACAACGTCAGCGAGGGCAACTGCTCTGGCTGGGGAAAACCTTTGACCCGCCGCAGCTGGACGACGTGTTTCTGGCGATCGCCGCCACGGACGACAACGCGCTGAACGCCGTGGTGTTTGCCGAAGCGGATAAACGCCGGGTGTTAGCCAACGTGGTGGACGACCAGCCGCGCTGCTCGTTCATCTTCCCGTCGATCATCGATCGCTCGCCGCTGGTGGTGGCCGTATCGTCCAGCGGCCAGGCGCCGGTGCTGGCGCGGTTGCTGCGCGAAAAGCTGGAGGCGCTGCTGCCCGCCAGTTTGGGGCAGATGGCGCAGGTGGCGGGCCGCTGGCGCGGCCAGGTCAAACAGCGGCTGGCCTCGATCGGCGAGCGTCGCCGTTTCTGGGAGAAAACCTTCGGCGGCCGTTTCGCCACGCTGGTGGCCAACGGCCAGACGGCGCAGGCGGAGCGGCAGCTTGAGCAGGATTTGCAAAGCTTCGCCGCAGGCGATGAAGGCGCGCAGGGTGAGATAGCCTTGGTGGGCGCCGGGCCGGGCGACGTGGGGCTGTTGACCCTGCGCGGGCTGCAGGTGATGCAGCAGGCGGACGTGGTGCTGTATGACCACCTGGTCAGCGGTGAGATCCTCGATCTGGTGCGCCGCGACGCCGAGCGCATCTGCGTGGGCAAGCGCGCCGGCGCGCACTCGGTGATCCAGGAAGAGACCAACCGGCTGTTGGTGGCGCTGGCGCAGCAGGGCAAACGCGTGGTGCGCCTCAAGGGCGGCGACCCGTTCATCTTTGGCCGGGGCGGCGAAGAGCTGCAGGTAGCCGCCGCCGCCGGCATTCCGTTCCAGGTGGTGCCGGGCGTCACGGCCGCTGCGGGGGCGACCGCCTACGCCGGCATTCCGCTGACGCACCGCGACCACGCGCAGAGCGTGACCTTTATCACCGGCCACTGCCGCCCCGACGGCGATGGCCTGGACTGGGCCGATCTGGCCCGGGCGCGGCAGACGCTGGCTATCTACATGGGCACCATGAAGGCGGCGGACATCAGCCAACGCCTGATCGCCCACGGCCGCGCTGCCGATACGCCGGTGGCGGTGATCAGTCGCGGCACGCGCGCCGATCAGCAGGTGCAGATCGGCACGCTGGATCAACTGGAACATCTGGCCCAACGGGCGCCGCTGCCGGCGCTGCTGGTGATTGGCGAAGTGGTGGAACTGCACCATCAAATCGCCTGGTTCGGGCATCAATCGCAGACGGAAGGGGCCGCGCGCCCGGCCGTCGTGAATTTGGCATAGGCAAGGCTTTTAAGGACCTGTTATGGACGAAAAACGACTCACTCATTTGCGGCAATTGGAGGCGGAGAGTATCCATATCATCCGTGAAGTCGCCGCTGAATTCGCCAACCCGGTGATGCTGTATTCCATCGGCAAAGACTCTTCCGTGATGCTGCATTTGGCGCGCAAGGCGTTCTTCCCCGGCACGCTGCCGTTCCCGCTGCTGCACGTCGATACCGGCTGGAAGTTCCGCGAAATGTACGAGTTCCGCGATCGCACCGCGAAAGAGTACGGCTTCGAGCTGCTGGTGCATAAAAATCCGGAAGGGGTGGCGATGGGCATCAACCCGTTCGTGCACGGCAGCGCCAAGCATACCGACATCATGAAGACCGAGGGCCTGAAGCAGGCGTTGAACAAGTACGGTTTCGACGCCGCCTTCGGCGGTGCGCGGCGCGACGAGGAGAAATCGCGCGCCAAAGAGCGCATCTATTCGTTCCGCGATCGCTTCCACCGCTGGGATCCGAAAAACCAGCGGCCGGAGCTGTGGCACAACTATAACGGCCAGATCAACAAAGGGGAGAGCATTCGCGTCTTCCCGCTGTCGAACTGGACCGAGCTGGACATCTGGCAGTACATCTTCCTGGAAAAGATCGACATCGTGCCGCTGTACCTGGCGAAACCGCGCCCGGTGGTAGAACGCGACGGCATGCTGATGATGGTGGACGACGATCGCATCGATCTGCAGCCGGGCGAAGTGATCAGCCAGCGCATGGTGCGTTTCCGCACCTTGGGGTGTTGGCCGCTGACCGGCGCAGTGGATTCGCAGGCGCAAACCCTGCCGGAGATCATCGAAGAGATGCTGGTCTCCACCACCAGTGAACGCCAGGGGCGGATGATCGACCGCGATCAGTCCGGCTCGATGGAGCTGAAAAAGCGTCAAGGGTATTTCTAAGGAGCCGCCGGATGAACAACGCAATTGCACAACAAATCGCTGACCAGGGCGGCGTCGAATCCTACCTGCACGCGCAGCAACACAAGAGCCTGCTGCGCTTTCTGACCTGCGGCAGCGTCGACGACGGCAAAAGCACCCTGATAGGTCGCCTGCTGCACGATACCCGCCAGATCTACGAGGATCAGCTGTCGACGCTGCACAGCGACAGCAAACGCATCGGCACCCAGGGCGAGAAGCTCGATCTGGCGCTGTTGGTGGACGGCCTGCAGGCCGAGCGCGAGCAGGGCATCACCATCGACGTGGCCTATCGCTATTTCTCGACCGAAAAACGCAAATTTATCATCGCCGATACCCCAGGGCATGAGCAGTACACCCGCAACATGGCCACCGGCGCCTCCACTTGCGATCTGGCGATCCTGTTGATCGACGGGCGCAAAGGGGTGCTGGACCAGACTCGTCGCCACAGTTTTATCGCAACCCTGCTGGGCATTCGCCATCTGGTGGTGGCGGTGAACAAAATGGATCTGGTGGACTACCAGGAAGCGGTGTTCGAGCAGTTCAAACAAGATTACCTGACCTTTGCCCAGCAGCTGCCAGGCGATCTGGACATCAAATTCGTGCCGCTGTCGGCGCTGGACGGCGACAACGTGGCGAGCGAAAGCGCCCATATGCCGTGGTACAGCGGCCCGACGCTGCTGGAAGTGCTGGAGAGCGTTGACGTGGTCAGCGAGCGAGAAAACCAGCCGCTGCGTTTCCCGGTGCAGTACGTCAACCGCCCGAACCTCGATTTTCGCGGCTATGCCGGCACGCTATCCGCCGGCGTGGTGCGGGTGGGGCAACGGGTCAAGGTGCTGCCTTCTGGTGTGGAGTCCAGCGTGGCGCGTATCGTGACCTTCGACGGCGATCTGCAAGAGGCGGTGCCGGGCGAGGCGATTACGCTGGTGCTGAAGGATGAGGTGGACATCAGCCGCGGCGATCTGCTGGTCGACGCCGGCGAAAGCCTGCAGGCGGCGCAGAGCGCGCTGGTGGACGTGGTATGGATGGCCGAGCAGCCGCTGGTGCCGGGCCAGAGCTACGACATCAAGATCGCCGGTAAAAAGACCCGCGCCCGCGTGGAGAGTATCCGCCATCAGGTGGAGATCAATACGCTGGCGCAGCACCCGGCAGACACGTTGCCGCTTAACGGCATCGGTCTGGTGGAGCTGACCTTCGACGAGCCGCTGGTGCTGGACAGCTATCAGAGCAATCACGACACCGGCGGGCTGATCTTCATCGATCGCATGAGCAACGTCACGGTAGGCGCCGGTCTGGTGCGCGAAACGCTGCAGGCCACCCCGGCGGCGCACGGCGAGTTCAGCGCCTTCGAGCTGGAGCTGAATGCGCTGGTGCGCAAGCACTTCCCGCACTGGGGCGCACGCGATCTGCTCGGTGGTCGATAAGGTGGCCGCTGAACTGAGGGCGACCGGGCCGGACGATGAGAACGTGGTTTGGCATCCGCACGCCGTGACGCGCGCGGATCGCGAAGCGCGCAACGGCCATCGCGGCGTGGTGCTGTGGTTTACCGGGCTGTCCGGCTCGGGCAAATCCACCGTCGCCGGCGCGCTGGAGCAGGCGCTGCACGGGCTCGGCGTCAGCACCTATCTGCTGGACGGCGATAACGTGCGCCACGGCTTGTGCCGCGATCTCGGCTTCTCTGACGAGGATCGGCGCGAGAACATCCGCCGGGTGGGGGAAGTGGCCAAACTGATGGTGGATGCCGGGCTGGTGGTGCTGACCGCGTTCATTTCGCCGCACCGCGCCGAGCGGCAGATGGTGCGCGAAATGCTCGGCGACGATCGCTTTATCGAAGTGTTCGTCGACACGCCGTTGGCGATCTGCGAGGCGCGCGATCCGAAGGGATTGTATAAAAAAGCGCGCGCCGGCGAACTGCGCAACTTCACCGGTATCGACGCGGTTTACGAGGCGCCGCAGCAGCCGGAAATCCACCTTGATGGCCAACAATTGGTAACAAATTTGATTGCGCAATTGTTAGACGTGTTGCGTGGTCAGGCTATTATCAAACCCTGAATTCAAAAAAAGCGTGTGGCGTTTTTCGCCATGCGCTTTTTACTCTAAGCCGCCGCAGAGCGAGCCGAATAACCAGGGATCACTATGCAAAATGTCACGCCTATCTTGATCGACTCCAAGCAGTCAAAACAGGAGAGAGAGGAGCCTTCTTATTCTTTCCTGGGCGGCGTCAGCGGCTTTGTTTTCTACTGGCTGGCGTTCGCGTTGCCGTTCCTGGTTTACGGTTCCAACACGCTGTTTTTCCTGCTCTATACCTGGCCGTTCTTCCTGGCGCTGATGCCGCTGTCGGTGCTGATCGGCATCACCCTCAGCATGCTGTTGCGCGGCCGTCTGATCCTGACGCTGCTGCTGACCGGCGCCATCGTGCTGTGCCTGTTCTGGCTGGTGTTCAGCTTCTTGACCGGGTGGTGAGAGAGCGGGCGCCGATGCCGGCGCCCGAAGGATTGCAAAGCGGTGCCGAAGGTTACAAAACTTTGCTCAGAAACGCCTGTGTGCGCGGATTGGCCGGATGGCTGAAGATCTGCTGCGGCGCACCTTCCTCCTGAATGATCCCCTGATCGATAAACAGCACTCGATCGGCCACCTCGCGGGCAAAGCCCATCTCATGCGTGACCACCACCATGGTCATGCCCTCGTGCGCCAGCGATTTCATCACCGTCAACACTTCGCCCACCAGCTCCGGATCGAGCGCGGAGGTGGGTTCGTCAAACAGCATGATCTTCGGCTCCATCGCCAGCGCGCGGGCGATCGCTACCCGCTGCTGCTGGCCGCCGGAGAGGCTGTTGGGGTAGGCGTCTATCTTGTCGAGCAGCCCGACCTTGTGCAGCAGCTGCTCGGCTTGCGCGATGGCTTCGGCGCGCGGCCGTTTTTTCACGCTCACCGGTGCCATGATGATGTTTTCCAACACCGTCATGTGCGGGAACAGGTTGAAGCGCTGGAACACCATACCCACGCTTTCACGCATCTTGTTCAGGTCGGTTTTTTGATCGTGGACGGCGAAGCCGTTGACCTCGATCTCGCCGCCGGAGAGCGTTTCCAGCGCGTTGATGCAGCGCAGGAAGGTGCTCTTCCCGGAGCCGGAAGGGCCGATGACGCACACCACTTCGTTGGCGGCGATCCGGCAGGAAATGCCGCGCAGCACGTGGCTCTCGCCGAACTGTTTTTGCAGGTTATGTACGCGAATCACTTTTACCGAACCTCTTTTCCATGTGTTGCACCAGCAGCGAGAGCAGGAAGGTGATGACCCAATAGACCAGCGAAATGGTCAGGTAGGGCTCCCAATAGGTGGCGTAGGCGCCGGAGACGGTGCGGGCGGCATAGGCCAGATCCGCCAGGCCGATGGCGGAGGCCAGCGACGAATCCTTGACGATAGCGATGGCGTTGTTGCCCAGCGGCGGCAGCATGCGGCGGAAGGCCTGCGGCAGGATCACCTGGCGCATGGTCTTGCCGTAGCTCATGCCCAGCGAGCGCGAGGCCTCCATCTGGCCGCGGTCAATCGACTGGATCCCGGCGCGGAAGATCTCCGACACATAGGCGCCGGCGTTGAGCGTGATCGCCACTACGCAGGAGAGAAAGGCACCGTAGTCGGCGCGCAGCGCGCGGGCAAAATCGACGCTCATCAGGCCGCTGGTGACCAGCAGGCCGTCGCGCGGGTTGATGAACAGCGGCACCAGCGCGAAGTGTACCACCATGATCTGCACGAACAGCGGCGTGCCGCGAAAGGCGCTGATGTAAATGCGCACCGGCCACTGAACGCCGTAATGCAGGATGGGTTTCCAGATGCCGTGCGGCGCCTGCGCCAAACGGCCCAGCCCGAGGATCAATCCCCAGGTGGTGCCGAGCAGTACGCAGATGATGGTGCATTTGATGGTCATCCAGGCGCCTTCCATAAACAGCGGCGCGTATTCCTGGATGATCTCCCAGCGGAAGTTCAAAAGGTATTCCTTCTTGGTAGGCTGAAACGGGGGTGCGCCGACGGCCTGGCGGGCGCCGGCGACAGGGTATTATTCCGCCGGCAGCGTCGGTACGTTGCTGTCGAACCAGGTTTGGTAAATCTTGGCGTAGGTGCCGTCGGCGACGATTTTCTTCAGGCCGGCGTTGATCTTGTTGCGCAGCTCATCGTTGCCTTTGGCGACGGCGATGCCGAAATACTGGCGCTCGAACTTGGCGTCAGGCACCAGCTTGAAGGCTTTCTCAGGGTGGGTTTTGATATAGAACTTGGCCACGCCGACGTCGCCGACCGCCGCGCCGATGCCGTCTTCATACAGCTCCTGCAGCATCAGCGGGGTATTGTCGAAGCGCTTGATGGCGGTGCTGTTTTTGCCCAGCACGTCGGACACCACGATGTCGCCGGTGCTGGAGTTCACCACGCCGACCTTCAGCGCTTTCAGCGCGGCGATGGAGTCTACCGTCGAGTCCTGCGGCACCACGATAGCCTGCTCGGCCGGGAAGTAAGGCGCCGAGAAATCAACCATTTGTTTGCGCTTGTCGGTGATGGTGATGCCGGAAATGATGATGTCGCGATCGCCGGAATTCAACGTGGCGAAGATCCCCTCCCACGGCGTATTGATCAGTTTGATCTGGAAGCCTTCGGCCTTGGCCACCGCTTTGATGATGTCGATGTCGAAACCTTCCAGCTGTTTTTGGCTGTTTTCAAACTCGAACGGCCGATAGGTGCCGCCGGAACCGACGACGTAGGTAGGTTCAGCCGCCAACGCGGCGGTGGAGAAGGTGGCGGCCAGGCAGGCGCCGATCAGAACTAAACGTTTTAACATCGCGATCCCCGATAATGAAAGGTTATATATTGGAATTATTTATGCATTAGTAGTGCATAAAAATAAGCTTCAATGAATGAAAGCACAACCCCTGCATAAGGATTATTCTTTCTATGGTGGTAAATATTCACTTTTTGCATTGTGGCGGAGTAAGCGATGGGGCAGAAAGCGGCGGTGCAGTGGTTCTTGCTGCATAATGGGTGAAGGGCAGTGTGTGTCTCAGCGGAAAACGCGTCGTGCGCATCGGGTGTAAGGGGCTTTTTTTGCCGCTTTCGCCGCGGAATTGGGCGATAAACTCGGGAACCCTTCATCCGTATTCTGAATTTGGCGTTGAAATGCCGCTCTCAGTGTGGAGTCCAACGAAAAGTTGTGGGATGATTGGTCGGTTTTTCAGGGGGCGGAGATGGGAAAACTTACGCTGCTATTGCTGGCATTGCTCGGTTGGTTACAGTATTCACTGTGGCTGGGCAAAAATGGTATTCACGATTACGTGCGAGTCAATGAAGACGTTGCGGTCCAACAGGGCAACAACGCCAAGTTGAAAGCGCGTAACGATCAGCTGTTTGCCGAAATCGATGATTTGAACGGCGGTCAGGAAGCGATCGAAGAGCGAGCGCGTAATGAGCTGGGCATGATCAAGCCCGGTGAGACTTTCTATCGTCTGGTTCCTGACCAATCCAGACGCAACGCGGCGTCTTCCTCGCAAAATAACGCACAAAAATAACGCATGAATCACTCCGCAGGCACCTTTCCCTCGGTGATTGCCGTCCTGCCCGCTGCCGGTATCGGCAGCCGCATGCAGGCGGAATGCCCGAAGCAATATTTAACCATCGGCCGGCACAGCATCGTCGAGCACGCCATCCACGCCCTGTTGCGTCATCCGCGCATTGAGCGGGTGATCGTGGCGATCGGCCCCGAAGATCGCCAGTTCGAACAGTTGCCGATCGCCCAGGATCCGCGGGTGATCGTCACCGAGGGCGGCAGGCAGCGCGCCGATTCGGTGATGGCCGGGCTGAAGCTGGCGGGCGATGCGGACTGGGTGCTGGTGCACGACGCTGCACGCCCCTGCCTGCACGCCGACGATCTCGAGCGCCTGCTGGCGATCACCGCACACAGCAAGGTCGGCGGCATTCTCGCCGCCCCGGTGCGCGACACCATGAAACGCGCCGAACCCGGCCGCGAAACCATCGCCCACACCGTCGAACGCCAGGATCTGTGGCACGCGCTGACGCCGCAGCTGTTTCCGCTGCCGCTGCTCAAGCAGTGCCTGCAGCGCGCGCTGGATGAAGGTGCGAACGTCACCGACGAAGCCTCGGCGCTGGAGCATTGCGGTTATCATCCGCAGCTGATCGCCGGCCGGGCGGACAACATTAAAGTAACGCGGCCGGAGGATTTGGCGCTGGCGGCGTTTTATTTGACTCAGTTGGACAATTAAGGAGCGCATCATGCGTATCGGTCACGGTTTTGACGTACATAAATTCGGCGGCGAAGGCCCGCTGGTGATCGGTGGCGTTCGCATCCCTTACGACAAAGGTTTGCTGGCCCACTCCGACGGCGACGTCGCGCTGCATGCCGCGACCGACGCCCTGCTGGGCGCGGCGGCGCTGGGCGATATCGGCAAGCTGTTCCCCGATACCGATCCGGCGTTCAAAGGCGCCGACAGCCGCGAACTGCTGCGCGAAGCCTGGAAACGCATCCGCGCCAAAGGGTACCGCCTCGGCAACCTCGATATCACCATCATCGCCCAGGCGCCGAAAATGGCGCCGCACATCCCGCAGATGCGCGTCTTCCTGGCGGAAGATCTGCAGTGCCATATGGATGACGTCAACGTGAAGGCCACCACCACCGAGCAGCTCGGTTTCACCGGGCGCGGCGAGGGCATCGCCTGCGAAGCGGTCGCCTTGCTGATCAAGGAATAACCGCATGGATATGGCGAATCTGACCTGGCTGCATGGCCGGCCGCAGAGCACCGGGGTGTTGAAAGCCAATCCGGAAGATTTCGTGGTGGTGGAAGACCTGGGCTTTGCGCCGGACGGTGAAGGCGAGCACGTACTGGTGAACATCCGTAAAAACGGCTGCAATACCCAGTTCGTGGCCGATTACCTGGCGCGCTTCGCCGGTATTCACGCCCGTTCCGTCAGCTATGCCGGCTTGAAGGATCGCCACGCGGTGACCGAGCAGTGGTTCTGCCTGCATATGCCGGGTAAGGACACGCCGGATTTCTCTCGGTTTACGCTGGAAGGCTGCGAGGTGCTCTCGTACGCCCGCCACCTGCGTAAAATGCGCATCGGCAACCTGAAGGGCAACCACTTTACGTTGGTGCTGCGCCAGATTTTCGACCGGCAGGACGTGGAACGCCGCCTGCAGGCCATCGCCGCGCAGGGCGTGCCGAACTACTTCGGCAGCCAGCGTTTCGGCCGCGGCGGCAACAACCTGGTGATGGCGCGCCGCTGGGCGAATGACGAAATTCGCGTCAAAGAGCGCAGCAAGCGTAGTTTCTACCTGTCCGCCAGCCGTAGCGCGCTGTTTAATCAGGTCGCGAGCAGGCGCCTGGCCG
The DNA here is from genome assembly GCF_053627655.1 of Serratia sp. 121840015-1. Taxonomy (NCBI): domain Bacteria; kingdom Pseudomonadati; phylum Pseudomonadota; class Gammaproteobacteria; order Enterobacterales; family Yersiniaceae; genus Serratia; species Serratia sp. 121840015-1. The sequence goes on from NZ_JBSEYF010000002.1 coordinate 546,067, forward strand.
ACGGCCTGCAGCGCACCGTGCTGGAAGGTGACGCCCTGCAGCTGAGCGGCCGCGGCAGCTGGTTTGTCGCCAAAGCCGATGAGCTGGAGACGCTGCAACAGCGCCTGGATGCCGGCGAGCTGGTTGTCACCGCGACGTTGCCGGGCGACGGCGAGCCGGGTACTGCCGGCGATGCGTTGGCATTTGAACAACAATGCTTGGCGGAGCAGCCGGAATTGCTTACGCTTTTAAAGCGCGAGCGTGTCGAACCCGCTCGTCGGGCCCTGCTGTTACAGCCGCAAAATATGCTGTGGAACTGGTGGGATGACGTTACCGTGGAACTGCGCTTCTGGCTGCCGGCGGGCAGCTTCGCCACCAGCGTAGTTCGCGAGATCATGCAGCAGGATGACAGTGATGCGGATATTGCTGAGTAACGATGACGGCGTCAGCGCTCCGGGCATTCAGGTGCTGGCGGCGGCGCTGCGGGAATTCGCCGAGGTGCAGGTCGTGGCGCCGGATCGTAACCGCAGCGGCTCTTCCAATGCGCTGACGCTGGAATCGCCACTGCGCACGCAAACGCTGGCCAACGGCGATATTGCGGTGCTGCAGGGGACGCCGACCGACTGTGTCTATCTTGGCGTCAACGCACTGATGCATCCGGCACCGGATATCGTGGTCTCCGGCATCAACGCAGGGCCAAATTTGGGCGACGATGTCATCTATTCCGGCACCGTCGCAGCGGCGATGGAGGGCCGGCATTTGGGGCTGCCCGCGTTGGCAGTGTCGTTGAACGGCCACCAGCACTATGCGACCGCCGCCGTCATTACCTGCCGTATCCTGCGCGCGTTGCAGCGTGAGCCGTTGCGTACCGGAAAAATACTGAATATCAACGTACCGGATCTGCCCCTGGCGGAGATTAGAGGCCTGCGCGTTACCCGCTGCGGCAGCCGCCATCCCGCCGACAAGGTGTTCTGCCAGCAGGATCCGCGCGGACAAAATCTCTACTGGATCGGGCCGCCTGGTGATAAATTTGATGTCGGGCCGGATACCGACTTTGCGGCGGTGGAACAAGGCTATGTGGCGATCACGCCGCTGCAGGTGGATTTGACCGCCTACGCGGCGCAGGAAGTCGTGAAAACATGGTTAACCAAGGCAGAGGTTAGCGGGGAATGGTGAACAAGCGTATGCAAACATTGCTGACGCAGCTGCGGCAGCAGGGGATCCGGGACGAAAAGCTGCTGCGGGCGATCGAAGTGGTGCCGCGCGAGCGTTTTGTCGACGAAGCGCTGGATCATAAGGCCTACGAAAACACCGCGCTGCCGATCGGCTCCGGCCAGACCATTTCCCAGCCTTATATGGTGGCGCGGATGACCGAGCTGCTGAATTTGAAGCCCACTTCACGGGTGCTGGAGATCGGCACCGGTTCCGGTTATCAGACCGCTATCCTGGCACATCTGGTGCAACACGTTTGTTCCGTCGAGCGCATCAAGGGGCTGCAGTGGCAGGCCAAGCGCCGCCTGAAGCAGCTCGATCTTCATAATGTTTCCACCCGCCACGGCGACGGCTGGCAGGGCTGGGCATCGCGCGGTCCGTTCGATGCGATCATCGTCACCGCCGCACCGCCGGAGATCCCGCAGGCGCTGGTGGAACAATTGGACGACGGCGGCATTTTGGTGCTGCCGGTGGGCGAGCAGGCCCAAACCCTCAAACGCATTCAACGCCATGGCAACGAGTTCGTTGTCGATGCGGTGGAAGCGGTGCGCTTTGTCCCGCTGGTGAAAGGCGAATTGGCCTAGCGATTGTCTGATTTTTCGACCGTCTGCAAAATCTGTTGCACTTTCATCACGTCCGGATAAGGTTTTCTCGTTCCAATCAGGCTAATTTTCACTAGAATTGGCCTTTCTACGTAGTTGTCTTATGGTGCGGCAACGCCAATGTGGTTAGCATTGGCGCGCGTTTTGATGCTCCGGCGGGAGATGACCTGGCGTTCAGGGATCGGCCGGCGGCGCCTTTACATCGCAGGGACTGGGAAGTGGCAAAAGCTCGGCTACGATGTAAAGGGTATTTTGGATATATCACTGATATTGCTGTCATGGGGGAAGCATGAGCACGGGAAGCCCAATGATTACGTTACGCCGGGTAGCGGTGTGTACGATGGTAAGTTTGTGGTTGGCGGGTTGTACGAACAATGCCTCGACGTCGGCCCCTATCAGCAGCGTGGGTGGCGGCGGTGCCGTTCCATCCGGCAATAATAATGGCGGGGCGCAGCAGGTCAGCCCCGAGGGCCGCATTGTCTATAACCGCAGTTATAACGCTATCCCTAAAGGGAGCTACAGCGGCGGTGAAACCTACACGGTCAAGCGCGGCGACACGCTGTTTTATATCGCCTGGATCACCGGCAACGATTTCCGCGACCTGGCGCAGCGCAACAATATTCCCGAGCCATACAGCCTGAATGTTGGCCAAACCATTCAGCTTGGTAATGGTTCTGCCAACGGCGGCGGCGGCATGCTGGCGACGACAGACGCGACCAAAGGCGGCGTTCCGAAGCCACCTTCCAGCTCCCAGATCCAGACGGCAACGGTTGATTCTCAATCAACTAACGCGTATTCTGAAAACTCGGGTAAACAGAATGTAGGTAAGATGTTACCTGCAGCAGGTGCCGCAGCGGTTGGGACCGCGACTGCGCCTGTTACCGCACCGGAAGCCGCTCCACCCGTGAGCAGCACCGTCAGCAACAGTTCTCCGGTCAGTACCTGGAGATGGCCGACTGACGGTAAGATTATTGATAACTTTTCCTCATCAGAAGGTGGGAATAAGGGCGTCGATATCGCCGGTTCCCGTGGGCAGCCTATCTTCGCTACCGCCGATGGCCGCGTAGTGTATGCCGGCAACGCTTTACGGGGTTACGGTAATCTAATCATCATCAAACACAATGATGATTACCTGAGCGCCTACGCTCATAACGACACAATGCTGGTCCGGGAACAACAAGAAGTGAAGGCGGGTCAAAAAATAGCCACCATGGGTAGCACCGGTACCAGTTCAGTACGTTTGCATTTTGAAATTCGTTACAAGGGGAAATCCGTAAACCCGCTGCGTTATCTTCCGCAGCGATAGATTGGGCAGAATACGCTGAGATTCTGCTCGCGGTATCACGGGTAGGAGCAGCATATGAGCCAAAATACGCTGAAAGTTAACGAGTTACATGATGATGCGGATTTCGACGAGAATGGAGCTGAGGCTGAGTCGTTTGATGAAAAAGCGCTGGTAGAAGAAGAGACCAGCGAGAACGATTTAGCGGAAGAAGAGCTGTTGTCTCAAGGCGTTACGCAACGCGTATTGGATGCGACGCAGCTCTATCTGGGTGAGATCGGTTATTCACCTCTGCTGACCGCAGAGGAAGAAGTCTATTTTGCGCGGCGTGCTCTGCGCGGTGACGTGCCGTCCCGCCGCCGCATGATTGAAAGCAACCTGCGGCTGGTGGTGAAAATCGCCCGCCGCTACAGCAACCGCGGTCTGGCGCTGCTGGATCTGATCGAAGAGGGTAACCTCGGTCTGATTCGCGCAGTGGAAAAATTCGACCCGGAACGCGGTTTCCGCTTCTCCACTTACGCAACCTGGTGGATCCGTCAGACGATTGAACGGGCGATCATGAACCAAACCCGTACCATTCGTTTGCCTATCCATATCGTCAAAGAACTGAATGTCTATCTGCGCACCGCGCGCGAGCTTTCCCACAAGCTGGATCATGAACCGAGCGCTGAAGAGATTGCCGAGCAACTCGACAAGCCGGTGGATGACGTCAGCCGCATGCTGCGTCTGAATGAGCGCATCACCTCGGTGGATACGCCGCTGGGCGGGGATTCGGAGAAAGCGCTGCTGGACATTCTGGCCGACGAGAAGGACAACGGGCCTGAAGACACCACGCAAGACGACGATATGAAGCAAAGCATCGTCAAATGGTTGTTCGAACTGAACGCCAAACAGCGTGAAGTGTTGGCGCGTCGTTTCGGCCTGCTGGGCTATGAAGCGGCGACGCTGGAAGACGTAGGCCGGGAGATTGGCCTGACGCGTGAGCGCGTTCGTCAGATTCAGGTTGAAGGCCTGCGCCGCCTGCGTGAGATTCTGCAGATGCAGGGCCTGAGCATTGAGGCGCTGTTCCGCGAATAACGCCGGTTGTTGAACCGCATCAAATAAAAACGGTGAGCATGATGCTCACCGTTTTTTTATGCCCGCGTTTGGCGCCAGACTACACCATATTTTTCAGCCGGTAGATCCATTCCAGCGCCTGGCGTGGCGACAGGGAATCCGGATCCAGCGCCTCCAGGGCTTCTACCGCCGGCGAGGTCTCTTCCTGCAGCAGCGTCATCTGGGTGGCATCGACGCTGCCCGAGGCGGTGTGGCTGGAGATAGACTCCAGCTCGCGCAGCTTCTGACGGGCGCGCTTGATGACGTCGCGCGGCACGCCGGCCAGCGCGGCGACCGCCAGGCCATAGCTTTTGCTGGCAGCCCCGTCCTGCACGCTGTGCATGAAGGCGATGGTATCGCCATGTTCGAGCGCGTCCAGATGCACGTTGACCACGCCTTCCATTTTCTCCGGTAGCGTCGTCAGCTCGAAGTAGTGGGTGGCGAACAGCGTCATCGCCTTGATGCGGTTGGCCAGGTTCTCGGCGCAGGCCCAGGCCAGCGACAGGCCGTCGTAAGTGGAGGTGCCGCGGCCGATTTCATCCATCAACACCAGGCTGTGCTCGGTGGCGTTGTGCAGGATGTTGGCGGTTTCGGTCATCTCCACCATGAAGGTGGAGCGGCCGGAAGCCAGATCGTCCGCCGCGCCGACGCGGGTGAAGATGCGATCCACCGGGCCGATAGTGGCCTTGGTGGCGGGGACGTAACTGCCGATGTGTGCCATCAGCACGATCAGCGCCGTTTGCCGCATATAGGTGCTTTTACCGCCCATGTTCGGACCGGTAATGATCAGCATGCGGCGCTGCGGCGACAGGGTGAGCGGGTTGGAGATAAACGGCTCGCTCAGCACCTGCTCCACCACCGGGTGGCGACCTTCGGTAATGCGGATCCCCGGCTGCTCACTCATGGTCGGGCAAGCGTAGTTCAGGGTATCGGCGCGCTCGGCCAGGTTGGCCAGCACGTCCAGCTCGGCCAGTGCGGCGGCGCTTTGCTGCAGTTCCGCCAGGTGCGGCAGCAGCAGATCAAACAGCTCGTCGTACAGGCTTTTCTCGATCGCCAGCGCCTTACCCTTGGAGGTGAGCACTTTGTCTTCGTACTCTTTCAATTCCGGGATGATGTAGCGCTCGGCGTTTTTCAGCGTCTGGCGGCGCACATAGTGGATCGGCACCAGGTGGCTTTGGCCGCGGCTGACCTGAATGTAGTAGCCGTGTACGCCGTTAAAACCGACCTTGAGCGTATCCAGCCCCAGCTTTTCACGCTCGCGGATCTCCAGCCGGTCGAGGTAGTCGCTGGCGCCGTCGGCCAGTGCGCGCCACTCGTCCAGTTCGCTGTTGTAACCGGGGGCGATCACGCCGCCGTCGCGTACCAGCACCGGCGGCGATTCAATGACCGCGCGTTCCAGCAGCTCACGCAGCTCGTCGAACTGGCCCACCTGTGACAGCAGCTGCTGCACGTGCGGGGTGTCCACGTCTTGCAGCAGCGCGCGGATGTCCGGCAGTTGCTGGAAAGCATGGCGCATGCGCGCCAGATCGCGCGGCCGCGCGGTGCGCAGCGCCAGACGCGCCAAAATTCGCTCCTGATCGCCCACCTGACGCAGAGAAGGCTGCAGATCGGTGAACAGGTCCTGCAATGCGCCGATCGCCTGTTGGCGGGCGGTGAGAACCTTGATATCGCGGGTCGGCATGTGCAGCCAGCGTTTCAGCATACGGCTGCCCATCGGCGTGACCGTGCGATCGAGGATCGCCGCCAGCGTGTTGTCGCTGCCGCCGGACAGGCTTTGCGTCAGCTCCAGATTGCGGCGGGTCGCGGCGTCCATGATGATGCCGTCCTGCTGGCGCTCCATGGTGAGGCCGCGAATGTGCGGCAGTGAAGTGCGCTGGGTATCTTTGACGTACTGCAGCAGGCAGCCGGCGGCGCGCAGCGCCTGGTGCGCCTGCTCGACGCCAAAGCCGGTCAGATCGCGGGTGCCGAACTGCAGATTGAGCTGCTGACGCGCGGTCTCAAGCTCAAATTCCCACAGTGGGCGGCGGCGCAGGCCGTGGCGCTGTTCGATCAGCGCCATTTGTTCGAAGGTTTCCGGGTAGAGCAGCTCGGCCGGATTGGTGCGCTGCAGCTCGGCAGCCATGGTTTCCAGATCCTGCGGCTCGGCGACGCGGAAGCGGCCGGAGCTGACGTCCAGCGTGGCGTAGCCGAAACCGCGCGCGTCCTGCCAGATCGCCGCCAGCAGGTTGTCCTGACGCTCTTGCAGCAGCGCTTCGTCGGTGATGGTGCCGGGGGTGACGATACGCACCACTTTGCGTTCGACCGGCCCTTTGCTGGTGGCCGGATCGCCGATCTGCTCGCAGATGGCGACGGACTCGCCGAGCTGCACCAGCTTGGCCAGGTAGTTCTCCACCGCGTGGTGCGGCACGCCGGCCATCGGGATCGGTTCACCCGCCGAGGCGCCGCGTTTGGTCAGCGAGATATCCAGCAGTTGGGAGGCGCGCTTGGCGTCGTCGTAAAACAGCTCGTAGAAGTCGCCCATGCGGTAGAACAGCAGGATTTCAGGATGCTGGGCCTTGAGGCGCAGGTACTGCTGCATCATTGGCGTGTGCGAATCGAGTTTATCGGTGCTATTCATGCGATTATTTTTCCAATCCATTGAATGTAAAGGTCACTGTGATTTTCATTGTCATCATTCGCTATCACATTGTTTCAGCAGGCCCGCCCCCTTTAGCGCTTGCCGGGCGGCGCAAATCAAATCATCAAAACGCCAGACGGCGCGCTCAAACCCGAGGTTTGCACAGACGCTTATACTAGCCTAGCGGGCAATCGGCTGTCACAGGTAAAAATGGGAAGCGCTGCGCAAGGCCGGTTTGTAACGCAGCGAGATTGTTGTTCGCCTGCGGGCAACAACGCAAGTCGCCGCCCGCAGTGGTGGTGGAAAGGTTATTGCGCGGCGGTGAGAGGCAAAGGCAGTTGATAGAGGCGGAAGCTGTCGGGCACTTCGGTTTCATGGCCGGGCAGCAGGCGGTGGCGGATGCGCGATTCGCTGACGAAGGCGCAGCCTTGTGGCGTGATAGTCAGGTTGACCGGCGACTCCATGCCTTCGCGCAAGATCTCAATGCGGTGCATGCCTGCCGCCTTGGGGGAAGGGATCCGCAGGATCCGCCCCTGGCCGCTCTGGATCCCGTTTTCCAGCACGATCAGCGCGCCGTCCGGTGCCAACCCCATCCCGTCCGGGTTTTCGATGAGGCGCGGCAGCTGCATTTCCGTCAGCTGCGGCTTTGGATCGTTATAGCTGAGGGCGTAGAGCTTACCGGTGCCGAAATTGGCGACTGCCATCAGCCGGTCGTCGAGCAGCACGATCCCGGCGGCCCCCAACCCGCTGGGAGCCGCCAATTGCGGATCCCGATACAGCGTACTGAAGGCCGTTTCGCCCGGCCGCAGGCTCAGGATGCCGCCGCCGCGGGTTTCCGTCACGTACACCGTGCCGTCTGCGCCGAGCACGATATCGTTGCCCATTTCCCCCGCCGGCAGCGCCAGGCTGCGGTTGAGGGTGCCATCCACGACGTTCAGCGCATAGATGCGGTTGGCGCGCGTTTTGCCGCCGGAGAGAAAGTCCGGCGAGTTCCCCCACAGCAGCCCGCGCCGTTCGTCCAGCCGCAGCGCGTTTGAGGCGAACACCGTGTCAGCGCCGGGGAAGAAGGTTTCCCACGCCTGACCCGGCCGTTTGCGCAGCACGTTGCCGCTGGTGATCAGCCCGACATACAGCGTACCGTCCGCCGCGCGGGCGATGCCGTTGGGGTAAAGTGCGCCGGGCGGCAGCGTTATGCTGCTTTCTGTGCAGTCTGCGCTGACGGCGGCCTGCGCCGGCGCGCTAAGGGTGAATGCGGCAGCGAGGGTGAACAACGCCGCTCGCGCGGTAACAGCGTATGACATGTTTCTCTCCGGGAATGAGGGAAAGGGGGCTACCAGCGCTCGGGGCGGGCAGCGTGTGCCATTGGCGCCTCCAGCGCGGCCACGTCTTCCGGCGATAGCCTGAGGTCGAGCGCCGCCAGCGCATCCTGCAGATGGTGTGGCTTGGACATGCCCACCAGCGGCGACGCTACGCCGGGTTTGGCCAACAGCCAGGCCAGCGCGATCTGCGCCGGTGGAACGCCGCGCGCGGCCGCCACCTCCGCTACGGCAGCGACGGTGCATTCCACCTCGTTTCTGCCGCCGTACCAACGGGGCGCCTGTTCGTCGGTGGCGGCGCGCAGCGTGCCGCCACTGGCGGAGCCGGCCAACACGCCGCGGGCCAGCGGCGACCAGGGCGTCAGGCCAAGACCTTCCTCCAGGCACAGCGGGATCAATTCTTCTTCGTCTTCACGCGTCACCAGGTTGTATTGGCTTTGCAACGAAATAAACGGCGCCAGGCGGTGCTGACGTTGAAAGGCCAGCATTTTCATCAGGCGCCAGGCGTGCAGTGAAGACGCGCCGAGATAGCGGATCTTGCCCGCCCGCACCAGGCCGTCGAGGGTGTCGGCAGTTTCTTCGATCGGCGTTTCGGTATCGAAGCGGTGCAGGACGAACAAATCGAGGTAATCCGTTCCTAGCCGCTGCAAGGAGGCGTCGACGCTGTGCAGCAGGTGTTTGCGCGACAGCCCGCGGCTGTTCGGCTGCGCGTCCATCGGAAAGTAGGCTTTGGTGGCGATCACCACGTCTTCACGACGGGCGAACGCCTTCAGCGCGCGGCCGAGAATGCGCTCGCTTTCTCCGCCGGAGTAAATGTTGGCGGTATCGAAAAAATTGATGCCCGTCTCCAGCGCCTCACGGATAAAGGGGCGCGCTTGCTCTTCTTTCAGCACCCAGGGCCGCCAGGCCGGATCGCCGTAGGTCATGCCGCCCAGACAAAGGCGGGACACCTGCAGGCCGCTGTCGCCAAGCCGAACGTAATTCATGGCGTCGCCCCCTCAGCGCATGCCGGCGATGGTGTAACCGCCGTCCACCAGCAGGCTTTGGCCGGTGATGAAGCGGGCTTCGTCCGTCGCCAGCCACAGCGCCACATCGCCGATGTCTTCCGATTCGCCCAGGCGGCCGGCGGGCGTGTGGGCGATAAAGGGCGCGAACGCCGCGCTGTCGGCCACGCTGCCGCGCGCCATCGGCGTGTCGATGATGCCGGGGTTGATGTTGTTGACGCGGATGCCCTGGCCGCTGTATTCGAGCGCCACCGCGCGGATCATCGCATCGAGCGCGCCTTTGCTGGCGGAATAGCTGGATGAGCCGGCGAGCGCGCCGTGGGTCAGCCAGGAGGAGGTGTTAACGATCACGCCGCCTGAATGTTGCGCCAGGAAGGTTTCAATCTCGTATTTCATCGCCAGCCAGACGCCACGGAGGTTAATGGCGATCACGCGGTCAAAATCCTCGCTGCTCTGTTCGGTGATGGGGGCGAAGTTGCCGATGATGCCGGCGTTGTTGAAGGCGACGTCGAGCCGGCCGTAGTGGGCGGTCACCGTGGCGAGCAGCCTGCGGATGTCGTTTTCCTGGGAGACGTCGGCCACGATGGGCAGGGCGTCGCCGCCGGCGAGCGCGATGTCGCGCGCCGTGGCTTCGATTTCCGCCGCACGCCGGCCGGCCAGCGCCACTTTTGCGCCTTCGCGGGCATAGGCCAGCGCGGCTGCGCGGCCGATACCGGTGCCGCCGCCGCTTACCAGCACGACTTTGTCAGCCAGACGGCGCGGCGTTTCATGAGTTGGGGCTGTAGTATTAATCATCGCATCGATACCTGGTAATGGGTTCGATCGCAATGCTATGTTGTTAGATGACGGATAACTATCCGCTAAAAATTCATCTCACTATTAGATAATTTATATTAATAGCATGAAGAAACCCGAATTGTCCGGCCTGGCAGCCTTCGTGGCTATCGCCAGTGAACGCAGCTTCCGCCGCGCCGCCGCCCGACTGGGCGTGACGCCGCCGACGCTGACCCACACCCTGCGCGAACTGGAAGCGCAGGTGGGCATTCGCCTGCTGAACCGCACCACCCGCAACGTCTCGCCGACGGAGGCCGGTGAGCATCTGTTGGCACAGCTGGTGCCGGCCTTTACCGACATCGACGCCGCGCTGGAGAGCCTGAATGCGTTTCGCGAAGGGCCACGCGGCCTGGTGCGCATCAACGCGCCGCGTTCGGCGATCGATCTCGCCATCGTACCGCATCTGGGGCGGTTGGCCAGCGAGTACCCCGGCATTACGCTGGAGGTAGTGGCGGACGAAGGGTTTGCCAACATCGTCGAGCAAGGCTTTGACGCCGGTATTCGGCTCGGCGAGGATCTGCACAACGATATGCGTGCGGTGCGCCTGACGCCGGATCTGCGTTTTGCCATCGTCGCCACGCCGGACTATTTTCAACGGCACGGCGAACTGACGCATCCACAGGATTTGCTGCAGCACCGCTGCATCGGTTGGCGCAAGGCCTCTTCGGGCGAGCGCTACAAATGGGCATTTCAGCAGGGCGAGCAGCGATTTTCCGTGGCGGTCAACAGCCCGCTTATCGTGGATGACGCCAGGCTGTTGCTGCAGGCGGCGTTGGCGCACGTCGGCATCGCTTTCGCCATCGAACAGGAGGTGGAAGAACACCTCGCGAGCGGGCGGCTGCGGCGGGTGTTGGCCGACTGGTGCGCGCCGTTTCCCGGTTTTTACCTCTATTATCCCAACCGCAGGAATCATTCCGTGGCGCTGACCACAGTGATCGAGTTGCTGCGTCTGCCCACCTAATCTTCTTTACCGGCCATCGCGTTCGGATGGCAAGTAAGCGAATCAAGCTTGAACTATTTTTACTCTCCCTTCGTTTGTTCGGGCGCAAATAATCCCTTAAATTCCCGGCGAGTTTATAACTGGCTGTTTATAATTGCTATTTGAGTATTTATTGCGAATATTCCGAGTTTTTATCGGTTATTTGAGAGCCCGGTCACACTATTTTTTTATGTGAAATGTGAAGAGGGTCAAGCCAGTAGGTCAAGGAGAGACGGTTATTATCCTCGCTGGCTTACCGATCCGTTTTTCATGCTCCGTATACTGTCTGCAACCAGGGCAACGTGACGGAAATTTTCATAAGGAATGTGCGTGAAGCAATCGTGATTGCATCTGGCATACAAATAACACGGGGTTTTTTTGATTATCTGAGGTGCTTGGTATGGAAAAGAAAAAAATCTATCTGTTTTGTTCTGCCGGTATGTCCACTTCCCTGTTGGTATCAAAAATGAAGGCGCAGGCCGAGAAATACGAAGTACCGGTGATCATCGCCGCCTATCCGGAGGCGCTGGCCGCGGAGAAAGGCGTTGAAGCGGATCTGATCCTGCTGGGGCCGCAGATCGCCTACACCTTGCCGGAAGTGCAAAAACAGCTGCCCAACAAACCTGTTGAAGTCATCGATCCGCTGCTGTACGGCAAGGTCGATGGGCTGGGGGTGCTGAAGGCCGCGGTGGCCGCCATCAAGAAAGCCAATCAATAACAGGAGGCCGCCGTGAATACCCTCATTGCCTCGCTCGAGAAGGTTATCCTGCCTTTCGCCGTAAAAATCGGTAAGCAGCCCCACGTCAACGCCATCAAGAACGGCTTTATCCGCCTGATGCCGCTGACCTTGACCGGGGCGATGTTCGTGTTGATCAACAACGTGTTCCTGAGCTTCGGCGAAGGATCGTTCTTCTATTCGCTGGGCGTGCGCCTGGATGCTTCCACCATCGAGACGCTGAACGGGCTGAAGAGCATCGGCGGCAGCGTTTACAACGGCACGCTGGGGATCATGTCCCTGATGACGCCGTTCTTTATCAGCATGGCGTTGGCTGAAGAGCGCAAGGTCGATCCGTTGGCTTCGGCATTGCTGGCGGTGGCGGCCTTTATGACCGTCACGCCGTTTAACGTCGGCGAGGCCTATGCGGTAGGCGCCAACTGGCTGGGCGGCGCCAACATCATTTCCGGTATGGTGATCGGGCTGGTGGTGGCCGAGATGTTCGCTTTCATCGTGCGGCGCAACTGGGTGATCAGCCTGCCGGACAGCGTGCCGGCTTCGGTGTCGCGCTCCTTCTCGGCGCTGATCCCCGGTTTCATCATCCTCTCCATCATGGGGCTGGTGGCGTTCGCGCTGGCGCACTGGGGCACCAACTTCCACCAGATCATCATGGACGGCATTTCGGCGCCGCTGGCCAAGATGGGCAGCGTGGTGGGCTGGGTGTACGTGCTGTTCTCTTCGCTGCTGTGGTTCTTTGGGGTGCACGGCTCCATGGCGCTGGCGGCGCTGGACAGCGGCATCATGACGCCGTTCGCGCTGGAAAACGTGGAGCTGTACAACAAATACGGTTCGGTCGAAGCGGCGGTGGCCGCCGGCAAAGAGTTCCATATGTGGGCGAAGCCGTTTGTCGACTCCTACATCTACCTCGGCGGCACCGGCTCGACGCTGGGCCTGATCATCGCCATCTTCATTGCCTCGCGCCGCGAAGATTACCGCCAGGTCGCCAAGCTGGCGACGCCGTCCGGCATCTTCCAGATCAACGAACCGATTCTGTTCGGCCTGCCGGTGATCATGAACCCGGTGATGTTCATTCCGTTCATCCTGGTGCAGCCGGTACTGACCATCATCACCTCGCTGGCTTATTACTCCGGGCTGATCCCGCCGATCACCAACATCGCGCCCTGGACCATGCCGGTCGGCCTGGGGGCGTTCTTCAACACCAACGGCAGCATCATGGCCCTGTTGCTGAGCCTGTTCAACCTGGCGGTCGCCACCGTGATTTATCTGCCGTTCGTGGCGATCTCCAACAAGGCGCAGAGCCAGATCGACGCAGCGACGGAAAGCGAAGAAGACATCGCCAAGGCGCTGAAATTCTAACAGTGGAACGGGGCGGCGTGGCCGCCCCGCGAGGGACGCAAGTATGGAATATCAATTTGCCGACGGGTTCTGGTGGGGCAGCGCCACCTCCGCGCCGCAGTCTGAAGGGGCGGCCGCACGGGACGGCAAGAGCCGCAACATCTTCGACTATTGGTACGAGATCGCGCCCGAGCGCTTTCACGATCGGGTGGGGCCGGGCGAGGCCTCAACCTTTTACGACCATTTCCGTACCGATATCGGGCTGCTCAAAACGCTGGGCCACAATACCTTTAGAACGTCGATCTCGTGGTCGCGGCTGATCCCGGACGGCGACGGCGAGGTGAACCCGCAGGCGGTGGCCTTCTATAACGCGATGATCGACGAGCTGCTGGCGCAGGGCATCACCCCGTTTATCAATCTCTACCACTTCGATATGCCGCTGTGCATGCAGCAGCGCGGCGGCTGGGAAAGCCGGGCGGTGGTCGAAGCCTATGCGCGTTACGCCGATACCTGTTTCGGTCTGTTTGGCGATCGGGTCACCCACTGGTTCACCTTCAACGAGCCGATCGTGCCGGTGGAGGCCGGTTACCTGAATGACCTGCACTATCCTTGCGTAGTGGACTTCAAACGGGCGGTCACCGTGGCGTATCACAGCGTACTGGCGCATGCCATGGCGGTGCAGCGTTTCAGAGCGCGGGAGCTGCCGGGGAATATCGGCATTATTTTGAACCTGAGCCCGACCTATCCGCGTTCCGATGCGTCGGAGGATCGGCAGGCTGCACACGACGCCGATCTGCTGCTCAACCGCAGTTTCCTCGATCCGGTCGCCAAAGGGCGTTATCCGGCGGCGTTGCTGCAGCTGCTGGAGCGGCATGGGCTGATGCCCCACTGCGAGCCGCAGGATGCGCAGCTGATTGAAGACGGCGTGGTGGACATCCTCGGCGTCAACTATTACCAACCGCGCAGGGTGCAGGCGAAAGAGGGGCGCCGTGCCGAGGGGCCGATCGCATCGCCGGAGGATTTGTTCAGTTACTATGCAATGCCGGGCCGCAAAATCAATCCGCACCGCGGCTGGGAGATCTACGAAAAGGGGCTGTACGACATCCTGATGGATCTGAAAGAGAACTACGGCAATCTGCCTTGTTATATTTCGGAAAACGGCATGGGCGTTGAAGGCGAAGAGGCGTTTATCGGCGCCGATGGGCGGGTGGAGGACGATTACCGCATCGACTTTATTCGCGAGCACCTGAAATGGCTGCACCGCGCGCTGGCGGAAGGCTCGCAGTGCAAAGGCTATCATCTGTGGACCTTTATCGACTGCTGGTCCTGGCTGAACGCCTACAAGAATCGTTATGGGCTGGTGCGGCTGGATCGGGCGGATCAGCGCCGCACCATCAAGAAAAGCGGCTACTGGTTTGCCGAGGCGGCCAGACGCAACGGATTTGACTAACGGGAGGCCGGCGCCGTGTCCGACAACCGAATTTCGCTGAGTGCGAACGACGTGAAGCTGATTCGCGAGCAGGATTTTTTTAACTGCAAAGATTTTCACCTGTTTATCTACAACAAGGTGGAAAGCGCCACTGGGCTGCATCAGCACGACTATTACGAGTTCACCATCGTGCTGAGCGGCAAGTGCTACCAGGAGATCAACGGCAAGCGGGTACTGCTGGAACGCGGGGATTTCGTCTTTATCCCTATCGGCTCCTACCACCAGAGCTTTTACGAGTTCGGCGCGACGAAAATCTTCAACGTGGCGGTCAGCAAAGCGTTCTTTGAAGAGCACTATTTGCAGCAGCTGCCGCGCTGCTTCGTCGCCTCGCAGGCCTACAGCCTGAGGAGCGAGTTTTTGGCCTATATCGAATCGGTGGTGAGTTCGCCGCAGTTTCGCGAGGATGATTTCGCCGAATTTCTCGAAACGCTGACTTTCTATGTGATCAGCCGCATTCGTCACTATAAGGAAGAAAACGACGGCGGCGATGATATCCCGCAGTGGCTGAAGAACACTCTGGCCGGCATGCATGACAAGGCGATGTTCGGCGAAAGGGCGTTGGCGAACATGGTGGCGCTGTCGGGGAAGACCCAGGAGTATCTGACCCGGGCGATGCGGCGTTACTACCATAAGACGCCGATGCAGGTAATCAATGAGATCCGCATCAATTTCGCCAAGACGCAGCTGGAGGTCACCAACTCTTCGGTTTCCGATATCGCCTTTGATTCCGGCTATGGCGATGTCAGCCTGTTCATTAAGAACTTCAAGCGGCTCACCGACGTGACCCCAGGCAACTACCGAAAAAAGTGCTACGGCCCTCTTTAGGGCCGCTCCCGATCAGTATCAACGCCGATATGCCGATGAGCTTCAGGCCGCCGGCCGGTTAATCATTCGATTTTTACCTTAGCGAAGGGGAATGCCGCGTCGGTCGGTCGGGCTTCCCTTGCCAAAAATCCATCTCGCGGGAGCCATTATGGAAAAACTACTGATCGTGAATGCCGACGACTTCGGCCTGAGCAAGGGGCAAAACTACGGCGTCATCGAGGCGTATCAGCATGGCGTGGTTTCTTCTACCACGGCGATGGTGAACGGCGGCGGCGCCCAGCACGCGGCGGCGCTCAGCCGGCAATATCCGGGGCTGCCGATCGGGCTGCATTTCGTTTTGACCCATGGCAGGCCGCTGGGCGCCATGCCTTCGCTGGTCAACGAGCATGGCGAACTGGGTAAATGGCTGTGGTGCCGCGCCGAGGCCGGCGAGCTGCAGCTGGACGAGATTCAGGAGGAACTGCAGCGCCAGTTCGCGCGGTTTGTGACGCTGTTCGGCAGGCCGCCGACGCACATCGACAGCCACCACCATGTGCATATGCAGCCGCAGATTTACCCGCTGGTGGAGGCGTTTGCGCAGGCGCAGGGTCTGCCGCTGCGTCTCGATCGCGAAGAGGCGAAACGGCGCGATATTACGTTGCAGACGCTCTGCAGCACCGACGCGTTTGACGCGGGATTCTACGGTGAAATGATTTCCGAAGCCTTGTTCCTGCAGCGGTTGACGCGCGCCGACGAGCAGGGCGCCGAGTCATTGGAAATGATGTGCCATCCGGCGTTCCTTGACGCGACGATCCTGCAGAGCAAATACTGTCATCCGCGCCTCGTCGAGCTGGATGTGTTGACCGCGCCGACGCTGAAAGCGGCGATCGCCGAACGCGGTTTTATGCTGGGCTCCTTCCAGGATCTGTAGCGCCGCCGTTTACAGCATGGCGTGCGCCTTTTTCAGGCCGGTATCCTCTTGCGGATCGGCCCCCTGAGGCAGGGGCTCCGCCTCCTGTTCCTCGGGCTGCGGCTCGTCGACATCGGGCGCCGCTTCCGGCGGCGGCATGGTGTCGTGAATGATCTGCTCATCGAAGGTCGGATTGAGCGCCGGCGACAGCGGCGAACTGGCGAGGCTGTCCGGCAGCGGAATATGCGGCACCGGTGCGTCCTGCGCCAGCTGAGGTTCCTCCGCTTTCGCCGTGCGGCTGAGGGCCGCCAGCAGCACGCCGCACAGGGCGAAGAAGGCGTACAGGATATTACCGCCAAGCGGCTCGATCAGCGCGCCGACCGCCAAGGGCCCGATGCTGGCGCCGACGCCGAACGCCATCAGCAGGCAGGCGGCCAGCGATACGCGGCGCTCCGGCTCAATCAGATCGTTGGCCAGCGCCACTACCAACGGGTAAAGCGTAAACTGCAGCATGCTGACGACGAATCCCACCGCCAGCAACAGCGGGAAATCGATGTGCGGCAGCAGCGCCAGCGGCAGCGCCGCCACGATCAGGAAAATAGCGTTGAGTCGCATCAGCAACGGGCGGCTATAGCGATCCGACAGCCAGCTGAGTGGGAACTGCGCCACCAGCCCGGCGAAGATGGCCAGTGCCATGAACAGGCCGGTTTGTTGAGTGGTTAAGGACTGCAGGCTGGCATAGACCGGCGCCAGCCCGTAAAACGAGCCCACCACCATGCCGATCACCAACGTGGTGGCCAGCACCTTGGGAATGGCGCCGACAAAGTAGCGCAGCTCCATCGGCGCCGGCGACATGTGGCGCGCATTGGTGCGGGTGGTGAGGGCGATGGGCACCAGACAGAGCGCGAAGCACAGCGCGATCACCAGCAGCGTGGTGATGCCCAGGTTGCTTTGCAGCATCAGCACGATCTGGCCCAGCGACATGCCGAGATAGGTCGCTGCCATATAGAAGCCGAACACCATGCCGCGCTGGTTGGATTCCGCCTGGTCGTTCAGCCAGCTTTCCAGCACCATGTACTGACACATCATGCACAGCCCGATCACCAGGCGCAGGGCGACCCAGGCGGGAATGAACTCCGTTAGGCCGTGCCCCAGCACCGCAGCGGTAATGATGCCGGCGCAGGCCACGTAGGCGCGGATATGCCCGACGCGGGCGATGAGAAAGTGGCCCACCTTGCCACCGATCACCAACCCGATGTAGTTGGCGGCGATGATGGCGCCGATCAGCGCGCTGCTGACGTGGATGGAGGCCAGCCGCAGCGAGACGTAGGTGGTGAGCAGGCCCGAGCCCAACAGCAGCAGCAGGGTGGTGGTGTACAACGGCAAGAATACGGCCAACGTTTTTTTCACGCTATCATCCTAATCTCTTCTGGTGCGCCCTGAGGCCGCCGCCGCAGCGTGCCGCCTCCGTGATGTTCCTTGTGCTGGTGCGCCGCCGCTCGCTGGGGCGCTTCTTTTGATACTAGCAGCTTGGCTGGGCGCTTAAAACCGCACCTCCTGCGAGGTGCTGCGCATTTCCACGCGTCGGCCGCCGCATCGCCTTGATAAATGCTACTATCGGGCGCATATACCTGAATTCGCGAGGGAGAGGTTATGAGTGAAAACCAACTGCGCCGGCTCAGCGTGCTGGTGGGGGAAAAACTGAAGGCGCAGGGCCGCTGGATCACCTGCGCAGAATCCTGCACCGGCGGCGGTATTGCCAAGGCCATTACCGATATCGCCGGCAGCTCCGCCTATTTCGATCGCGGTTTCGTCACCTACAGCAATGCGGCGAAGCATGACCTGCTAGGGGTGCGCGAAGCCACGTTGGCGGTGCACGGCGCGGTCAGCGAAGAGGTGGTGCGCGAGATGGCGATAGGGGCGCTGCGGGCGGCGCAGGCCGATCTGGCGCTATCGGTGAGCGGCATCGCCGGCCCGGACGGCGGCAGCGCGGAAAAGCCGGTCGGTACCGTGTGGTTCGGCTTCGCCGGCAGCGATGGCCGGGGGCTGTCGCGTAAGATGCAATTCGAGGGCGACCGCGACGCGGTGCGGCTGCAGGCGACGATTTTCGCGCTGCAAACCGCCATCGACGAATTTTTGTAAATTAGGCTTGATACTGTATGACCATACAGTATAATTAGTGACATTTCCTGCACAACATACATTCAGTGGCAGTGTGGGGTAACACCGGCATTGCGAAACGAAGGAGCAAAAATGGCTATTGATGAGAACAAGCAAAAGGCGTTAGCTGCGGCACTGGGCCAGATTGAGAAACAGTTCGGCAAAGGCTCCATCATGCGCCTGGGTGAAGACCGCTCCATGGACGTGGAAACGATCTCCACCGGCTCACTGTCACTCGATATCGCTCTGGGCGCCGGCGGCCTGCCGATGGGCCGCATCGTCGAAATCTACGGCCCGGAATCCTCTGGTAAAACTACCCTGACGCTGCAGGTGATCGCCGCTGCGCAGCGCGAAGGCAAAACCTGTGCGTTCATCGATGCCGAGCACGCGCTGGATCCTGTCTATGCGAAAAAGCTGGGTGTCGATATCGACAACCTGCTGTGCTCCCAGCCGGACACCGGCGAGCAGGCGCTGGAAATCTGTGATGCGCTGACCCGCTCCGGCGCGGTTGACGTTATCATCGTCGACTCCGTGGCGGCGCTGACGCCGAAGGCGGAAATCGAAGGTGAAATCGGCGATTCGCACATGGGCCTGGCGGCACGCATGATGAGCCAGGCGATGCGTAAGCTGGCCGGCAACCTGAAAAACGCCAATACCCTGCTGATCTTCATCAACCAGATCCGTATGAAAATTGGTGTGATGTTCGGCAACCCGGAAACCACGACCGGCGGTAACGCCCTGAAGTTCTACGCTTCGGTGCGTCTGGATATCCGCCGCATCGGCGCCATCAAAGAGGGCGACGAAGTGGTGGGCAGCGAAACCCGCGTGAAAGTGGTGAAGAACAAAATCGCTGCGCCGTTCAAGCAGGCTGAGTTCCAAATCATGTACGGCGAAGGCATCAACAGCCGTGGCGAGCTGGTCGATCTGGGCGTGAAGCACAAGATGATCGAAAAAGCCGGCGCCTGGTACAGCTATAACGGCGAGAAGATCGGTCAGGGCAAGGCGAATGCCTGTAACTTCCTGAAAGAAAACCCGGCTATCGCCGCTGAGCTGGATAAGAAGCTGCGTGACCTGCTGCTGCACAGCGGCGGTGAACTGGTGGCCGCTTCCGGTGACGACTTCGAAGACGACGAAGCGGAAACCAGCGAGCAGTTCTAATCGCTGAAGATATGCGCCGCCGTTCGTGTGGCGCATATCCCATAAATTCAGGCTTGAATGATGAATGACTTGCTAAGCCGCGCCATGCGCCTGCTGTCGCAACGCGATCATAGTGAAGCTGAACTGCGCCGCAAACTTGC
This sequence comes from Serratia sp. 121840015-1, assembly GCF_053627655.1. Taxonomy (NCBI): domain Bacteria; kingdom Pseudomonadati; phylum Pseudomonadota; class Gammaproteobacteria; order Enterobacterales; family Yersiniaceae; genus Serratia; species Serratia sp. 121840015-1. Next base: position 565,719 of record NZ_JBSEYF010000002.1, read on the forward strand.
GGCGCAGCCGTTTGTGGCGAAAGCCCGTTTTGGCGGCAGGGGGCCACATGCGCCGGCATCATCGCCGGGGGCTGAAGAGCCGGTGGATCCTGCGCTGATCGAGCAGGTTATTGCCTACTGTTACCAGCATAATTGGCTAGACGATAAGCGTTTCGCTCACAGCTACATCGGCAGCCGCAGCCGCAAAGGTTACGGTGCGCAGCGTATCCGCAGTGAACTGATGCAAAAGGGCGTCGACAAAGCGCTGGTGCAGGACGCGCTGGCGGAATGCGACATCGACTGGTGTGAACAGGCGAAACAGGTGGCGCAGCGAAAATTTGGCGATGCGTTGCCAACCGACTGGAAAGAGAAAGCCAAAGTGCAGCGCTATCTGCTCTATCGCGGCTTCTTCCAGGAAGAAATTCAGTCAATTTACCGTGATTTTGCGCAATGAGCGCACACGGGGTTTTACTTCCCTCTGAAGAAAATTTATCTTATCCCCACTTTTTGTTCGTGAGCTGGTTGTCATCGTCGGGATGACGCGTCACCGGCTCACGTGTCGTTATTCTAGCCTTTCCAGGAAAATTATGAGCAAGAGCACCGCTGAGATCCGTCAAGCGTTTCTCGATTTCTTTCATAGTAAGGGTCACCAGGTTGTAGCGAGCAGCTCCCTGGTGCCTAACAATGATCCGACATTGCTGTTTACCAATGCCGGCATGAACCAATTTAAGGATGTTTTCCTGGGGCTGGACAAACGCGCCTATTCCCGTGCCACCACCTCGCAGCGCTGCGTGCGCGCAGGCGGCAAGCACAATGACCTGGAAAACGTCGGCTATACCGCCCGTCACCACACCTTCTTTGAAATGCTGGGCAACTTCAGCTTCGGCGATTACTTCAAGCATGACGCGATCAGCTACGCGTGGGAACTGCTGACCGGTGAAAACTGGTTCAACCTGCCGAAAGAGCGACTGTGGGTCACCGTGTATGAAACCGATGACGAAGCGTTCGACATCTGGCAGAAGCAAATCGGCGTACCGGCCGAGCGCATTATCCGCATCGGCGACAACAAGGGCGCGCCTTTCGCTTCCGACAACTTCTGGCAGATGGGCGACACCGGCCCATGCGGCCCGTGCACCGAGATTTTCTACGATCACGGCGATCACATCTGGGGCGGCCCTCCTGGCAGCCCGGAAGAAGACGGCGACCGCTACATCGAGATCTGGAACATCGTTTTCATGCAGTTCAACCGCCAGTCCGACGGCACCATGCTGCCGCTGCCGAAACCTTCGGTGGATACCGGTATGGGCCTGGAGCGCATCGCGGCGGTGTTGCAGCATGTGAACTCCAACTACGAAATCGATCTGTTCCGTACCCTGATCGCCGCCGTGGCAAAAGTGACCGGTGCAACCGATCTGGACAACAAATCCCTGCGCGTTATCGCCGACCACATCCGTTCCTGCGCCTTCCTGGTGTCGGATGGCGTGATCCCGTCTAACGAAAACCGCGGCTACGTGCTGCGCCGCATCATTCGTCGCGCGATCCGCCATGGCAACATGCTGGGCGCGAAAGACACCTTCTTCTACAAGCTGGTGGCGCCACTGATCGAAGTGATGGGCCCGGCGGCCGACGAACTGAAACGCCAGCAATCGTTGGTGGAGCAGGTGCTGAAAACCGAAGAGGAGCAGTTTGCCCGCACGCTGGAGCGTGGCCTGGCGCTGTTGGACGAAGAGTTGGCCAAGCTGCAGGGCGATACCCTGGACGGCGAAACCGCTTTCCGTTTGTACGATACCTACGGCTTCCCGGTCGATCTGACCGCTGACGTCTGCCGCGAACGCGGTCTGAAAGTCGATGAAGCGGGCTTTGAAGAAGCGATGGAAGCGCAGCGCCGCCGTGCGCGTGAATCCAGCGGTTTCGGCGCCGACTACAACAGCCTGATCCGCGTGGACGGCAGCAGCCAGTTCAGCGGTTACGATCACGACGAGCAGCAGGCAACTGTCATCGCGCTGTTCCGCGACGGCCAGCCGGTCGATCAGATCAATGCCGGCGAAGAGGCGGTGGTGGTATTGGATGAGACGCCGTTCTACGGTGAATCCGGCGGCCAGGTCGGCGATAAAGGCGTGCTGAAAGCCGCCGGCGTAGAGTTTGTGGTCAACGACACCCAGAAATACGGCCAGGCTATCGGCCACCAGGGCAGACTGGCGCAGGGCTCGCTGAAGCTGAACGATCGCGTGGATGCGCAGATAGACGCTGAGCGCCGCAACAGCATCCGTCTGAACCACTCCGCGACTCACTTGCTGCACGCCGCGCTGCGCCAAACGCTGGGCGACCACGTCGCGCAGAAAGGCTCGCTGGTTAACGACAAATATCTGCGTTTCGACTTCTCGCACTTCGAAGCGATGAAGCCGGAGCAAATCCGCGCGGTGGAAGATCTGGTGAACCAGCAGGTGCGTCGTAACCTGCCGGTACAGACCGAGCTGATGGCGTTGGAAGATGCCAAAGAGAAGGGCGCGATGGCGCTGTTCGGCGAGAAGTACGATGACAACGTGCGCGTACTGACCATGGGCGACTTCTCCACCGAGCTGTGTGGCGGTACTCATGCCAGCCGCACCGGCGATATCGGTCTGTTCCGCATTCTGAGCGAGTCGGGCACCGCGGCGGGCATTCGTCGTATTGAAGCGGTGACCGGCGCAGGCGCTATCGCCACGCTGCACCAGCAAAGCGATTTGTTGCAAGACGTTGCGCAGCTGGTTAAGGGCGACAGCAACACACTGAGCGATAAAGTGCGCTCGGTGCTCGATCGCACCCGCGCGCTGGAAAAAGAACTGCAGCAGCTGAAAGATCAGCAGGCGGCGCAGGAAAGCGCGTCGCTGTCCAGCCAGGCAAAAATGGTTAACGGCGTGAAGCTGTTGGTCAGCCAGTTGGACAATGTCGAAGCCAAAATGCTGCGCACCATGGTGGATGACCTGAAAAATCAATTGGGTTCGGCCATCATCGTGTTGGCAACGACGGCTGATGACAAAGTCAGCCTGGTTGCAGGCGTGACCAAGGATCTGACTGACCGCGTGAAAGCCGGCGAGTTGATCGGCAACGTGGCGCAGCAGGTAGGCGGCAAGGGCGGTGGTCGCCCGGATATGGCGATGGCGGGGGGGACGGATATCAACGCCCTGCCAGCGGCGTTAAACAGCGTAGAAGCCTGGGTGGCCTCGAAGCTGTGAACATAAATAAATAGCACGCACAAACGCCATAATACTTTGTTGATTATGGCGTTTTCATACTGTGCTAACACAATTTAGTTACAATTGCGGGAACAAAGTTTTTCAGGTCGGCTAAACTTACCATTATCTGAGGTGGGACCAAGTCTGCTTACACTTATTGTGGGTTGCGCGGCTTACGTTTTCACCACATATGATGGATAATGACGGGGAAACTGAGAGACCCGACTCTTTTAATCTTTCAAGGAGCAAAGAATGTTAATTCTGACTCGTCGAGTTGGTGAAACCCTCATGATTGGCGATGAGGTTACGGTCACTGTGCTAGGGGTAAAAGGCAACCAGGTGCGTATTGGTGTGAACGCCCCCAAAGAGGTTTCAGTTCACCGTGAAGAAATCTATCAGCGCATTCAGGCAGAGAAGTCTCAGCAGACGACTTACTGATTCCGAAGCAGCGTCTCGTTGCCAGACGAGACGCTACTGCATCGTTTTACCCACTTCTTTCGTTCTCCCCTCTCTTTTTCGTGATTATTTTCCCGGTTAGTTTCCTGCTTTATTGCTGCAGACGTTGCGGTTGCCTGTTGATAAAACGCCATTTTTGCCGTGAAATCGCCCATGTTGGGTGCGAATTGTGCAAACGCACATGAGTTGGGAAAAATTGTTTGACTTAAAAGTCGGAGAAAGTAATATGTGCGCCACGCAGTGCCGATGAGCTTCTCCAAAGCAAGTTAGGCACAATTCGAAAGAAGCGTATGGTGAGGTGGCCGAGAGGCTGAAGGCGCTCCCCTGCTAAGGGAGTATGCGGTCAAAAGCTGCATCCGGGGTTCGAATCCCCGCCTCACCGCCATTTGCATCCGTAGCTCAGCTGGATAGAGTACTCGGCTACGAACCGAGCGGTCGGAGGTTCGAATCCTCCCGGATGCACCATATTTTGCAGTATGGTGGGGTAGTAACAACGTACCATACGGTATCAAAAAAGAATTCCTGTGCATCCGTAGCTCAGCTGGATAGAGTACTCGGCTACGAACCGAGCGGTCGGAGGTTCGAATCCTCCCGGATGCACCATTCTTTCCGTCATGCTTCGTTAGTGAAGTAGGCAAGCAGTAAAAAATAGACATGCATCCATAGCTCAGCTGGATAGAGTACTCGGCTACGAACCGAGCGGTCGGAGGTTCGAATCCTCCTGGATGCACCATCTAAGAGAAACCCGCTTCGGCGGGTTTTTCGCTTTTCAGCATTTAGCCATTCTCTCTCCCCCGTCCTCCTTTGCGCCCGATCGGGCACAGCACATTCCGTTATGACGCAGTCAGCGACAACCCAACGGCTTTACGCTAAAGTAGTTTTCTTTCCTCAACGATCATGGAGTAACGATGTACGACCGCTATCAGGGTCTTATTTTCGACATGGACGGCACGATTCTGGACACCGAGCCAACGCACCGCAAAGCGTGGCGTGAAGTGCTGTCCCGTTATGGCATGACGTTTGATGAAGCGGCCATGGTGGCGCTGAGCGGTTCACCGACCTGGCGCATCGCCCAGGCGATTATCGCCAGCCATCAGGCCGATCTCGATCCCCATCACCTGGCCGCGGAGAAAACCCGCGCGGTGGAAGCGATGCTGTTGGACAGTGTGCGTCCATTGCCGCTGATCGAGGTGGTGAAGTCCTATCACGGCCGCCGTCCGATGGCGGTCGGTACCGGCAGCGAGCACCGCATGGCGGAAATGCTGCTGCGTCATCTCGGCCTGTTCAACTGCTTCGACGCGATCGTCGGTGCGGACGACGTGCAGCGCCACAAACCGGAGCCGGACACCTTCTTGCGCTGTGCCGAACTGATCGGCGTGCCGCCGGAAAAATGCGTGGTGTTTGAAGACGCCGATTTCGGCATTCAGGCGGCGAAAAGTGCCGGTATGGCTGTGGTAGACGTCCGTACGCTGTGAGTAGTACGCTAGCCGTAATATCGTTATTTGGCAGTAGCTTCCTCAGTGCGACGCTGCTGCCGGGAAATTCAGAAATCGTTCTGGTCGCCTTGCTGACCCAGAGTCGCGTCTCGCCGGAGTTGCTGGTGCTGGCCGCGACCCTGGGCAACACGCTGGGTGGCTTGACCAATGTCATTATCGGGCGCCTGTTACCGGCGTTGAAACCACAGCGGGGGCTGGCAACGGCGCTCGGGTGGCTGCAACGCTTCGGCCCGGCTGCGCTGCTGCTCAGCTGGGTGCCGGTGGTGGGCGATTTGTTGTGCGTGTTGGCAGGTTGGCTGCGCATGCCCTGGGGCTCTGTCGCGCTGTTTCTGTGTATCGGAAAGGCGCTGCGTTACATCGTTTTGGCTATGATAACGGTACAGGGTATCGCCTGGTGGCAGTAACCAAGTGAATATAACTCAATATTCTCTCGGGTGCGGATTCAGTATGCTTACGAGTTATTGTTTTTAGAAGCGGGAGGTCAATTTGATCCCGGACGTATCACAGGCGCTTTCTTGGTTGGAAGCCCATCCCCAGGCATTAAAAGGCATTCGTCGTGGCATCGAGCGTGAAACGCTGCGGGTCACGCCGAACGGCACCTTGGCGACCACCGGGCATCCGGAAAAGCTGGGCGCGGCATTGACGCACCACTGGATCACCACGGATTTCGCCGAAGCGCTGTTAGAGTTCATTACGCCGGTTGATGACAACATCGATCACCTGCTGACGTTCCTGCGCGATATTCATCGTTACGTGGCGCGCAATATCGGCGATGAGCGCATGTGGCCGCTCAGCATGCCGTGCTTTATCGAAGCCGAGCAGGATATCGAGCTGGCGCAGTTTGGTTCGTCGAACATCGGCCGCATGAAGACGCTGTACCGCGAAGGGCTGAAGAATCGCTACGGCGCGCTGATGCAGACCATTTCCGGCGTGCACTACAACTTCTCGCTGCCGCTGGAGTTTTGGCAGGCCTGGGCCGGCGTGCAGGACGCAGAAAGCGGTAAAGAGCAGATCTCGGCGGGGTATTTCCGCCTGATCCGCAACTATTACCGTTTCGGTTGGGTGATCCCGTATCTGTTCGGCGCATCGCCGGCCATTTGTTCTTCGTTCCTCAAGGGGCGTGAGACCAATCTGCCGTTCGAGCGCACCGAGCAGGGGATGTGCTACCTGCCGTACGCCACCTCGCTGCGTCTGAGCGACCTGGGTTACACCAACAAGTCGCAGAGCAATTTGGGCATCACCTTCAACGATCTGCACAGCTATGTGGCCGGTCTGAAGCGGGCGATCGCGACGCCGTCCGAAGAGTTCGCCAAGATGGGCGTGAAAGAGGGCGATCGCTACCTGCAGCTGAACAGCAACGTGCTGCAAATAGAGAACGAGCTGTATGCGCCGATCCGGCCGAAGCGCGTGACCCAAAGCGGCGAGACGCCGTCGGACGCGCTGCTGCGCGGCGGCATCGAATATATCGAAGTGCGTTCGCTGGATATCAACCCGTTCTCGCCAATCGGCGTGGACGCGGTGCAGGCGCGTTTCCTGGATCTGTTCCTGGTGTGGTGCGCGCTGGCCGATGCGCCGGAGATGAGCAGCGATGAACTGCTGTGCACGCGCAAGAACTGGAACCGGGTGATTCTGGAAGGGCGCAAGCCGGGCCAGACCATCGGCATCGGCTGTGGCGCCAGCCATGAACCGCTCGAAAAAGTGGGTAAGGCGCTGTTCGCCGATCTGCGTCGGGTGGCGGAAGTGTTGGACGGCGAAGCCGGCAACCGTCAATACCAGCAGGTGTGCGATGAGCTGGTTGCCGCGTTCGACGATCCTGAGTTGACCTTCTCTGCGCGCATTCTGAAGGCGATGAAGGCGGAAGGCACTGGGCGCGTCGGGTTGCAGCTGGCGGAGCAGTATCGTCAGACGTTGCTGGAAGAGCCGTTGCAAATCCTGAACGAAGCCGAGCTGGATAAAGAGCGGGAAGCCTCGTGGCAGCGCCAACGCGACATAGAAGCCAATGATACGCTAAGCTTTGAAGCGTTCCTGAAGCAAAACGGCGGAAGCTGAAAAAGAAAAAGGCCACATCAATGTGGCCAAATATGCATCTCTGATGACAGGGATGATGATAACAAATGCGCGTCTTTCACATACTCAGACTCGCAGGGTTAGAAAAGGTTTCCCGGTTAGGAAAAAAAGTTTCGAAATAAATGCTCTTTTACGAGGAGGTAGCGAAATGCCATTGCTGGATAGCTTTACCGTCGATCATACCCGTATGGCAGCTCCGGCTGTCCGCGTTGCGAAAACCATGAAAACGCCTCATGGCGATACCATCACGGTGTTTGATCTGCGCTTTTGCCGCCCGAACCTGGAAGTGATGCCCGAGCGCGGCATTCACACGCTGGAGCACCTGTTCGCCGGCTTTATGCGTGACCACCTGAACGGCCAGGGCGTGGAGATTATCGACATCTCCCCGATGGGCTGTCGTACCGGTTTCTACATGAGCCTGATCGGCGTGCCGGAAGAGCAGCGCGTAGCCGATGCGTGGAAAGCGGCGATGGCCGACGTGCTGAAAGTGACCGACCAGCGCAAAATCCCTGAGCTGAACGAATACCAGTGCGGCACTTACCATATGCACTCGCTGGAAGAAGCGCAGGAGATCGCCAAGCACATCCTGGATAACGACGTGGTGGTTAACCACAACGACGAGCTGGCGCTGCCGAAAGAGAAGCTGCAGGAACTGCATATCTAGCCGCGAGTTTCCCGCAGAGATAAAAAAAGACGCGATTTCGCGTCTTTTTTACTTTCAGGCCGGCGGTCAGTGGTGGCCGACGCTGGATTGCAGCGAGGTGATCGGCGTGACCCGCACCTGTTTGATCATGTTGCCCTGCACGTCGAGAATGTCGATATCGTAGTGGCCGATACGCACCCGGGTGCCGGTTTCAGGGATCTCTTCCAGCTCTTCGAGCAGCATACCGTTGACGGTGCGAGCCTCGCTGGCCGGCAGGGTCCAGTTGAAGGCCTTGTTCAGCTCGCGCACGTTGGCGGTACCGTCGATCAAGACCGAGCCATCGCTCTGCGGCGTGACCTCTTCCGCCAACGTTGGTGACATCGAGGTGGTGAAGTCGCCGACGATCTCTTCGAGAATGTCTTCTACCGTGACCAGGCCCTGAATGTCGCCGTACTCGTCGACCACGATGCCGACCTTCTCTTTGTTACGCTGGAACTTCACCAGCTGAACGTTCAGCGGCGTGCCTTCCGGCACGAAGTAGATTTCATCGGCGGCGCGCAGCAGGTTCTCTTTGTTGAACTCTTTTTTCTCGGTCATCAGGCGGTAGGCTTCGCGCACGCGCAGCATGCCGATCGCGTCGTCCAGCGAGCTGCGATACAGCACGATGCGGCCGTGCGGCGAGTGGGTCAGCTGGCGCATGATCGACTTCCAGTCGTCGTTGACGTCGATGCCGACGATCTCGGTGCGCGGCACCATGATGTCGTTAACCGTCACCTTTTCCAGATCCAGCACCGAAATCAGCATGTCCTGGTTGCGTCGGGAGATTTGCGACTGGGATTCGCGCACGATAGTGCGCAGCTCATCCTTGCTGACGGCGTCGCTGATGCGCACGTTGGTGCGGATGCCGAACAGGCGCAAGGTCAGGCTGGTGATGCCGTTGAGCAGCCAGACCAGCGGGAACATCACCTTTTGCAATGGGGCCAGCAGGACGCTGCTGGGGAAGGCAATACGTTCCGGATAGAGGGCGGCGAAGGTCTTTGGCAGCACTTCGGCGAACAGCAGCACGGCGAAGGTCAGTATGCCGGTCGCGATCGCCACGCCGAGATCGCCATACAGCCGCATGCCGACGATGGTCGCCAGCGCCGAGGCGAGGATGTTGACCAGGTTGTTGCCGATCAGCACCAGGCCGATCAGTCGATCCGGTTTTTGCAGCAGCTTCTCCACCCGACGCGCCGAGCGGTTGCCCTGTTTGGACAGGTGACGCAGGCGATAACGGTTGAGCGTCATCATGCCGGTTTCGGAAGCGGAGAAGTAAGCGGAGACCACGATCATGATCACCAGGATAATGATGAGGGTCCCCGTCGACACATGCTCCAATGCAGTATTCCTTATAGAGAGGGAGAATTGAACCGGGCTGGCTTAGCGCACCATCACCTGCTGAATCAGACGGCTGCCGAAGTAGGCGAGCGTCAGCAGGAAGGCGCCGGCGAAGCTGAACCAGACGACGCGGCGGCCGCGCCAGCCTTCATGGTAATGGCCCCACAACAGCACGATATACACGAACCAGGCCATGATCGACAGCACGGCTTTATGCACGTTCTCTTTGCTGAACAGATTATCCATGTACAGCAAGCCGGTGCACAGGGTGAGCGTCAGCAGCACCACGCCGATCTGGGTGATATGGAACATCTTGCGCTCGATGCTCATCAGCGGCGGCATGTCGGCGCTAAAGGTCAACTTCTTGTTTTTCAGAAGGTAATCGAGCCAAGCGAGCTGCAAGGCGTAGAGCGCGGCGATGATCAGGGTAGCGTAAGAGAACAGCGCCAGGCCGATATGCACCATCAGTTCCGGGCTGGCTTCCAGGTGAGTGATGAATTCGCCGGGCATGAAGCTGGCGAAGGCCAGGTTGATCATCGCGAAGCTGTAGACGATCGGCAGCAGGAACCAGCCGCGGTCGCGCGAGGCGACGAAGGTCATCACCGAGCAGATGATCAGGCTGACGATGGAGCCAATGTTCAGCAGGCTGAGATTCTGCCCGGCGCTGACGTCAAAGATGCGCTGCTGCAGCGCGATGGCATGGCAAATCAGCGCCACCACCGCCGAGACGAGGGCAAGCCGACGGTATGCGCTGTTCTTCCGCAACAAGCTGGGAATGATCAGTCCAAGGCTGAGCAGGTAGGCCATCAAAGCCACAATGGAGAAAACTGGCATAGCGTTTAATTTTGCTTCGGCGTGGTTAATTGGAGTGTCAGTATAACGTTGCGCGCGTTTCACTCCAACCTATCTCCAACGCTGAGGCAGAGATCCGCCGCGCTTCGTGTTATCATCGGCGCAATTGTGTCGCCGGAGCGGCCTGTCATTACACGTTGAGCATGAGACGATGTTTGAAAATTTAACCGATCGACTGTCGCGCACGTTGCGCAATATCAGCGGCCGCGGGCGGCTGACCGAAGAGAATATCAAGGAAACCCTGCGTGAAGTGCGCATGGCATTGCTGGAAGCGGACGTTGCGCTGCCGGTGGTGCGCGACTTCATCAACCGCGTCAAAGAGAGCGCGGTCGGCCATGAAGTCAACAAGAGCCTGACGCCGGGGCAGGAGTTCGTCAAGATCGTCAAGGGCGAGCTGATCGCCGCGATGGGCGAAGTCAACACCGAGCTGAATCTGGCGGCCCAGCCGCCGGCGGTGGTGCTGATGGCGGGCTTGCAGGGTGCCGGTAAAACCACCAGCGTCGGTAAACTCGGCAAATTCCTGAAAGAAAAACAGAAGAAGAAAGTGTTGGTGGTTTCCGCGGACGTTTATCGCCCGGCGGCGATCAAACAGCTGGAAACGCTGGCGGAAGGCGTCGGCATCGATTTCTTCCCGTCTGACGTCAAAGAAAAACCGATCGACATCGTCAATCGCGCGCTGCAACAGGCCAAGCTGAAGTTCTACGACGTACTGATCGTCGATACCGCCGGCCGTTTGCACGTTGACGAAGCGATGATGGACGAGATCAAACAGGTGCACGCGGCGATCAAGCCGGTGGAAACCCTGTTCGTGGTCGACGCCATGACCGGCCAGGACGCCGCCAATACCGCCAAGGCGTTTAACGAAGCGCTGCCGCTGACCGGCGTGGTGCTGACCAAGGTCGACGGCGACGCGCGCGGCGGTGCCGCGCTGTCCATCCGTCATATCACCGGCAAGCCGATCAAATTCCTCGGCGTGGGCGAGAAGACCGAAGCGCTGGAGCCGTTCTACCCGGATCGCGTGGCATCGCGCATCCTGGGCATGGGCGACGTGCTGTCGCTGATCGAAGATATCGAAAGCAAGGTCGACCGCGAGCAGGCGGAGAAGTTGGCCAACAAGCTGAAGAAGGGTGACGGTTTCGATCTGACCGACTTCCTGGAGCAGCTCAAGCAGATGCGCAACATGGGCGGCATGGCCAACATGCTGAGCAAGCTGCCGGGCGCCGGCCAGCTGCCGGACAACGTCAAGTCGCAGATGGACGATAAAGTGCTGGTGCGCATGGAGGCGATCATCAACTCGATGACGCTGAAAGAGCGCGCCAAACCGGAAATCATCAAGGGCTCGCGCAAGCGCCGCATCGCGATGGGGGCCGGCATGCAGGTGCAGGACGTCAACCGCTTGCTGAAGCAGTTCGACGAAATGCAACGTATGATGAAGAAGATGAAGAAAGGCGGTATGGCGAAGATGATGCGCGGCATGAAAGGTATGATGCCGCCGGGCTTCCCAGGCCGCTGATGGGCCTCCGCACGCCGAGTGTGGGCGCTTTCAGCATTCGCCGTTCGCGGTGAAAACCGCCCGAAATTTGACAGGCAGCAAAAGTTGTCCCCTGCGATCGACGCTTTAGATTGCTTTTTGCGCCAAAATGAGTAAAATTTTCGGGCTTTTTATATTGCAACCGGGCCCCGTCCCTCAATGGGGCCCGGCTGTTTTATTAACTAAAGAGGATGTTATGGTAACAATTCGTTTGGCACGTGGCGGCGCTAAAAAGCGTCCGTTCTATCAAGTAGTAGTGACCGACAGCCGCAACGCTCGTGATGGTCGTTTCATCGAGCGCGTAGGCTTCTTCAACCCGATCGCTTCCGGTCAGGCTGAAGCACTGCGTCTGGACCTGGACCGCATCGAGCACTGGGTTGGTCTGGGTGCAACCGTTTCTGATCGCGTTCACGCGCTGATCAAAGACGCTAAGAAAGCAGCTTAATCTGTCGCGGTGGTGGCAATGAGCAAGCAACTCAAACCGGTAGCGCCTAAGCAGCCGATTGTACTCGGTAAAATGGGGTCCGCTTACGGCATTCGTGGTTGGCTCAGAGTGTTTTCATCCACCGAGAACGCCGAAAGCATTTTTGACTATCAGCCGTGGTTTATCCAGCAGGCGGGTCAGTGGCAGCATATCGAGTTGGAAGACTGGAAGCGCCACAGTCAGGATCTGATCATCAAGGTCAAAGGCATTGACGATCGGGACGCGGCGAATCTGCTGACTAATCGCGAGATTATGGTGGATTCTGAGCAACTTCCTCCGCTGGAGGGTGACGATTACTACTGGAAAGACCTGATGGGCTGCCAGGTAGTCACCACCGCCGGCTACGAGCTGGGTAAAGTCATCGATATGATGGAAACCGGCTCGAACGATGTGATGGTTGTGAAAGCGAACCTGAAAGATGCGTTCGGCATGAAGGAGCGGTTGATTCCGTTTCTTCATGGGCAGGTTATCAAGAAAGTCGATCTCACTGCCCGCGTGATTGAGGCAGATTGGGATCCTGGTTTTTGACCCCCGGATCAAACGGTCGAAGCAAGTGGAATAACGGTAAGGGGATTGGCTTGTGTTCATCGGTATTGTAAGCCTGTTTCCTGAGATGTTCCGCGCTATCACCGATTACGGGGTGACTGGCCGGGCAGTAAAAAATGGCCTGCTGAGCGTGCAGTGTTGGAGTCCTCGCGACTTCACCTACGACCGGCATCGCACCGTGGACGATCGCCCTTATGGCGGCGGCCCGGGAATGCTGATGATGGTGCAACCTTTACGGGAAGCCATTCATGCGGCGAAAGCAGCGGCAGGCGAGGGAGCAAAGGTGATTTATCTGTCACCTCAGGGGCGCAAGCTGGATCAAACCGGCGTGTGCGAACTGGCGGCCAATCAGAAGATGATTCTGGTGTGCGGCCGTTACGAAGGGATAGACGAGCGCGTAATCCAAACCGAAATTGACGAAGAGTGGTCAATCGGCGATTACGTTCTCAGCGGCGGGGAACTGCCGGCGATGACCCTGATTGATTCAGTCGCCCGTTTCATACCGGGTGTGCTGGGCCATCAGGCCTCAGCGGAGGAAGACTCCTTCGCCGACGGATTGCTGGACTGTCCGCACTATACCCGCCCAGAGGTGTTGGAAGGGATGGAAGTACCGCCGGTTCTACTGTCGGGCAACCATGCCGAGATACGTCGCTGGCGCTTAAAGCAGTCGCTGGGCCGAACCTGGCTTAGAAGACCTGAACTTCTAGAAAGCCTAGCTCTGACTGACGAGCAAGCGGTGTTGCTGGCTGAGTTCCAACGGGAACATCAGGCCAGGCAACAGGACTATGAAGGAAACGTCTGACATCAGACGGGACCGATATATCAGTTTACCTAGGGTAAGAGACATATTATGAGCAACATTATTAAGCAACTTGAACAAGAGCAGATGAAACAAGACGTACCTGCATTCCGTCCGGGTGATTCCGTGGAAGTGAAGGTATGGGTCGTTGAAGGTAGCAAAAAACGTCTGCAGGCATTCGAGGGCGTGGTTATCGCTATCCGTAACCGCGGTCTGCACTCTGCATTCACTGTTCGTAAGATTTCCAACGGCGAAGGTGTTGAGCGCGTATTCCAGACTCACTCCCCAGTAATCGACAGCATTACTGTTAAACGTCGTGGTGCCGTTCGTAAAGCTAAACTGTACTACCTGCGTGAACGTACTGGTAAGGCTGCTCGTATCAAAGAGCGTCTGAACCGCGTTAACTAACGCTGCATCCAAAAGTTAATAGTTATCAGGGGTTGGCCTATGCCAGCCCCTTTTTTTATCTGAAAATCCAGCTGCGTTGCATTTGCGAGATTTGGCCACGTTGTAGCGACATTAAAAAGCCTGCATCAGCAGGCTTTTTGCATTACAGCGCGGCGGCGCTTTGTTTATGCTGATTCTCCGGCGGGTGCGGCTGCGCCGGGACAATGTCATCGCCGGGCTTGACGATCACCCGTGCAACGGATTCGTGCGTGGCGAACGTGCAGCTGCAGTTGATGTTGCGGCATTGATGGTAACGCTCTTTGGTCGATTCGCTCAGATAGCGACTGGAGCGAGTGTGGGCCACGTGACCGCATAGTGGACAGTGCATCATAAGAACCCCCCTTGAACAAATTAAGTGAAATTGTTGTGGCATCACCACTTAGGCGAGCGAGCCCGTCATGATGAGGCAATGCCTTGCAAGCACAGTGCGCGTTCCGTGGCGCGTCGCTGTTCCAGCCCCTTGTTTTTCTTTCCGTTTACGTAAACCCAACGTGGCAACTGATCGCAAGCCTGTTGCCACTGGCGCTGTTGCAGCAGCGTGACCAGCGTGGAGTGGCAGGCGGCGCTGATGCCCACGTTGAAGGCGAAGGCGATCACCGCGTCATAGGTTTCTTGTGGGAGCGTTTGCGGCAGGCAGGCGGCCATGCCACGCTCGGTGCGGCGAACATCGTCTACCAAATCCACAGCGGCTTGCCGCTCATCGATAGCCTGGCCCGGGATGACGCCGGCGGTGTGTCCAATGCCCTGTGTCCACACTCCGGCGCTGCACTGGTAAGGCGACAGGCGGCAACCTTCGAGATCGGCGATCAGCCTGAGGCCGGCTTCTGAGGTTTGCAGCTCGCCAAATGACGGTAACAGCACGGCGATGGCCAAAACGGCGGCGACGCTGCAGCGCTTAACGATTGCACTCATCGTAAATTTTCCTCCGTGATGCCGCATTGCGCTCAATAGCCTTCAAGATCTGCAGGCTTTTACGTCGGTAGTACCAGTTCACCAGAAACGTGCCGATTCCTACCGCCGCACCGACTAAAAAGGCAATGTCCTGCGGAGAGAGCCTGCCGAGCCAGGCGAGAAACAGCGCCATGGCGTAGGTGATGAATGAGGTGATTTTCTCCATAGCTTATGCTCACTTTGTTTACAGTCTCTCGGAGCTGGGGGTTATCGATGCGTTGTTGGCCACTCGCTATCGAAATCCATCATGCCACGAGGCTGTATAATAATTACTGTATATGCATACAGTATTAAGCTATTTGCTAAAGTCGTCAATGGGCGAGATGAATATTTTTAGCAGATTGTGCAAGAGAGAGCGGCGGGTATAAAAAAAGCCCATCGATGATGGGCTTCGAGAGATTCTGGGCGGGGGAGGTTACAGGCCGTAGACCAGCGTGACCGAGGTGGTGGTATCGGTGTTTTTCGGTGCGGAGGCCGGCGGTTTGCTGTTGTAGGTCACGGTGTAGGCCACGCGCAGTGAGAAGCGATCGTTGATCGCCACGTTCAACGCGCTTTCCGAGTTCAGCGTGGTTTCCTCGTTCGCCAGCGCGGAAACGCCCTGAATGAACTTGGTGTTGTCGGTCAGCTGATAGGAATAGTTGGCCGCACCGTAGGCCAGCCCTTTGGTCGAGCGGCCGCCGCCGTGGTATTCGTCATGGCGTACGCCGGGACCAAATTCCACCCGCAGATCGCTGAGCGGCCCGTTGAGGAGTTGGCGGCCGTAACCGCCGGTCAGCGTGGAGCGCGAGTCATAACCGTTGAAACGGTCGCTCAGCCAGCTGGCCTGGCCGAACAGGTAGTTGCGATCGGTCAGGTTATAGCGCGTACGGCCACCGGCCTGGTACTTTTCGGACGAGCGCACGTTGGAGGAGGTGGTGTTGTTGGCCGCCCCCCACAGGCTATATGCCGCGTCGGTATTGAACCAGGTCATATTGGTGTTGGCCAACAGGGTGGAGCTTTGCGAGTTGCCGGACTGGGCGTTGTAGCCCGCCTGCACGTTGCCTTCGAACGGTTTCTTGGCGGTGGCCGGATCGTCCATCGCGGTGAAAAGCGTATTGTCGGCAAGGGCTGAAACACTGGTGAAAGTCGTTAAGCAGCAAATATACAGCGGAAAAGCGCGACGAGCGCGAGAAGAGAGCATCTTGGATCCAGTTGTTAAGGGTGGTTATTGTTGATGACGGTCACATTATATCGGTTCACTTCGGCGACAAAAATAGCCGCCATTAGCTTAAGTTTTTAATTTTTATTCCTCATTTATTCGCTTTTCTTCTACTTAAATTCATCGCTTTCGGCGGCATTTCGTGCTGAGTCTGACGGTATCCGCTACTGTCCGTTCGTGGGCGCCGAGACGGGCGGTGTATCTTCCCTGTAAAACTAATTGTACAAATATGTTTACGTTTTGGGGGTTTGGTTCGCAGGGTGCCCAGGCGCGTTTTGATGATTCTGTGATTTGATTATATTTTTGATTTAAATGAATTTAATTGTATTTCATTGATGTTTTTATACATGTTTTTTTATAAGCAAAAGCACGGTAATTTTTTATTTACGGAAATTGGATTGAAATCTTTACATCGCGTGATAAGGTAGAGCCCTGAAACGCTCAATGTTCCATTTCAACGCATAACGCCAAACGACAGGAATAGCATCATGCAAAAAGACGCGCTCAATAACGTACACATCAGTGCAGAACAGGTTCTCATCACGCCGGAGGAGCTGAAGAACCAGTTCCCGCTTAGCGCCGACGACGAAAATGAAATCGCCACCGCGCGCAACACCATCGCCAACATTTTGCAGGGGCGCGATCATCGCCTGTTGGTGGTGTGCGGGCCTTGTTCGATCCACGATCCGGATGCGGCGCTGGACTACGCCCGTCGTTTGAAAACCCTGGCGGCTGACTTGAGCGATCAGCTGTATATCGTTATGCGCGTCTATTTTGAAAAACCCAGAACCACTGTCGGCTGGAAAGGTTTGATCAACGATCCGTACATGGACGGTTCGTTTGACGTTGAAGCAGGCTTGCACATCGCGCGTCGCCTGTTGCTGGATCTGGTGGGCATGGGCTTGCCGTTGGCTACCGAAGCGTTGGATCCGAACAGCCCGCAGTACCTGGGGGACTTGTTCAGCTGGTCGGCGATCGGCGCGCGCACCACCGAATCGCAGACCCACCGCGAAATGGCTTCCGGCCTGTCGATGCCGGTCGGGTTCAAAAACGGCACCGACGGCAGTCTGGGCACCGCCATCAACGCCATGCGCGCCGCCGCTATGCCACACCGCTTCGTCGGCATCAACCAGGCGGGCCAGGTTTGCCTGCTGCAGACGCAGGGCAACCCGGACGGGCACGTGATCCTGCGCGGCGGCAAAACCCCGAACTACAGCGCCGAGCACGTTGCGGCCTGTGAAAAACAGATGCTCGAGGCGGGACTCCATCCGTCCTTGATGATAGATTGCAGCCATGGCAACTCGAATAAAGACTATCGCCGTCAGCCGGCGGTGGCCGAGTCCGTGGTGGAGCAGATCAAAGCGGGCAACCGTTCGATCACCGGCATTATGCTGGAGAGCCATCTGCATGAGGGCAATCAGTCTTCCGAACAGCCGCGTGCAGACATGCGTTACGGTGTGTCCGTCACCGACGCCTGCATCGACTGGGAGAGCACGGAAACGCTGCTGCGTCATATGCATCAGGAACTCGGCGCTGCGCTGACGGCACGCACGGGAGAAAAGTAAGTTATGGTGGCAGAACTGACCGCGCTGCGCGATCAAATCGACGAGGTGGACAAAGCGTTGCTGGATCTGCTGGCAAAACGCCTGCATCTGGTAGCGGAAGTGGGGGAGGTGAAAAGCCGCCACGGTTTACCGGTTTATGTGCCGGAGCGCGAGGCGGCGATGCTGGCCTCGCGCCGTCAGGAGGCGGAAAACCTCGGGGTGCCGCCGGATTTGATCGAGGACGTCTTGCGCCGCGTGATGCGCGAATCATACGTCAGCGAGAACGATAAAGGCTTTAAAACCCTGTGCCCGCAGCTGCGGCCGATCGTCATCATCGGCGGCAACGGCCAGATGGGCCGGCTGTTCAACCGTCTGCTGACGCTGTCGGGTTATCAGGTCAGGGTATTGGATCAGGAAGATTGGCCACAGGCGGAACAGCTGTTGGCCGACGCCGGCATGGTGATCGTCAGCGTGCCGATCCATGTGACAGAGCAGGTGATAAGCCGCCTGCCAACGTTGCCCGACGACTGTATTCTGGTGGATTTGGCGTCGGTGAAGAACCGTCCGCTGCATGCGATGCTGGCGGTGCACAACGGCCCAGTGGTGGGGCTGCACCCGATGTTCGGCCCGGACGTGGGCAGCGTGGCGAAGCAGGTAGTGGTCTACTGCGATGGCCGCCGGCCGGAGGCTTACCAGTGGTTGCTTGAACAACTGCAGGTGTGGGGGGCGCGGCTGCATCGCATCAGCGCGGTCGAACACGATCAAAACATGGCGTTTATTCAGGCGCTGCGGCACTTCGCCACCTTCGCCTACGGGTTGCACCTGGCGGAAGAGAACGTGCAACTGGAGCAACTGCTGGCGCTCTCCTCGCCGATCTACCGGCTGGAGCTGGCGATGGTTGGCCGCCTGTTTGCGCAGGATCCGCAGCTGTACGCCGACATCATCATGTCGTCGGAGGAAAATGTGGCGCTGATTAAGCGTTACTACCAGCGCTTCGGCGAGGCGATAAAGTTGTTGGAGCATGGCGACAAACAGGCGTTTATCGACAGTTTCCGCAAGGTGGAGCACTGGTTCGGCGATTACGCCCAGCGCTTCCTGGTGGAGAGCCGCACGCTGTTGCGGCAGGCTAACGACAGCCGGCAGTAAAACGCGGGTGGTAAACGTAAAGGTAAGGGGTTCGGCTTGGCCGAACCCTTTTTTTATGGTTTCAGGATGGGTTGACCGGCACCACGGTGTCGCTCGGGTAACAGCCCAGTACCTTCAGCGAGCGGGTGATTGGTGCCAGATCGCGCAGCGCTTTTTGCATCGCGTCGGCACGCAGATTGGCCTGCACATCGATATAAAACATCTCTTCCCACGGATTGCCGTTGATCGGGCGTGACTCCAGCTTGGTCATGATGATGCCGTTGTCGCGCAGAACCAGCAGCGCTTCGACCAGTGCGCCGGATTGCTGGCCGGTCGCCATGATCAGCGTGGTTTTGGCCGGCACCTGTTCGGAGACGTCAATCGCTTTACGCGCCAGGACGATAAAGCGGGTGATGTTCTGCTGCTGGTTGGCAAGGTTGTGTTCCAGCACCTGCAGCCCGTACAGTGCGCCGCCGGCTTCGCTGCCCAGCGCCGCTACCTTCGGTGAATTCAGCTTGGCGACTTTCTCCATCGCGGCGGCGGTGCTTTCGGTGTATTCGATTTTCCAGTGCGGGAAGCGGTTCAGGAACTGGCTGCACTGCTGGAACGGCTGCGGGTGACTGTAGACGGTTTCAATCTGGCTCAAATCACTGTCGCCGGCAATCAGAACGCAGTGGTTGATCGGGTTAGTCAGCTCGCCGACGATCGACAGACTGGTGTGTTGCAGCAGATCGTACACCTCGTTAATCGAGCCGGAGCTGGTGTTCTCGATCGGCAGTATCGCGTAGTCCGCCTGGCCGGTTTCCACCTGGGTGAAGATATCCTGAAACTTCTGGCAGCCGCATTCGATCAGCTGATCGAAATGGCGGGCGGCGTATTGACGCGCCGCCAGATGTGAATAAGAGCCTTTCGGGCCGAGGAAGGCGATGCGGGCGGAGTGCTGGCTGACGGGGTTGAGCTGGTGCTGCAGCAGCGCCTGTTGGGTCAGAACGGAGTCTTCAATGATCAGTTGGAACAGGCGGGTGACGTAGAAGCCGTCCAGGTCGTAAGGTTTGGCGGCGGCGATCAGCGCGTCCAGCAGGTCGCGCTCGCGTTCTTTATCGCGGATCGGGCGGTGAGAGTGCAGCTTGGTCTTGCCGACTTCGATCGCCAGCTCACGGCGTTCCGCCAGCAGGGCCAACAGTTTCAAGTCCAGTGCGCTGATGCGCTCGCGCAGCACCAATAACGGGTTGTCAGTCATAATCAGCTTCCGCCTTCAGTTCTTATTCGTTGTAAAATAGCCATAAAAAAAGCCCCCTGTTTCCAGGAGGCCTTGTTGTTCGTCTTCGCATTCTTTCTCACACGACGAAACGCCTCCCAGTCAGGGGAAGGTAAAAAAGAATGCGAAGAAAAACGGTGTGCGTGGCATGGTCTACCTAAGGTTAATGCGATCAGGTTTTAAAGTAACCGCTGGCCTTTACCCCGTCAACAAAAATACCCGACAAAAAACGCGCCCTCGGGCGCGTTTGATGCGGCAATCGCTGTCGGACGGTTATTCTTGCTCTTGCGTGACTTCCGGCACGATGTCTTTCACGCTGGCATTGCAGCGGCGCGCTTCGCCTTTGTGCTGCACCTTGTTCAGCTGGCGCTCCAGCTTGGCGATCAGCTCATTAACGGCGGTGTACATGTCATCATGTTTGGCGCTGGCGACCAGCGGGCCGTTAGGCGTGGTAATGGTAGCGTCGGCGACAAACCCCTGCGGTTCTTTAGATAAGACGATATGTGGGTTTATCAGCTGGGTCTGCCATTTTTCCAGTTTGGTGAGACGGTCTTCGACGTGATTGCGGATTGCGGGAGTGATATCCATTTGTTTGCTGGTAATGTTCAATGTCATATAACTTACCTCTCTGTCTTTCCGTCTTGGTGAATCCAGCATACCCCGCTTTTTGTTTAAATGCGTGATGTAAATCACGATTTTTTGTCACTTTTTGCAAAGTTAGTTCAATCTGTGATTCAGCATCTGAATTGGTTATCTAATGCTTGAGAGTTGCCGCCGGATGGCGCATTATCGATGAGTTGACCGGTGAGAGGCGCTAGCTAACACCGTGTTTTTACTTGTGTATTTCTCCAGTAAAAAACCGGTCCACGCCAATGAAAACGGCAGCCGAGGCTGCCGTTTTGTTTTTCTGTCGTTGCCGACGCGCGGTTATTGCGGGTTGGCGGCGATCACTTTGGCCACTTTGTCAGCCTGGCCGTTCAGCTGCAGCTGCTTGTAGGCATTTTCCATCAGCGGCAACACGTCGTGCGTCGCTTTGGTATCCGGGAATTCACGCAACATCTGCTCGGCGCGATTAACGACCGCGACGTAAGCACCGCGTTTAGTGTAGTATTCCGCCACCGAAAGCTCATACTTGGCCAAGCGGTCTTTCAGATACACCAAACGCTTGTTGGCGTCGGTCGCGTATTGGCTGTTCGGGTATTGCTGAATCAACTGGCTGAAGTCGCGGAACGCAGCGCGAGCGTGCTGAGGATCGCGGTCAGAACGGTCAACCCCGAAGAAGCCCTGCAGTGCGCTGTCATCGAGCGCCATGTCGGTCAGGCCGCGCATGTACATCACGTAATCGATGTTCGGGTGCGTCGGGTTCAGACGCATGAAGCGATCGATGGATGCCTGAGCCATCGGCAAGTCGGCAGCCTTATAGTAGGCGTAAATCAAATCCAGCTGGACCTGCTGGGAATACGGCCCGAAAGGATAGCGGTTATCTAACGCTTCGAGTTGCGTAATCGCGCCCTTGAAGTTACCGTCCTGCAGTTTTTGCTGCGCGGTAGCATAGATTTCCGAAGGTGGGTTGTCGGGAACCGCATCCTTGGATGTGGAGCAACCTGCCAGCGCCAGGCTCAACGTGGCTGCCGCCACCAGATATTTCATACGCGTCATGACGTTTTGATTATCCTCAGGGTGTTATTCCGGGAGACTGTCCGTTAAGCTCCCGACAAAGACCAGGTACAATAGCACATTATATTAAACGGCATCGCCGTGAAAACCCAACGTTAACGAAGAAGCTGCATATGGCACAACAAGTACAACTCACCGCAACGGTGGCCGAATCTCAACTCGGACAACGTTTAGATCAGGCTTTGGCCGAATTGTTCCCTGATTATTCACGATCTCGCATAAAAGAGTGGATCCTGGGCGATCGGGTGAAGGTCAATGGCAAAACGTCAAACAAACCGAAAGAGAAGGTGCTGGGCGGAGAGACCGTCGCCATCGATGCACAGATTGAAGAAGAGGCGCGTTGGGAGCCGCAGGATATCGCGCTGGATATCGTCTATGAAGACAGCGACATCCTGGTGATCAACAAACCGCGCGATCTGGTGGTGCACCCTGGTGCCGGTAACCCGGACGGCACGGTGCTCAATGCGTTGCTGCATCATTACCCGGAAATCGCCGACGTGCCGCGTGCCGGCATCGTACACCGTCTGGATAAAGACACCACCGGTCTGATGGTGGTGGCGAAAACCGTGCCGGCGCAAACCCGGCTGGTGGAAGCGCTGCAGGCGCGTGAAATTACCCGTGAATACGAAGCGGTGGCGATCGGCACCATGACCGCCGGCGGCACGGTAGAAGAGCCAATCGCGCGTCACTCCACCAAGCGCACCCACATGGCGGTGCACCCGATGGGTAAACCGGCGGTGACGCACTACCGCATTATGGAACACTTCCGTGCGCACACCCGTCTGCGTCTGCGCCTGGAAACCGGCCGTACTCACCAGATCCGCGTACACATGGCTTACATCAGCCATCCGCTGGTGGGCGATCCGCTGTACGGCGGCCGTCCACGTCCGCCGAAAGGCGCTTCGGAAGCCTTCATCAACACGCTGCGCGGCTTTGACCGCCAGGCGCTGCACGCCACCATGCTGCGTTTGTATCATCCGATCAGCGGTATCCAGATGGAGTGGCATGCGCCGCTGCCGCAAGACATGGTCGATCTGATCAACGCGCTGAAGGCGGACACCGAAGAATTCAAAGATCAGATGGACTGGTAATGAATTCGCTCATTCTGCCCGACTGGCCGTTGCCTTCCGGCGTTAAGGCCTGCAGCACCACGCGCGGCGGCGGCACCAGCCTGCCGCCTTATGACTCGCTGAACCTCGGCGCCCACGTCGGTGACGAGGAGCAAGCGGTGAAGCGCAATCGGGAACGGTTGGTTACCGCCGCCGGCTTGCCGCAGATGCCTGTATGGCTCGAGCAAGTACATGGCACCCGCGTGGTGACGTTGACGGGGCAAGCGCCCGCCGATCTGCGGGCGGATGCGGTGTACAGCAACGTGCCGGGGCAGGTGTGTGCCGTGATGACGGCGGATTGTCTGCCGGTGCTGTTCTGCTCGCAGAACGGCGATGAAGTGGCCGCCGCCCATGCCGGCTGGCGTGGGTTGTGCCACGGCGTGCTGGAACAAACCGTGGCGGCGTTCAGCGCCGCACCGGGCCAGATCCGCGCCTGGCTGGGGCCGGCGATTGGCCCGCAGCAGTTTGAAGTCGGGCCGGAGGTGCGTGCCGCCTTTATCGCGGAAGACGCCGAAGCCGCGGCGGCGTTTATGCCGCACGGCGATAAGTTTTTGGCTAATATCTACTTACTGGCGCGCCAACGTTTGTTGCGGGCAGGCGTGCAGGCCATCTATGGCGGCGACCGCTGCACGGTTAACGAAAAGAGTCATTTTTTCTCCTATCGACGCGATGGAATAACCGGACGTCTGGCAAGTTTAATCTGGCTGATATAACCTATTGAATTAGGACGATCCAACGACGCATGGCGTTGTACCGAAAATTTAGCGTCGAGATAACCTTGAAAATTTGAGGGATGACCTCATTTAATCTCCAGTAGCAATTTCGACCCATCTTGGAGGTGTTATGCGTCTGGATCGTCTTACCAACAAATTCCAGCTTGCCCTCGCCGATGCCCAGTCACTAGCCCTTGGGCACGACAACCAGTTTATTGAACCGCTACATCTGATGAGCGCCCTGCTCAATCAGGAAGGGGGCACGGTTCGTCCACTATTAACTTCCGCAGGTATCGATGCCGGGCGCGTGCGCACCGAAATCGAACAGGCGCTGTCCCGTTTACCGCAGGTAGAAGGCACCGGTGGCGACGTTCAACCGTCCCACGAGCTGGTGCGCGTCTTGAACCTGTGCGACAAGCTGGCGCAGAAGCGCGCGGACAAATTCATTTCTTCCGAGCTGTTTGTGCTTGCGGTGCTGGAAGACCGCGGCTCGTTGACCGACTTGTTGAAAGCGGCCGGCGCAACGGCCGACAAAATCAGCAAAGCCATTGAACAAATGAGAGGCGGTGACAGCGTGGAAGACCAAGGCGCCGAAGACCAACGGCAAGCATTGAAGAAATACACCATCGATCTGACCGAACGCGCCGAGCAGGGCAAACTTGACCCGGTAATCGGCCGTGACGAAGAGATACGCCGCACCATCCAGGTGCTACAGCGCCGTACCAAAAACAACCCGGTGCTGATCGGCGAGCCTGGCGTGGGTAAAACCGCCATCGTCGAAGGCCTGGCGCAGCGCATCATCAACGGCGAAGTGCCTGAAGGGCTGAAGCACAAGCGCGTATTGTCCCTCGATATGGGCGCCTTGATCGCCGGCGCCAAGTATCGCGGCGAGTTTGAAGAGCGCCTGAAAGGCGTGCTCAACGATCTGGCCAAGCAGGAAGGTAGCGTTATCCTGTTTATCGACGAACTGCACACCATGGTTGGCGCCGGTAAGGCGGATGGCGCGATGGATGCGGGCAACATGCTCAAACCAGCGCTGGCGCGCGGCGAGCTGCACTGCGTCGGCGCGACTACGCTCGACGAGTACCGTCAGTATATAGAAAAGGATGCGGCGCTCGAACGTCGTTTCCAGAAAGTGTATGTGGCGGAGCCGAGCGTGGAAGACACCATCGCTATCCTTCGCGGCTTGAAAGAACGTTACGAACTGCACCACCACGTGCAGATCACCGACCCGGCCATCGTGGCTGCGGCAACGCTTTCGCACCGTTATATCGCCGATCGTCAATTGCCGGACAAGGCTATCGACCTGATCGACGAAGCGGCGTCCAGCATTCGTATGCAGATGGATTCCAAGCCGGAATCGCTCGACAGGCTTGAACGCCGCATCATTCAGTTGAAGCTGGAACAACAGGCGTTAAATAAAGAGTCTGACGACGCCAGCAAGAAACGCCTGGACATGCTCAGCGACGAGCTGGGACAGAAAGAGCGCGAATATTCGGAGCTGGAAGAAGAGTGGAAAGCGGAAAAAGCCTCGCTCTCCGGCACCCAGAACATCAAGGCCGAACTCGAGCAGGCCAAAATCACCCTGGAGCAGGCGCGCCGCGTCGGCGATCTGGGGCGGATGTCGGAACTGCAGTACGGCAAAATTCCTGAGCTGGAGAAACAGCTCGCCGCCGCCACGCAGGCCGAAGGCAAGAGCATGAAGCTGCTGCGCAACCGGGTGACCGATGCGGAGATTGCTGAAGTGCTGGCGCGTGCGACCGGTATCCCGGTTGCCAGAATGCTGGAAGGGGAGCGTGACAAACTGCTGCGCCTGGAGCAAGAGCTGCATTCGCGGGTTATCGGCCAGGACGAAGCGGTCAGCGCGGTCTCGAATGCTATTCGCCGCAGCCGCGCCGGATTGTCCGATCCTAACCGGCCGATCGGTTCGTTCCTGTTCCTCGGCCCGACCGGGGTTGGGAAAACCGAGCTCTGCAAAGCGCTGGCTTCGTTCCTGTTCGACAGCGACGACGCCATGGTGCGTATCGACATGTCCGAGTTTATGGAGAAACACTCCGTTTCTCGTCTGGTCGGCGCGCCTCCGGGTTATGTCGGCTATGAAGAGGGCGGTTACCTCACGGAGGCCGTGCGCCGCCGGCCTTATTCGGTGATTCTGCTGGATGAAGTCGAGAAAGCGCACCCGGACGTATTCAATATTCTGTTGCAGGTGTTGGATGACGGCCGACTGACCGATGGTCAAGGCCGTACCGTCGATTTCCGCAATACTGTGGTGATCATGACGTCCAACCTGGGCTCAGATCTGATCCAGGAGCATTTCGGTCAGATGAACTACGCGCAGATGAAAGAGTCGGTGATGGAGATGGTGAGTCACCACTTCCGTCCGGAGTTCATCAACCGTATCGACGAAGTGGTGGTGTTCCATCCGCTGGGCGAGAAACACATTGCTGCAATTGCCAAGATTCAGCTGTCGCGTCTGTACAAGCGTTTGGAAGAGCGCGGTTACGAAGTGACCATGACCGAACCGGCCCTGGCGCTGTTGAGCAAAACGGGTTACGACCCTGTGTATGGTGCGCGTCCGTTGAAACGCGCTATTCAGCAGGAGATCGAGAACCCGCTGGCGCAGCAAATACTGTCCGGCAAGCTGATCCCTGGCAAGCTGGTCACGCTGGATGTGGAAAACGACCATATTGTTGCACGTCAATAACGGCAATCGAGCGTAATAAAGATGAAAGGGAGCGGGTGACCGCTCCCTTTTCTTTATCTTCGTTTGTCCCTATTTACAGGGTTTGCCGCTATTACTGTGCTAAAACCGGTATTTTTTGACTAATAAACATCCTAAAAAGGCATTTTTGGTGATTATTTGAACGCTTGAAAAGTTTTTTGCATTTAGGGGTTGCGGCCCGCCGAGAACTCCCTATAATGCGCCTCCACTGACCGGGAACAACGACTGACAAGCCGCCGGGTCAGCGAGAAGAAAGCGAAATAAACGCTTGACTCTCAGGGCGAAAAGCGTAATATACGCAGCCCGCGCCGATGAGTTTCTCGGCACTGCTCTTTAACAATTTATCAGACAATCTGTGTGGGCACTCCACAAGACGATATCCAGCATCTTCGGATGCAAAAAAATATCAAGTCTTGAAG